>NZ_JAYROR010000110.1:0-10126 GCF_041911615.1 Zoogloea sp. | reverse complement strand
GCGCACGATCTCGCGCCCGATCGTCGAGCCGACGGTGCGCACCGCGCTGCGGGCCGCCTGCTCGGCCAGGCCGGGGTGACGCCCGCCACGCGGACCGGTGCTGCCGAACAAGATGCTGCTGAGCCCACCGAGCAGCCCGCCGCCGTCGTCCTGCGCCGCCGGCGCCTGGCCGGCCGGGGCTGCCGCGCTGGCCGCGCCGCCGCGCAGCTTTTCGTAGGCCGACTCGCGGTCGATCATCTGCTCGTAGTGGCCGTAGATCACCGAGCTCTCGATGGCGGCCTTGCGTTCGGCGGCGGTGAGCGGGCCGAGGCGGGAATCCGGCGCGATGATGAAGCAGCGCTCCACCATGTGCGGCCGGCCCTTCTCGTCGAGGAAGGAGATCAGGGCCTCGCCGACGCCCAGTTCGGTGATGACCGTGGCGGCGTCGAACTCGGGGTTGGCGCGCATGGTTTCGGCGGCGGTCTTGACGGCTTTCTGGTCGCGCGGGGTGAAGGCGCGCAGGGCGTGCTGGACGCGGTTGCCGAGCTGGCCGAGCACCGTCTCGGGCACGTCCAGGGGGTTCTGGGTGACGAAGTAGACGCCGACGCCCTTCGAGCGGATCAGCCGCACCACCTGCTCGATCTTCTCGAGGAGGGCCTTGGGCGCCTCGTTGAACAGCAGGTGGGCCTCGTCGAAGAAGAACACCAGCTTGGGCTTGTCCACGTCGCCCACTTCCGGCAGCTGCTCGAAGAGCTCGGCCAGCATCCACAGCAGGAAGGTGGAGTACAGCTTGGGCGAGTTGTAGAGCTTGTCGGCGGCCAGGATGTTGATCACGCCGCGGCCGTCGGCGTCGGTCTGGATCAGGTCGGCGATGTCGAGCATCGGCTCGCCGAAGAACTTGTCGCCACCCTGGGCTTCGATGGCCAGCAGGCCGCGCTGGATCGCGCCGATCGAGGCGGCCGAGATGTTGCCGTATTCGGTGGTGAAGTCCTTGGCGTTGTCGCCCACGTATTGCAGGGTGGCGCGCAGGTCCTTCAGGTCGATGATGAGCAGGCCCTGGTCGTCGGCGATCTTGAACACCAGCTGCAGCACGCCGGCCTGGGTCTCGTTGAGGTTGAGCAGTCGCGCGATCAGCATCGGGCCCATGTCCGAGATCGTGGCGCGCACCGGGTGGCCGGCCTCGCCGAAGACGTCCCAGAACACCGCGGTGTTGGCCCGCGGGGTGAATTCGTCGATGCCGAGGGCGGCCAGGCGCTCCTTGAGCTTGGGCGATTCGACGCCGGCGGCGCCGATGCCCGACAGGTCGCCCTTCACGTCGGCCATGAACACCGGCACGCCGATGCTGGCGAAGGATTCGGCCATCTTCTGCAGCGTCACCGTCTTGCCGGTGCCGGTGGCGCCGGTGATCAGGCCGTGGCGGTTGGCCAGCTGGGGCAGCAGGGCGATGTCCTTGTCCTTGGACTTGGCGATGATGAGGGGCTCGGTCATGGGGTTCTCCGGGAAGCGAGGCGAAAGAGGCTTAACGCCCGATTATCGGACAAGTCCCCGTTTCAGGCATGAAATACGCCCTGCCGACCCTGAAAAATCGGCGCCCGAATTGATCCGGCACAAGCGCGGGCTGCGCGAAGATCGGGCGGCGGGGTAAAATCGCGGTTTTACGTCGTAAATCAAGGACACAGAATCATGGCGGGTCATTCCAAGTGGGCCAACATCCAGCACCGTAAGGGCCGACAGGACGAGAAGCGAGGCCGGATCTTTTCCCGGCTGGCCAAGGAAATCACGGTGGCGGCTCGCATGGGCGGCGGCGACGCGGCCTTCAATCCGCGCCTGCGCCTCGCCGTCGATCGGGCCAAGGCTGTGAACATGCCGGCCGACAACATCGATCGCGCCGTCAAGAAAGGCACCGGCGAGCTGGAGGGCGTCACCTACGAGGAGGCCCGCTACGAAGGGTACGGCATCGGCGGCGCGGCGGTGATGGTTGATTGCCTGACCGACAACAAGACCCGCACCGTGGCCGACGTGCGTCACGCCTTCAACAAGTACGGCGGCAACATGGGGACCGACGGTTGCGTGTCCTTCCAGTTCAAGCACTGCGGTCAGCTGCTGTTCGCGCCGGGGACCTCCGAGGACGCGCTGATGGAAGCCGCCCTGGAAGCCGGCGCCGACGACGTGGTGCCCAACGACGACGGTTCGATCGAGGTGCTCACCGATCCGTACCAGTTCGGTGACGTCAAGGAGGCCCTCGAGAAGGCGGGGTTCACCGCCGAGTTCGGCGAAGTGACCATGAAGCCGCTCAATGACACCGAGCTCGTCGGCGACGACGCCGTGCGCATGCAGAAGCTGCTCGATGCGCTCGAATCCCTCGACGACGTGCAGGCCGTGTACACCTCGGCCGCGATGGACGACGAATGAGCGCATAGTTTCAAGATCGGGCATCCGTCCGCGGGAGCCGATCCTGCAAAGCAGAAAAGCCACCTCGCGGTGGCTTTTCTGCTTTGCAGCGAACGCCCGATCAGATCGGGCGTCGAAGCGAATTACTTACGGCGACGGGCAGCGGCCAGACCCAGGGCGCCCAGGCCAACGAGGGCCATGGAGGTGGGTTCCGGGATCGGGGTGACCGGAGCGGTGTAGTCGTAGGTCAGGGTCAGGTTGTAACGGGCCTGGGTCTTGATGGACGAATCCAGATTCCCGTTGGCGGAGTCAATGGTGCCGTTACCTTCTGCGCGGACGTTGAAGGCGCCCAGGTTGCCGGTGCCGATGAAGGCGGCCAGGTCGGCGGCGGAGGTGTAGGTGAAGGCGGGCAGCGAGCCGGCGGCGGTCAGCGAGCCGAAGTCGGTGCCCGACGTGCCGGAGAAGTCGGAAGTGCCGTCGAAGGCGGTGGCGGAGAACGCGGCGCCGGCGTTGCTCAGGGCCAGGGTCTGCAGGGTGGTGGTGCCGTGGCGGAACAGCAGGTTGGCGCCAGCGATCGGGGTCAGGGTGTCGGCGGTGTTGCCGGTATTTTCAGCCTTCAAGGTCTGGACGATGTCGCCGGACAGCTCGATCTTGACGCTGTTCAGGGTGCCAAGGGTGGGATCGAATTGCGACAGGCCGGACAGGGGGTTGACCCAGTTGGTGTTGACCAGACCGTAGGTGTCGCCAGTGGTGATGGTGGCGGCTTGGGCGGAACCGGCAGCGGCGACGAGGGCGAGGGCAAGCAGTTTTTTCATTTAAAAACTCCAGTTTGGAAAACACTAAAAATATTTGGCAATGGGATTGGGCCCCGACTGCTCCCATTTACTCAGCAAAAGGTGTGCCCGTTCTGAGTTGGCTTATAAAAATCAATAATTTAAGTTTTCAAGAAAATGTGACGATGGATTAATGTAAAAAATTCCGACGGGCAAATGTTAATCCATGTGTATTTGAGACGAATTTAACGTCGATGCTCTTTTACTTTTTTTGGTTTTGAGTGTCGATTTTGATTTTTTGAATAAAAAAATCATTTGATGTATAAATTTTGTGTTTTTGTGAAATAAATTTAAATTAGATTGAATTTGGAGGTTTCTGATGTCGAAACACGAGAACGCAAGCGGGGCCGAGCGTCGCAAGCGTCAGCGCTTCGTGGCGACCCGCTGGGGCAACGTCTGCTTCTGGGTGGAGATCGACGGGGTCAGGCAGCCGGTCAATGACCTCTCGCTCGAGGGGTTCAGCCTGTCGTGGGGCGTGCCGTTGCCCGAGCCCCTCGACCTCCCGTTCGTGCTGCATCTCGAGGGCATTCCGGATCAGATCCGCGGAACCGCCAGAACGGTGAACTTCGTGCTCGGTGCCGAAGGCGGGCTGCTGGGCTGCCGCTTCCTGTCGTTCGAGGGCGACGGCGCGGAGCGCCTGCACGAGTGGCTGACCATCCACGTGATCTCCACCGCGACGATCCGGATCTCCGAGACCGAGGCCGCGGCCATCGTGTCGGGCCCGTCTCTGGTCTGAGCGCAGTACGCGAGCACCGAGATAATTTCTCAGGTGCTTGAAAGATATGATAAATTTCGGGCAGGCAGCGCCGGCTTCGGGTCGGCGCGCACTTTTTTTGCCGGCTGCGCCGTTCAGCCTGCCGGAATTTGAGGAATTCGCGTCGTGCTCATCGCCAACAACATCACCATGCAGTTCGGGGCCAAGCCCCTGTTCGAGAACGTCTCCGTCAAGTTCGGCGACGGCAACCGCTACGGCCTGATCGGTGCCAACGGGGCCGGCAAGTCCACGTTCATGAAGATCCTGGCCGGCGTGCTGGAGCCGTCCGCCGGCAACGTGTCGCTCGACAGCGGCGAGCGCATGGCCTTCCTGAAGCAGGATCAGTTCGCCTACGAAGACGAGCGCGTGCTCGACGTGGTGATGATGGGTCACGCCGAGATGTGGGCCTGCATGAAGGAAAAGGACGCCATCTACGCCAACCCCGAGGCGACCGAAGACGACTACATGAAGGCGGCCGAGCTCGAAGGCCACTTCGCGGAGTACGACGGCTACACCGCCGAGGCTCGCGCCGGCGAGCTGCTGCACGGCGTCGGCATCCCCACCGAACAACACAACGGCCCGATGCGTGAAGTCGCCCCGGGCTGGAAGCTGCGGGTGCTGCTGGCCCAGGCCCTGTTCGCCAACCCGGACATCCTGCTGCTCGACGAACCGACCAACAACCTCGACATCAACACCATCCGCTGGCTGGAGAACGTGCTCAACGAGCGCAACTCCACGATGATCATCATCTCCCACGACCGCCACTTCCTGAACCAGGTGTGCACCCACATGGCCGACCTCGACTACGGCCGCATCCAGGTGTGGCCGGGCACCTGGGACGACTACATCGAGGCCTCCACCCAGGCCCGCGAGCGCCAGTCGGCCGCCAATCAGAAGGCCAAGGAGCGCGTGCAGGAGCTGCAGGAGTTCGTCCGCCGCTTTTCCGCCAACAAGTCGAAGGCGCGCCAGGCCACCAGCCGCGCCAAGCTCATCGAGAAGATCAAGATCGACGAGTTCAAGCCGTCCAGCCGCCAGTACCCGTGGATCCGCTTCGAGTACGACGAAAAGGAGAAGCTGCACCGCCAGGCCGTGGAGATCGAAAATCTCACTTTCGGCTACGATCCGGCCAAGCCGATCATCAAGAACTTCACCTTCACCGCCGACGCCAACGACCGCATCGCGATCATCGGCGAGAACGGCATCGGCAAGACCACGCTGCTCAAGCTGCTGGTGGGCGAGCAGCTGCACGGCCTCAAGCCGCAGTTCGGCTCCATCAAGTGGGCAGAGAAGGCCAAGCTGGGCTACTACGCCCAGGACCACGCCGACGACTTCGCCAGCGGCGAGAACCTCACCGACTGGATCAGCGGCTACGTGCGCGAAGGCGGCTACGAGGGCGACGACGCCGAAACCCTGATCCGCGGCACGCTGGGCCGGCTGCTCTTCAAGGGCGACGACGTGAAGAAGTCGGTCAAGGTGATCTCGGGCGGCGAACAGGGCCGGATGCTGTTCGGCAAGCTGATGCTCCAGCGCAAGAACGTGCTGCTGCTGGATGAGCCCACCAACCACATGGACATGGAATCCATCGAATCCCTCAACTCGGGCATCGCGGATTTCAGCGGCACGCTGTTCTTCGTCTCCCACGACCGGGCGTTCGTGTCGTCCATCGCCACCCGCATCCTCGAGATCCGTGGCCCCGGCGACATCGTCGATTACCGCGGCACCTACGAGGAATACCTGGCCAGCCAGGGCATCGAATAAGCCCCGGGCGGTGGGCCAGACCCTCCCGCTCGGTGGCGTCGTCGGCCTGACCATCGCGGTCGGCCTCCTGGCGGATCGCTTCGGCGGCGCCTGGGGGCAGCCGCTCGTCAGCGCCTGGACCTGGGGGCTGTGCGCGCTGCTGGTGGCCCGCGCGGCCGGGCTGCGCGCCCGGCTGCTGGCCTGCCTCGCCATCGCCACCGCCGGCGAAGTCGTGCTCTCGCTGGTCTGGGGGTTGTACGACTACCGGCTGGGCAACCTGCCGCTGTTCGTCCCGCCGGGTCATGTGCTGCTCTACTGGCTCGGACTGCGGCTGGCCGGACGGCTGCCGGACCGCTTGCTGGCGGCTACCCCGTGGCTGGCGGTGGTCGGCGTCAGCGCGCTGGCGCTGGGGCGGCTCGACTGGCTCGGGCCACCGCTGATCCTGATCTTCCTGGCCTGCCTGCGCTGGGGGCCGGCGCCGCGGCTGTACGCGACGATGTTCCTGCTGTCGCTGGCGATGGAGCTGTGGGGCACCTGGCTCGGCAACTGGACCTGGCGCGCCACGCTGCCGGGCCTGGGCTGGCCGGTCAGCAATCCGCCACTCGCGGCGGGCGCCTTTTACTGCGTGCTCGACCTGCTCAGTGAAATCGTTTGCAGGCGCCGCTCCGTCGCCGCGGCATGACGGGGCGAGCGGTGTAAGCTGATCGGCTGCCCATGAAGCTCTCCAAGCTTTCCTTCATCTTCTCGGCGGTGCTGCTACTCATCGTCGGCATCAACGGGACGATCTCCGTGATCGTCCTGTCGGCCTTCGATCGCGTCCAGGCCGTGCATCAGAATCGCGCCGAGGCGCTGCGTCAGGTGGACGAACTGCGCCGCGAGATGGATACCCTGACGCGGCTGGTGCGCAGCTACGCCGTCACCCGCGAGACGCGTTACCTCACGTATTACTACGCGATCCTGGCGATTCGCGAAGGCGAGAAGCCGCCCATCGTCGACAGCGAGCCCGCCACCTACTGGGATCGCGTCGTCGCGGGCACCACGCCCTTCGCCCAGAGCCGCACCGGCGCCGGCGTGTCGTTGCGGGCGCGGATGGTGGCGCGGGGCTTCGACGGCGCCGAACTCGAGGCGCTGGAGCGGGTGCTGGCCGAAACCGAGGCGCTCAAGGCCCTCGAGCAGGTCGCCTTCGCGGCGACCCAGGGCCTGTACGACCCCCAGCGGCGCGATTTCGTGTCCGAGGACGAACCGCGCCCCGAACTCGCGGTGACCCTGGTCCACAGCCGCGAGTACGACGTGAAGCGGGCCAACGTGGCCACCGCCGTGGCCGAGCTCAAGCACCGCGTCGACATCCGCACCGGCGCTGCGGTGGTGAGCGCCCGCACGGCCCTGCGCGACTGGATCATCGCCGCCATCTTCGGCATGTTGCTGACGGCGCTGCTGGTGCTGCGGGGTGCCCACATCGTGCGCCGGCAGGTGCTGCGCCCCATCGAAGAGCTGTGCGCCGCCACCGATCGGCTGGCCCGCGGCGAGTACGACGCGCGTATCGCCGATAGCGCCGGCGTCGAGGAAGTCCAGGTGTTGCGTTCCACCTTCAATTCGATGGCCGGCTCCATCGAGAACGACATCCGCGAGCGCGAATCCATTGGTCGCGAGCTGGAGGACGCCCGCGCCCGCGCCGAGCAGGCCACCCAGGCCAAGTCGCTGTTCCTCGCCAACATGAGCCACGAGATCCGCACGCCGCTCAACGCGGTGATCGGCATGGCCGAGCTGATCCTCCACAGCCGCCTGTCGCCGCGCCAGCGCGACTACGCCAGCAAGATCCGGATTGCCGGCCGCGCGCTGCTCGACACCCTCAACGACATCCTCGACTTCTCCAAGATCGAGGCCGGCCGGCTGGAACTGGAGGCGATCCCGTTCCACCTCGAGCAGGTCATCGCCAACGCCTTCCTGCTGGTCGAGCGGGTGGCCCTCGAAAAGGGCGTCGAACTGCTCTTCGAGGCCCGCGCCGACAGCGTCGCGCTGCTCGGCGAGCGCCTGGTCGGCGACCCGCTGCGGATCGGCCAGGTGCTCGCCAACCTGCTCTCCAACGCGGTCAAGTTCACCCCCGCCGGCCACGTTTCGCTGCGGGTCGATTGTCGCATCGACGGCGACGGCCGCCCTGTCGTCGGGCTCACCGTCGAAGACACCGGGATCGGCATGCGCGCCGAGCAGATCGCCCAGCTGTTCGACGACTTCGTCCAGGCCGAGGGCGCCACCACCCGCCAGTACGGCGGCACCGGCCTTGGCCTGTCGATCGTGCGCCGGCTCGTCGAGGCGATGGGCGGCACCATCGACGTGCACAGCGTGCCGCGCAGCGGCAGCCGCTTCCGCGTCCAGCTCCCCCTCGTCCGCGACACCGCTGCCGCGCAGGCCGCGCCCCGTCCGCCGGCGAGCGGCCTGCGCGTGCTGGTCGCCGAGGACTACCCCGAAGCCCGCCTGGCGCTGATCGACCTGCTCAGCTACGAAGGCGTCGACGAAGTCGATTCGGTGAGCAGCGGCGCCGAGCTGCTGGCCTGCCTCGAAGCCGCGCCGGCGCCCTACGACCTGCTGTTCCTCGACTGGACGCTGCCCGACCGGGACGGCGGCCAGATCATGAAGGCTCTGGCCGCCACGCCGGACCGGGTGCCCGCGCAGGTGGCGCTGGTGTCGGTGCCGCGCACCCTCGACGAGGAACTGCCCGAGCTGCGCCCCGGCGGCCTGCACCTGTGCGACAAGCCGATCCTGCCAAGCGTGCTGCGCCGCCTGTGCGATCTGGCGCTGGGCCGCCAGCCGGCCGAGGAGCCCACCGGCAAGGTCGCCACCGGCGCGCTCGACGGCATGCGCGTGCTGCTGGTCGAGGACAACGGCACCAGCCGCGACGTGGCGGTGGCGCTGCTGGGCCGCTGGGGCGTCGAGGTGGATACCGCCGCCGACGGCCGCGACGCGCTGGCCCAGCTCACCGGCCAGCCGCCCGACAGCTACGCGCTGGTCCTGCTCGACCTGCAGATGCCGGTGATGGACGGTTACGAGACGATCCGGCAGATCCGTGCCCGCCGCGAATTCGACGCCCTGCCGGTGTATGCCCTGTCGGCCCACCGGGGCCGCAGCGTGCTCGAACACTGCCTGTCGCTGGGCATGAACGGCTGCCTCAACAAGCCCTACGAGCTGGCCGAGCTGTTCGAAGTCCTGCGCCAGCACCACCGCGCCGCGCTCGCCCCCGACGCGATGCCGCCGCTGGCCATCGGTGCCGCCGCGGTGGTCGGGCTCGAGGGGATTCCGGGGCTCGACCCGGATTGCGCCATCAACGACACGGGCATCAGCCCGGTGCTTTACCCGCGTCTGCTGGCCAAGTTCTGCGGCCAGTTCGCCGGTGGCCCCGCCGCCCTGCGGGCCGATACCGACGCGCGCAACTGGGAGCAGGTCGCGCTTGCCGCCCATTCGCTCAAGGGCCGCGCCGGGCTGCTCGGCATGAACGAGATCGCCGCCCTGGCCGGACGTCTCGAGGCCGCCGCGCGGGCGGGCGACAACGCCCGCGCCCAGGCGGCGGTGGCGAGCCTCGAGGCGCAGATGAAGCCGCTGGTCGAGGGCATCGCCCGGGTGTTGCCGCCCGGGCTCGACGACGGCGCGTCCTCCGCCGTGCTGGGCGCGCCGGCCAAGTCCCGGGCTTGAACGGCGGCGCCTTGCCGGTGCTGGCGCGTGGCGACGACTGCCGCCCGTCTGCCGCTCAACCCAGCGCCCGCCGGGCGGCCTGCTCGCCCCACCACACCGCTTCCTCGAGCACCGAATACCCCGACAGATCGGAATGGGCGAACAGCAGCGGCCCGTCCGCCGCACGCAGCGCCGCCAGGCCGGGATTGGCAAGGCTGCCGACTACCGGGGTGGCCATGCCGTGGCCGCGCACGGTGATCTCGACGGCGCGCGTGTGCCACCACAGCGCCGGCTCGCCGTAGGCGGTGCGCAGGTCTTCGCTGGCCAGGGCGAGCAGCGCGTCGGGCCCGGCTGCGGCGAGACGCCGGCGGGCCTCGGCCGGACTGGCGTCGGCGAGTGCCCGGTAGGTGGTGAACACGGTGCTGGCGGGGCGGGCGGCGCGGATCAGCTGATGGGTGGCGACGACCCAGCCGAGCCCGGGGCTGGCGTGGATGACGTTGTCCCAGGCCAGCGGCAGTTCGTCGCGTTCGGCCGGAAAGCCGTCGAGCAGAAAGTTGGCGACCAGCCACGGGGCCTGGGGCGGCAGGTGCCTGGCGGGGTCGAAGCCGAGGTCGCGCAGGGCCGGCGCGATGCGTGCCGCCACGTGCAGCGGCATCGCGCAGATGGCGCGCCGGGCGAGGAGACGGCGCGGGCCGGCAGGGGTCTGGCACAGGATCGCGACGCCGTCGCCGTGCAGGTCGATGCGCAGCGCGTGGCCGGCCTGCCGCCG
>NZ_JAYROR010000109.1:0-8909 GCF_041911615.1 Zoogloea sp. | reverse complement strand
GGCTGCCGCCACGGTGGGCGCGGGCGCGGCGACGGGCGGAGGCGTGGCCACCGTGGCACTGGCCGGCGCCTTCGTCGCGACGGGCGCGAGCGCCGCCGGGGCCGCGGCCACCACCGGCGTGATCACCGGCTGATTGGACACGATGGCGGGCGGCGGCGCCTTGCGACTGCCGTACAAGGCCATCGCATTGACCGGCAGCGGCGTGCCGCGCTCACGGGCGATGGCGTCGGCGTTGGTCCGCGCCAGGGCCTGGGGATTACCCCGGCACTGTACGACGGCGTCCCGCCAGGCCACCTCGGCCCTTACCGAAAGGACGTCCTTCTCGGTGGCCGATACGGCCGCGCCGGCGGTGCGCAGATGCTGGCTGAGATCGGTGGCGGCATCCCACAGCGGGCCGCAATGCTCGGCGTTGTGAGCATCGACCTGGGTCTGTTCGACCTTGCGCATCGCCTGCTGCTGGCGGCTGCCGAGGCATTTGTCGGCGGCGCCCTCCCAGGCCAGCACCGCCTTGCCGTAGAGCATCGCCGCGTCGTCCCAGCGCTTTTCCTTCCACGCGGCGCGGGCGTAGTCGCCGAGCGAGCCGGCGCTCTTCCAGGCGGCGTCGCAGGCCGGGCCGGCGGACAGCAGCTCGGCGTTGGCGGCGCGCACCCGAATCGTCGCGGCGAGGCTCTTCTCGGCTTTTTCCTTGTGGGGCGACTGGCACATCTCGGCCGCCTCGCGCCAGGTGGACTCGGCGTCGGCCAGCAGGCGCTCGATCTGGGCCGGGTCGCCCTTCTCGCCACGGGCGGCGGCGGCGCGGATGTCCAGGTCGAGCGCCTTGTCCAGACGCGGCAGGCAGTCGCTCTGGTGGCTGGAAGCGGCCTCCGCCGCCTTGAGCGCGGCGCTCGCCTTGTCGCCCTGCCTGTTGGCCTGCGCCGCCACCGCCGGGCAACCGGCAGCCACCGTGAGGAAGGCGCTGCTGGCATCGGCGAGCAGCGGACGCGCCTCCTTCCACTGGCGCGCCGCGGCGGCCTGCTGGCCGCGCTCGAAGGTCATCTCGGCCTGCTGCATCAGGGCCGGGCAATCGACCGCCGGGGCCGACGCGTCGGGCATGGCCGCCGACGGCATGCCCTCGGCAACGGCCACGGAGGCCAGCAGGGCGGCGGCGAGGCCGGCCCCGAGGTCAGGGATTCGCACGATTTTCATGGCTCACTCGGTGCCCGATTCGAGGGGCATTCTCAGCAAAGTGTCGATCAGGCCGCTCTGGCCGACGCCGGCCAGGGGCTGGATGTCGTCGCTGTCGGATTGCAGCGCCATGCCGCCGATCTCGTCGGAGGCACTGGGCAGGTCTGACAGCTTGAGCGTAAACGCCTCCAGCGAGGCGCCCTTGAGCACGGCGGCAAGCATGTCGCCGCGCTGGGTCTGGCGGGCAAGGGTGCCGAGCTTGGCGAGCCGCTCCTCGTCGAACACGAATACGTTGCTCACCCGGTTCTGGTCGAGGAGCTTCTGGTGCAACGTGGCACCGGCCAGCGGATCGCCGCCGAGCTTGCCGATGCGGTCGTAGGCCCAGCGGTCGGCATCGTCGAACGCGGTGGTGGCGACCCACGACAGGCTCGACACCGACATCCCCATCCGCGCCATGAAGGTGTCGCGCAGCACGTTGCCGGCCTGGCGGCCGACCGACTTGACGACTTCCTCGCCGATCTTTTGCACGTAATCCTGGGCCGCCTGCTCGGCGAGCTTCTTGGCCGCCTCCTCAAGCGCCTGCTTGGCCACCGCTTCCGAGGCCGACTTGGCCGCCGCCGCAGCCGCCGCCTGGGCCGCCTGGTTGGCCGCCACCTTGGCCGCCTGCGCCGCGGCGTTGAGGCCGGTCGCCAGCGAGGCGATCTCGAACAGCGTGGACACGACCTCCTTGGTGTAGTGGAAGGTCTTCATCCGGGTGCCGCCCTCCTCGGACAGGCCCTGGGTCCACAACACCATCCACAGCGCCTCGTCGGGCGTGATCTGCGGCCCGAAGATCTCGAGCGGATGGATGCTCATCAGCCAGTGGAAATCCTGGTAGCCCGGCGTCACCGGCGGCGCCAGACGGGCGTAGCCGCGGCACACCTCGAGCGGCTTGACGGTCACCGTCTTGCCGGCCGCCGTCTTGACCGGAAACGGTTTGCCGTCGTCGCGCAGCTCGGCCAGTTCGGTCAGCATCTTGTTGGCGTCGTCGCGCTTGTAGCCCTTGATCTCGACCAGCTTGTCGCCGGGGGCGAGACCGATGTCGGGCGCCGCGGCGACCACCGTGAGGCGCTCATCCACCTGCAGCGCGCGAACCCAGGCCACCCGGTCGTCCTCCTCCCACTCGTAGCTCGTCGCCACGCTGAAGGGCAGCTCCCACTGGTGGCTGCAGTCCGGGTCCTTGAGGCCCGCCGAACGCACGATGGCCGGCCGCAGGGCCCGCTCGCCATGACCCAGCAGGCGCAGGTTGCCGAGCAGCGTCTCATTCACCTTGCGGCCGTCGTCGACGGTGTATTTCATGCCACCGCACGCGCCCAGCAGCAGCGTGGCGACAGCCAGGAGCAAGGCGCTCGGACGCGAAAGAAGACTCATCGGCGACCACCGTTGTAAGAGAATGTAAGTCGGCACGGATTATGCCGGACTTTTCCCGCCCCGACCGTGACGCCGCCAACGCCCGCATTCGGCCCGTCAAGGCTACCCAAGCCCCCTGAAATCAAAGATAATTACGGTCTTTGCGCGCCGCTCCCCCGGCCGAAGGTTCATTCGATGTCTTCTTCGCGTAACGTCAAGCCGCCCGTCTTCACTCCCCTGACTGGCGCGATCCGCGCGCTGGCCATGGACGCCGTCCAGAAAGCCAATTCCGGTCACCCCGGCGCCCCGATGGGCATGGCCGAGATCGCCGAAGTGCTGTGGCGCCGCCATCTGCGCCACAACCCGGCCAATCCCAAATGGGCCGACCGCGACCGCTTCGTCCAGTCCAACGGCCACGGCTCGATGCTGATCTACGCCCTGCTGCACCTCACCGGCTACGATCTGTCCATCGACGATCTGAAGAACTTCCGCCAGCTCCACAGCAAGACCCCGGGCCACCCGGAAGTCGGCTACACGCCGGGCGTCGAGACCACCACCGGCCCGCTGGGCCAGGGCATCACCAACGCGGTGGGCATGGCGCTGGCCGAGAAGATCCTCGCCGCCGACTTCAACCGCCCCGGCCACGAGATCGTCAATCACCACACCTACGTCTTCCTGGGCGACGGCTGCCTGATGGAAGGCGTCTCCCACGAAGCCTGCTCGCTGGCCGGCACCTGGGGCCTGGGCAAGCTGATCGCCTTCTACGACGACAACAACATCTCCATCGACGGCCACGTCGAAGGCTGGTTCACCGACGACACCCCGAAGCGCTTCGAAGCCTACGGCTGGCACGTCGTGCGCGACGTCCAGGGCCACGACCCGGTCGCCATCGAGGCCGCCCTGAAGGCCGCCCAGCTTGAAACCGGCAAGCCGTCGCTGATCTGCTGCAAGACCATCATCGGCGCCGGCAGCCCCAACAAGCAGGACAGCCACGACGTCCACGGCGCCCCCCTGGGTGCCGCCGAGATCGAAGCCGCCCGCGCCTACATCGGCTGGAACCACCCGCCGTTCGAGATCCCGGCCGACGTTTACGAAGCCTGGGACGCCAAGGCCAAGGGCGCCGCGCTTGAAGGCGACTGGAACACCCGCTTCGCCGCCTACGCCGCCGAGTTCCCCGAGCTCGCCGCCGAATTCACCCGCCGCATGGCCGGCGAGCTGCCCTCCGACTGGGCGGCCCACGTGGATGCCGTGCTCGCCAAGGTTGCCGAGAAGGGCGAGACCATCGCCACCCGCAAGGCCAGCCAGAACAGCATCGAAGCCTTCGCGCCCAAGCTGCCCGAACTCCTCGGCGGCTCCGCCGACCTGGCTGGCTCCAACCTCACCCTGTGGTCCGGCGCCAAGGGCGTCTCCCGCACGACCGGCGGCAACTACGTTTACTACGGCGTGCGTGAGTTCGGCATGGCGGCCATCGCCAATGGCATCGCGCTGCACGGCGGCCTGGTTCCCTACACCGCCACCTTCCTGATGTTCAGCGAATACGCCCGCAACGCCCTGCGCATGGCGGCGCTGATGAAGGTGCGCCAGATCTTCGTATTCACCCACGACTCCATCGGCCTCGGCGAGGACGGCCCGACCCACCAGCCGGTCGAGCAGACCGCCTCCCTGCGCCTGATCCCCAACATGGACGTCTGGCGCCCCTGCGACACCACCGAGACCGCCGTGGCCTGGGCTGCCGCCATCGAACGCGCCAGCGGCCCCAGCGCGCTGGCCTTCTCGCGCCAGAACCTGCCCTTCCAGCCGCGCAGCGCCGCGCAGACCGCCGACATCCGCCGTGGCGGCTACGTGCTGTCCGAAGCAGGCACTGCGTCACAGCCGGTTTCGCCGCAAGCCGTTATCATAGCGACCGGCTCCGAAGTGGCCCTCGCCCTGGCCGCCCAGAAACAACTCGCCATTGATGGCGTCGCCGTGCGCGTGGTGTCGATGCCCAGCACCAACGTCTTCGACCGCCAGGACGCCGCCTACCGCGCCGCGGTGCTGCCCAAGGGCCTGCCCCGCGTCGCCGTGGAAGCCGGCGTCACCGACGGCTGGCGCAAGTACGTGGGCCTTGAAGGCGAGGTCATCGGACTCGACCGCTTCGGTGAGTCGGCCCCGGCCGGCGAGCTGTTCAAGTATTTCGGCATCACCGCCGACGCGGTGGCGGCCGCGGTCCGCAAGGTGCTCGCCTGATCCGGCGACGGGTCGCACAGATACGCATGGCGCCCTCGGGCGCCTCAAGCAACATGATTTCGGTTTCGTGTATTTAACTAGGGAGAAGACTCGATGAGCATCAAGGTCGCCATCAATGGTTTCGGTCGTATCGGTCGCTGCACGCTGCGCGCCATTTACGAGCAAGGTCTGCAGAACGAATTCGAAGTGGTCGCCATCAACGCCTCCGGCGATCTGGCCACCAACGCCCACCTGCTCAAGTACGACACCACCCACGGCCGCTTTGCGACCTCCGTCGAAACCGAAGGCGATAACGTCATCATCATCGACGGCAAGAAGATCCCCTTCTACTCCACCAAGGACCCGAAGGGCGTCAACTGGGGCAGCCACGGCGTGGACGTGCTGCTCGAATGCACCGGCGCCTACACCACCAAGGCCAAGGCCCAGGCGCTGCTCGACCAGGGCGCCAAGCGCGTGCTGATCTCCGCCCCGGGCGGTGACGACGTGGACACCACCATCGTCATGGGCGTCAACGAAGAAGCGCTGCGTGCCGACATGACCGTCGTCTCCAACGCCTCGTGCACCACCAACTGCCTGGCCCCGGTCGCCAAGATCCTGGCCGACAGCGTCGGCATCAAGCAGGGCCTGATGACCACCATCCACGCCTACACCAACGATCAGGTGACCGTGGACGTCCGCCACAAGGACCTGCGCCGCGCCCGCGCCGCTGCCGCCAACATCATCCCAACCAAGACCGGCGCCGCCAAGGCCGTCGGCCTGGTGCTGCCGCAGCTAGTCGGCAAGGTGGATGGCTTCGCCCTGCGCGTGCCGACCATCAACGTCTCGCTGGTGGACCTCACCTTCACCGCCGAGCGCGCCACCACCAAGGAAGAAATCAACGCGCTGATGACCGCCGCCGCCAACGGCCCGCTGAAGGGCGTCCTGGCCGTGAACACCGAGCCGCTGGTGTCGTCCGACTTCAACCACACCACCGTCTCCTCGACCTTCGACGCCACCCAGACCCGCGTCATCAAGGGCGAAGACGGTTCCGTGCTGGTCAAGGTGCTGGCCTGGTACGACAACGAGTGGGGCTACTCCTGCCGCATGCTCGACGCCGCCCGCGCCTACGTGAACGCCAAGTAATCCTGCCGTAGCGACGCCCCGCCCCGTGCGGGGCGTTTTTCATTCCGACGCCACGAAAAACATCATCATGCAAGTCAAGAAACTCACCGACCTCGACGTCGCCGGCAAGCGCGTCTTCATCCGCGCCGACCTCAACGTGCCCCAGGACGAAGCCGGCAACATCACCGAGGACACCCGCATCCGCGCCTCGATTCCGTCGATCAAGTACGCCCTCGAAGGCGGTGCGGCGGTCATGGTCACCTCCCACCTGGGCCGCCCGACCGAAGGCACCCTGACCGCCGACGACACCCTGGCGCCGGTCGCCGTGCGCCTCGGCCAGCTCCTCGGCAAGCCGGTGCGCCTGATCCAGAACTGGGTCGAGGACGGCGTCGCCGTCGCCCCGGGCGAGGTCGTGCTGCTCGAGAACTGCCGCTGCAACAAGGGCGAGAAGAAGGACAACGAAGAACTCGCCAAAAAGATGGCCGCGCTGTGCGACATCTACGTGAACGACGCCTTCGGCACCGCCCACCGCGCCGAAGCCACCACCCACGGCATCGCCCGCTTCGCCCCGGTGGCCTGCGCCGGCATCCTGATGGGCGCCGAGATCGACGCGCTGGGCAAGGCCCTGCACGCCCCGGCCCGCCCGCTGGTGGCCATCGTCGGCGGCTCCAAGGTGTCGTCCAAGCTCACCATCCTCAAGTCGCTGGCCGACAAGGTCGATCAACTGATCGTCGGCGGCGGCATCGCCAACACCTTCCTGCTGGCCTCCGGCAAGCGCATCGGCGACTCGCTGGCCGAGCCCGATCTGGTCAAGGAAGCCCACGCGATCATGGACATGATGAAGGAGCGCGGCGCCGAAGTGCCGCTGCCCACCGACGTGGTGGTGGCCGACGAAGTCTCCGCCCTGGCTCGCGCCAACAAGATTTCCGTCGATGACGTGGCCACCCACGACCGCATCCTCGACATCGGCCCGAAGAGCGCCGCGCGCCTGGGCGAGATCATCGCCAACGCCGGCACCATCGTCTGGAACGGCCCGGTCGGCGTGTTCGAGCTGCCCCAGTTCGCCGGCGGCACCAAGATGCTGGCCTCCGCCATCGCCCACTCCGAAGCCTTCTCCATCGCCGGCGGCGGCGACACCCTGGCGGCCATCGCCAAGTTCGACATCGCCGACGACGTGGGTTACATCTCCACCGGCGGCGGCGCCTTCCTCGAGTTCCTCGAAGGCAAGACCCTGCCCGCCATCGCGGCCCTCGAGGCGCGCTTCAACGACTGACGCGGGCGCTCGCCTTCGTCATCCGGATGCGGCCTGTGGGCCGCATCTTTTTTGGGCGTCCCCCTCAACAAAGCGGCGCCGGGCGTCGATAATCTGGCATTCCGATCTTCCGGTTGCGTCCCGGCCCAGGCCCAGCGACCCACCCGATATCGCCATGTCCATCCCGGTCAGCGCCCTCCTCGGCTCCACGCGCCGCTTCGTGTCGGCCATCGTGCTGTTCGTGCTGCTGGATCTGACGGTACTGGTCATCAACCTGTGGCTGGCCGACCAACTGGCCGACGACGCCGTGGCCATCAACCTCGCCGGGCGCCAGCGGATGCTCTCCCAGCAGACCACCAAAGCACTGCTGCTCGCCAACGGCGCCGCCGATCCGGCCACCCGGGCCGCCGCGGCCGACGAACTGGCCACCGCCTTCGGCCTGTTCGAACAGACCCTCACCGCCTTTGCCGAGAGCGGCCAGACCCTCGGCGGCGACGACACCCCGGTCACGCTGAAGGCCGTCACCGGCGAAGCGGCCCGCGCCGTCCGCGAGGCCCGCGCCATCGTCGCCCCGCTCAAGGCGATGCTCCACGGCGCCACGCCCGCTTCGCGCGACGGGCCGCACTACGCGGCGGCGGCCGACTACATGGTGCGCCACAACCGCGAAGTGCTGTCGCTGATGAACAGCCTCACCACCGCCCTGGAGCACGACTCGGTGCGGCGATCACGCGACCTGCGGGCAATCCAGACCGGCGCCTTCGTCCTCGCGCTGGGCAATTTCCTCGCCATCGTGGTGGGATTGCTGCGCCAGTTCCGCGCCACCGAAACCGATCGCCAGCGCTGGCGCGAACTGGCCCGCCATGACCCGCTGACCGGCCTCGCAAACCGCAAGGCCTTCACCGAAACGGCGCTCGGCGTGCTGGCCCGCGCCGAAGTGGACGGCAGCTGCGGTGCCGTACTGATGCTCGATCTGGACGGCTTCAAGCCGATCAACGACAGCTTCGGCCACGCCACCGGCGACCGCATCCTGATTGCCCTGGCCGCGAGCCTCGATGCCACCGCCCGCGCCACCGACACGGCGGCCCGCCTGGGGGGCGACGAGTTCGCGATCCTGTGCCCCAATCTTCACGAGCCCGCCCACATCGACCAGTTCTGCGGCCGCCTGCTGGCCGCCATCGCCCGGATTCCGGACGAGATCTGCCCCGGCCGAATGCTCGGCGCGAGCATCGGGGTCGCGGTCTATCCAGACAACGGCTACGCCCTGGCCAACCTGATGGGTCAGGCCGACCGGGCCATGTATGCCGCCAAGCACAGCGGCGGCAACCGCTGGCAGGCGGCCTGAGTTGCCGGGCTCAGAGCTGGGCTTCGCGGCGGATCTTCCATTCGCCGCCTTCCTTCACCCATTCGAGCTGCTTGCGCCCGGTATCGCTGTAATTGCCCGACTGGTAACGCTGCTCGAAGGTCACCGACACCACCTCGCCCTCGACCTTGTAGGTGGGCGCGTTCAACTGCACGCGGATGTCGCCCTTCTTGTCGAGCTTGACCCGCCGGTCGGCCTCCCAGGCGCTGCGGCTGCGTTTGTCGGCCGGCACGAAGGCGCTGCCGTAGAAGCCCAGGTAGCGCCCGGAATCCTTGGCCTCCCAGGCCTGGCGCCAGGCTTCGACGCGGCCGGCGACGAGCTTCGCCGGATCGCCCGCCGGCGCGGCAGCGGGTGCCGGGCTGGCGGCGGGTGCCGGCACCTTGACGACCGGCGCCGCGGCAACTGGGGCCGGCGGCG
>NZ_JAYROR010000108.1:0-11688 GCF_041911615.1 Zoogloea sp. | reverse complement strand
GGGCCCGGGCGCGGCGAGCCAGTCGGCCCGCGCCGGGATCATCGGCGCGCCGTCGGCGGGCGGCGCCTCGCCGGCGGCCGCGATGCGCCAGGGGTCGTCGACGAGGCGGCCGTGCTTAATGACGTGGGGCATGGGCTTCTCCGTAAACCGCGACGCGGAAGGGTTCGAGGCCGAGGCGCTCGACCGCGTCGATGAAGGGTTCGTCCTCGTGACGCAGGGCGACGTAGGTTTCGAGCAGGCGGGCGATCACGTCCGGCACCTGGGCGGCGGCGAAGGACGGGCCGATCACCTTGCCGAGCGCGGCGCGCGTGCCTTCGCGGCCGCCGAGGGTGATCTGGAACCACTCCTGATTGTTCTTATCGACGCCGAGGATGCCGATGTGGCCGATGTGGTGGTGGCCGCAGGCATTGACGCAGCCCGACAGGTTGAGCTCCAGCGGGCCCAGATCGAACAGGTAGTCGAGGTCGTCGAAGCGCTGCTGGATGGCCGCCGCGACCGGGATCGAGCGGGCGTTGGCGAGGGCGCAGAAGTCACCGCCGGGACAGCACACCAGATCGGGCAGCAGGCCCACCGTGGGTGTGGCGAGGCCCAGGGCGCGGGCGGCAGCCCACACCGCGGGCAGTTCGGCGCGGGCCACCTGGGGCAGGACGAGGTTCTGCTCGTGGCTGACCCGGATTTCGCCGGCGCCGAAGCGCTCGGCCAGCGCGGCGATGCCTTCCATCTGCTCGGCGGTGGCGTCGCCCGGCGGCACGCCCGGCGCCTTCAGCGACAGGGTGACGACCGCCCGACCCGGCTGGCGGTGGGACGCCACGTTGCGGGCCAGCCAGCGGGCGTAGGCGGGGTCGGCCGGGGCCTCGTCGGCCGCCGCGGGGGCGGGCGGCGCGGCGGGGCCGGCAAAGCAGGCCTCCATCGCGGCGAACACCGTGTCGTCGATCGTGTTGGGGCCGCCCCGGCGCCACGCCCACTCGTCGTCCACCTCGCGGGCGAAGGCCTCGAGGCCCAGATCCTTCACCAGGATCTTGATGCGCGCCTTGTACTTGTTGTCGCGGCGGCCGTGGCGGTTGTAGACCCGCAGGATCGCCTCGAAGTAGTTGAGCAGCTCGGCCCGCGGCAGGAAGGCCTTGAGGCGCTGGCCGACCATCGGCGTACGACCCAGCCCGCCGCCGACGAAGATCTCGAAGCCGGGTTCGCCGGACTCGGACAGGCGCGCGGCGGCGCCGATGTCGTGGAAGCGCAGGGCCGCCCGATCCTCGGCCCCGCCGGCGAAGGCGATCTTGAACTTGCGCGGCAGGAACTGGAACTCGGGCGCCAGCGCCGACCACTGGCGGACGATCTCGCAGGCCGGGCGCGGGTCGAACAGTTCGTCGGCGGCGACGCCGGCAAAGGGGTCGGTGGTGATGTTGCGGATGCAGTTGCCGGAAGTCTGGATGGCGTGCATCTGCACGGTGGCGAGTTCGGCGAGGATTTCCGGCGCATCCGCCAGCCGCACCCAGTTGAACTGGATGTTGCTGCGGGTGGTGAAGTGGCCGTAGCCCCGGTCGTAGCGGCGGGCGATGTGGGCGAGCTTGCGCAGCTGCACGGCCGACAGCGTGCCGTAGGGAATCGCCACCCGCAGCATCGGGGCGTGGCGCTGGATGTAGAGGCCGTTCTGCAGGCGCAGCGGGCGGAACTCGTCCTCGCCCAGGTGGCCGGCCAGGAAGCGTTCCATCTGGTCGCGAAAGCGCGCGACGCGGTCGTCGACCAGGCGCTGGTCGGTGTCGGTATAGCGGTACATGGTGTGCGGTCGGCTCAGGGAAGGACGAAGGTGCTTTTCTCGACGACGCGGGTGGCGGCGTCCTGTTCGGCGCGGATCTCGAAGGCGATCGGTCGCACGCCGCCGGGCGCGGCGTCGGGCGGCGCGGCAACCGTGAGCTGCACGGCGCGGATGCTGCCGGCCTCGCTCGAGAAGCGCGCCGGCCCGACGATCTCGACGCCGGGCAGGCCGCTCACCGCGATCCGGAAATCCCGCGGCGCCTCGGCGAGGTTCATCACCCGCAAGGTGTAGGCGTTCTCGATGCGCCCGTCGGCGGCCTCGCGGGACAGGCTGCCCCGGTCGCGCAGCACGTCCACCAGCAGCAGCGAGCGGTTCGCCAGGGTCCAGGCGCCCAGGCCCAGGAACACCGCCAGCAGGCCGCCGTACACCGCCAGCCGCGGCCGACCGTGCCCCGCCGGCGCGCCGGCCAGCTCGCGCTCGGAGGCGAAGCGGATCAGCCCGGCGGGCTTGCCGACGCGGCCCATCACGGTGTCGCAGGCGTCGGCGCACAGGCCGCAGTTGATGCACTGGTATTGCAGGCCGTCGCGGATGTCGATGCCGGTGGGGCACACCTGCACGCAGATGCCGCAATCGACGCAGTCGCCGCCGCCAACGCCAGCCGAGCCCCGGCGCGGCTCGCCGCGGGCCACGTCGTAGCTCACGGTGCGGGTGGCCGCGTCGAACATCACCCCCTGGAAGCGCGAGTACGGGCACATGTGCTGGCACACCGCCTCGCGGGCGAAGCCGGCCTGGACGTAGGTGAAGAGGCCGTAGAACAGCAGCCAGAAGTCCTCCCACGGGCCGGTGCGGGCGGCGCCGATGGCGGGCAGCAGCTCGCGGATCGGCGTGAAGTAGCCGACGAAGGTGATCGCCGTCCAGGCCGCGATGACCAGCCAGACGGCGTGCTTCGTGCCGCGCAGCAGCAGCTTACGCGGCGTCCACGGCGCCTGGTCGAGGCGCAGCCGGGCCAGATGATCGCCCTCGACCTTCTCCTCGACCCACATGAAGATCGAGGTGTAGACGGTTTGCGGACAGGCGAAGCCGCAGAACAGCCGCCCCACCAGCGCAGTGACCAGAAACAGCCCGGTGGCCGCCAGGATCAGCGCGATGGCCAGCAGCAGCGCGTCCTGCGGCCACAGCACGAGGCCGAAGAAGTAGAACTTCTCGTGGGCGATGTCGAACAGCACCGCCTGACGGGTGCCGCCGTCGCCGGCCCAGCCGAGCCAGCAGGCGCCGTAGAAGACGAGCTGGGTGAGCCACACCATCGCCCAGCGCAGGCGGTTGAAGCGCCCTTGGGTGGAGCGAGCGTGGATCTTGCCCTTCTTGCGGTACAGCTCGAGGCGCGCCTCGTGGACCTTGCCGGCCGGTTTGCTCATTTCGATTCTCCGCGTGGGGCCGCGGCCCCGATGGCGCGCAGTAGACCACCCGGGGCGAAACAAGCACAGATTCAGAGAATCACAAAAACAATAGGCACAGATCAAACCCCACCGAAACGCCGGTCATCGCGACGCCGACGCAAGCCGCCCGAGGGTCGCCACCGCGTCGAGCTGGCGGCCGGCGTCCGGGTGGCCGAAGTTGAGGCGCATGCAGTGGCCGAACTCCCGCTGGGCCGAGAAGATCGGCCCCGGCGCGACGCTGATTCCCAGCGCCAGCGCGGCCCGGTGCAGCGCGAGGGCGTCGACCCGGCGCGGCAGTTCGAGCCACAGGAAGTAGCCACCGCGGGGCCGGGCGAGGCGCGTGCCGTCGGGGAAATGCGCCTCCACCGCCGCCACCAGCGCCGCCTCCTGCGCCGCCAGCCGTCGCCGCAGGCCGCGCAGATGCTTGTCGAAACCGCCCTGCTTGAGGTAGTCGGCGAGGGCGATCTGCACCGGCACCGTAGTGGCGAGGCTGGTGGACAGCTTCTGGCGCTGCACCGCGCCGGCGAAGCGCCCGGCCGCGACCCAGCCGATGCGGTAACCCGGCGCCAGGCACTTGGAGAAGGACGATACGTGCATCACGATGCCGTAGCGGTCGGCCGCCTTGCTGCACAGGGGCGCGGTGGCGTCGAAATGCAGCTCGGCATAGACATCGTCCTCGATCAGCGGCACCTCGTAGCGCGCCAGCATCTCCACCAGCAGACGCTTGCGCGCGTCGGGCACCAGGCTGCCGGTGGGGTTGGCGAAGTTGAGCATGAACAGGCAGGCCTTCACCGGATGGTGGCGCAGCACGTCCTCCAGCGCTTCGAGGCTGACGCCTTCGCGCGGATGCGAGGGGATTTCGATGACCTTCAGCCCGAGGCGTTCGCTGGCCTGCAGACCGGCGTAGAAGGTGGGCGATTCGATGGCGATCAGGTCGCCGGGGCGGGTCACCGCCTGCAGGCACAGGTTGAGCCCTTCCATCGCGCCGGAGGTGACGACGATCTCGGCCGGCGACACGCTGGCGCCGTGGGCGAGGTAGCGCAGGGCGAGCTGGCGGCGCAGCTCGACGTTGCCCGGCGGCAGGTCGGTAACGGTGGCGAGGGGATCGAGGTGGCGCGCCGCGGCGGCGAGATGGCGGCCGAGCCGGTCGAGGGGAAACAGGAAGGGGCTCGGGAAACTCGAACCGAGCGGCACCACTGCCGGGTCCTTGGTGCTCTCGAGGATGCTGAAGATGAAGTCGCTGACCTGCAGCTGGGTCGAATCGCCGAGGGGATGGCTCATCGCCGGTTCGGGCAGGCGCTGGCCGAGGCGCGCCCGCACGAAGTAGCCGGATTTGGGCCGCGCGTCGATCAGACCGCGGCTTTCCAGCAGCGCGTAAGCCTGAGTCACGGTGACCGGGCTCACGTCGTGGATACGGCAGGCGGCGCGCACCGACGGCAGGCGCTCGCCCGGGCGCAGCACGCCGGTTTCGATCAGCTTGCCGGTCTCGTCGGCGAGGGTCTGGTAGCGGCTCATGGGCGGATGGTAGCCGAGCCGCCGGCACGCCACCAACGTCCGGAGCCCGCCCGTGAACGCGAAAAAGCCGGGCGGACCCGGCTTTTTCGGTGCGACGGGGAAGGCGGCTTACTGCACGCGCACTTCCACGCGACGGGCTTCGGCGGCGTCGGCGCCACCGAGGGTGATCGCCGGCTTGCGCATGGCGACCTTGTCGGCGGGGATGCCGGCGGCGACCAGCGCGTCCTTGACGGCCACGGCGCGGGCCTTGGCGACCTCGGCGTTGACGGCGGCACCGCCGGTTTCGTCGTGGTAGCCGGAGATCAGGACGATCTTGGCGGGCTCTTCAGCGAGCTTGGCAACGACTTTGGCGACTTCCTCGGCGGCGTTGGCGGGCAGTTCGGCCTTGCCGGAGTCGAAGTAGAGCTTGACCAGCGGCTCGCCGATCTCGGCGATCTCAGGAGCTTCGACGGCCTCGACGGCGGCCGGCTTGGCAGTGTTGGTCTGGCCGGTGACGTAGGCGGTGAGGCCGATCACCAGGCCGATGACCAGCGCGATGATGCCAAACAGAATGCCGAGCACGAGATTCTGGTTGTCGTCTTCCTGTTCCATCCGATACTTCCTTTCACAAAAAATGGGGAAAAATTCGATTCCGCCAGTATAACCTTTTATCTATCCCGGCTTCCGCCGGGCGCCGCGCCAACTGTTAAAAAGCGATTCTCAGCCGCCCAAATCGGGCACTCCAAACGCACCGACGCCCGCACGGGGCGGGCGTCGGCAAGGGTGGGCAAGGCGGAGGATCAGGCTTTGGCGAAGGCGATCTTGCCGTCCGCCACATCGACCTTGATCGTGTCCTTGGCGGCGAACTGGCCTTCGAGGATGCGCTTGGCGAGCGGGTTCTCGATGTGCTCCTGGATCGCTCGCTTGAGCGGCCGGGCCCCGAACACCGGGTCGAAACCGACACTGGCGAGCTCCATCAGCGCCGCGTCGCTCACCGCCAGATGCATGTCGAGACGCGCCAGACGCTTCTCGAGGTAGGCCAGCTGGATGCGCGCGATGGACGCGATGTGCTTCTCGTCGAGGGCGTGGAAGACCACCACCTCGTCGATCCGGTTGATGAACTCCGGCCGGAAGTAGGTCTTCACCTCGGCCATCACCGCCAGCTTGATCACCCCGTAGTCGTCGCCGGACATCTGCTGGATCATCTGGCTGCCCAGGTTGCTGGTCATCACGATCACGGTGTTCTTGAAGTCCACCGTGCGGCCCTGGCCGTCGGTCATGCGGCCGTCGTCGAGCACCTGCAGCAGCACGTTGAAGACGTCCGGGTGAGCCTTCTCCACTTCATCGAAGAGGATCACCGAATACGGCTTGCGACGCACCTGCTCGGTGAGATAGCCGCCCTCCTCGTAGCCCACGTAGCCCGGGGGCGCGCCGATCAGGCGAGCCACCGAGTGCTTTTCCATGAACTCGCTCATGTCGATGCGGATGAGGTGCTCCTCGCTGTCGAAGAGGAACTCGGCCAGCGTCTTGCACAGCTCGGTCTTGCCCACGCCGGTGGGGCCGAGGAACAGGAAGGAGCCATACGGCTTGTTCTCGTCCGAGAGCCCGGCGCGGGACCGGCGGATCGCGTCGGCCACCAGGCG
This sequence comes from Zoogloea sp., assembly GCF_041911615.1. Taxonomy (GTDB): domain Bacteria; phylum Pseudomonadota; class Gammaproteobacteria; order Burkholderiales; family Rhodocyclaceae; genus Zoogloea. Next base: position 5,362 of record NZ_JAYROR010000108.1, on the reverse strand, counting down.
CACGGCCTCGTCCTGGCCCACCACGCGCTGGTGCATCTTGTCTTCCATGTGCAGCAGCTTGTCGCGCTCGCCCTGCATCATCTTCGACACCGGGATGCCGGTGGCGCGGCTCACCACCTCGGCGATCTCCTCGGCGCCCACCTGGGTGCGCAGCAGCTGGTTGGCCGGCTTGGCGTCGCCGCTGGCCTCGGCCTTCTTGAGCTGGGCTTCGAGCTGGGGCAGCTGGCCATATTGCAGCTCGGCCACCTTCTCGAGCTTGCCTTCCCGCTGCAGGCGGGCGATGTCGGCCTTGATGCGGTCGATCTCTTCCTTGATGTGGGCCGAGCCCTGCACCGCCGATTTCTCGGCCTTCCAGATTTCCTCGAGGTCGGAGTATTCCTTCTTGATGCGGGCGATCTCCTCCTCGATCAGCGCAAGGCGCTTCTGGGAGGCTTCGTCCTTTTCCTTCTTCACCGCCAGCTGCTCGATCTCGAGCTGGATCTTGCGACGCTCGAGCTTGTCCATGACCTCCGGCTTGGAGTCAATCTCCATCTTGATGCGCGCGGCGGCCTCGTCGATCAGGTCGATGGCCTTGTCGGGCAGGAAGCGGTCGGTGATGTAGCGGTGCGACAACTCGGCCGCGGCGACGATGGCCGGGTCGGTGATGTCCACGCCGTGGTGGAGTTCGTACTTCTCCTGCAGGCCGCGCAGGATCGCGATGGTCGACTCGACCGACGGCTCGTCCACCAGCACCTTCTGGAAGCGGCGCTCCAGCGCGGCATCCTTCTCGATGTACTTGCGGTACTCGTCCAGCGTGGTGGCGCCGATGCAGTGCAGCTCGCCGCGGGCCAGCGCCGGCTTGAGCATGTTGCCGGCGTCGATGGCGCCCTCGGCCTTGCCGGCGCCCACCATGGTGTGAATCTCGTCGATGAACAGGATGATCTTGCCTTCGTCCTTGGCGATGTCGGTCAGCACCGCCTTCAGGCGCTCCTCGAACTCGCCCCGGTACTTGGCGCCGGCCAGCAGCCCGGCCATGTCGAGCACCAGCACGCGCTTGCCCTTCAGGGTCTCGGGCACTTCGTCATTGACGATGCGCTGGGCGAGGCCCTCGACGATCGCCGTCTTGCCCACGCCCGGCTCGCCGATCAGCACCGGGTTGTTCTTGGTACGGCGCTGCAGGATCTGGATGGCGCGGCGAATCTCGTCGTCGCGGCCGATCACCGGGTCGAGCTTGCCCTGACGGGCCCGCTCGGTGAGGTCGACGCAGAATTTCTTGAGCGCCTCGCGCTGCCCTTCGGCATCGGCGCTGCCCACGTTCTGACCGCCGCGCACGGCATCGATGGCCTGGGTCAGCGCGGCCTTGGTGAGGCCGTATTCCTTGAGCAGGCGGCCGGTCTCGCCCTTGTCGTCGGCCAGCGCCAGCAGGAACATCTCGCTGGCGATGAATTCGTCGCCATGCTGCTGGGCGGCCTTGTCGGTGAGATTGAGCAGGTTGCCCAGGTCGCGGCCGACGGACACGTCGCCGCCGTGGCCCTGCACCTTGGGCAGGCGGTCGAGCGCCTTGACGAGCGCCGCCTTGAGGCCGGCGCCATTCACGCCGGCGCGCTGCAGGAGCGACGCGGTGCTGCCGTCGTCCTGGTTGAGCAGCGCCAGCAGCAGGTGCTGGGGCTCGATGAACTGCTGGTCGTTGCCCACGGCGAGGCTCTGGGCGTCGGCGAGGGCTTGCTGGAACTTGGTGGTGAACTTGTCGTAGCGCATGGGGCCTCCGGAATCGGGATTGAGACCTACATGGGGGAACTTGCCCGGACTTCAAGCCCGCCCGAAACGGGAAACGCCAAGCCCTGCGCGACCCGACAAGCCACACGTTTGTCGTATTTTTGACCCACGCCCGCGGGCCGTTCCATGTTAGTTTCGCGGCCCGGCGATGCCATCGGCGTGCGCCGCCGCCCTCCGGGGCCCGATCCCCATCCCGTCATTTCCCGCTGGAGCAGTTCGATGAAACAGCACGTCCGGAAAACCTCGTGCGGCGCCCTCGCCGCGTTCGCGCTGGCGGCGGCACACCCCGCCGGCGCGGCCGAATGGGCCATCGCCCACGTCGCCCCCTTCACCGGCCCGGTCGCCATCGAAGCCGCCGACTACAACGCCGGCATCCGCCTCGCCGTGAAGGCCGTCAATGCCGGCGGCGGCATCCACGGCCGCCCGCTGGTGCTGCGCAGCGAGGACGACCACTACAATCCCGACCAGACGGTCGCCCTGTTCAACCAGGCGGGTGCCGGCGACACGCTCGCGGTGCTGCTGCCGGTGGGCTCGCCGGCCTTCACGCGGGTGCTCAAGGAGCACATCCCGGAAACCCAGAAGCTTCCCGTGGTCGGCGTGATTCCCGGCGCCGAGCCCCTGCGCACGCCGCTCAACCCCTACGTCTATCACGTGCGCGCGGGCGATCTCGACCAGTACCGCAAGCTCGTCGAGCACGCCATGCGCACCGGCCTCGCCCGCGTCGCCGTGGCCTACGCCGACGTGCCCTTCGGCGCCGCCGGGCTGGCCGCCATCGAAGGGATGCTCAAGAAACACAACCGTGCGCCGGTGGCACGGGTCGCCCTGCCCCAGGGCGGCAAGGCCAACCTGCCGGCGGCGATGGCCGAGCTGGCCCGCGCCACCCCGGACATGGTGATCCTGGTGAGCCCGTCCCAGCTCGCCGGCGAATTCCTCAAGGCCTTCCGGGCCGCCGAGATGAGCCCGCTGCTGGCGATGCCCTCCTACGGCAACGCCGACGTCCTGTGCCGCCTCGCGGGGGCCGAAGCCGCCCGCGGCGTGATCGTCGCCCAGGTCATGCCCAACGTGACCAACACCGCGCTGCCGGTGGTGCGCCGCTTCCAGGACGACCTGAAGAAGCACGGCGAGAAGGACATGCGCCCGAGCATCCTGCAGCTCGAAGGCTACGTCACCGCCCAGATCCTCTTCGAGGCCATGCGCCGCGCCGGCCCGGGCCTCAACCGCGCCCGGCTCGCTCCGGCCCTCGACGCCCTGCACCGCTACGACCTCGGCGGCTTCGCCGTGGATTTCAACCCGGCCAGACACACCGGCTCGGATTTCGTGGACATCAGCATCATCGGGCGCGACTGCAAGCTGATCTACTGACGGCCGGCGATGCCCGCGGCCACGTCGGCCGTCACCCGGGCCCGCCCTCAGCCCACCTGGATCCGCTCCCCGTAGCCGGTCATCTCGAGATAGCCGCGCCCCAGTTCGCGGCCCGCCGGATCGTCGGCGCGGACCCGCACCGCCCCCTCCCAGTAGATCGCGCCGGTCGAGCGCCGGCTGTCCAGCTCCTGGTCGTCGAGGAGCGGCTCCAGGCGCAGGGTGCGCCCCGCCACCCACAGGCGCCACGCCACCGGATAGCGGATGCCGGTGCGCGGCGAGCGCCATTCGCGCAGCGGCTCGAAGCGCACCTCGCCCGCCGCGAGGCTGCGCGCCGTGCCGTCGGCCCCGCGCCAGGTGGCCGACGCCCACAGGGCAGCGCCGTCGCCGGCACGCATCCGGAAGGCCATCAGCGCACTGCCGTCGTCCAGATTGAGCCCGACCCAGTCCCAGCCGGCGGCGCCCGACGGCATCAGCTCGCTGGACCATTCGTGGTCGAGCCACGCGCTGCCGCTCACCGGCTGACTGCGGCCATCCAGGGTCACGCTGCCGCGCACCGTCAGGCGCGGGCGGCTGTAGTAGTAGCTGGCATGGCGCGGGTCCGGCGCCTTGGTGCTGAAGCCGCCGACACCGTTGAGCAGCGGCGGCCCGTCGGGCAGCAGCGCCAGGCGGTAGGCGAAGTCGCCGGCGCGCACTTCGGCCCGGTAGCCCGTCCCATCCTGCTCGAAGCGCCAGTCGCCACACCACACCCCGGTGCGGTCGGTGGCGAAGCCGGCGCGCCCGAAGCCCACCCGCGCCGCGCGCTCGTCGTGGCGCAGCCGCCCCACCCGTGGATCGGCCAGCGCCGCGTGGGCCAGCACCAGCTGACGGGGCGCGAAGGCGCTCGGACTCGCCTCGCCAATGCCGGTGCGCACCCGGAAGAAGGTCACCTGGAACCCCAGCGGACTGCCGTCGGGCAGCGCAAGCCAACCGGTGGCGTACCACCACTCGGTCCGAAAGTCGGGATGGGCGCCGTGGTCCGCCGGAAACGCCAGCCGCCGGCCGGGCAGCACCGGGGCAAAATCCGCCGCCGCGCACGGCCACGCGGGCAGGCTGGCCAAGGCCAGCAGCAGGCGGCGACGCGAAGGCTGCGCGGGATGCGTGCGCCGATCTTTCTTCATCTCGGGTTTCTCCTCAAGCCGACCACCCCGGGCCGGGCGCGCAGTGCCGGGTTACCCGCCCGACGCAACGCGCCGCGGACGCCCGGTTCCGCAGCGCCCCCACCCGGCGCCAATCGTCGTCGCCAAAGCGAAATGCGCCGGCAGCAGAGCGCAAAGCTTCGCCCCCCGATCCACCCGGCTCCGCCAGCGCAGCGTTTCGCCTCGACGGCGCACCCGCGCGGTGCATCCGCGGCGCGTTCAAGCTTGCGCGCGATGCGTCGTGCCGCGACGCCCGCGCGGCACCCCTTTGCCGCCGCAGCCAAAAGGTGCCCGCCCAAGCCCGCAGGCGGCATCGCCGAGCCACCGCGCGGGCGCGTCATCACCAATCCTCCCGCACCGCCAGCACCGCGTCCTGGCGCATCGCCTGGCGGCCGGCGAGCACCGCAGCGGCGGCGCCCAGGGCCACCAGCCCCGCGCCGAACACCGCCAGCGACGCCCACGGCACGTGCAGGTCCATGCTCCAGTGAAAACTCTGCCGGTTGACCACCTCGATCATCACCAGCCCGATCCCCGCCCCCACCGCCAGCCCCGCCAGCACGCCCACGCCCGCCGCCAGCGCGCCCTCCTGGGCCAGCATCCAGCCGATCTGGCACCGGGTCAGGCCCAGGTGACGCAGCATCCCGAACTCCCGCCGACGGGCCGCCGCCAGCGCCGCGAAACTCGCCGCCACGCCCGCCAGCCCGATCGCCACCGCCACCGCCTCGAGCAGGTAGGTGACCGCAAAACTGCGGTCGAAGATCGACAGGCTGATCGCGCGGATCTCGGCCGGGCGGATGAACGCCAACCCACCCGGCGGCGCGGTGGCGAGCAGCGCCGCCTCCACCGCGTCCGCCGTCGCGCCGGGGGCCAGGAAGATCGCCGCATCGCTGGCGAGCGGGTCGCCGGTGAGGCGCCGGTAGTCGGCCAGATCGATCATCACCGCGCCGCTCTGGCGCGCGTAGTCGCGCCACACCCCCGCCACCCGCACCGGCACCGCGCGGCCGCCCAGCGGCAACGTCACCTGCTGGCCGGGCTGCCAGCCCAGTCCGTCCTGCAGCGGCTCCGAAATC
>NZ_JAYROR010000107.1:0-67595 GCF_041911615.1 Zoogloea sp. | reverse complement strand
GGGCGTTGTGCGAATGAATTCGCACCCACAGGGGTATCGCGGCTCCGGTTTTTCTGTGGGGGCGAATTCAATTCGCCCGCGGAGGTGGAATGGCGCGATGGCCGTGTTTCAACGGGCGTTGTGCGAATGAATTCGCACCCACAGGGGTATCGCGGCTCCGGTTTTTCTGTGGGGGTGAATTCAATTCGCCCGCGGCGGTGGAATGGTGCGATGGCCGTGTTTCAACGGGCGTTGTGCGAATGAATTCGCACCCACAGGGGTATCGCGGCTCCGGTTTTTCTGTGGGGGCGAATTCAATTCGCCCGCGGAGGTGGAGTGGTGCGGTGGCCGTGTTTCAAGGCGCGGTGTGCGAACGAGTTCGCACCTACAGAAAACCAGTGGCTCTTCCCTGTGTTGGGACTCCCCGCTAAGGTATCGCCCTCCAGAACAAGCATACGGAGGGACGCCATGCATCAGCACCAGTTTTACATCGACGGCCAGTGGGTCGAGCCGGCTTCGGCGGCGCGGCGGGACGTGATCAACCCGGCCACCGAGGCGCCCGTGGCGTCCATCGCGATGGGCGGGGCGGACGACGTGGTGCGGGCGGTGGCGGCGGCGAAGGCGGCGTTTCCGGCTTTCGCGGCGAGCAGCCGCGACGCGCGCCTCGATCTGCTGGCGCGCATCGGTGCCGCCTACAAGAAGCGCTTCGACGACATGGCGAAGGCGATCACCGCCGAGATGGGCGCGCCGCTCAAGATGCTGGCGGGCGGTGCCCAGGCGGCGTCGGGGCTGGGCCATTTCAAGGCCGCGGCGGCGGCGCTGAAGGATTTCGAGTTCGAGAAGCGGCAGGGGGCGACGCGCATCCTGCGCGAGCCGATCGGCGTCTGCGCGCTCATCACCCCGTGGAACTGGCCGGCCAACCAGATGGCCTGCAAGATCGCCCCGGCGCTGGCGGCGGGCTGCACGATGGTGCTCAAGCCCAGCGAGCTGGCGCCCCTGTCGGCGGTGGTGCTGGCCGAGATCCTCGACGACGCCGGAGTGCCGGCGGGGGTGTTCAACCTCGTCAACGGCGACGGCGAAGGCGTCGGCGGGCCGCTGGCGGCGCATCCGGACGTGGACATGGTGTCCTTCACCGGCTCGACCCGGGCCGGCAAGTTGGTCATGAAGACCGCCGCCGACACGGTCAAGAAGGTGGCGCTGGAGCTGGGCGGCAAGTCCGCCAACATCCTGCTCGACGACGCGGATTTTGCGAAGGCGGTGAAGCAGGGCGTGCTCACGCTGCTCACCAACAGCGGCCAGAACTGCAACGCGCCGTCGCGGATGCTGGTGCCGGCGGATCGCCTCGACGAGGTGGAGGCGCTGGCGGCGGCGGTGCTCGAACGGGCGGTGGTGGGCGATCCGCTGAGCGATGCGACGACCATGGGGCCGCTCGCCAACGGCGCCCAGTTCGCCCGCGTGCAGCAGTTCATCGAGTCGGGCATCGCCGAGGGCGCCAAACTGGTGGCCGGCGGGCCGGGCCGGCCGGCGGGCATCGCGCAGGGCTTCTTCGCCCGCCCGACGATCTTCAGCCGGGTGACGCCGGAGATGACCATCGCCCGTGAGGAGATTTTTGGCCCGGTGCTGTCGATCCTGCCGTACCGGGACGAGGAGGACGCGATCCGCATCGCCAACGACACGCCTTACGGTCTGTCGGGTTACGTGTCGTCGGCCGATCTCGAGCGGGCCCGTCGCGTGGCGCGCCGGCTGCGCACCGGCAACGTGCACCTGAACGGCGCGCCGGTGGACACCCTGGCGCCCTTCGGCGGCTACAAGCAGTCGGGCCTGGGCCGGGAGTGGGGCGCCTGGGGCATCGAGGAGTTCCTCGAGACCAAAGCGATCCTCGGCTACGGCGCCGAGGATTGAACAAGCCGCCGCCTGCGGCCCGGCCGGTCAGAACGACGAGCCGGGCGTCTGCAGGAAGGCGAGCTCCTCGGCCGTCGACGGGCGGCCGAGCACGGCGTTGCGGTGGGGGTAGCGGCCGAAGCGGTCGATGATGGCCTTGTGGCGCAGCTCGAAATCCAGGTTGTTCTCCAGCCCGGGCTGGCTGAACAGCGCGACCGCCTCGGCGTGGATCAGCGCCGACTCGCTGTGCATGAAGGGCATGTACAGGAAGGCGCGGCGGGGCGGTTCGAGCTGCCGGTCGGCGCCGGCGGCAATGGCGACCTGGGCCAGCACCAGCGCCATGCCGTCGCTGGCGAAGGCGTCAGGCCGACCGCGATGGAGGTTGCGCGAAAATTGGTCGAGCACGATGATTTCGGCCAGTCGCCCGGCGGCGCTGTCGCGCCAGCCTGCCAGTTCGCCCCGAGCGGCCGCTGCGTGCAGCGCGCCGAAGCGTTCGCCGATGCGGCGATCGAAGTCTTCCGAGACCGCGAACCACTGCCGTGGCGTGCTCTCCTCGAACCAGAATTCCAGCACCGCATCCGGCGCGATGGGTGACGCAAGCATGGAGCCATCCTTTCCGACGCATGAACCACCGCGCCCAGTTTCTTGAATTGCAGGACATCCTGCAGGCCCACCAGACCCTCTGGCGGCCTTCGCCATTCTACGAGCGCGAGCCTGCCTGGTGCGAGCGTTGGCCGGCGCTCGCCGAGGCGGCGCGGGCGCTCGACGACGAGCGTGTCGAACATTTCGTCGCCGATCCGGCGGCGAGCCGCGCGTGGCTGGCGGGCTTCCTGCCGGTGATGGCGGCGCTGGGGCCGCTGTGCGACGTGACGGCGCTGCCCGAGCGCGCCCTGGCGCCGTCGGGCCCGCATTTCGACTGGCACATTCCGGGCCGCAAGCGTGCGCAGATCGAGGCCTTTGCCGCCCACGGCCCGGCCGCCGCCGCGCCGCTGCTCGAATGGTGCGCCGGCAAGGGCCACCTGGGGCGGCGGCTGGCCCTGTCGGATGGGCAGGCGGTGAGTTCGCTGGAGATCGAGCCGGCCCTGTGCGCCGATGCCGAGCATCTGGCGCGGCGGGCCCGGGTCGACCAGGCGGTGATCTGCGGCGACGCCCTGGCGCCCGCCGCCCGGGCCCACCTGCGCGGCCGCGAGGTGCTGGCGCTGCACGCCTGCGGCGAGCTGCATCGCACCCTGGCGCGTCACGCCGCCGAGGACGGCGCCCACGGCTACCGCATCGCCCCGTGGTGCTACTACCGCGGCGCCGCGGATGGCTACCGGCCGGTGAGCCGCGAGGCCCGGCTGCCCCTCGACGGCCGCGCCCTGCGCCTGGCGGTGACCGAGACCGTCACCGCGCCGCAGCGCCTGCGCCAGCGGCTGGCCCGCGACCAGGCCTGGAAGCTCGGCTTCATCGCGCTGCGCAATGCCCTCGAGGGCGAGGCCGTGCGGCCTTTTCCGCCGATGCCGGCGACGCTGCTGGGCGGCCCGTTCGACGCCTACGGGCGGGCAGTGGCGCGGCGCCAGGGCGTGTCGCTGCCGGCGCATGTGGACTGGGCCTACTGGGAAGCGGTGGGCGTCGCGCGGCGGGCCGAGGTGCGCCGCTTCGAGCTGGTGCGCCACGGTTTCCGGCGGGCGCTGGAGATGTGGCTGGTGCTCGACGCGGTGCGCGGCTTCGAGGAGGCCGGCTTCGCGGCCCGGGTGGGGACCTTCTGCGACCGCACCCTGACCCCGCGCAACCTGATGATTCTCGCCCACCGGGCCGACTGAGGGCCGCGGCCAACATTTCCTTGCGCCCGATCCGCCGCCGGCGTGACAGAATTCCCGCACGCGGGGGCCTTGCCCCGCCTCACACGCCGCCGGCGCGGCTGGCCGTCCATCCAGAATGCTGCTCATCATCCTGACCTGCCTGGGACTCCTGGTCCTGACGACTTTGATCCACTACGAGGTGCTGCGCGGCCTGTCACTGGCGCTGCCGCAGGTGCAGATCCGCCCGCGCGCGAAGCTGATCGTGGTCATCATCACCGCCTTTCTCGCCCACGTGGTCGAGATCGCCCTCTACGCGCTGGCGATCTACTGCCTGGTGCGCTTCGCCGGGCTGGGCACGCTGGGCGATTCGGCGCGTTTCGGTTTCGACGTGTCGCTGTATTTTTCGGCCGAGACGTACACCTCGCTGGGCTACGGCGACGTGGTGCCCGGCGGCGACCTGCGCCTGGTGGCGGGGGCCGAGGCGCTCAACGGCCTGCTGCTGATCGGCTGGTCGGCGTCCTACGCCTACATCGCCATGGAGCGGTTCTGGAACGGCGAACACTGACGCACGAAGGGGAGGCGCGGCGCGATGCGCATATTGGTGGTGGAAGACGATCTGACCCTGGCCGTGGGCTTGGTCGAGGGGCTGGAGCGGGAAGGCTTCAAGGTCGATCACGTGGGGGCCGCCGAGCCGGCCGAGGGCGCGCTGGGTCTGACGGCCTACGATCTGGCGATCGTCGACATCGGCCTGCCGGGCATGGACGGGCTGGAGCTGATCCGCCGGGTGCGCCACCGGGGCGTGCTGACGCCAATCCTGATCCTCACCGCCCGCGACGGGCTGGACGACCGCATCGTCGGCCTCGACGTGGGCGGCGACGATTACCTGCTCAAGCCCTTCCTGCTGCCCGAGCTGCTGGCCCGGGTGCGCGCGCTGATCCGCCGCAGCCGGGCGGCGGCGAGCCTGGTGCTGACGGTCGGGCCGCTGGCCCTCGACGTGCAGCGCCATAGCGCCCGCATCGGCGACGAGGCGCTGGAGCTCACCGGGCGCGAGTGGAACGTGCTCGAACAGCTCGCCCTGGCGGTGCCGCGGGTCGTCCCCAAGCAGAAGCTGGCCGACAGCCTGAGCCAGTGGGACAAGGAGATCACCCCCAACGCGGTCGAGATCTACGTGTCGCGCTTGCGTGCCAAGCTCGCCGGCCGCGGCGTGGGCATCCGCACCGTGCGCGGCATCGGCTATCGCATCGAGGAGGAGGGCGGCGATGGGCCGGCGACCTGAAGCCCGCACCCTGCGCCGGCGCCTGCTGACTTTCATCTCGTGGCCGCTGCTGGTGGTGATGGGCATCAGCATGGTGGTGGACTATCGGTCGGCGGTGGGCATCGCCAGCGAGGCCTACGACAACGCGCTGACCAGCACCGTGGTGTCGCTGGTGACCCGCCTCGAACGGGACGACGACGACCTCGACGTGGAGGTGGACGTGCCGCCGGCGGCCGACGAGATCCTGCGCTCGGACACCGACGACAAGGTGCAGTACGTGGTCTTCGACGACCACGGCAAGGTGGTGGCGGGCGACGCCGAGCTGCTTGCCCTGCCGCGCCCCGAGGTGGCCAACCGCACCGTGCTCGACGACGCGGTGCTGGGCGGGGTGCTGCGCCGGGTGGCCAGTTTCCGCTACGAGAGCCCGGCCATGGCGGCCACGGTGATCGTCGCCGAGACCACCGTCAAGCGTACGCGCGCGGCGCGCCAGATCTTCTTCGCGATCCTGTGGCCCAACCTGCTGCTGATCGTCGTGGCGCTGCTGCTGGTGTACTTCGGCGTGCGTTTCGCGCTCAAGCCGCTGGACGCCCTGGGCGAACGCATCGGGCGGCGCGGGCCGGGTGATTTCAGTCCGCTGCCGGAGCACGAGGTGCCCGGCGAGGCTGGTCCGCTGGTGCGCGCCATCAATCGCCTGATGGCCCACCTGGACAACGCCGGACGGGCCCAGCAGGCGTTTCTCTCGAACGCCGCCCACCAGCTGCGCACCCCGCTGGCGGGCCTGCAGACCCAGCTCGAGCTGGCCGTCGAGGCGCTGCCCGAGGACGCCCGCCCGCGCATCGCGCGCCTGCGCGACGCCACCCGCCGGCTGGCCCACTTCACCCACCAGATGCTGGCCCTGGCGCGTTCGTCGTCGCAGGGGGCGATGATCAGCGACCACCGCCCGGTGGATCTGGCCTGCCTGCTCGAAGATGCCGCCTCCGACCTGCTCGACGCGGCGCTGGCCAAGGGCATCGACCTGGGCTTCGAGACCGCGCCGGTGACGGTGGAGGGCTCGCGCTGGATGTTGCGCGAAATGGTCGCCAACCTCATCGAGAACGCCATCGCCTATACCCCGGCCAGTGGGCGGGTGACCGCCCGCTGCGGCATCGGCGAGGCCGGCGAGGCCTTCGTCGAGGTGGAGGACGACGGCCCGGGGATTCCGCCGGACGAGCGCGAGCGCATCTTCGAGCGTTTCTATCGCATCGGCAGCGCCGGCGTGGAGGGCACCGGGCTGGGGCTCGCCATCGTCCGCGAGGTGGCCGAGCGCCATGCCGCCAGCGTGGTGGTGGGCGACGGGGCCGACGGCCGGGGCGCCCGCTTCCGGATCGACTTCCCGCCCCAGCCGCGGGCCTGAACGCGGCCGGGTTGCAGGATGTGTCCACCGTCCGGCGGGGCGGCATTGTCAGGCAATTGAAGGTTTGGCGGCGGTAAGGTCCGGACGTTTTCCGCCCCGGATAGCCAGACCATGATCGGACAAGCCATTCCTGCCGCCGGCGTGCGCCGCCCCGCCGCGCTGATCTTCCTGCACTGGGCCACCCTCGCGCTGATCGCGCTGGTGGTCGGCATCGCCTTCGTGCGCGAAGGCATCGACGAGAAAGCGGTGCGCACCGCCCTCATCAACCTGCACCGCAGCCTCGGCCTCGGCATTCTGCTGCTGACGCTGCTGCGGCTGGGCGTGCGGCTGGCCCGCCGGCCGCTGCCGCCGTCGGCCGAGATGTCGCCCTTGGCCCGGCTGGCCGCGAGCGCCACCCACCTGGCGCTGTACGCCCTGCTGTTCGCCCTGCCGCTGATCGGCTGGGCGCTCTCCAGCGCCAACGGCAAGCCGGTGAGCTTCTTCGGCCTCGTCACCCTGCCGCCGCTGGTGGAGCAGGACGAGGACCTGGGCGACGCCTTCGCCGAATACCACGAGGGCGCCGCCTGGCTGTTGATCGGCCTCGTCGGCGTGCACGCGGCGGCCGCGCTGTTCCATCACTTCGTGAAGCAGGACCGCGTCCTGCGCGCCATGCTGCCGGCCTGGCTCGACCGCCGGCCCTGAGCGCCGCCCCCCGTTTTTTCTTGCCACCCAAAAAAAGAGGATGACCATGAACCCGCTCGATACCGGACGGCGCTTCCGCCTGTCCGCATTTCGCCATGCCGGCGCCGGCCTGCTGACGGCGCTCGGCCTGCTCGCCGCGGCGCCCGCGGCCCATGCCGTGCCCAGTTTCGCCCGCCAGACCGGCGCCGACTGCGCAGCCTGCCACGTGGGCGCCTTCGGCCCGCAGCTCACGCCCTACGGCATCAAGTTCAAGCTCGGCGGTTACACCGAGACCGACGGCAAGGGTGGCAAGGTGCCCCTGTCGGCGATGATCGTCGGCTCCTACACCCAGACCCGCAAGGATCAGGCCGAGCGTCCCACCGACACCGCCAGCGTCAACAAGAACCTGGCCCTCGACGAAGCCTCGCTGTTCCTCGCCGGCCGCCTGTCCGACAAGATCGGCGCCTTCATCCAGGCCACCTACGACGGCGTCGGCCGGAGCACCGCCCTCGACCAGGTGGACATCCGCGCCGCCCACACCTTCGACCTGGCCGGCAAGGAGACCATCGTCGGCCTGTCGCTCAACAACAACCCGGGCGTGCAGGACCCCTTCAACACCATGCCGGTGTGGGGCTTCCCGTATACCGCCTCGCCGCTGGCCTTCGGCCTCGGCGACGCCGCCACGATGATCAACGGCGGCCTCGAGCAGCGCGTTGCCGGCCTGTCGGCCTACGCCTTCTGGAACAACCTCGTGTATGCCGAGCTGGGCACCTACCGCACCCTCTCGCCGACCATGCAGAGCAAGTTCGGCGTGGGCCGCGCGGACGATCCGGGCAAACTCGGCAGCAGCTCCGCCTACTGGCGCCTCGCGCTGTTCCAGGATCTGAAGAAGCAGGCCTTCAACGTCGGTGTGTTCGGCCTCAACTCGTCGATCACCCCGCGCGGCGAAACCGGCAGCAACCGCTACAACGACGTGGGCGTGGATGCGTCGTACCAGTTCCTCGGTACCCGCAAGCACGTGGCGACGGTGAACACCAGCTTCATCCGCGAGCGTCAGACCCTCAACCAGCTGTTCGATGCCGGCGAGGCCGACAACCGCAAGGCGCGCCTCAACGAGTTCAAGCTGAGCACCTCGTATCACTACGACCAGACCTGGGGCGCCACCATCGGCCGCTTCCTGACCACCGGCACCGCCGATGCAACCCGCTACGACTTCTCGTCCACCGGTTCGCCCAACAGCGCGGGCTACATCCTGCAGGCCGACTACACCCCGTGGGGCAAGGAAGCCTCGTTCGGCGCGCCGTGGGCCAACCTGCGCCTGGGCGCCCAGTACACGATGTACACCAAGTTCAACGGCGCCAAGAACGACTACGACGGCACCGGCCGCAACGCGAAGGACAACAACACGCTGTTCCTCTTCGCGTGGACCTCGTTCTGAGCGGAGCATGACCATGAAAGCCATCTTCCGCAGTCTGCCCGCCGTGGTGCTGGCCGTGCTGGCCGGCGGTCTCGTCCGTCCGGCCCTCGCGGCCGGCGACGTGGAGAAGGGCAAGGACGTGTTCGCCACCGAGTGCGCCGAATGCCACAGCGTGCGCGAGGGCAAGAACAAGAAGGGTCCGAGCATGTTCGGGGTGGTCGGCCGCAAGGCCGCCACGGTGGCCGACGCCACCTACTCCGACGCCCTCAAGGCCAGCGGCGTGTTGTGGACGCCGGACAAGATCGACGCCTACGTGGCCGCGCCCAAGAAGTTCGTGCCGGGCGGCAAGATGAAGTACGACGGCCTTGCCAGCGGCGCCGAGCGCGCCGATCTGCTGGCCTATCTCGCCACCCTGCGCTGACGGCGCCGCACCGTTTCTCGTTCGCAATCTTGCGGCGCCCTTCGCGGGGCGCCGTTTTTTTTGCCGTCGACGCCGCCCGCTGCGGGCTTCAGTCCGCCGGGGCCGGGGACGTTAACCGGAATGTCCTCCCGACCCTCGCCACGAGGTGAGCCAAATGACCGTCACCGCCGATCTCCGCCACGTCATCTATGCCCTGTCGGAAGCGCTCGATCTGGTTGGCGTCGACGACGTCGCCCACGGCAAGCGGGTCGGCCTGATGGCCGCCGAGTGCGGGCGCGTGCTCGGCCTGGCCGAAGGGGAGGTGGGTTTCCTGTTTGACGTGGGTATGCTCCACGACATCGGGGTGTCGTCCACCCGCATCCACCACCACCTCGTCGCCCAGTTCGACTGGGACGGCTCGCAGGTTCATTGTCAGGTGGGCCACGCGCTGCTCAAGGGTTTCGCGCCCTTTGCGGGCATGGCGCTGCCGGTGCGCTATCACCACACCCGCTGGGACCAACTGCCCCACGCCGGGCTCGACGCCCCGGTGCTGCGCACCGCCAATCTGATCTACCTGGTGGACCGCGTCGATGCCCTGGCCGCGCCCCATTACGCCGACAACTCGCTGCTGAACGGCGTTCGGCTTCGCTGGCGAAGCGGGGGAGCCTGGCCGCGCCCCATTACGCCGACAACTCGCTGCTGATGTTCGCCGATGACATCCGCGCCCGCATCGCCGAGCACGCCGGCACCTATTTCTCGCCGGCGCTGGTCGAGCTGTTCCTCGACGCGTCGCGCGCCGAGGCCTTCTGGCTGATGCTCGAGCCCCGCGCCATCCAGGCCCGCCTGAGCGACCTGCTGGCCCAGGGCGGCGCCCCCGCCGATCCGACCGAATTGAAGCAGCTCGCGGCCCTCTTCGCGCGCATCGTGGACGCCAAGAGCCCCTTCACCGCCGAGCACTCCCTCGGCGTGTCGCGCCTGGCGCGCCTACTCGCCGAACGCCTGGACGTGCCGCCCGCGAGCCACGACGCCCTCGAGATCGCCGGTCTGCTGCACGATCTGGGCAAGCTGCGGGTGCCCGACGAAATCCTCGACAAGCCCGGCCGGCTCGATACCCGCGAGCGCAAGATCATCAACACCCACAGCTACGAGACCTTCCAGATCCTGCGCAACATCCGGGGCTTCGAGGCCATCGCCCGCTGGGCCGCCTACCACCACGAAGAGCCCGACGGCAGCGGCTATCCCTTCCACCTTACCGCCGACGAGATGCCCTTCGAGGCGCACATCCTGCGCGTCGCCGACATCTTCCAGGCCATGGTGCAGCAGCGCCCCTACCGTCAGGGGCTGGGCGACCACGAGGTCGGCCGTTTCATGCGCGATCTGGTCGCCGCCGGCCGCATCGACGCGACGGTGGCGACCGCGTTGCTTGACGACGTTCCCGGCGCCCGCGTCGCCGCCTGTCCAACCCTGGCTCCGTTGTCCGAGCTCGCCCAGGCTTGACGCCGTCTGGTCTCGCGGCCAACACTCGAGGCTCAGCGCATTTTGCGAGCCCGCGATCATGACCCAACAGCCTGGCGTTCCGGTGGCGATCGTGGCGGCCGACGCGCCGCCGCGCACCACCCCTTCGAACTACCCCGAACCCTTCGCCACCCGCATGGCGGGCCGCGAGAAGCGCCCGCTGGGCGAGCTGTTCGGGCTCGCCAACTTCGGCGTCAATCTGGTGAGCATGGCGCCCGGCGCGGTATCGGCGCTGCGTCACGCCCACACCCGGCAGGACGAGTTCATCTACGTCGTGGAGGGGCATCCGACCCTCCACACCGACGCAGGGGCCACCCGGCTGGCGCCCGGCATGTGCGCCGGGTTTCGAGCCGGCAGCGGCGACGCCCACGCCCTCAGCAACGACACCGCGCAGGTGGTGCGCTACCTGGAGGTGGGCGACCGCACACCCGGCGACAGCGTGAGCTATCCGGACGACGACCTGAAGGCCACGCGCGTCGATGGACGCTGGCGCTTCACCCGCAAGGACGACACGCCGTATTGAGCCGGCGCCCGCGCGTCGCTCAGGCCTGCACCGCCACGCGCCCGGCCACGTAGCTCGCCATGCCGCGGGCCAGTTCCTGTTCGCCGACGAAGACCTCGCCGAGCTTCTCGCGTCGCAGCAAGGTGGCCCCGTCCTCGTTGTCGGAGCGCAGCACGGTCTCGATCTGCGGATTGAGCTTGCGCGCGATGTCCACCATCTTGCGGCTGGCGATGGGGTCGGGCGTCGTCACCACCAGCATCGCGGCGCGGGTGATGTGCGCCTGCACCAGCACGATGGGGTCGGAGGCGTCGCCGCTCACCGCGGCCTTCCCGTCGCGGCGCAGGCTCTCCACCACTTCGCGGTTGCTGTCGGCCACCACGCAGGGAATATGGTGCTCCGCCAGCACGTCGGCGATGTGGCGCCCGATGCGGCCGTAGCCGACGATCACCACCTGGCCCGAAAGCAGCTTGCGGTCGGTGCTCATGGGTAGCGCGGCGAGGGGGTCGTCGCGCAGGTCGAGTTTGCGCGCCCAGGCCGACCGGGCGCGCGCCCACGCCTGGGCCGGCTCGATGCAGGCGAACAGCAGCGCGTTGAGGGCGATCGAGATCAGCGCGCCGGCGAGGATCAGGTTCTGCCCCTCGTTGGTCAGCAGGCCCAGCGACACCCCCAGTCCGGCCAGGATGAACGAGAATTCGCCGATCTGCGCCAGGCTCGCGCCGACGGTGAGCGCGGTGTTGAGCGGGTAGCGGAAGGCCAGCACCAGGGCGATCGCCGCCACCGTCTTGCCCACCAGGATGATCGCCACCACCACCAGCACCTTGAAAGGCGCGGCCATCAGCACCGTCGGGTCGAAGAGCATGCCCACCGACACGAAGAACAGCACCGAGAAGGCGTCGCGCAGCGGCAGCGAATCCTCCGCCGCCCGGTGGCTGAATTCCGATTCGCGCATCATCATCCCGGCGAAGAAGGCACCCAGCGCGAAGGACACGTCGAACAGCAGTGCCGAGGCGTAAGCCACGCCCACCGCCGCCGTCACCACGCACAGGGTGAACAGCTCGCGCGAGCCGCTCTTGGCCACCAGCCACAAGACGCGCGGAAAGGCGCGCCGGCCCACCACCAGCATCAGCGCGATGAAGGCCGACACCTTGGCCAGCGTGACACCGATAGTGAGGGCGAGGGTGCGGGCGTCGGCGGCGGGTGCCACGTCCTTGGCGCCCAGCAGCGGCGCCAGCGCCGGCAACAGGACCAGGACCAGCACCATCGCCAGATCCTCGACCACCAGCCACCCGACCGCGATGCGCCCGTTGGTCGATTCGAGGATGCCCCGCGCCTCGAGGGCCCGCAGCAGCACCACCGTGCTCGCCACCGACAGGGCCAGGCCGAACACCACCGCCTCGCCCGCCGGCCAGCCCCACAGCACCGCCGCGCCGGCGCCCATCGCGGTGGCCACGCCGATCTGCACCACGGCGCCGGGCACCGCGATCTTGCGCACCGCGAGCAGATCGTCGAGGGAGAAGTGCAGGCCCACCCCGAACATCAGCAGCATCACCCCGATTTCGGCGAGCTGGCCGGCCAGCGCCACGTCGGCGACGAAGCCCGGCGTGCCGGGGCCGATCATCACCCCGGCGAGCAGGTAGCCCACCAGCGGGGGCACCCGCAGGCGCGAGGCGATGAGGCCGAAGATCATGGCGAGGCCCAGGCCGGCGGCGATGAGGGCGATCAGGGAAACGTTATGGGGCATCGATATTGCTTTCTGGCGGTGGGTTCAGCTTGTATGACGGCGAGAGCGCGGTGTGGTTCGCCGAATCTGCAGAGAATTTCCAGAAGATTGCGTCTTGTCGGGGCCGTTTGGCGCCCAATGGCGCTTCAGAACGCACCCATCGCCAGGCCCGCGGCGAAGGCGGCTCCGAGCGCCTCGCCGCGGGCGAGGGCGTCGGGGGGGAGCGTCTTCGGCGCCAGGATCGCTTCCGTCGTCTGGGCGTGGGTGCAGACGATCAGCGGCGGCGCGATCTCGCGCAGGCGCCAGCCGGTCGCGATGCGCGCCAGCTGGCGGGCGGCGTTACTGCCGTCGCTGCCGGCGCAGACCAGCGCGGCGTAGGGCCGGCCGTTGATCTGGTCGAGGGCGCCGTAGTAGCTGCGATCGAAGAAATCCTTCATCAGTCCGGCGATGGCGGCCAGGTTCTCGGGGGTGGCGAACACATAGCCGTCGGCGCCCAGGAGATCGTCGGGGCCGGCGTCCGGCGCGTGGCGCAGGCGCACCGTCACCTCCGGTTCGCTGGCGGCGCCCCGGGCGACGGCGTGGATCATCTGCGCGGTGGCGCCGGTCCACGAGTGATAGACGAGAAGAAGGGTCTTGCGCGACGGGTTCATGGCTTCAACCCTAGCACGCGGCGCGACGGGCGTCCGGGATTTGTCGTGGCGTTGCCGCGAGGGCTGTGGGGGCGGACGTGAGATTCGTCGGGCGGGCCGTCCGATCCGGCGCCGCGCCGCATCAAATCTTGCGCCATATCAAAATCCGGGCCTCGGGCAGCGCCGTATGATGAACCCCATTGTTGCGCCGCACATGCCCGAGAAAAGGTCGGGCCGCCATGAAGACCGAATGCCGCCATGCCCGCCCGCCGCGCGCGGGGCGGGAACGCCGAACCGACACCGCTCCGCAATGGATCGGTGGCAGGCTGACGGCGGTGGCCGGGATGCTGCGCTGCGCTTCGCCCGCTCCCGGGCGCGCCCGTTCCGATTCCACACTCCAATCCGTTCCAACGGGCAATGCCGCGGTGCCGTCCGGCGCGCGCGCGGCAGCCGGCCGTACCAACAGGGGGTCGCAATGACGACGTATCTCAATCTCGACGGCAACGAAGCCGCCGCGCGGATGGCCTACCTCGGCAGCGAGGTGATCGCCATCTACCCGATCACCCCTTCGTCGAACATGGGCGAGTGGGCCGACGAATGGGCTGCCCAGGGCAAGCCCAACCTGTGGGGCGTCGTCCCCAAGATCATCGAGATGCAGTCCGAAGGCGGCGCCGCCGGTGCGCTGCACGGGGCGCTCACCTCGGGGGCGCTGGGTACCAGCTTCACCGCCAGCCAGGGTCTGCTGCTGTTCATCCCCAATCTTTACAAGATGGCCGGCGAGCTGACGCCCTTCGTGCTGCACGTGGCGGCGCGGGCGCTGGCGACTCACGCCCTGTCGATCTTCGGCGACCACTCCGACGTGATGGCCTGCCGCGCCACCGGCTGCGCGCTGCTCGCCAGCAATTCGGTGCAGGAAGCCCAGGACATGGCGCTGATCGCCCAGGCCGCCACCCTGGCCGGGCGGATTCCGGTGATCCACTTCTTCGACGGCTTCCGTACCTCCCACGAGGTTGCCAAGATCGTCGCGGTCGAGGAGGGGGCCGTGCGCGCGATGATCGACGACCGGCTGGTGGCGGCCCACCGCGCCCGTGCCCTGTCGCCGGAGCATCCGGTGCTGCGCGGCACGGCCCAGAACCCGGACGTGTTCTTCCAGTCCCGCGAGCGCGCCAACCCGTTCTACGACGCCTTTCCGGGCATCGTCCAGGCGGCGATGGATCGCTTCGGCGCGCTCACCGGCCGCTACTACCAGCTCTTCGACTACGTGGGCGCGCCGGATGCCGAGCGGCTCATCGTGGTGATGGGCTCGGCCGCCGAGACCGTGGAGGAGACCGTCGAGCACCTGCGGGCCCGGGGCGAGAAGGTGGGCCTCCTCAAGCTGCGCCTGTTCCGCCCGCTGGACACCCGCGCCCTGCTGGCGGCGATCCCGGCGAGCGTGCGCGCCATCGCCGTGCTCGACCGCTGCAAGGAGCCCGGCGCCGACGGCGAGCCGCTCTACAAGGACGTGATCACCGCGCTCGCCGAAGCCGCGGCCGATGGAACGCGTTCGATGCCTCGGGTGATCGGCGGGCGCTACGGCCTCGCCAGCAAGGAATTCACGCCCGGCATGGTGGCCGCGGTGTTCGCCGAATTGGCTGCCGACAAGCCGAAGCGCCAGTTCACCGTCGGCATCGTGGATGACGTGACCCACCTGTCGCTCGCCTGGGACGAGGCCTTCCGCTCCGATGCCTCGCGCCGCCTGCAGCACGCGGTGTTCTGGGGCCTGGGCGCCGACGGCACGGTGTCGGCCAACAAGAATTCGATCAAGATCGTCGGCGAAGCCACCGCGCTCCAGGCTCAGGGCTATTTCGTGTATGACTCGAAGAAGTCCGGCGCCGTCACGGTGTCGCACCTGCGCTTCGGCGACGTGCCGATCCGTTCCAGCTATCTGGTCGAGGCGGGCATGGCCGGCTTCGTGGCCTGCCACCAGACGGTGTTCGTCGAGCGCTACGACCTGCTTGCCCACGCGGCGCCGGGGGGTGTCTTCCTGCTCAACACGCCGGATGCGCCCGACGCGGTGTGGGCCGGCCTGCCCGCCGCGATGCGCGCCGGCATCGCCGCCAAGGGCCTCAAGCTATGGGTGATCGACGCCTACAAGGTGGCCCAGGAGGCCGGCATGGGGCGGCGCATCAACACCATCATGCAGACCTGCTTCTTCGCCATCTCGGGCATCCTGCCCCGCGATGAAGCCATCTCCGCCATCAAGAAGGCAGTGGACAAGACCTACGGCAGGAAGAGCAAGCGCCTCGCCGACCTCAACCACCGCGCTATCGACGTGACCCTCGCCAACCTCCACGCGGTGCCCGTCGGCGCGGCCGGCGAGGCGGACACGGGCAGCGAGCCCATCGCGCTGCCGTCGACGGGCTACGTGCCGGCCTTCGTCCGCGATTTCACCCTGCCCATCTACCGGGGCGAGGGCAACCGCCTGCCGGTCTCGGCGATGCCCGTCGACGGCACCTTCCCGACCGGCACCGCGAAGTTCGAGAAGCGCAACATCGCGCTGGAGATTCCGGTGTGGGAGGCCGACCTGTGCACCCAGTGCGGCAAGTGCGTGTTCGTCTGTCCGCACTCGGCGATCCGTGCCCGGGCCTTCCCGGCCGAGGCGGCTGCCGACGCGCCGCCCAGCTTCAAGCACGTGCCCGCCAGGAGCAAGGATTTCCCGGCCGGCACCCGCATCAGCTACCAGGTGGCGCCGGAGGATTGCACCGGCTGCGGCGATTGCGTCGAGGCCTGCCCGATCCACGACAAGTCCAACATCAGCCGGCTGGCGGTGAACATGGCGCCCATCGGCCCGCTGCGCGAGCCCGAGCG
Organism: Zoogloea sp.; assembly: GCF_041911615.1. Classification (GTDB taxonomy): domain Bacteria; phylum Pseudomonadota; class Gammaproteobacteria; order Burkholderiales; family Rhodocyclaceae; genus Zoogloea. The sequence goes on along the minus strand of NZ_JAYROR010000107.1, from coordinate 51,616 downwards.
CGAGAACTTCGACTTCTTCCTCAAGCTGCCGGACTTCGACCGCAGCCAGCTCAAGCACGCCACCATTCCCGGCGCGATGCTGCTCGACCCGCTGTTCGAGTTCTCCGGCGCCTGCGCCGGCTGCGGCGAGACGCCCTACATCCGCCTTGCCACCCAGCTCTTCGGCGACCGCATGCTGGTGGCCAACGCCACCGGCTGCTCGTCGATCTACGGCGCCAACCTGCCCAGCACGCCCTACACCGTGAATGGCGCCGGCCGCGGCCCGGCGTGGTCCAACTCGCTGTTCGAGGACAACGCCGAGTTCGGCCTGGGGATGCGCCTCGCCGCCGATCAGCTAATGGCCTACGCGATGCAGCGGGTGAAGGAGATGGAGCCCGAGCTGGGCGATCTCGCCGGCGCCCTCGTCAATGCCGACCAGCGCACCGAGCCCGGCATCCGCGCCCAGCGGGAGCGCGTCGCGCTGCTCCAGCAAAAGCTCGCCGCCAGCCTGCATCCGCGCGCGGCCGAGCTCGCCTCCCTGGCCGAATGGCTGATCCGCCGCTCGGTGTGGATCATCGGCGGCGACGGCTGGGCCTACGACATCGGCTACGGGGGCCTCGACCACGTGCTGGCACTGTCCTACGACGTGAATGTGCTGGTGCTCGACACCGAGGTGTACTCCAACACCGGCGGCCAGACCTCCAAGGCCACGCCGGTGGGCGCGGTGGCCAAGTTCTCGGCCGGCGGCAAGGCCACGGCCAAGAAGGACCTCGCGCGCCTCGCGTCGGACTACGGCCACGTGTACGTGGCGACGGTGGCCTACGGCGCCAAGGACGTGCACACCTTGAAGGTCTTCCACGAGGCCGAGAGCCACAACGGCCCCTCGCTGATCGTCGCCTACAGCCCGTGCATCGCCCACGGCGTGGACATGCTCTACAACCAGCGCCAGCAGGACATGGCGGTCAAATCCGGGCACTGGCCGCTGTTCCGCTTCGACCCTCGCCAGGAGGCCGCCGGGGCCAACCCCTTCAAGCTCGACTCGGCGCCGCCGAGCCAGCCCATCAAGGCCTTCATGGACAGCGAGACGCGCTTCGCGATGCTGGCCCGCAGCCACCCCGAGGCCGCCGAGCGCCTGCTCGCCGAGGCCCAGAAGGAAGCCGACCGCCGCTACAAGGCCTACCAGGAACTCGCCGCCGCCCACGCCCCCGACGCGCCCAAGGAGAGCTGAAATGATCGACCTGTCCACCACCTATCTCGGCCTCCCCCTCAAGAACCCGCTGGTGCCGTCATCGACGCCGCTTTGCAAGCACCTCGACAGCGTGCTGCGCCTCGAGGACGCCGGTGCCGCGGCCATCGTGCTGCACTCGTTCTACGAGGAAGAGCTGATCGCCGAGGACGCGATGGCCGACCGTTTCCTGCTCCACGCCGAGCTTCACGACGGCGAGTCGGCCGGCTTCCTGCCCGACCACGGCAACTACGACAGCGCCATCGACCGCTATCTGGAACATCTGCGACGGGTCAAGGCGCGGCTGGCGATCCCGGTCATCGCCAGCCTCAACGGAGTCACGCCATCGGGCTGGGTCGATCTGGGCAAGGAAATGCAGGAGGCCGGCGCCGATGCGCTGGAGCTCAACGTCTATCACGTGGCCGCCGATGCGGGCGAGAGCGGCGATGCGGTCGAAGCCCGCTATCTGGCCCTGCTGGCCGAGCTGAAGCGGGTGGTGAGCGTGCCCATCGTGATGAAGTTGCCGCCGTTCTTTGCGTCGCTGCCGCATTTCGTGCGCCGGCTCGAGGCGGCCGGCGCCGACGGCGTGTCGCTGTTCAACCGCTTCTTTCAGCCCGACATCGATCTGGACGGGCTCGAGATGGTGGATCGGCTTGAGCTGTCGAGCCCCGACGAGGCCCTGCTGCGCATCCGCTGGGTTGCCATCCTGCGCGCCCAGACGCGCATGACCCTGGCGGCCACCGGTGGCGTGTTCAGCCATCGGGAGGCGCTCAAGCTGTTGCTGGCGGGCGCCGACGTGGTGCATCTGGCGTCCTGCCTGCTCGAGCATGGCCCGGCCCGGCTGACCCAGATTCTGCAGGACATGCGGGCCTGGATGATCGAGCGCGAGTACGAATCGGTTGCCCAGCTCAAGGGCAGCATGTGTCAGGCCAATCTGCGCGACGCCAGCAGCCTGGCCCGCCAGAGCTACATCCGCGTGCTGGACAGCTTCACGCCGCGGCCGGGGGTGTGGCGCTGAATGCCACCCGAAGTCGCCAATGAAAAAGGCTGCCGGAAGGGCAGCCTTATTCGTTACTTCGCCGGAAGGCGGGGGCTTACACCACCGCTTCCTGCTTTTCCTTCTTGACCTGCATGAACTGTTCGCGGCTCACACCCAGCCACATGACCAGCGGGCTGGCAACCAGCACCGACGAGTAGATGCCGAAGCAGATGCCGATGGTCAGCGCGAGGGAGAAGTAGAACAGGGTCTCGCCGCCGAACAGCAGCATCGACAGCACCATGATCTGGGTCGAACCGTGGGTGATGATGGTCCGGCTGATGGTGCTGGTGATCGCGTGGTCGAGGACCTGCGGGGTGGTGAGGCCGCGCTTCTTCTTGAAGGTTTCGCGCACCCGGTCGAAGACCACCACCGATTCGTTCACCGAGTAGCCCAGCACGGCGAGGGTCGCGGCCAGCACCGGCAGCGAGAACTCCCACTGGAACAGCGCGAAGAAGCCCAGGATGATGATCACGTCGTGCAGGTTGGCGATGATCGCCGACACCGCGAAACGCCACTCGAAGCGCATCGCGAGATAAACCACGATGCCGCCGATCACCAGCAGCAGCGCCATGGCGCCGTCGGAGGCGAGCTCCTTGCCCACCTGCGGGCCGACGAACTCGACGCGGCGCAGCTCGGCCTTGGGGCCTTCGACGGCGGCGAGATTGGCCATGATCTTCTCGCTGACCTTGCCGGTCTCGGTGCCTTCGCGGTTGGGCAGGCGGATCAACACGTCGCGGGCGCTGCCGAAGTTCTGCACCTGGGCATCCGGGTAGCCTTCCTTGGCGAGGGCCTCGCGCAGCTTCTCGAGGGCTGGCGGCTCGGCGTAGCTGACTTCCATCAGGGTGCCGCCGGTGAACTCGACGCTGAAATGCAGGCCCTTGGTGGCCAGGAAGAAGACCGCGAGCAGGAAGGTGATCAACGAAATCACGTTGAACACCAGCGCGTGCTTCATGAAGGGGATGTCTTTGTGGATCCGGAAGAATTCCATTTTGGGTGTCCGTTTCTCAGTCTGTTCGCGCGGGGCGTGGCTTACACGCCCGGCTTCCACACCTGGCCGATGGCCAGCTTTTCGAGCTTGCGCTTCTTGCCGTAGATCAGGTTCACCAGCCCGCGGGAGACCAGGATGGCGCTGAACATGGAGGTCAGGATGCCCAGGCAATGGACCACCGCGAAGCCGCGCACCGGGCCGGAGCCGAAGACGAGCAGGGCGATGCCGGCGATCAGGGTGGTGACGTTGGAGTCGAGAATGGTGTCGAAGGCACGGTCGTAGCCGGCGTGGATGGCGGCCTGCGGGCTGGAACCGTTGCGCAGTTCCTCGCGGATGCGCTCGTTGATCAGCACGTTAGAGTCGATCGCCATGCCCAGCGTGAGCGCGATGGCCGCGATGCCGGGCAGGGTCAGCGTCGCCTGCAGCAGCGACAGCAGCGCCACCAGCAGCAGCAGGTTGGAGGCGAGGGCAATCACCGACACGAAGCCGAACAGCATGTAGTAGGCGCACATGAAGATCGCGATGGCGATGAAGCCCCACAGCGTCGAATGGAAGCCCTTGCTGATGTTCTCGGCGCCCAGGCTCGGGCCGATGGTCCGCTCCTCGATGATTTCCATCGGCGCGGCCAGCGAGCCGGCGCGCAGCAGCAGCGCGGTGTCGGTGGCTTCCTCGGCGCTCATGCGGCCGGAGATCTGCACGCGGCCACCGGTGATCTCGCCACGGATGACCGGGGCGGTGACGACTTCGCCCTTGCCCTTCTCGATCAGCAGGATGGCCATGCGCTTGTTGATGTTCTCGCGGGTGACGTCCTTGAAGATGCGCGCGCCGGCGGAGTCGAGGGTGAGGTGCACGGCGGGTTCGTGGGTCTGGCCGTCGAAGCCGGGCTGGGCGTCGGTGAGGCGCTCGCCGGTGAGGACGACCTGCTTCTTGACCAGCAGCGGGTTGCCGCCGCGCTCGGCGTAGAGCTCGGAGCCGGCCGGCACGTTGCCCTGCAACGCGGCTTCGAGGGCGCCCGGGGTGTCGTCCACGAGGCGGATTTCGAGGGTGGCGGTGCGGCCCAGGATGTCCTTGGCCTTGGCCACGTCCTGCACGCCGGGCAGTTGCACGACGATGCGATCGAGGCCTTGCTGCTGGATCACCGGTTCGGCCACGCCGAGTTCGTTGATCCGGTTGTGCAGGGTGCTGATGTTCTGCTTGAGGGCACTTTCCTGGATGTTCTTCTGGGCGAGCTGGGTGAGGGTGGCGGTCAGCTTGAAGTCGGCGCCGTCCTGGCCCTCGACGAGTTGCAGGTCGTTGGTGCCGGCGGTGATGACATTCTTGGCGCGGGCCTGGGTCTCGACGTCGCGGAACTTGACGACCACCGCGGAGCCTTCACGGCTGATGCCGGCGTGGCGGACGTTCTTGTCGCGCAGCAGGGTACGCAGGTCGCCGGCCGTGGCGTCGAGGCGCTTGGTGACGGCACCCTTCATGTCCACCTGGAGCAGGAAGTGCACGCCGCCGCGCAGGTCGAGGCCGAGATACATCGGCAGGGCGTGGATGGAGGTGAGCCACTGGGGGCTGGCGGACAGCAGGTTGAGGGCGACCACGTAGGATGGATCGGCCGCGTCCGGGTTGAAGGCCTTCTCGATGGCGTCCTTGGCCTTGAGCTGGGTGTCGGTGTCGTGGAAGCGGGCGCGCACGCTGGTCTGGTCGGCGAACAGCCCGTCGTGGGCGACGCCGGCGGCCTTCAGGCTTTCATCGACACGGGCCATCGTGGCGGCGGTGTCGAGCTTGAGGGTGGCCTTGCCGCTGGATACCTGGACGGCGGGCACCTCTCCGTAGAAATTCGGCAGGGTGTAGATCAGCCCCCATAGCAGGACGATGCCGATGAGGAGATTTTTCCAGAGAGGGTAGCGGTTCATGGTCTGGCGCGAAAGGAGAGGAAACAGCGGGGCGAAGCGGCGAATCGGGGAGGACCGGGGCGCTACGATGCGATCGCGGCCGGAGTGGACTCCGGCCGCAAACGGTATCAGATCGACTTCAGGGTGCCCTTGGGCAGCACGGCGCCGATGGCCTGCTTCTGGAACACGACCTGGGTATTGGCCGCGACCTCGACGGTGACGTAGCCGTCGCCGATCGCCACGACCTTGCCGACGATGCCGCTCTGGGTCAGGACTTCATCGTTCTTCTGCAGACCTTCGAGGAGGGCCTTATGTTCCTTGGCGCGCTTCATTTGCGGGCGAATCATCAGGAACCACAGCACGACGAACATCAGGATCATCGGCAGGAGGCCGGTGAACGTGGACATCGGGTCTTGCGCGGCGGCCGGCGCGGCCTGGGCAAAGGCGTTGGAAATCAGCACATTGAACTCCGGTGAAGGATGCAAAGTTTCAAATTATAGCAGGGGGGGGATTGGACCGGCATGAAGGCCGACGCGGGATGGGGCGCACCGGGCGAAAGGGCAAAAAAAAGCGGCGTCTGCCGGGAGGCAGACGCCGTCAAATCTCCACGAGGGAGAGGAGGGAGAAAAACATCGTTGGACGGCCTCCACACGGAGGCCGCGGCGGCAATCAGGCCGCCTTGCGCAGCTGGGTGCAGAAACGCTGCCAGTTGGCAGACATCGCAGTGATCATTTCTTCGGCGGCGAGCAGGGGCAGCAGGCCCATGCGGTGCTGGCTGCGCACGAAGGCTTCGACGTGGGGCGTACAGAGGGTGTTCTGCTCTTCCTTGAGCAGCTCGAGGAAGCGCGCCTCGGCGGCGCCCCAGAATTCGGACGTGCCAACCCAGCCGGTGTCGGCGGTGGCTTCGCGGACGGCCTTGCGCCACAGGCCTTCGGCCCGTTCGATGGATACGCCGGCCTTGCGGGCGTACCACGGCAGGTTTTTCGGTGCTTTCATGACTGTTACTCCTTAAGTCCGGGCCGAGGGGGAGTCCCGGTTGTCGGATCTGGGCTCTCTGTTGGGTTGCAGTATTTTACAAACCGCTCAAAAGCCTTCTGTTAAAAGGGTTGTGAGGCTCGGTTCGGCAATCTTTGTTGCACTGCACAAGTCTCATTCTAGGTAAGCGGGCACGTTGTCGCAAGTGTCGTTCGTCGCTTCCGTACAACTTTCGTCACGGCGATTTGCGTTTTTGCAACACTGCCCGTCATCGATTCCATGGTCCGGCGGTGTGCTGTCGCCCGATCCTCCGGCACGTATGCCGTGCGACCCGGAGGCTTCAATTACGGCCGGATTTGCCGGAGCCTGAGCGGTAGAATGGCGCGCTTTGCCGCACTGCCGATTCCGCCATGTCCCAGCTTCTCGACAACCTCAATCCCGAACAACTCGCCGCCGTCACGCTGACGCCCCAGCACGCGCTGATCCTGGCCGGAGCCGGTTCGGGCAAGACGCGGGTGCTGACGACGCGCATTGCCTGGCTGATCCAGAACGGCTTCTGCACGCCGGCGGGCATCCTCGCCGTGACCTTCACCAACAAGGCCGCGAAGGAGATGCTGACGCGCCTGTCGGCGATGTTTCCGATCAACACGCGAGGCATGTGGATCGGCACCTTCCACGGGTTGTGCAACCGTTTCCTGCGTGCCCATCACCGGGAGGCCGGCCTGCCGCAGCTCTTTCAGATCCTCGACTCGGGGGATCAGCTGGCCGCCATCAAGCGCCTGCTCAAGACCCTCAACGTGGACGACGAGAAATTTCCGCCGCGGGAGCTGCAGCACTTCATCAACGGCCAGAAGGAAGCGGGTATCCGGCCGGCTGCGGTGGAGGCATGGGACGACTTCACCCGACGTCGGGTCGAGCTTTACATGGAGTATGAGGCCCAGTGCCAGCGCGAGGCAGTTGTGGATTTCCCCGAGTTGCTGCTTCGGAGCTACGAATTGCTGGAGCGCAACGAGCCGATCCGGCGCCATTACCAAGCCCGGTTCCGCCATATCCTGGTCGATGAGTTCCAGGACACCAACGTGCTCCAGTACCGCTGGCTCAAGTTGCTGGCGGGCAACGGCGAGGAAGGCGGCGCGTGCCTGTTCTGCGTGGGCGACGACGACCAGTCGATCTACCGTTTCCGCGGTGCCGAGATCGGCAACATGCGCGACTTCGAGCGTGACTTCAAGGTGACGAGGGTGATTCGTCTGGAGCAGAACTACCGCTCCCACGGCAACATCCTGGATGCCGCCAACGCCTTGATCGCCCATAACAACAAGCGTCTCGGCAAGAATCTGTGGACCGACCAGGGCGCCGGTGAGCCGATCCGGGTCTACGAGGCCTTCACCGATTCGGACGAGGCGCGCTGGGTGGTCGAGGAGATCCAGTCGCTGGTGCGCGACGGCACCAGCCGCTCGGACATCGCGCTGCTGTATCGCTCGAACGCCCAGTCGCGGGTGCTGGAGCATCAGTTGTTTTCGAGCGGCGTGCCCTACCGCGTGTATGGGGGGCTGCGCTTCTTCGAGCGGCAGGAGGTGAAGCACGCGCTGGCCTACCTGCGCCTGATCGCCAATCCGGACGACAACACGGCCTTCACCCGGGTGGTGAATTTTCCGACCCGCGGCATCGGCGCGCGCTCCCTCGAGGCGCTCAACGACGCGGCGCGCACCTGGAACACGCCGCTGTACCAGACGGTGCCGCACCTGTCGGGCAAGCCGGGCACGTCACTGGCGCAGTTCGTCGGCCTGATCGAGCGTCTGCGCCGCGAGACGGCCGCGCTGCGCCTGCACGAGATGGTCGATCACGTGATCGAGCACTCGGGCCTGCGCGCCCACTATCAGACCGAGAAGGAAGGCCAGGAGCGCCTCGAGAACCTGGACGAACTGATCAACGCGGCGGCCAACTTCAGCGCCGAGGTTGGCGCCGGCGATCGCCCTGACGAAGGGGGCGAGACCGCCACGGTGCTCGCCGAATTCCTCGCTCACGCCTCGCTGGAGGCCGGCGACCACCAGGCCGACGCGGGGGCCGAGGCGGTGCAGCTGATGACGGTGCATGCCGCGAAGGGGCTGGAGTTCGACGTGGTGTTCCTATCTGGCCTGGAGGAGGGGCTGTTCCCCCACGAGAACAGCATCCTCGAATCCGACGGTCTGGAGGAGGAGCGCCGGCTGATGTACGTGGCGGTGACGCGGGCGCGCCATCGGCTGTACCTCAGCTTCACCCAGAGCCGGATGCTCCACGGCCAGGTGCGCTACAACCTGCGCTCGCGTTTCCTCGAGGAGATTCCGGAGGGGCTGACCAAGTGGCTGACGCCGCCGAATCCGCGGCGCAGTTTCGTCTCGGAGCCGTCCACGCGTTATTACAACCCGGGCACGACGCGCCCGGCCGCCGCGTCGATGCCCGCCCCGCCGCCGATGAAATCCCGCGATCTGGCGGGTTTTTCGATCGGCCAGGCGGTGAGCCACGTGCGTTTCGGCGAAGGGGTGATCGTCGCCGCCGAGGGCAGTGGCAGCGACGCGCGGGTGCAGGTGAAGTTTGCCGACGCCGGCGCCAAGTGGCTGATGTTGGCGGTGGCCAAGCTCACGCCGCTGGGCTGACGCGCAGGACGCGCCGCGTTCAGCGGCGGTCGGCGCGGGTCACGTCGTCCACCTCGTCCCGCAGGGGCGACGGGGTGGCAAGCAGGGCTTCGAGGCGCTGTCGATCGGCAGCGAGCACGGCCTCGACGTTGTCGGGGCGCAGCTCGACGCCGAAGCCCCGGTTTGCGGCCGGATCGCCCAGCACCCGGGCGATCACCTGATCGCCGAGCTGTTTCTTGAAGTGGCCGGCCTCCCAGTAGTACTTGAGCTGGGTGCGACGGTCGCCGCGGGGCGGAATGGCTTCCAGGGTCTCCGGCGAGATACCGCTGAAATCCCACACCTGCACGCCGGGGTGGCGCGCTGCGGTGGCGACGATCAGCCGTTTCCAGTCGGCGAACAGCTCGGCGAGGCCCAGGCGCGCCTGCATCAGGCGGATTTCGGCGTGGTAGGGGTAGATCACCACGACGGCCTTGCCGCCGCCGGCCGTGGCCTTTTCGAGGAAGGCATCGACCGCCTGCTGGTCCACCGACGGGCTGCCGTCGGCGGGCGCGATGGCGCGGGCCTTGCGGTTCCAGATCCGCCGGTTCTCCTCGGCGCGCTGGCGGAAAAGCACGTAGTGGCCGCTGTTTTCCACCTCGGTGACGTAGTTGTCGAGGGGGTTGAAGCCCCGCTCGGTGAGCGTCGCGGCGTGGCGGGCGCGCTGGATCGCGAGGGTCTTCACGGCATCGCGGAAGCCGGTGATCGAGAACACCGTCTCGGCCAGGACGCGGCCGTCGATGGCGGGAGCCGGTCCGCTCGGGGCGAGGCCGCCAGGCTTGGTGCTGCCGAGGAAATCGACGAATTCGACGCCGAGGAGGGCGACCTTCGGGGCGCAGCCGGCGGTCTGTAGCCAGTCGAGCTGGCGCACCGCCATGCTCGCCGCCGAGCCCGGAATGGCGTGGTTGAACGCCGACAGGCCCTGCGCCGCGAAGGCGGGATGGGTCGGATCGAAGCCGATCTCGGCGCGTGAGTTGCCGAAGATGCCGGCGCTCGGGCACAGCCGGCGGGCCGCCTGCCAGCGGGCCAGTTCGCGGTGGTGGTCGAGGTAGGGTTTGACGGCGTTGACGCCGGCGATCCGCTGCGTGCCGAAGGCGCCCAGGGGATCGATGAACACGTTGAAAGCCCCGACGGCGCAGACGCAGGCGACCAGGGTCGCGAGCATCCAGCGCAGATAGCGGGCCCAGTTGAGCGGAGGTGTCGGAGCGGACATCAGAACTGGAAGTAGAGGAATTCGGTGGGGCGGGAGAGGGCCAGCACGCCCAGCGCGAACAGCAGGCCTACGGCCAGCGCGTGGCGCCGGCGTGGCTGCCAGGCGAGGCGGCGGGCGACCGGTTGGGCGTGACGGCCGTCTTCGGGCAGCGCGGGTTCGAAGCGGCCCATGATCTCCTGGGTGTTGGGGGCCAGGAAGGCGACGAGCGCGCCGACGCATACCCAGGCCCAGGTTTCGACGAAGGTGGCGCCGCCGCCGAGGCTGACGCCCACGCCCAGCTGCTCGAACGTCGCCTTGAGCGGGCCCAGACGCGACATGATCGGCTCGGGCAGCGCTGCACCGAACTGGCCGAACATGCCGGCGATGATCGTGTTGGCGGTGACGAGATCCGGCGCCCGGAAGTACACCCAGGCGAACACCACGCAGATAAAGGTGACGGCGACGCCGAGCGCCCGCCCGAGACCGGCCGGCAGGCGCACCGGAAGGCGTCGGCAGACGTCCTGCCAGGCGTGGTTGACCACCAGGAAGCCGCCGTGCAGCGCGCCCCAGATCACGAAGTTCCAGCCGGCGCCGTGCCACAGGCCGCCCAGCACCATGGTGGCGAGCAGGTTGAGGTGGCGACGGAAGCGCCCGTGGCGGTTGCCGCCGAGCGGGATGTAGAGGTAATCGCGCAGGAAGCGCGACAGCGTCATGTGCCAGCGGCGCCAGAATTCGGTGATGTTGCGCGACTTGTAGGGCGAGTTGAAGTTGAGCGGCAGGCGCACGCCGAACAGCCGCGACAGGCCGATGGCCATGTCGGAATAGCCGGAGAAGTCGAAGTACAGCTGGAAGGTGTAGGCCAGCGCGCCGCCCCAGGCGGCGAACAGCGTGGGGTGGTCGGCGCCGGGCGCGAACACCGGCGCGGCGTAGTCGGCGAGGCTGTCGGCGATGAGCACCTTCTTGGCAAGGCCGATGGCGAAGATGGTGAGGCCGATGGCGAAGTTGGCGGCCTCGGGGCGGTAATTACGGTCCTCGTCGAACTGCGGCATCATCTCCTTGTGATGCAGCACCGGGCCCGCGATGAGGTGCGGGAAGTAGGTGACGAACAGCACGTAGTAGATGAAGCGGTATTCGGTGACCTTGCCGGCGTAGGCGTCGGCGAGGAAGGCGATCTGGGTGAAGGTGAAGAACGAGATCCCGATGGGCAGGATGATGCCGAGAATCGGCCATTCGGTGCCCAGCAGCGCGTTGGCGCTGGAGAGGAAGAAGTCCGCGTACTTGTAGTAGCCCAGCAGCGCCAGATTGACGGCGACCGCGACGGTGAGCATGCGCCGTCCCGCAGGGCTGCCCGGGCGCCGCGCGATGTAGCTGCCGGCGGCGTAGTTGGCGCAGATCGAGGCGAGCAGCAGCGCGAGGTAGCGGTAATCCCACCAGGCGTAGAAGAACAGCGAACAGGCGGCCAGCCAGGCGGCGCCGGCGCCCTTGCCGAGGCGCCCGAGCAGGAAGAAGCCGAGCAGCGTGACCGGCAGGTAGGCCAGCAGGAAGGAGTAGGAGTTGAACAGCATGCGTCTGCGCAGCGGAGCTGCGCCCTTGAGTCGTCCGGGCGCAGCTTATCCGTTTTGGTTGCGCAGCGCTGTTGCCGAAGGTTGCGCGGTGAAAAATATGTCACGCCGCCGCACCCCGGCGGGCGGGCTCAGCGCCGTAGTTCGGCGTGCAGGGCCGCGAACTCCTGGGCGAGCTTGTGCTTGGGGTCGAGGTGGATCATCGGCTTGGCCTGTTCGTGGCTCTCGCGGATCTTGATCGAGCTGGACAGGTAGGTCTTGAAGATCGGCAGGCCCTCGTCGAGCAGTTCCTGGACCAGCTTCTGGGGCAGGCTGGCGCGGGGCTGGAACTGGTTCACGACGATGCCCTCGACTTCCAGGGCACGGTTGTGGTCGGCCTTGATCTCCTGCACGTTCTCGAGCAGCGCGTAGAGGGCGCGGCGCGAGAAATCGTCGCAGTCGAAGGGGATCAGGCACAGCTGGGTCGCGATCAGTGCCGAGCGGGTGAAGAAGTTGAGCGCCGGGGGCGTGTCGATGAACACCGCGTCGAAGTCGTCGCCGAGTTCGTCGAGCGCGTCGCGCAGCTTGAAGATCTTGTAGCGCGTCTCGAGTTTGTTCTGAAGCTCTTCGAGGCTGGGGTGCGAGGGCAGGATCGACAGCTTCGGGAAGGGCGTCGGGTGGACGAATTCGGCGGTCTGCTTGGGGTTGAACTTGAAATTCAGCGTCTGCTCGAAGTAGCCCGCGACGGTTTCGTCGGCGTTGTCGGCGTCCTTGCCGAGCAGGTAGTGGGTGGAGTTGCCCTGGGGGTCCAGGTCCACCACCAGGGTGCGCAGCCCGTTCGCCGCGCTGATCGCCGCCAGGTTGCAGGTGATGGTGGATTTGCCCACGCCGCCCTTCTGGTTGAACACCACTCGTCGCATCGTCTCTTCCCTCGGTTTTTCGTGCATGTCGCGCAAGTTATGACTGGCCTCGATTGTGCCACGCAATGCGGGTCGCCCCCTATTTACGGAGGGTGCCAAAATGCGTTTGGTCGGTTAAACTCGCCTGACAAGAAAAACCAGTAGTCTTCGTCGCCCCCTCCCGGCGACGCAGCTCCGGTCGGATGTGGATCGATCATGCACCCGGCCGCCAAATGCAAATGCCCGTTTCGGGGCATCCAAGACGCTTACAGACTTCCGTGTGCAGCAGGGTAGCGCTCCTTTGCCCGCCTGGCCGTTTGCCTTGCGGGAAGGGGTCGGACCATATTTTGAGTAGAGAGATAACATGGACAAGGATTTCATCGCCGCCGCCCTCGAATACCACCGCAGCCCGACCCGCGGCAAGATTTCGGTGGTGCCCACCAAGGGCCTGACCAACCAGCGCGATCTGGCGCTGGCCTATTCGCCCGGCGTGGCGGCGGCCTGTGACGCGATCGTCGCCGACCCGGCCGACGCGCAGGAATACACCTCCCGCGGCAACCTGGTGGCCGTGGTCACCAACGGCACTGCGGTGCTCGGCCTGGGCAACATCGGCCCGCTGGCCGCCAAGCCGGTGATGGAGGGCAAGGGCTGCCTGTTCAAGAAGTTCGCCAACATCGACGTGTTCGACATCGAGCTCGCCGAGAACGACCCGGACAAGCTGATCGACATCATCGCCGCCCTCGAGCCGACCCTCGGTGGCGTCAACCTCGAGGACATCAAGGCGCCCGAGTGCTTCTACATCGAGCAGAAGCTGCGCGAGCGGATGAAGATCCCGGTCTTCCACGACGATCAGCATGGCACCGCCATCATTTCCGCCGCCGCGATGCTCAACGGCCTGAAGGTCGTCGGCAAGAAGCCGGAGGACGTCAAGGTGGTCTGCTCCGGCGCCGGCGCCGCGGCGATCGCCTGCCTCGAGCTGTGGTGCGGCCTCGGCATCCGCCGCGAGAACGTGTTCGTCTGCGATTCGAAGGGCGTCATCTACGTCGGCCGCGACGAGAAGATGGAGCCAACCAAGGCCCGCTACGCCCAGCAGACCGAATTCCGCACGCTGGCCGACGCGATGGTCGGTGCCGACGTGTTCCTGGGCTTGTCCACCGCCGGGGTGCTCAAGCCCGAGATGGTCAAGACCATGGCCGACAAGCCGCTCATCTTCGCGCTCGCCAACCCGACGCCCGAGATCATGCCCGAGCTGGCCAAGGAGGTCCGTCCCGACGCGATCATCGCCACCGGCCGTTCGGACTACCCGAATCAGGTCAATAACGTGCTGTGCTTCCCGTTCATCTTCCGCGGCGCGCTCGATGCCGGCGCCACGACGATCAACGAGGAAATGAAGCTCGCCTGCGTCAAGGCCATTGCCGCGCTGGCCGAGGCCGAGCAGTCCGACGTGGTGGCGCAGGCCTATGGCGGCGCCGACCTCACCTTCGGCCCGAACTACCTGATTCCGAAGCCCTTCGATCCGCGCCTGATCGTCACGATCGCGCCCGCGGTGGCCCAGGCCGCCATCGATTCGGGCGTGGCGACGCGCAAGATCGACATGGACGCCTACGTCCAGAGCCTCAACGAGTTCGTCTACCAGTCCGGCATCATCATGAAGCCGGTGTTCTCGATGGCCAAGGCGATCCCCGCCGACAAGAAGCGCGTGCTCTACGCCGAGGGCGAGAGCGAGCGCGTGCTGCGCGCGGTGCGCGCGGTGGTCGACGAGAACCTGGCCCGCCCGATCCTGATCGGCCGTCCGGCGGTCATCGACATGCGTCTCGAGAAGCTCGGCCTCAACCTGCAGGCGGGCCGCGATTTCGACGTGGTCAACATCGAGTCCGACCCGCGCTACCGCGAGCTGTGGCAGGAGTACTACCGCCTGATGGGGCGCGACGGCGTCACGCCGGATTCCGCCCGCGAAGCCCTGCGCCGCGACGCCACGCTGATCGGCTGCATGCTGCTGCGCCGCGGCGATGCCGACGCGCTGGTGTGCGGCACCACCGGCTCGTACGACGAGCACTTCCGCCACGTGCAGAATCTCATCGGCCTCAAGAAGGGCGCCAGCCTGTTCGCCGCGATGAACGTGCTGCTGCTGCCTCAGCGCGTGCTCGCCATCGCCGACACCTACGTCAATGAACTGCCCAACGCCGAGGAGATCGCCCAGATCGCCGCGATGGCCGCCGACGAGATGAAGCGCTTCGGCATCGAGCCGAAGGTCGCGTTGCTGTCGCACTCGAACTTCGGCAGTGCCCGCAGCGCCTCGTCGCGCAAGATGCGCGATGCCCGCGACATCCTGCGCGCCACCGTGCCCGATCTGCACTGCGACGGCGAGATGCACGGCGATGCGGCCCTGTCGCCGGAAATTCGCGATCACCTGCACCCCGATTCGACCCTCCACGGCGAGGCCAACCTGCTGGTGATGCCCAACCTGGATGCGGCCAACATCGCCTTCAACCTCCTCAAGGTGGCCAGCGGCGACGGCGTCTCGGTGGGGCCGATCCTCCTCGGTGCCGATCGTGCGGTGCACGTCCTGACCCCGTCGGCGTCCGTGCGTCGGCTGGTGAACATCACCGCGCTGGCGGTGGTCGACGCCATGGAGCAGCGCGGCGGCAATTGATCCACGCCCCGCAGCGCGTCCCCGCGGCCCCCGCTCCGCACCCGTCGAGGTGGTGGAGCGGGGGCCGATTTTGTCTGCGTCCTCCGGTACAATCGGCCTCCGAGCTTGATTCGTGAGGTGCTGCATGTCCCGTCTCATCCGCTTTGAACGTACCGGTGGCCCCGAAGTCCTCCAGTGGGTTGATGCCGACGTGCCGGCACCCGCCGCCGGCGAGGCGCGCATCCGTCACAAGGCGGTCGGCGTCAATTACATCGATACCTACCACCGCTCGGGGCTTTATCCGGTGCCGCTGCCGTCCGGGCTCGGCCAGGAGGCGGCCGGTGTGGTCGAGGCCCTCGGCGACGGGGTGATCGGCTTGGCCGTGGGCGATCGCGTGGCTTACGTCGGCGGTCCGCTCGGCGCCTATTCGGAAGTCCGCAACGTCGATGCCGGCATGCTGGTGAAACTGCCCGACGGCCTGAGCTTCGAGCAAGGCGCGGCGATGATGATGCAGGGCCTCACTGCCCAATATCTGCTGCGCCGCACCTACCGCGTGCAGCCGGGCGACACCGTGCTGATCCACGCCGCTGCCGGTGGCGTGGGCCTGATCGCCTGCCAGTGGGCGAAGGCGCTCGGCGCCACGGTGATTGGTACCGTCGGTACCGATGCCAAGGCCGAGATCGCCCGTCGGCATGGCTGCGATCACACCATTGTCTATACCCGCGAGAGCGTGTCCGCCCGAGTGCGCGAACTCACTGGCGGCGAGGGCGTGCCGGTGGTCTACGACTCCATCGGCAAGGATACTTTCATGGATTCGCTGGCCTGCCTGCGTCCCCTCGGCACGATGGTGACCTTTGGCAACGCATCGGGGCCGGTGGCGCCGTTCGAGCCCTCGGTCCTCGCCAAGATGGGTTCGCTGTTCCTGACCCGCCCGACGCTATTTCATTACATTGCCAGGCGCGCCGATCTGCTTGCCATGGCCGACGAACTGTTCGCGGTGGTGGCGTCCGGCCAGGTGCAGTTGTCCATCAACCAGCGTTTCCCCTTGCAAGATGCCGCCGTCGCGCACCGCGAGCTCGAGGCGCGGCGCACTACCGGCTCGACCGTCCTGATTCCCTGATCCATCATGAAAGTTGCACGTTCGCATTTCCGGCTCGCCGCTGCCGCGGCGGCCTCCCTGATGCTTCTGGCCCTGCCGTGCGGGGCGGCGCCAACCGTTCAGGCGCCTCCGGTGGCCGTACTCACACCGGGGCAGGCCGCGTTCATGCAGGCCGAAACCCGGCGCATCGAAGAGGCTTTCGTCCAGAAAGTCATGAACATCACCGGTGCAACCCGCGAGCAGGTCGTGCGGGCGATTCCCGCCAAGGGCCGTCTCACCGACCGCCTGACGCGCATCTACAATTCGCTGGAGCGCGATCTGAAAACGCCCCTCACCGACGAGCAGCAGGGGCTGATCTATGCCGCCGACGGCGAGCGCAAGCAGGCGTTGAAGGAGTTGCCCGCCCAGGCGGCGGGGCGCTGAGCGCCGCTCAGAACAGCTCGATGTCGCTGTCGGGCTTCTCGCGGACCGACACCTTGCCGGCGACGCGCAGCGTCTCGTAGCTGGCCACTTGGTTGCGGCCGTTTTCCTTGGCGAAATAGAGGGCTTCATCGGCCCGGCCGACAATCTCGGGGATTGTGTCGGTCGGGGTGATCCGGGTGTAACCGGTGCTGGCGGTCACCCGTCCCACCTGCGGAAAGGCATAGGCCTCGACGGCGAGACGGAAGCGCTCGAGGGCGTTCTGCACCTCGTCTTCGCAGGCGGCGCGCAGGATCACGACGAACTCCTCGCCGCCGAAACGGAACAGCCGGTCCTGGTGGCGGAAGCTGTCGCGCATGATGCGCGCGAGCAGGATCAGCACTTCGTCCCCGTAAAGGTGGCCGAACTGGTCGTTGATGCGCTTGAAGTGGTCCACGTCCACCACCGCCAGCCAGTGGCCGCCGTCGTCCTGCTGGCGGCGTCGGCGCGGGTAGCTGCGCTCGTCGTCACCCACTTGACCCACGCTCATGCTCGACAGGATCTTCGCCAGGTTTTCGTCGAAGGTCTTGCGGTTGAGCATGCCGGTGAGGGTGTCGCGCTCGGAATAATCGAGCAAGCTCAGGTAGTTGCGGTACAGGCCGAGAAAGCCCTCGGCCGTGCCGAGATCGTCGTCGGTGAGCGGAGCGTCGCAGGTGACTTCGAGCACCCCGAGCACTCCCCGGTCGACGCTGATGGGGAAGCAGTGGGCGTGTCCGCCGTGGTCTTCCCGCTCGCGCCGGATGATCTGCGCGTGATCGACGCAGGCCACCATTTCGGGGCGGGTGTCGAGCAGTACGGCATCCATGTCGCCGTCTGCACCGAATTCCTGGGCGTAGCGAACGCCGTCCTGGCCGACGTGGGTCATGCGTTCGAGACAGCGTGTCGCGCCCTCGCCGACGATCTTGTAGAGATTGACCTCGCGCGCCTTGACTAGCTCGAACAGGGCCGAGGCGACACCGAGCTCCAGCAGGGCTCTATCCCGGTGCTGGGTGATCGATTCGACATGCTTCAGGACGTGGATCATGGTGTCCGCCGCGGCTCTAGGTAACATTCAATTATATCTTAGCGATTTTTCAATGCCTTGCCTTCTTGTCCCGGGCGGTGATTTGTCACGAAAATTGAGCGTTGGGCGCCTTTCTCCTGCGTGGTCCGATCGCGGACGGCGACGTTCGGCGCGGCGCGGACTGCCGCCTTCCGATGGCGTCGGTCAAATGCCGTCGCGACGAGCCTGCGTATAATCCAAGACCTTGTTTCGCCGGCCGGGTTCCATCTTGAACTACGATACCTTCATCAACATCCTGTTTTCGCGTATTCCGCATGCGTCGGTGACGCGGGCGCTGGTGGTCGTCAATGTGGCGGTTTTCGTGCTGCTGGCGGCGGTTTCGATGAATCCGATGCAGATTCCGTCCGATCTGCTGATCCGCTTCGGCGGCAATTTCGCACCGCTGGTGCAGCAGGGCGAGGTGTGGCGTTTCTTCACGGCGCTGTTCCTGCATGGCGGGCTGCTCCACGTGGGCCTCAACATGCTTGCGCTCCATCAGGCGGGGCAGGTCGTCGAGCGCCTGTTCGGGCGCGCCGGGTTCCTGGTGATCTACGTGGTGGCCGGCCTGCTCGGCAATGCCGCCAGCCTGTGGTGGAAGCCGGGGCCGGTGAGCGTCGGTGCGTCGGGGGCGATCTTCGGGGTGTATGGGGCCTTGCTGGCGTATCTGCTGCGTCAGCGCGGCTCGGTGCCGACAGAGGTGTTCCGCGAGATGCGTTCGGGGACGCTCGGCTTCATCGGTTACTCGCTGTTCGCCGGTTTCTCGATTCCCGGCATCGACAACGCGGCGCACCTGGGCGGGCTGATCGGTGGTCTGCTACTGGGGGCGGTTTTCGCCGAACCGATCGTGGCGCCCCGGCCGGTGCGCTGGCTGACGCCCCAGGCGCTGGGCGGGCTGCTCATCGCCGCCGGACTGGGGTTCGGGCTGTGGCAGGCTTCGCCGCAGGTGGCGCGCCATTTCGAGATCGATTCGGCCTATCAGCAGACGATCCGCCAGTTTGCGCTCGAGGAGCAGGAGCTGCTGCGCGAGCAGGCCGCACTGATGGAAGGGCTGCGCCAGAAGCGCATCACCGACGAGGGCGCGCTCGACAAGCTCGAACGGGATTTCATTCCCCGCTGGGACCGGGCGATTACCCAGCTCTCGTGGCGCCAGGCCCCCGACGACTACGAGTGGCAGCGGGACGAGCTGGTGCATTACGCCAGCACCCGCCGCGACGCCCTCAAGGCGCTCGCGCAGGCCATCGAGACCCGCCAGGCGGTGTGGGCCGAACGCTCGCGCACGCTGCAGGTGCAGGCCGACAACATCCTGCTGCAGATGCGCCTGCGCAAGTCGGTGGAGTCGGCACCGCGGTAGCCGGCGTCGACAATTCTGCCGCCGAAGGGTGAAGCGGCGCCCGCCGGCGGGTAAAATCGCGGGATGCCTGAATCCCACTCCCCCCGTTTCATCCACCTGCGCCTCCACACCGAGTACTCGATCTCCGACGGGATCGTGCAGGTGGATTCCGCCATCGCCCGCGCCGCCGCCGACGGCATGCCGGCGCTGGGCATCTCCGATCTGGCCAACCTGTTCGGAATGGTCAAGTTCTACAAGGGCGCCCGTGGCAAGGGCATCAAGCCGATCATCGGCTGCGACGCCTGGATCACCAACGCGGTCGATCGCGACAAGCCCTCCCGCGTCCTGCTGATCTGCAAGAACCGCAAGGGCTACGGTCAGCTCTGCGAGCTCCTGACCCTGGCCTTCATGGAGAACAAATACCGCGGCCGCGCCGAAATGCGCCGGGAGTGGCTGACCGCCGAGTCGGCGTCCGACCTGCTGTGCCTCTCGGGCGCCAAGGATGGCGACGTGGGGCAGGCGCTGGCCAACGGCAACGCCGCCCTCGCCGAGACCCTCGCCGCCGACTGGTCCCGGCGCTTCCCCGACGGCTTCTACATCGAGCTTCAGCGCGCCGGCCACCCGGGCACCGAGACCTACATCCGGGAGGCCCTGCAGCTCGCTTCGCGGCTCGATCTGCCGGTGGTCGCCACCCACCCGATCCAGTTCACCCGGCCCGAGGACTTCAAGGCCCACGAGGCGCGGGTGTGCATCGCCCAGGGCTACGTGCTGGCCGACAAGCGACGGCCCAAGGATTTCACCGACCAGCAGTACTTCAAGACCCAGGACGAGATGGCGGCGCTGTTCGCCGACATCCCCGAGGCGCTCGAGAACAGCGTCGAGATCGCCCGCCGCTGCTCGCTCACGGTGCAGCTGGGCAAGAACTTCCTGCCGCTGTTCCCGACGCCGGAAGGCATGAGCCTCGACGACTTCCTGGTGCAGGAAGCCAAGGCCGGCCTCGAGGAGCGCCTCGCCCAGCTCTACCCGCACCCCGAGGAACGTGAGGCCCAGCGCCAGCGCTACGAGGACCGCCTCAAGTTCGAGACCGACACCATCGTCCAGATGGGCTTCCCGGGCTACTTCCTGATCGTGGCGGACTTCATCCAGTGGGCCAAGAACAACGGCGTGCCGGTGGGCCCGGGGCGGGGTTCCGGCGCGGGCTCGCTGGTGGCCTATTCGCTCAAGATCACCGACCTCGATCCGCTCGCCTATGCGCTGCTGTTCGAGCGCTTCCTCAACCCCGAGCGGGTGTCGATGCCCGACTTCGACATCGACTTCTGCCAGGACAACCGCTACCGCGTCATCGAATACGTGCGCGAGCGCTACGGCAAGGACGCGGTGAGTCAGATCGCCACCTTCGGCACGATGGCCTCGAAGGCCGTGGTGCGCGACGTGGGCCGCGTGCTGGATTTGCCCTACGGCCTGTGCGACCGGCTCTCCAAGCTGATCCCGGTGGTGCAGAACAAGCCCCTGTCGCTGGCCGACGCCCGCGAGCAGGAGCCGCAGATCAACGAGCTGATGGCCGACGGCAACGACGGCGAGTCGATCCAGGAGCTGTGGAGCCTCGCCGAGCCGCTGGAAGGCCTGACCCGCGGCGTCGGCATGCACGCCGGGGGCGTGCTGATCGCGCCGGGCAAGCTCACCGATTTCTGTCCGCTTTACATCGCCGACGGCGAGGACGCCACGCCGGTCTCCCAGTTCGACAAGGACGACGTGGAAGCCGTCGGCCTCGTGAAGTTCGACTTCCTGGGCCTGCGCAACCTCACCATCATCGAGCTCGCCCTCGATTACGTCGAGCGCCTCACCGGCTCGAAGCCCGACCTCATGAGTCTGGGCTTCGAAGACCAGGCCGCCTACCAGATCCTCCGGGACGCCAACACCACGGCGATCTTCCAGGTGGAATCGGAAGGCATGAAGAAGCTGCTCAAGAAGCTCGCCCCCGACCGCTTCGAAGACATCATCGCCGTGCTGGCGCTCTACCGTCCGGGCCCGCTGGGCTCGGGGATGGTGGATGACTTCATTCTCCGGAAGAAGGGCCAGCAGGCCATCGACTACTTCCACCCGGACCTCACCGCCTGCCTGTCGCCCACCTACGGGGTGATCGTGTATCAGGAACAGGTGATGCAGATATCCCAGATCATCGGCGGCTACACCCTCGGCGGCGCCGACATGCTGCGCCGGGCGATGGGCAAGAAAAAGCCCGAGGAGATGGCCAAGCACCGCGAGACCATCGCCGACGGCGCGCGCCAGAAAGGCTACGACCCGGCGCTGGCCGAGCAGCTGTTCGACCTGATGACGAAGTTCGCCGAGTACGGCTTCAACAAGTCGCACACGGCAGCCTATGCGGTGGTCACGTACCACACCGCGTGGCTCAAGGCCTATCACTGCTCGGCCTTCATGTCGGCCACTATGTCCGCCGACCTGGACAACACCGACACCATCAAGATCTTCTACGAGGACACGATCGCCAACGGCATCACGGTGCTGCCGCCGGACGTGAACCAGTCCGATTACCGCTTCGTGCCCACCGACGCCAAGACGATCCGCTACGGCCTGGGCGCCGTGAAGGGCGTGGGCGAGCCGGCGGTGCGGGCCATCCTCGCCGCGCGCGAGGCCGGGCCGTTCAAAGATCTGTTCGACTTCGCCTGCCGGGTGGACAAGCGCCTGGCCAACCGCCGCGTCATCGAGGCGCTGGTGCGCGCCGGCGCCTTCGATACCCTCGACCCGGTGCAGCCGGCCGACCGCCACAAGCTGCTCGCCTCGGTGGGCATCGCGATGGAAGCCGCCGAGCAGATCGCCGCCAACGCGATGCAGGGCGGGCTATTCGACATGCCGGGCATGGAAGCCCCGCCGATGGCCGATTACGTCAAGGTGCGGCCGTGGGGCGAGCGCGAGCGCCTGAAGGAAGAAAAGCTGGCCATCGGCTTCTTCCTCTCGGGGCACCCGTTCAACGCCTTCAAGGCCGAGGTGCGGCGCTTCGTGCGCCGTCCGCTGGCCCAGGTCGAGCCGTCGAAGGATCTCGTCACCCTGGCCGGCGTGGTGATGGAAGTGCGCGCCAAGATGACCGCCCGCGGCAAGATCGCCTTCGTGCTCCTCGACGACGGCACCACGCCCCGCGAGGTCTCGGTGTTCTCCGAGGTCTTCGACAACAACCGCCAGCGCATCGTCGTGGACGAGGTGCTGATCGTCGAGGCTAAGGTCAGCAACGACGACTTCTCGGGCGGGCTGCGCATCGTCGCCGACCGCCTGATGACCCTCGGCGAGGCCCGCGGACGCTTCGCCCGCGCCCTCCAGCTCAAGCTGAACGGCGAGGTGGGCGAGGCCGGCGGCCCGGCCGCCGCGGCCGAACGCCTGCAAACCGTGCTCGCGCCCTTCCGTGAGGGCGAGTGCCCCATCCGCGTGCGCTACCGCAATGCCGACGCCGAGGGCGACCTGCCGCTCGGCCCGGATTGGCGCGTACGTCCCGACGACAGCCTGCTGGAGAGCCTGCGCGAGTGGCTCCCGGCCGATTCCGTGGAAGTGATTTACCCATGAGCCAGACGTTTCTCGACGCCACCCTGATCGACGAATTGATCGCCAAGGCCCGTTCGGCCCCGCGCCAACGCAGCCATCACAACCTGCACGGCGACGCCGGCGACCCGGCGCACCGCCTGCTGGTGGCGATCGAGCCCGATTCCTACGTGCGCCCCCACTGCCATCTGGATCCGAACAAGGCCGAGACCATCATCCCGCTGCGGGGCCGCCTCGGCGCGCTGGTGTTCGACGCGGCCGGCGCGGTGCTGGAGGCCCGCGAACTGACGCCCGACGGCACCGCCTTCGGGTTTCACGTGCAGCCGGGGGTGTTCCACAGCGTGGTGGCCCTGGAAAGCGGCACGGTGTTCGTCGAGATCAAGGCGGGGCCGTACGCCGTGCCGCTGGCCGCGGAGTGGGGCGCCTGGGCGCCGGCCGAGGGTGAG
Organism: Zoogloea sp.; assembly: GCF_041911615.1. Classification (GTDB taxonomy): domain Bacteria; phylum Pseudomonadota; class Gammaproteobacteria; order Burkholderiales; family Rhodocyclaceae; genus Zoogloea. Next base: position 28,693 of record NZ_JAYROR010000107.1, on the reverse strand, counting down.
CCGGGTGTGCCGGCCTGCCTTGCAGCGATGAAGGCTGCGATCAGTCCGAGCTGATCGGCGTGGCCGGCAAGGTGCCGACGCGCAGCAGTCCGGTGACCGCCTCGGCGGGCAGGGGCGGGCTGAACAGGTAGCCCTGGGCCGCGACGCACCCTTCCCGGCGCAGGAAATCCATCTGTTCGGGCGTCTCGGTGCCCTCGGCGATCACCTCCAGGCGCAGGCTGTTGCCGAGCTGGATGATCGCCCGCACGATGGTGGCGTCGTCCGGGTCGTCGCTGAGGTCGCGCACGAAGCTCTGGTCCACCTTGAGCTGATCGACCGGAAAGCGCTTGAGGTAGGCGAGGCTCGAATAACCGGTGCCGAAGTCGTCGATCGACAGGCGCACACCGAGCGCCTTGAGCCGCCCGAGGATGGCGGCCACGTCGGGGCCGGACTGCATCAGCAGCGATTCGGTGAGTTCCAGCTCCAGCCAGCGGCCGTCGATCCCGCTCTGGGCGAGCGCGGACGCAACGCTGGCGACGATGTCGCTGCGTCGAAACTGCAGCGCCGACAGATTGACCGCCACCGGCACGGGCGGTAGCCCGGCGTCCTGCCACGCGCGGGCCTGGCGGCAGGCCGTCTGCAGCACCCATTCGCCGATCGGCACGATCAAACCGCATTCCTCGGCGAGGGGAATGAAGCGCGCCGGCGAGATGCTGCCGAGATTGCCGCTGAACCAGCGTAGCAGGGCCTCGACCCCGATGATGCGGCCGCTCGCCAGCTCCACCTGGGGCTGGTAGTAAAGCTGGAATTCCTGTTGTTCGATGGCCTGACGCAGGCCGTTCTCGAGATGCAGGCGCTCGAGGGCATTGACGTTCATCGCTTCGTCGAAGAAGCGATAGGTGTTCCGGCCGCTTTCCTTGGCGTGATACATCGCCGTGTCGGCGTTCTTCATCAGCATCTCGACGTCGCGGCCGTCTTCCGGGTAGAGGGCGATGCCGATCGAGAACGAGGTGCCGAGCTGCTGGCCGTCCATGTCGAAGGGTGGCTGGAGCAGGTCGAGGATCTTTTCGGCCACCCGGGCGGCGTCGTCGGGCACGTCCACGTCGGTCAGGACGATCAGGAATTCGTCGCCGCCCTGGCGGCTCACCGTGTCGGTCTCGCGCACGCAGCTGGTCAGGCGCTGGGCGACGCCCTGCAGCAGGCGGTCGCCGATCATGTGCCCCAGGGAGTCGTTGATGGTCTTGAAGCGATCCAGATCGAGGAACATCAGCGCGATGCGCGTGCCGTGGCGGGCGGCGTTGGCGAGGGCCTGGTCGAGGCGGTCGTGGAGCAGGGTGCGGTTGGGCAGGCCGGTCAGCGGGTCGTGCTGGGCCAGGAAGGCGATGCGCGCTTCGGAGGCCTTGCGCTCGGTGATGTCCGAAAACACGGCGACGTAATGGGTGAGCCGTCCGGACTGGTCGCGCACGGCGCTGATCGACAGGGAAGAGGGGTAGAAGGTGCCGTTCTTGCGGCGGTCGTGGATTTCGCCCTGCCAGAAGCCGAGGATCTGGATGTCCTGCCACATGCTTTCGTAGAACGAGCGATCGTGGTGGCCGGACTGCAGCATGCGCGGGGTGTTGCCGATGGCGTCCTCGGCGGTATAGCCGGTGACGTCGGTGAAGGCGCGGTTGACCGAGAGGATGCGCTGGTCGGCGTCGGTAACGACGATGGCTTCGACACTGTTCTGCACCACCGTCCAGGCGAGGCGGAGCTGCTCTTCGTGAACGCGGCGCACGGTGACGTCGGCGATGGTGGTGACGACGCCGCGCACCTTGCTCGGCCCGTCGTCCTCTTCGTCGAGCAGCGGCACGGCGTTGGTCCACATCCAGCGCCGGCTGCCGTCCTTGCGGTCGATGCCGAGGATGCCGGACTGGGCCTTGCCGGTGCGCAGCGCGCGCATCGACGGTACCCGGTCGATGGGAATCGGGTTGCCGTCCTCGTCGAGGTAGGCGACGAGGTTGCCGTGCAGGTGCCAGTCGGACATTTCCTCGGGGCTGAGGCCGAGGATGTCGCGGGCGGCAGCGTTGCACTCGCGCAGGGCGCCGTCGGCGTCGCGCATGATGACGCCCTCGCCCATGGACGCGAGCAGGGTGCTCAGGCGGCTTTCCCGCTCGCGCAGCGCGGCCTCGACGTTGCGCCGGTCGGTGATGTCGAGGCACGAGCCGAGGTAGCCGATGAAGTTGCCGTCGAGGTCATGGATGGGGCGGGCGGAGTCGATGATCCAGCGGTACTCGCCGTCGTGCCGCCGCAGCCGGTATTCCATCTCGAAGGGCGTCTGCACCGCGAAGTGCTCGAGGTAGGTGCCGACACAGCGGTCGAAATCCTCGGGGTGGACGCCGGCGGTCCAGCCGTTGCCGAGTTCCTGTTCGAGGCTGCGGCCGGTGAACTCCAGCCAGGTCTGGTTGAAGTAGTTGCACTTGGCGTCCACCCCGGCACGCCAGATCAGGTTGGGCAGATGCGCGAAGAGCGACATGGGATCGTCCCATGCGGCGCTGCGTGGAGGGGTGGATTGAGCGGCCACGGTGGAGTCGGGTTGGGGGCGGATCGATTCGGTGGGGGCGTAGTCTGCTGTATTTTATAGCGAATTTACAGGCGCTCGGGATTCGCCGCTAAACCGTGGCAAGGCGGGCGAAGCCGGGCTGGGGCGGGGTGTCGGCCGGCTGCCAGCTTACGTCGTCCACCCGGGCGGGGGGCGGCCCCAGGCGCGACCACGCGACGATGGCCTCGAGGGCCGCCGGCGGGCCGGCGACCAGCGCCTCGACGCTGCCGTCGCTGCGATTGCGAACCCAGCCGTCCAGCCCCAGCCGGCGGGCCTCGGCGTGAAAGGCGTTGCGGTAGCCCACGCCCTGCACGTGGCCGTGGATGCGCAGCAGGCGGGCGGCGGGTTCAGGGCGTGCCGTCATGGTCGGGCTTGGGGAGCAGGTCGCGGGCGCGGGCGAGGGCGCTGTAGATGTCGCCGCAGATGTTGTTCGTGCCCACCTCGTCGGCAAAGCCGGAGCGGCCGATCAAGGATTCGGGCTGCGGGTTGAGGTTGCACAGGATCAGGGCGCAGCCGCGTTTGTGAAGCGTCTTGCAGAGGCTCTCGAGGCCTTCGAGGCCGGTGGTGTCGAGATTGACCAGGTGGTTGAGTTCCAGGATCACCACCTCGGGGTGACGCTGAGCCGGGTCGAGGAGTGTCTCGAGCTTGTTGATGGCGCCGAAGAACAGGGTGCCGTAGATCGAGTAGGCCATCACCCGCGGCGAGCCGTCGGGGTGAAGGAAGCCCGGTAGCATCGCGAGTTCGGCGAGCGGCAGGCGCTCGATGCGGGTGAGGTTGGACATCCGGTAGATGAAGAACAGCGCCGACAGCACCATGCCCAGTTCGACGGCGAGGGTGAGGTCGAACAGCACGGTGACGAAGAAGGTGGTCAGCAGGATCGTGCGGTAGGTCAGCGCGAAGCGCCCGAGACCCCGGAATTCGTGCCATTCGCCCATATTGACGGCGACCACCACGACGATGGCCGACAGCGTGGCGAGCGGAATGTGCGTCGCGAACGGCGCGAGCACCAGCACCACCGCCAGCAGCACGATGGCGTGGGCGATGCCGGCGATGGGCGTGCGCCCGCCGGTGCGCACGTTGGTGGCGGTACGGGCGATGGCGCCGGTGGCCGCAAATCCGCCGAACAGCGGCGCGACGAGGTTGGCGATGCCCTGGGCGATGAGTTCCTGGTTGGGATCGTGGCGGTCCTCGATCGCCGTGTCGGCAACCCGGGCCGACAGCAGCGACTCGATGGCGCCCAGCAGCGCGATGGTGAGCGCCGGCGAGATCAGTTTGCCAAGGGTTTCGAGCGAGAGCCGGGGCAGCGCGAAATCCGGCAACTGTTGCGGAATGCCGTTGAAGCGGCTGCCGATGGTCTCGACCGGAAACTGGAACGCCGCGTTGGCGACGGTGGCGACGACCAGCACGCCGAGCGGCCCGGGTAGCCGGCCGACCGCCGGGAAGCGGCGCGCGAGGCGGTTCCAAGACAACAGCACGACGAGGGAGGCCACCGACAGCGCGACGGTGGGTGGATCGATGGTGTCGAGGTGGGTGACGAGCGCCTTCATCTTGCCGAAGAACTCGCCGGGCAGGTGCTCGATCCGCAGGCCCAGGAAATCCTTGATCTGGGCGAGGAAGATCACCACCGCGATGCCGTTGGTGAAGCCGATCACCACCGTCTTGGGGATGAAGCGGATCAGGTTGCCGAGGCGGAAGGCGCCCATCGCCACGAGGATGGCGCCCGCCAGCATGGTGGCGACGAGCAGGCTCTGCACGCCGTATTCGACGACGATGCCGTAGATGATGGGAATGAAGGCGCCGGTCGGGCCCCCGACCTGCACCCGGGAGCCGCCGAGCGCGGAAATCAGGAAACCGGCGACGATGGCCGTCCAGATGCCGGCGGTGGGGGTCATGCCCGAGGCGATGGCGAAGGCCATGGCGAGGGGCAGGGCGAGGACGCCGACGGTCAGGCCGGCGGAAACGTCACGGCCGAACTGGCCCTTGTCGTAACCCGGCAGGGTGTCGAGAAGCTTGGGATGAAACGAGATTTTCATGATGCCTCCGCAGTCGAGGGAACGGGATGCGCGCGCCACGGGGCGCTGCGTGCGGAGGGGGGGCGCCCGGCCCGGTACGATGCTGGACGATCCATCGTTTGCAGGCGGTCAGGGGCATGGGGCCGGCTTCAGGAAAAATTGGCGTCGTTGGCGGCGTGGTTCTGGCGCGACGCGGCGTGCATGACTTCGACCATCATCTTCACCGCCGCCACGAAGAGCAGCGCGCCGCCGCCGATCACGCAAGACCAGGCGTGCACCGCGTTGGCCGGGAAGCCCGGAAGGATTGAGGCGCGGCCTTCGATCAGCCAGGCGGCACCCACGGCGAGGATCAGTACGCCGATCAGGTCGAGCAGCGCCCAGCCCCAGAAGGCGGGTGTCAGGCGCGGAAGCGGAGAGCGGTTGGGTTGCATGGTCGCGGAAGGCTAGGGGCTGGGACTGACAGCCGGCTTACGCCGGGCTGTCGTCGGGGCCATCGGCCGGGAGGCCCTCGCGGGCTTCGGCCGATGGGGCTTTACTTGACGCGCATCCCAGGCTGGGCGCCGGCATCCGGCGACAGGATGAAGATGCCCGGGGTCTCGCCGCTGCTGTCGGAGGCCGCCAGCACCATGCCCTCGGACATGCCGAACTTCATCTTGCGGGGCGCGAGGTTGGCGACCATCACCGTGAGGCGGCCCACCAGGGTGGCGGGGTCGTAGGCGCTCTTGATGCCGGCGAAGACCTGGCGGGGTTTCTCTTCGCCGATGTCGAGCTGCAGACGCAGCAGCTTGGCGGCGCCTTCGACGTGTTCGGCGGAGACGATCTTCGCAATCCGCAGGTCGATCTTGCCGAAGTCGTCGATGGAGACGAAGGGCTCGAACTCGCTGGCCTGCGCCGCCTCGGTGGCGGCGGCGTTGGCCTGGTGCTGGGCGTGGCGCTGTTCGGAATGGGCGGCCTTGGCGTCCTTCGATTCCTTCACCGGCTTGGCCTCGGCGGCGGGGGCCAGGGAGTCGCGGTTGGCCTCGAGCAGGGCATCGACCTGCTTGCGTTCGATGCGGGTCATGAGGTGGCTGTAGGCGTTGATGGCGTGGCCGGCGGGCAGCGGGGCGAGGACGTCGGTCCAGGTGAACGGGGCGATGGCGAGGAAGCCCTCGACCTGGGCGGCGAGCGCCGGCAGCACGGGCTTGAGCAGGCCGGTGAGGGCCTTGAAGATGTTGATGGCGGTGGAGCACACCACGTGCAGGCGGGCGTCCTGGCCTTCCTGCTTGGCGAGCTCCCACGGCTTGTTGTCGTTCACGTAGCCGTTGGCGAGATCGGCGAACTCCATGATCTTGCGCAGGGCGCGGCTGTAGTCGCGGGTTTCGAAGGCGGCGGCGATCTCGTCCACGTTCCAGTCGAGGCCGAAGGCCGGGTCGTGGGCGGCGAGCTTGCCGTCGAAGCGTTTGGCGATGAAGCCGGCGCAGCGGCTGGCGATGTTGACGAACTTGCCGACGAGGTCGGAATTGACCTTGGCGATCATGTCGTCGAGGTTGAGGTCCACGTCTTCCATCGTGCCGTTGGACTTGCCGGCGAAGTAGTAGCGCAGCCACTCGGGGTTGAGCTTCTGCTCGATGTAGCTACGGGCGGTGATGAAGGTGCCGCGGCTCTTGCTCATCTTGGCGCCGTCGACGGTGAGGAAGCCGTTGACGCACAGCTGGGTCGGCGTGCGGTAGCCGGCGAAGTGCAGCATCGCGGGCCAGAACAGGGCGTGGAAGTAGAGGATGTCCTTGCCGATGAAGTGGATCATCTCGGTGCCGCTGGCGGCGGCCGGGCCGGCTTCGGTGAAGGCGGCCACGTCGATGTCGGCGTTGCGCGAGGCGAGGTTCTTGAAGCTGGCGAAGTAGCCGATCGGGGCGTCCAGCCAGACGTAGAAGTACTTGCCCGGGGCGCCGGGAATCTCGAAGCCGAAGTAGGGCGCGTCGCGGGAGATGTCCCAGTCGGAGAGCTTGTTCTCGCCGGCTTCGCCGAGCCATTCCTTCATCTTGTTGGCGGCTTCCTGCTGCAGGCGGCGGGCGCCGTCGGGCGTGGTGCCCTGGGTCCATTCGCGCAGGAACTCGACGGCCTTCGGGTCGGAGAGGCGGAAGAAGTAGTGCTCGGAGGTGCGCAGCACCGGCTTGGCGCCAGACACGGCGGAGTACGGGTTCTTGAGCTCGGTGGGCGCGTAGGCGGCGCCGCACACCTCGCAGTTGTCGCCGTACTGGTCGGCCGCGCCGCACTTGGGGCACTCGCCCTTGATGAAGCGGTCGGGCAGGAACATCTCCTTCACCGGGTCGTAGAACTGCTCGATGGCGCGGGTGTCGATGAGCTTCGCGCCGTCGCGCAGGCGGGTGTAGATGTCCTCCGCGTACCAGCGGTTTTCGTCGCTGTGGGTGGAGTGGTAGTTGTCGAAGGCCACGCCGAAGTCGCGGAAGTCGCGGCTGTGCTCGCCGTGCACGCGGTTGATGAGCTGCTCGGGCGTCAGGCCTTCCTTCTCGGCGCGAAGCATCACCGGCGTGCCGTGGGTGTCGTCCGCGCAGACGTAGTACACCGTGTTGCCGCGCATTCGCTGGTAACGCACCCAGATGTCGGCCTGGATGTAGCCCACCAGGTGACCGAGGTGGATGTCGCCGTTGGCGTAGGGCAGGGCGTTGGTGACGAGGATCGTGCGCGGGGAAGTCATGGGCGGGGCCTGGACGTGATGATTGTGAACACGCGATTCTAGCAAAGCCCGCGACGTGCGTCGGGCAGGGGCGCGCGCAACCGGGCCGGGAGGGCGGACGATGCCCTTAACCTGGCGCCGGCTTTTGGGTAAACTGGACTAAATTACTCGGGTTTCAGTTTCGCGCCCCGCCTTCATCGCATGTTTTCCTTTTTTCGCCGCCCACCGGCCTCCGACACCATGAGCCTCTCCGAACAGAGCGTCCTCGACAGCCTCCGGCAGCTTGCCGATCCCAATACCGGCAAGGATTACGTTTCGTCCCGCGCGGTGAAGAACCTGCGCATCGCGGGTGCCGACGTGTCCTTCGACATCGAGCTGGGCTACCCGGCGAAGACTCAGATCGACGCCATCCGTCAGGCCGTCATCGCCCAGGTGAAGGGCGTGCCGGGTGTCGGTAACGTGAGCGCCAACGTGTTCAGCAAGATCGTCGCCCATGCGGTGCAGCAGGGCGTCAAGCTGCTGCCGGGCGTCAAGAACATCATCGCCGTGGCCTCGGGCAAGGGCGGTGTCGGCAAGAGCACCACCGCCGTCAATCTGGCCCTGGCGCTGGCGGCCGAGGGCGCCAAGGTCGGCATGCTCGACGCCGACATCTACGGCCCGTCGCAGCCGCAAATGCTCGGCATCGGCGGCCAGCGCCCCGAATCCCACGACGGCAAGACCATGGAGCCCCTCGAGGCCCACGGTCTGCAGGTGATGTCGATCGGCTTCCTCGTCGACGTCGAGACGCCGATGGTGTGGCGCGGCCCGATGGCCACCCAGGCGCTCAACCAGCTCCTCAAGGAGACCAACTGGCGCGACCTGGACTACCTCGTCATCGACATGCCGCCGGGCACCGGCGACATCCAGTTGACCCTGTCTCAGAGCGTGCCGGTGACCGGCGCGGTGATCGTCACCACGCCCCAGGACATCGCCCTGCTCGACGCGCGCAAGGGCCTCAAGATGTTCGAGAAGGTCGGCGTGCCGATCATCGGCATCGTCGAGAACATGAGCATCCACATCTGCTCGAAGTGCGGCCACGAGGAGCACATCTTCGGCGCCGGCGGCGGCGAGACGATGGGCAAGGACTACGGCGTGCCCTTCCTGGGTGCGCTGCCCCTCGACATCCAGATCCGCCAGGAGGTGGATAGCGGCGTGCCGACCGTCGTGTCCGACCCGGACGGCCGCGTGGCCGAGATCTACAAAGGCATCGCCCGCAAGGTGGCGATCACCGTTGCCGAGCGGCAGAAGGACATGAGCCACAAGTTCCCGAACATCGTGGTGCAGAACACGTGATGGCCATGCAACGTTTGCTTATCGCGGTCGCGCTGGCCGCCGTTTCCGTCGGCTTGTCCGGTTGCATCGTCGGCACCGTGGTCGGCACGGCGGTGGATGTGGGGGTCGAGGTGGTCAAGGTGCCGTTCAAGGTCGGCAAGGGCATCTACGACGTGGTCAAGGACGACGATCCGCCGGCCAAGGCCAAGACCGTGGATGCGGGTAACGCCGGACAGAAGTCCGAATGAGCGTTGCGACGCGCTCAACGCGGGCGCGCGTGCATGTAGAATGCGCGTTTTTCGTGCAGGGATTGCCAGCGTGAGCATCAAATCGGACAAGTGGATTCGCCGCATGGCGGAAGGCGACGCCAGGATGATCGAGCCCTTCGCCCCCGAGCTGGTGCGCCAGAACGAAGGCGGCAAGATCGTTTCTTACGGCACCTCGAGCTACGGCTACGACGTGCGCGTCGCCAACGAATTCAAGATCTTCACGAACATCAACTCGACCATTGTCGATCCGAAGAACTTCGACGAGCGCAACTTCGTGGATTTCACCGGTGACGTGTGCATCATTCCGCCCAACTCGTTCGCCCTGGCCCGGACCGTCGAGTACTTCCGCATCCCGCGCAGCGTGCTCACCGTCTGTCTCGGCAAATCCACCTACGCGCGCTGCGGCATCATCGTCAATGTGACGCCGCTCGAACCCGAGTGGGAAGGCCACGTGACGCTGGAGTTCTCCAACACCACGCCGCTGCCCGCCAAGATTTACGCCAACGAAGGCGTGGCCCAGATGCTGTTCTTCGAATCCGACGAAATCTGCGACACGTCCTACAAAGATCGCGGCGGTAAATATCTGGGTCAGACCGGCGTCACCCTGCCGAAAATCTGAAATACTTGTCAGCTACACTCTGAACATCGGGCGGATCATGCGCAGGCACGCAGGTCCGCCCAAAGCTTTTTATTGATCCGCCCCCACTCAAATCGGGCATCGAGGAGTCGAGTATGCGCTTCAATTTTCCGGTCATCGTCATCGACGAGGACTTCCGTTCGGAAAACACGTCCGGGCTGGGCATCCGTGCCCTGGCGGAAGCCATCGAGAAGGAAGGCCTCAACGTGCTGGGCGTGACCAGCTACGGCGACCTGTCGTCCTTCGCGCAGCAGCAGAGCCGCGCCTCCACCTTCATCCTGTCGATCGACGACGAGGAATTCTCGTCGCCCGAGGCTGCAGAGAAGGCGATTGCCGACCTGCGCGCCTTCGTGAGCGAGATCCGGATGCGCAACGCCGACATCCCGATCTTCCTGTACGGCGAGACGCGCACCTCGCGTCACATCCCCAACGATGTCCTGCGCGAACTCCACGGCTTCATCCACATGTTCGAGGACACGCCCGAATTCATCGCCCGCAATGTGGTGCGCGAGGCCAAGGCCTACCTCGAATCCCTGCCGCCGCCGTTCTTCCGCGCGCTCACCCATTACGCTTCCGACGGCTCGTATTCCTGGCACTGTCCCGGCCACTCCGGCGGCGTCGCCTTCCTGAAGAGCCCGGTGGGTCAAATGTTCCACCAGTTCTTCGGTGAGAACATGCTGCGCGCCGACGTGTGCAATGCCGTCGAAGAACTCGGCCAACTGCTCGACCACACCGGCCCGGTGGCCGCGTCCGAGCGCAACGCCGCGCGCATCTTCAACTGCGACCACCTGTACTTCGTCACCAACGGCACGTCCACGTCCAACAAGATCGTGTGGCACTCGACGGTTGCGCCGGGCGACATCGTGGTTGTGGACCGCAACTGCCACAAGTCGGTGCTCCACTCGATCATCATGACCGGCGCGGTGCCGGTGTTCCTGATGCCGACCCGTAACAACTACGGCATCATCGGCCCGATCCCGAAGAGCGAGTTCGCCTGGGAAAACATTCAGAAGAAGATCGACGCCAACCCCTTCATCACCGACAAGTCCGCCAAGCCGCGGGTGTTGACGATCACCCAGTCCACCTACGACGGCGTGCTGTACAACGTCGAGGCGATCAAGGAAGAGCTGGACGGCAAGATCGACACCCTGCACTTCGATGAAGCCTGGCTGCCCCACGCCGCCTTCCACGACTTCTACGGCGACTACCACGCCATTGGCGCCGACCGTCCCCGTTGTCAGGAGTCGATGGTCTTCGCCACCCAATCCACCCACAAGCTGCTGGCGGGCCTCTCCCAGGCCTCGCAGATCCTCGTTCAGGACGCCGAGAACAGCCATCTCGACCGCGACGTGTTCAACGAGGCCTACCTCATGCACACTTCCACCAGCCCGCAATACGCGATCATCGCGTCCTGCGACGTGGCGGCCGCGATGATGGAAGAGCCGGGCGGCACCGCGCTGGTCGAAGAGTCCATCGCCGAAGCCCTCGACTTCCGCCGTGCCATGCGCAAGGTGGACGAGGAATGGGGCGCCGACTGGTGGTTCAAGGTGTGGGGGCCGGACGACCTGTCCGAGGAAGGCATCGAGGAGCGCGACGCCTGGATGCTCAAGCCCGGCGAGCGCTGGCACGGGTTCGGCAGGCTGGCCGAAGGCTTCAACATGCTCGACCCGATCAAGGCCACGATCATCACCCCGGGCCTCGATGTGGACGGCGAGTTCGCCGAGCGCGGCATTCCGGCGGCCATCGTCACCAAGTATCTGGCCGAGCACGGCGTGATCGTCGAGAAGTGCGGCCTGTATTCCTTCTTCATCATGTTCACCATCGGCATCACCAAGGGCCGCTGGAACAGCATGGTGACCGAGCTGCAGCAGTTCAAGGACGACTACGACAAGAACCAGCCGCTCTGGAAGGTGCTGCCCGAGTTCGTCCAGAAGAATCCGCGCTACGAGCGCGTCGGCCTGCGCGACCTGTGTCGCGACATCCACGCCGTTTATCGCGCCAAGGACGTCGCACGCCTGACCACCGAGATGTACCTCTCGGATATGGTGCCGGCCATGAAACCCGCCGACGCCTTCGCGAAGATGGCCCACCGCGAGATCGAGCGCGTGTCGATCGACGAGCTGGAAGGCCGTGTCACCAGCGTGCTCCTCACACCTTACCCGCCGGGCATCCCGCTGCTGATTCCGGGCGAGCGCTTCAACAAGACGGTGGTGCAATACCTGCACTTTGCCCGCGAGTTCAACGAGCGTTTCCCCGGTTTCGACACCGACGTGCACGGCCTGGTCAAGGAAGTGCGCGACGGGCGCATCCACTACTTCGTCGATTGCGTGCGCGACTGAGCGCCCGCGTCGCCGAAACAAAAACGCCGCGGACGACGCGGCGTTTTTGTTTGCGGGAGCCAATCGCTCAGCGTCGGCGCGCGTAGGTGACGAAGGCGAAGGGCAGCCCAGATTCCGCCACGTGGGATTCCCGCGAGACTTCCTCCCACGCGTTGGGGTCGATGGCCGGAAAGTGTGCGTCGCCGGCGAAATCCCGGTCGATCTCGGTGAGCACCAGCCGGTCGGCCCGGGGCAGCGCCTCAAGGTACAGGGCGGCCCCGCCGATCAGGAAGGCAAGCGCCGCATCGCCCGTCGCGGTGAGGGCTTCGGACAGGCCGCCGGTCACCGTGGCGCCCGGGGCGTGGAACTGCGGGTTGCGGCTTACCACGATGTTGTGCCGCCCGGGCAGCGGCCGGAACGCGTCGGGGAGTGATTCCCAGGTCTTGCGCCCCATGATGACCGGCTTGCCGCGAGTGGTCTCGCGAAAGAACTTCATGTCCTCCGGCAGATGCCAGGGCAGGCGATTGTCGATGCCGATGACGCGATTGCGCGCCACCGCGGCGATCAGGGCGAGGATCGGCGGGTTCATACGGCCACCGGTGCCGAAATGTGCGGATGCGGGTTGTAGCCCTCGAGGGTGAAGTCCTCGATCCTGAACGCGAAGATGTCCTTCACGTCCGGGTTGATGCGCATTGTCGGCAGGGCGCGGGGCTCGCGGGATAGCTGCAGCCGGGTCTGGTCCAGGTGATTGAGGTAGAGGTGGCAGTCGCCGCCGGTCCAGACGAAATCGCCGGGCTCGTAACCGCAGACCTGAGCCACCATCATCGTGAAGAGCGCGTAGCTGGCGATGTTGAACGGCACGCCCAGGAAGATGTCGGCGCTACGTTGGTAGAGCTGGCAGCTCAGCTTGCCGTCGGCCACGTAGAACTGGAACAGGGCGTGGCACGGCGGCAGGGCCATGCGGTCCACCTCGGACGGGTTCCACGCCGACACGATGTGCCGGCGCGAATCCGGGTTCTTCTTGAGCGCCTCGATGAGCTGGCTGATCTGGTCGATGCTGCGTCCGTCGGGCGCTTCCCAGCGGCGCCATTGCTTGCCGTAGACCGGGCCGAGTTCGCCCGATGCGTCGGCCCACTCGTCCCAGATCGAGACCCCGTTGTCCTTCAGGTACTTGATGTTGGTGTCGCCGCGCAGGAACCACAGCAATTCGTGGATGATCGAACGAGTGTGGAGCTTCTTGGTGGTGAGTAGCGGAAAGCCTTCGGAAAGATCGAAGCGCATCTGCCAGCCAAAGACCGAGAGCGTGCCGGTGCCGGTGCGGTCCATCTTGCGGTGGCCGCGTTCCGCCACGTGGCGCATGAGTTCGAGGTACTGGCGCATGGAGGAGGGCAATACGGGTCGAAAGAAAGGTTGGCAGTTTACCCGTGTCGCCGCCGGCTCGGTATCGGGACGAACCGCGATGCCCGCGCACCGGGGTGCCGAAAAGACCTTTGTGCTAACATCGAAATCCGTCAAAGAATGTTTCGGTTCAACCGTCGGTAAAGGCGCGGAAAATGGCAGCAGGCTCGGTCCTCAATAACCCGCATCCGCTCACGCAGCCGGAGACGCTGGGTCGGATTCTGACCGACATCGCCACCAATGCGGCGCCGACCGCCATCGTCGAACTGATCCGTTGGCTCGACTCCTTCCACTTCGAGGGCGAAGTGCCGCTGCCGCAGCTGGCACGTCTCGTTGCCACCCTCGACGAAGCCGCGCAGCCGCAGTTGCGTCAGGCGTCCGGGCTTTATCTTTCCAACGTTTTCGGTTCCCGCAGCGTGCGCTACAAGGCGTTGGGACGGGATTTCTACGCCAGTCTCGGCCGCGCCTACGATCTGGTGCTGGGCGGGCTCGGGTCCGATCTGGCCATCGCGCAGGGCGATCCGCTGCGGGTCGAGATGCTGCTGCGCGCCGTGCGGGCGGCCGCCGGCGAGATGAAATGGGTGGCCTTCGATTACCAGGAGCTCTCGCCCGACGTCTGGCAGCGTGCGATCTCGGCATACCGTGCGGCCCAGGATGGCGGTGGGCTCAACACCCCGGTCAATGTGCGCGAGGGGCGCGAGACGCGCTCGACAGTGAGCCGCGAGTTCATCCGGCTGGTGGCGATGCAGTGCGCCAGTCTCGACCAGCTTTCGCCCGACCGCATCGAGGCCACCGACAAGCTGGTGCGCTATCTGCAGCACAGCCTGTGCCTGTCTGACGAGCCTCGCGGCGGTAGCCAGTTTTCCCTCGATCTCGACAGCCGCGCCGCGCCGCAGCGCTGCCTGGCGGTGCCCGAGCGGGTTCCCTCGTCGACCCGCTATTTCCGACCCGCCGATGCGGTGCCGATGCTCGGTGAACTTCGCCAGACGCTCGCCGATGGCGGGCTTGGGCCGGTTTTCGCCGGGATCGGCGTGCCCTCGGTCAGCGGTGCGATCCGCCACCTTTCGCGCCAATGGGGGCCGGTGCCGCCGATGCGGCAGTACCGTCGCCATGTGGTGCGCGGCGCGCTGGCGCTGGCCACCGGCCTTGGCTTCATCCGTTCCCAGCTATCCGGCGAGGCACAGCTACGGCCGGCCGCCGCCTGGACCCTTCGTGACGCCAGCCGCAACGGTTTCGGTGTGGTGTCGGGCTCCTTCGATCCAGACATCTGCCGTGTCGGCGCACTGGTCGGCGCCCATGTGGGCGAAACCGGGCGCTGGGTGCTGGCGTTGGTACGGCGCGTCCGCTCGGCGGACGAGGGAGGTGCCTCCGTCGGTCTGCAGACCCTTTCCAGCGAGCCGCAGCCGGTGGTCCTGGACGACGGCGCGCGCAGCTGGAACGGCATCCTGTGCGATCCGGTGGTGCGCGGCCGCGAGGTGCGAATTGCCTGCGAACCGGGGGCGATGCGCTCGCCGCGGCCGGTTTTTGCCAAGCTGGCGGGGCGTACGATCAAGCTGCTGCCCGGCAAGGTGCTGGTCAGCGGGCCGGGCTATCAGGTGGTGGGCTGTGCGGTCGTCTAAGGCTGAATAGTTTTTTACTATCTAATTTATCGATTTCATATGTTTGACGTCGGCCCATCCAGCTGATAAGTTTCGATCCAATGACCTCCCAGCACCAGACCAATCTCCTCTCTCTTCTGGCCCTCTCCGGGCTGGGTCTGCTGCTGCCCTAACGGGCACATCTTTTCTTCCCCTTCCTGTTGTCGTACCCCGTCGCCCATTCCAGGCGAATTGCGTCTTCGTGCGCGTTTTGAACGGAGTTTCACCATGACCTCGCCGAATCTTTCCCTGCTGCCCCTACGACTGCGCCCCGGTTGCCAGGCCTCGAGCCCGCGGCAGTCTGGCAGCCCTGCGTCCGCATCCCAACACCCGAACCGCATCCGACGAAAACAAAGGAACCGATCATGTTGAAGAACCCGCAAACCAAGTATTCCGCCTTTCCCCCGGTCGCCCTCGCCGACCGCCAGTGGCCCAGCCGCACGATCACCCATCCGCCGATCTGGATGAGTACCGATCTCCGCGACGGCAATCAGGCCCTCTTCGAACCGATGAATGCCGCCCGCAAGTTGCAGATGTTCCGCAAACTCGTGGCGATCGGCTTCAAGGAAATCGAAGTCGCTTTTCCCTCCGCCTCCCAGACCGATTTCGATTTCGTCCGCCAGCTCATCGAGCAGGGCGAGATTCCCGACGACGTGACCATCGAAGTGCTCAGCCAGGCCCGCGAGCACCTCATCCGTCGTACGATGGAATCGCTTCACGGAGCCCGTCGTGCCATCGTCCACATTTACAACGCCACCTCGCCGGTGTTCCGCGAGACGGTGTTCGGCATGAGCAAGGATGAAGTCAAGGCGCTCGCCGTCGAGAGCGTGACCCTCGTCCGGCAGCTCGCGGCCGAGCAGCCGGAGACGGAGTTCGTCCTCGAGTACAGCCCGGAAACCTTCACCGCAACCGAACTCGACTTTGCCAAGGAGGTGTGCGATGCGGTGGTCGAGGCCTGGAATCCGAAGCCGGGCGAGAAGGTGATCATCAACCTTCCCTCCACCGTCGAGGTGGGCTCGCCGAATTTTTACGCCGACCAGATCGAGTGGATGCACCGCAATCTTGCCCGCCGCGAGCAGATCATCCTCAGTGTGCACCCGCACAACGACCGTGGCACCGCGGTGGCGGCCGCCGAACTCGCCCAGCTTGCCGGCGCCGATCGGGTCGAGGGCTGCCTCTTCGGCAACGGCGAGCGCACCGGCAACGTCGATCTCGTGACCCTCGCCCTCAACATGTACACCCAGGGCATCCATCCGGGCCTCGATTTCTCGGATATCAACGACATCGCCCGCGTGGCCGAGGAATGCACCCAGATGCCGATCCACCCGCGCCACCCCTACGTGGGCGATCTCGTGTTCACCGCGTTCTCCGGCTCACATCAGGACGCGATCAAGAAGGGCTTCGAGGTGCAGCGGCCGGGCGACAAGTGGACCGTGCCGTACATGCCCATCGACCCGCTCGACGTAGGACGCACCTACGATTCGGTGATCCGCGTGAACAGCCAGTCCGGCAAGGGCGGCGTGGCGCACTTGCTCCAGGCCAACTATGGCCTCGTGATGCCGCGGCGGATGCAGGTGGAGTTCAGCGCCGCCGTGCAGCGCCTCACCGACGCGTCGGGCCAGGAAGTGGATGCCCACCAGTTGTGGACGCTCTTCGGCCGCGAATACCTCGAGGCCGATGCGCCGATCCGCTACGTGGCGCACCATCTCTTCGAGGCCGGCAGCCGTCAGGGCATCCGCATTGAGGCTGAGGTGAATGGCCGCGCGGTGGAGTTCGTCGGCGAAGGCAATGGCCCGGTGGAAGCGGCGGTGGCGGCCATCGGCGTGCCGATCCGCGTGCAAAGCTTCGAGGAGCGTTCGATGGGCGAAGGCGCGGATGCGGCGGCGGTGTGCGTCGTCGAGGTGGCGATGGAGGGCGTGGCCGGTAGCTGCTTCGGCGCCGGCATGCATCGCAACACCGTGACGGCGTCGGTGCGCGCGATCATCAGCGCGGCCAACCGTGCGGTGGCGAGGGCGCCCGTCACGGACGGTGCGCAGGCGGACTGCACCGCCTGAGGCGACGTCCTGGCGTAAGAAAAGGGCCGGGAATTCCCGGCCCTTTTTGCGTCCTCGGTGCGTGCCGGGTCAGACGGCAGCGAGCGCCTGATCCAGGTCGGCCAGGATGTCGTCGATGTGCTCGATGCCGATCGACAGACGCACCATGTCGGCCGACACGCCAGCCTTGGCGAGTTCGTCCTCGGACAGCTGGCGGTGGGTGGTGGACGCCGGGTGGCAGGCGAGGCTCTTGCAGTCGCCGATGTTCACAAGTCGGGTGACGAGCTTGAGGGCGTCCTGGAAGCGCGCGCCGGCGGCCTTGCCGTCGCCGTCCGGGCTCTTCACGCCGAAGTTGACAATGCCGGATGCGCGGCCGCCCATGTATTTCTGGACCAGGCCGTGGTCGGGGTGATCGGCGAGGCCGGCGTAATTCACCCACGCGGCCTTCGGGTGTGCCTGCAGGAAGGCAGCGACCTTGGTGGTGTTTTCGCAGATCCGGTCCATGCGTAGCGCCAGCGTCTCGATGCCCTGCAGGATCATGAAAGCATTGAACGGGCTGATCGCCGCGCCCATGCCACGCAGCGGCACCACGCGGGCACGGCCGATGAAGGCCGCCGGGCCCAGGGCTTCGGTGTAGACGACGCCGTGGTAGGAGACGTCCGGTTCGTTCAGGCGCGGGAAGCGCGCCTTGTTTTCGGCCCACGGGAACTTGCCGCTGTCGACGATGATGCCGCCCAGCGTGGTGCCGTGGCCCCCGAGGTACTTGGTCAGCGAATGGACGACGATGTCCGCGCCGTGCTCGATCGGGCGGCACAGGTAGGGCGAGGGCACGGTGTTGTCGACGATCAGCGGAATGCCGTGGGCGTGGGCGATGGCGGCCAGCGCCTCGAAGTCGGTGACGTTGCCGAGCGGGTTGCCGACCGATTCGCAGTAGATCGCCTTGGTGCGGGCGTCGATGAGCGGGGCGAACGCGTCCGGGTCGCGGTAGTCGGCGAAGCGCACCTGAATGCCGAGCTGCGGCAGGGTGTGGGCGAACAGGTTGTAGGTGCCGCCGTACAGCGTGGAGGCCGAGATGATGTTGTCGCCGGCTTCGGCGATGGTCTGGATGGCGTAGGTGATCGCCGCCATGCCGGAGGCCACGGCCAGCCCGGCGATGCCGCCTTCCATCGCCGCCACGCGAGCCTCGAGCACCGCCTGGGTGGGGTTCATGATGCGGGTGTAGATGTTGCCGGCCACTTTCAGGTCGAAAAGATCGGCGCCGTGCTGGGTGTCGTCGAAGGCGTAGGAGGTGGTCTGGTAGATCGGCACGGCCACCGCTTTGGTGGTCGGGTCCGGGCTGTAGCCACCGTGCACGGCGAGGGTTTCGAGTTTCATTGTGTTTTTCTCCGGGTTGAATGCGGGCCGGGCGGTTCCGGGCGTCATGCATCCGGGTTTTCCCGGTGCGTCGTCCGGGAACTGCCGAATGCCGAAAAATGAACTAAATTAGGATAATACTGAAAGTTTCGCGTCGTTCGTCCTGATCTGTGGCAAGCGTCAGCGGAACACCATAAAAAGGAGGGGACACATGGAACTGCAAGGACGCAACGCGACCTGGCTCGAACTCGCCGTGGCACCACTGTGGCGACTCGGCCAGACCCGGGTGAGGGTACATGCCCTCAGCGGCGGTGGCGAGGGCTGCGTGGGCATCACCGTGGACGAGCGCTGGCTGTGCGCCAACGATGGTCGGCTGACGGTTTTCGGATGCCGCGATTCGGCGTCGCGCTTTCTCGATCTGCTGCGCATCGATCACATGGAAGAGGGCGAGCCCGCCGAGCTGCCGGCAGACTGCGGCTGCGGCGGCGTGCAGTGCATGCGCCTGGGCGCCGCGGGGCTGCGTGCCTGCGACGGGCGTCGTGGCCGGACGGCGCGCACCGGCGAGGGGCCGCGGCGGATCGTCATTCAGTCGCCGCCGCGCAGGATCACGTTCAGCACCGAATTCATGGGCTGATCGAAGGCGACCAGCAGGATTTCGTCGGGTGCGCCGGGAGACGCCAGCGCCGCCCGGCAGTTCGCCACCGCGATCCGGGCCGCCGCCTCGATGGGGTAGCCATATACGCCGCAGCTGATCGCGGGGAAGGCGATCGTCCGCACGCCATGTTCGGCCGCCAGACGCAGACTGTTCAGATAACATGCCGCGAGCGCTTCCGGCTCGCCGTGCGCGCCACCGCGCCACACCGGACCCACGGTGTGAATCACGTAGCGCGCGGGTAGCCGGAAGCCGGGTGTGATCCGTGCTTCCCCCGTCGGGCAGCCACCGAGGCCGGCACAGAATGCGGTCAGTTCGGGTCCCGCCGCCCGGTGGATCGCCCCGTCCACGCCACCGCCGCCCTGCAGGCTGGCGTTGGCCGCATTCACGATGGCGTCGATCGCCAGCGTCGTGATGTCCCCTTGCCAGACGCGTATCCGCGTATCGCTCATCTCGTGCTCCCAGCGGGCCGGTTTTGTCGCAGACTGGCGATTGTGCGCCGTTGCGCCGCCGCCGGGGATGTCGTCGTGCTTGCAGTGCGGCGTGGTTTGGGTTGAAAATAATACGGTATTACGCAATAGGGGGCGAAGTGGCAAAGCCGAAGGTGGTCACCGTCCTGTCCCAGAAGGGCGGAGCGGGCAAGTCGACACTCACGATGCAACTGGCGGGCGGGCTCGCGCGACGTGGCAAGGGGGTGGCGATCATCGATCTTGATCCTCAGGAGACCGCGTTGCGATGGGCACATTCCGCCTCGCCGGATGCGCCCTTCCCGGCGCCGGTGCGACCGCTCGACGGCGATCCGGCGGTGTTGCCCCAGGCCGTCAAGGCGCTGGGGCGGGAGGTGGGCGTGGTGCTGCTCGACTGCCCGCCGTCCATCGAGCATCCGGCGACCCTCGCTGCCCTGCAGGCGGCCGATCTGGCGCTGGTGCCGGTGGTGCCGAGCCCCGCCGACCTGTGGTCGACCAAGGGCGTGGAGCGCCTGATCCTGCAGGTGCAGGCGAGCCGCAAGGGCTTGAAGGCGGCGTTGGTGCCGAACCGGGTGCTTCGCACCAACCTGGCCTGGGATGTGCTGGAGGTGATGCGTGATTTCACGCTACCCGTCCTCGGCGCATCGCTCTCCCAGCGTAATGCCTTCGCGCAGAGCGCGGTGATCGGTGGCACGGTGTATCAACTGGGCCGAACCGGCGCCGAAGCGGCACGCGAAGTGGACAAACTGGTTGCCGAAGTTCTGAAACTGATAGGAGAGAAAGCATGAACAGCAAGACCCGGTCGGCTCTGCGCTCGACGCTGGAGAAAGAAAACGCGTCGCTGGCGGCGCGCCTGCCCGAGCCGGGCGCCGAGGGTGCTGGGGCGGCCGCCGAGCCCGCGCCCGTGACGGTCGCTCCGGCTGCCGAGCTTGTCGCGGCGCCGGTGGCGGTCGAGACGCCGGTCGCCGTGGATGCGACGCTGGTCGTCGAGGTGCCCGCCAAGGCCGAGGTCGTGAAGACCAAGCCGGCCCGCGCGGTTGCGAAGCCCGCGGTGGCTAAGCAGGACAAGCCCGCCCCGAAGGCGCCCGTCAAGGCGCGCAAGCCCGCGGTGAAGGCGCCAGCCAAGCCGGCGGCCGACGCGCCTGCGCCGGAGCTTGCCGAGGCCGCCACGGCGACCGCGCCGGTCGTCGCGAAGAAGACGGAAAAAACGGCCAAGCAGCCCAAGCCGGTCAAGGTCGAGAAGCTTGCCAAGCCGGCCAAACCCGCAAAGGCGAAGGCCGAGAAAGCCGCCAAGGTGGTGCGCGAGAAGGTGGTGCGCGATTCGTTCTCGATGCCCAAGAGCGAGCACGCGCAGCTCAAGGCCCTGCGCGAGACGCTGGCCAAGGCCGGGCGCATCTGCACCAAGTCGGAGCTGCTGCGGGCCGGCGTGCAGTTGCTGCTGAAGGAGTCGTCGGCCAGCGCCAAGGCGCTGGTGGAAGGCCTGGTGGTGGTGCCGAAGGGTAAGAGCGCGAAGTAAGCGTCCGGGTCACGCACCGGGCCGGTGGGTGATTTGTATAAAAACAGCAACAATGGCCTGGCTATTGTTGCTGTTTTTGTTTTGAGTGGCGCGGGTCGTCGAAGTGGACGAGGTGGACGCGGATCAGTCCGCGCAGGCCGTTGCCCACGTACAGCGCGTCGGCGGTGGCGAGATCGACCGGGCGAAGCGTCGCCTCGCGGGCGCGGCCTTCGCGCAGCAGGCGGCGGCGCAGCACGCCGTCGAGCAGGCCTGCGGCGGTGGGCGGGGTGAGCAAGGTGCCGTCCCGTTCGACGAAGAGGTTGCTGCGGGCGCCTTCGGTGAGTTCGCCGCGTTCGTTGATGAACAGCGCGTCGAAGTGACCAGCGGCCATTACGCGGGCAAGTTCGCGGTCGTACAGGGCGCGGGCGGTGGTTTTGTGGTGCAGCAGGGGGTCGTCGCTGGTCGTGGCGTGGGGCGACAGCACGACGGTCGGGGCGGCGCCCGGTGCGCCGGGGGCGAGGTCGGCGTGCTCGATCTGCAGATCGCCTGGTGCGCCGAGGGTGACGCGCACGCGTTGCGGCGTGGTGCTGGTGACGGTGGCGAGGCAGCGCCGGAAGGCGTCGGCGTCGAACGCGAAGCCCAGCGCGCGGGCGGAGTTGCCGAGGCGTTCGAGGTGTTCGGCTAGGAAGGGGTAGCCGACGCCGGGTTCGAAGCGCAGGGTTTCGATGAGGCGCAGGCCCTTGGGCAGGGCACTGACGAAGCGCGCCTTGAGGTGGCATTCGGCCCATTCGGGCGCGGGGCGGGAGTCATGCACGATGCCGCTGCCCACGTCGAGGCGCACGCGGCCGTCGGCTTCGACGAGAAGGGTGCGGATCGGCACGCTGAGGCGGAAGTCGCCGCCGGGGCGCAGCCAGCCGAGGGCGCCGCAGTAAAGGCCGCGGGATCGTGTCTCGAGCGCGCGGATGATCTCCATGGCGCGGATCTTGGGCGCGCCGGTGATCGAGCCGCAGGGGAACAGCGCGGCGAAGATCGTGGCGAGGTCGGCGTCCACCGGTTCGGCGACGATTCGGGAGGTCATCTGCCAGACGGTGGGATAGGCTTCGACGCGGCACAGGTCTTCGACCCGAACGCCGCCGGGCGGCGCGAGGCGGCCCATGTCGTTGCGGATGAGGTCGACGATCATGACGTTCTCAGCGCGGTCCTTCGCGGAGGCGGCGAGTGCGGCGGGGTCGCTGTCGCGGGGGGCGGTGCCCTTCATCGGTCGGCTGGCGAGGCTGCGGCCGTGGCGTTCGAGGAAGAGTTCGGGTGAGCGCGACAGGATCGCGCCGCCGGCGTGGGCGATGAAGGCGCCGTAGCGCACCGGCTGGGCGGCGCGCAGGGCGCGGTAGAGGGCGGCGGCGCTGCCGTAATGTCGGCCGTGGAGCGGAAAGGTGAAGTTCACCTGGTAGCAGTCGCCGTCGGCAATGTATTGGCGGATTCGATCGATCTTGCCGAAATAGTCGCCGGCGTCGATGCCTGCCGTGAGTGCGCCCAGCCCGCCGGGAGCGTCGCCGGCGCGTTCGGCGAGCCAGCCGTCGCAGTCGGCCTCCGCGAGCCAGGTGGCGTGCGCGAAGACCCAACCGGTAACGAGGGCGCCGTGATCGGCGGGCATCAGCGGCCGCAGGCGTGGCTCGATGGCGTAGCCGAGTTCGTAGGCGGCGGCGAGGGCGACCCAGGCGCCTGCACGGGCGGCGGCGTCGAGACGATGCAGGGTCTCGGCCCAGTCGGCGGGGGTGTGGCAGACGACGGTTTCGCGCAGGCCGGTGAGCAGCCACGCGCCGGGTGGGTCGGCGAGGCTGTCGTCGAAGAGGGCGAAGGTTTCGGCTTCGGCCGGAGGGGCCGGGATCGGGGGCTTGGCGGACACGCGGCGGAGTGTACCCGCTCGCCGCGCCCGGCGCCTGTCGACGGCGCCGGGCAGCGTGGGGCGGACTTAGAGCAGCGGGCTGCCGGAGTGCTCGCCGCGTTCGTAGACCACGTGGGCGCGGCCGACGAGGAGCGGGTCAAGGGCGCCGATGTGCTCGATGTCCTTGTTGGCGTAGGGGAGCTTGTGCAGGATGTAGCGCATGGCGTTGAGGCGTGCGCGCTTCTTGCAGTCGGACTTGATGACCGTCCACGGGGCGTCGGCGGTGTCGGTGTGGAAGAACATCGCTTCCTTGGCCTTGGTGTAGTCGTCCCACTTGTCGAGGGAGGCCAGGTCGATGGGGCTGAGCTTCCACTGCTTGAGCGGATGGGCCTCGCGCTCCTTGAAGCGGCGGCGTTGCTCGTCGCGGCTGACCGAGAACCAGAACTTGACGATATGCACGCCGCTGCGCACCAGGTGGCGCTCGAATTCGGGCGTCTGGCGCATGAACTCGAGGTATTCGTCGGGGCTGCAGAAGCCCATCACGCGTTCGACGCCGGCGCGGTTGTACCAGGAGCGGTCGAACAGCGCGATCTCGCCGGCGGTGGGCAGGTGCTGCACGTAGCGCTGGAAGTACCACTGGCCGCGTTCGGTCTCGGTGGGCTTCTCGAGGGCCACCACCTTGGCGCCGCGGGGGTTGAGGTGTTCCATGAAGCGCTTGATGGTGCCGCCCTTGCCGGCCGCGTCGCGGCCTTCGAAGAGGATCACGACGCGCTGGCCGGTGTCCTTGACCCACGCCTGGAGCTTGAGCAGTTCGACCTGCAGGCGGTATTTCTGCTTCTCGTAGGCCTTGCGGGACATCAGGTTCTTGTACGGATAGGCGCCTTCGCGCCAGCCGTCGGCGAGCTCGTCGTCCGGGTGGGAGGGGAGCTTCTTGTAGACCGGTTCGTCTTCGGAGAGCAGGGCCTTGCGCAGGATGGTGGCGTCGTCGGGGGAGGCGCCGGCCATGATGGCCTGCAGGGTTTCGGCGATGCTGTGGGTGTCGTGCTTGGCGAGGGTGGCGACGATGTCTGCGACGGCGCTGGCCTTGGCGTCGCGGGCGGCATCGACGGCTTCGTCCACGACGAAGTTCTCGATGTCGGCCGGGGTCTGCTTGGGCGCGGTATCGCCGGCGGCGGCGCGGCGCGGCGTGCTGGCGCGGGCGGGCTTGGCGGCGGCGGGTGCTTCGAGTTTGGACGTGTCGTTATCTTGGGTCGTCATGACGTGGCTTCCTTCTTCTAGGTGTTTGTCCGGTCGGCGCAGCGCTTGGCGTAGCTTCGGCATCGCTCGATGTATTCGGCGGTGCTCTTGGGCATCGGGGTGCGCGCGCGGGTGATGTAGCTGACGAGGTCGCGGCCTTGCTGGATGAGCAGCCGGCCGTCGGTGACGAGGTGCTGGTCTTCGCTGTTGACGGGCATCTCGGCGTCGTTGAAGTGGGCGATGAGCCGTTCGCCGGCGGTGACGAAGGTGGTCCAGATGTCGAAGATGTCCGGGTCGGTGCGCAGGGTTTCGGTCTTGACGTGGGCGGCCCGGGCGAAGGCGCGCACGTGGGGCGCGATGCCGGCGAAACAGGGCAGCGCGTCGAAGTTGGCGACCATCGCGTCGGCGATCAGGTCGATGTCGCGCAGGGTGAGGGCGATCTTGACGTAGCGGCTCTCGTAGAAATCCTCGAGGGGGATCGAGAAGGCCTTGAAGGGCTCGCCCCACAGTTCGTCGATGCCTTCCTCGCCGGAGCGGTGCAGCACGAGGCGCCCGAGACCGAGCGCCTCCTGCAGACATCGGCCGCATTCGCGCATCAGGGCGTTGTCGGACTGGATCTCGATGCCGACGCTCTGCAGCTCGACGAGCTTGGTGAAGATGTCGGCGGCGCGGTTGAAGAGGGCGCCGGCGAGCATGGCGCCCTTGACGCGGCGGCGGTCCACGTCGGCTTCTTCCTCGTAGCTCTTGCGCGCTTCGTTGAGGCGGCTGCCGGGAATGTTGAGGCCGTGTTCGACGTGGTTGAACAGCCGGCGGGTGAGTGCGCCGATGAGCTTGCGCTTGGCCTGCAGGGTGTCTTCGGGGACGGTGTAGGTCTTGACCCAGTAGCCGGAATAGTAGACGCGCTCTCGGCCGTCGATGATCTGCCGGGTGCCTTCTGGGGTGTCGTGGTCCATTGTCCGCTTGCGTCTACTTTCTGGTTACGGGAATTTGAAATTCTGCACCAGAAAAGGCCGCTTGATGAAGGCAGTCCCGATAATTTCACCCTTCCAGGGGCAGGGGTGTTGCGTGGAAGGGATGGCGGGCGGACGCTCAGATGAGGCCGTCGAGAATCTGCACGGGCACGCTGTCGCCGGGCTGGACGTTGCCCCGCTCGGGGCTGAGGACAATGAGGCAGTTGGCGTCGGCCATCGAGCTGAGGATGCCGGAGCCCTGGGCGCCGGTGCTGCGCACCTGCCAGTGGCCGTCGGCCTCGAACAGTACGCCGCGCAGGAATTCGGTGCGGCCGGGCGCCTTGCGGATGGCGCCGCTGCTGCGGGCGTCGAGCAGCGGCGGCGGGGCGACCGGATCGACCCCGGCGAGGCGCAGCAGGGCCGGGCGGGCGAACTGGTAGAAGGCGATCATCGTGGCGACCGGGTTGCCGGGCAAGCCGAACAGCCAGGCGCCGTCGTGTCCGCCGATGCGCCCGAAGGCGAAGGGGCGGCCGGGTTTCATGGCGAGCTTCCAGAACAGCACGTCGCCGAGGCGGGCCATGACGTCGCGGGTGAAGTCGGCCTCGCCGACCGATACGCCGCCGCTGGTGAGGATCGCGTCGGCAATGCCGGCGGCTTCGCGCACGGTGGTCTCGAGGGTGTCCGGGTCGTCGCGGACGACGCCGATGTCGATGACGTCGAAGCCGAGCCGCTGCAGCATGCCGAACAGGGTGTAGCGGTTGCTGTCGTAGATCTGGCCGGGCGCGGTGGGTTGGCCGATGCTGACGATCTCGTCGCCGGTGGAAAAGAAGGCGACCCGCAGGCGGCGGCGCACGGCGAGTTCGCCGATGCCGAGGGAGGCGACGAGGCCCAGTTCGGCGGGGCGGATCAGCCGGCCGGCGGCGAGGGCGGGCAGGCCGGCGCGCAGGTCTTCGCCGGCGCGGCGCAGGTTCTGGCCGGCGCGCTGGCCCGGCGGGACGCTGACCTGGTCAGGCGTGGCGCGCACGGCTTCCTGCATGACGATGGTGTCGGCGCCGGCCGGCACCGGGGCGCCGGTCATGATGCGCACGGCTTCGCCGGGGCCCACGGTGGCGGTCGCCGGGCGGCCGGCGAAGGCCGTGCCGACGATCCGCAGGGGGGTGTCGCGGTCGGTGGCCAGGTCGGCGTGGCGCACGGCGTAGCCGTCCATGGCCGAGTTGTCGTAGGCGGGCACGTCGATCGGCGAGACGACGGGCTGGGCGAGGATGCGCCCGAGGGCGTCGCGCAGCGGGATGCGCTCGATGCCGCAGATCGGCGTGATGGCGTCGAGGATGAGCTGGCGGGCGAGGTCGACCGGGAGTTCGTTCGGGGCATAGCCGGCGCGCTCGCCGAACTGCTGGGCCAGGGATGTCACCGGGTGGGCGCTCCTGCTTGATGCGCGCGGAGCTCGTCCGGCGTGTTGATGTTGGCGAAGGCGTCGGGGACGTCGTCGAAGGGGCAGGCGACCCACTTGAGGCGCTGCAGCCAGCTTTCCATCCGTCGTCCGCCGGCCCGGGTGAAGGCCTGAAGATCGGGCAGCGCGTAGCAGCGGATCAGGCTGAAAACCGGGTGGAGCTGGTCGCCGGTGCGGGCCACGGCGATGCTGGCGCGGCCGACGGTGAGCGCGTCGGCGAGGCGGGCGACGAGGTCGGGCGGCAGGAAGGGCGAATCGCAGGGGGCGCTGGCGAGATAGGGCGTGGCGCATGTGGCGAGTCCGGCCTCCAGCCCGGCCAGCGGGCCGGCGAAACCTTCGAGGCGGTCGCCAACCACGGGGTGCGCGTAGCGGGCGTAGTGCTCGGGGTTGCGGTTGGCGCTGATCATCAGCTGTCCGACCTGGGGCTGGAGTCGGTCCAGGACGTGTTCGACGAGCGGCCGGCCGTCCAGCAGGGCGAGGCCTTTGTCGACGCCGCCCATGCGCTGGCCGCGGCCGCCGGCGAGGACCAGGCCGGTGATGTTTTCGGGAGTGGCGGGGATCTGCACGTCAGCCACCGATGTAGGACATTTCGATCTTGCGCAGCCCGGCGGTGGCGGCGGTCCGGATCTCGGAGTAGCGGTCGTCGCGCGCCTGCCAGACAGCGCCGATGGCGGCCGACAGTTCGGCGTCGCTGCGCGGTTCGCGCAGCAGGGCGCGCAGGTCGTGGCCGCTCTGGGCGAACAGGCAGGTGTAGAGGCGGCCTTCGGTGGACAGGCGGGCGCGGGTGCAGGTGGAGCAGAAGGCCTGGGTGACCGACGAGATGACGCCGATCTCGCCGCCGCCGTCGGCGTAGCGCCAGCGCTCGGCGACTTCGCCGGTGTAGTTGGGATCGACGGGTTCGAGCGGGAAATGTGCGCCGATGCGCCGGACGACCTCGGCCGATGGCACCACGTCGTCCAGGCGCCAGCCGTTGGAGCTGCCGACGTCCATGAACTCGATGAAGCGCAGGATGTGCCCGCTGCCGCGGAAGTGGCGGGCCAGCGGCACGATCTCGTGGTCGTTCATGCCGCGTTTGACGACCATGTTGATCTTGATCGGCCCGAGCCCGGCGGCGGTGGCGGCGTCGATGCCCGCCAGCACGTCGGCGACCGGCACGTCCATGTCGTTCATGGCGCGGAAGGTGGCGTCGTCCAGCGAGTCGAGGCTGACCGTAACCCGGGCGAGCCCGGCGGCCTTGAGGGCGGCGGCCTTTCGGGGCAGCAGCACGCCGTTGGTGGTGAGCGTCACTTCCATGCCGGGGATCGCCGCGAGCTGGGCCACCAGGCGTTCGAGGTTGCGGCGCAGGAGCGGCTCGCCGCCGGTGAGGCGGATCTTGGTGACGCCGTGGGCGGCGAACAGGCGGGCGAGGCGGGTGATCTCCTCGAAGCTGAGCAGCGATTCGCGCGGCAGGAAGGCGTAGTCCTTGTCGAACACGGCCTTGGGCATGCAGTACACGCAGCGGAAGTTGCAGCGGTCGGTGACGGAGATGCGCAAGTCCTTGACCGGCCGGCCACGGCTGTCCACCAGGCGGCCGGTCGGGGCGGGCAGATCGGCGGGGATGCTCGGGCGCTGCCGGAGCATCCGCTCGTCGGCAATCGGAATGACTCGTTGGTTCATCGTCTCAAGGGGGGGCGGGCAAAGGGGGTTTTACCGCCAACGCGCGTCGGCTGCCTTGTCCTGGGGCAAGGATCGGACGTCGCCAGAAAATTATGGAGGCTGGGCAGGGCAAGGGCAAGCGGCGGCGCTTGCCCCCGTCGCCTGAGCAGCCCCCCGAATTTCGTCTTCCAACGTAGTCGTCGTACGATTGAAGTTGTCCCCATCCCGTGGACAGGTTGTGGCTTGAAACTCAAGCGCTCAGGTCGCACTCGATTGTCGTATTCTGGACGTTCTCCTTGTCACGGTGTCGTTGCTCGAAGTTCATCGTTGAGCGGTATCCCAGCGCCGAATGGCGGCGGCGCGGGTTGTACCAGCCTTCGATCCAGGCAAAGACTGCCAGACGTGCTTCGGTCTTGGTCTTGACGCTGCGCCGATCGATCAGTTCGCACTCGAGGCTGGCAAAGAGGCTCTCGGCCATCGCGTTGTCGTAGGCGTCTTGGCTGCCCTGATCCGAGTGATGAATCACGCCCTCGGGCTTGCCCGTGGCCAGGGCCCTGTTGAGGGCGCCAAGAACGAGCTCGGTGCAGTTCGTGGGCGTCAGCCCGAACACGAGACGGGCGGCCGCAGACTGCGAAAGGAGTCCCGCCTCAATCAGGTCATGAATCTGGCAGGCAGCCAAGAATTCCAGGACCGACCGATGGTGGAAGCGGACGCGACCGTACCCTCC
>NZ_JAYROR010000106.1:0-30529 GCF_041911615.1 Zoogloea sp. | reverse complement strand
TCGCACCGCTTAACGCCCCAAGTCTGCAATACCCCGCAAACCCAGCCTCCTCACCGCCACACTTCCAATCCCGCCGAAAGCGTCGCTGCGAAAGAGGCCGAATTATAAAGAACTATCAGAAACTGTCAACACCATTGAGACCGTAAATATCAACCCCCCCCCCTAACATCACACCAAAGTCACACGCGAGAACTTTCGCTTACCGACCTGCAGCACCACCACACACCCCGCCGAAAGCAGCAATCCCCGATCAGAGATCTTTTCGCCATCCAGGCGGACACCACCCTGATCGATCATGCGTAGAGATTCCGACGTACTGCCGGTCAGCCCCGCCTGCTTCAGCACGACTGCGATTGAAAGCCCAACCTCACCCGCCTGCAGCGTCACTTCGGGAATGTCGTCCGGAATCGCGTTCCGCTGAAAACGTGCTTCGAAATCCTCGAGCGCCGCCGTCGCCGCAGCAGCACCATGAAAGCGCGCCACGAGCTCCTGTGCGAGCATTACCTTCACGTCGCGAGGATTTCTTCCATCTTCGATCGACTGACGCAACGCCCGAATTTCCGACAACGGCCGGAACGAGAGCAGATCGTAGTAGCGCCACATCAGCACGTCGGACACCGACATCACCTTCCCGAAGATCTCGTTAGGCGGCTCATAGATGCCAATATAGTTACCCAGCGACTTGGACATCTTATTGACACCATCCAGGCCTTCGAGCAGCGGCATCGTCAGCACGCACTGAGGTGCCTGGCCGTAGTGCTTCTGCAGTTCACGACCAACCAGCAGATTGAAGCGCTGATCCGTACCGCCCAGCTCGACATCCGCCTTCATCGCCACCGAGTCATAGCCCTGGCAAAGCGGGTACAGAAACTCATGGATCGCGATGGACTGCTGAGCGGCGTATCGCTTGGAGAAGTCGTCACGCTCGAGCATTCGTGCCACCGTATGCTGCGCCGCGAGACGAATCATTCCGGACGCACCAAGCGCCTCCATCCAGCTCGAGTTGAAGCAGACTTCGGTTTTGGCCGGATCGAGAATCTTGAAGACCTGCTCCTGATACGTCTTGGCGTTTTCGAGCACTTGCTCGCGCGTGAGCGGCGGACGCGTCGTGTTCTTGCCCGACGGATCACCGATCATGCCGGTGAAATCGCCGATCAGAAACATCACCTGATGGCCGAGTTCCTGAAAATGGCGCAACTTGTTGATGAGTACCGTATGCCCCAGATGCAGGTCGGGCGCAGTGGGATCAAAACCCGCCTTGACCCGCAAGGGACGCCCGGCCTTGAGCTTTTCCACCAATTCCGCTTCGATCAGGAGCTCGTCAGCCCCGCGCTTGATCAGCTCCAGCGCCGCAGTAATTTCAGTCATATTTATCCTCGAACAAGCCCACTCCGCGAAGTTTTTGGTAGACTTCGGCGCTTGTTTTTGCTTGGAAAGTCTGATGCTTAGAGAAAAGACGACGATTCTAGCGCATCTCAAAAAGCTTCGCGCAGACGACCCCGCCCGGGCGTGGCGCCTTGCGAGTGCCGGCATCGGATCGGCAATCGGCATGGCAGCAGCCATTGCGGTCGTCCCCGGCTCACCGGTCGAACCTATCTCCACCGAAACCGTCGTCGAACAACTTGGCGCCCTCCCGGCCGCCGTCAGTAGCTCCGACCCGCGCCCTTTCATCCGCGAAGACAAGATTCGCACCGGCGAAAGCCTGGCGAGCGCCCTGCGTCGCCTCGGCGTCACCACTCACACGGTCACGACCCAAGCCAACGCCCCAAAACTGATGCGGGACCTTGCAGGCAGCTTCCGCCCCGGTGCCTTCATCACCGTCGCCAGCACTGCAGAGGGTGGCCTCCAGAGCGCCTCCCTCTCGAACGCGGGCTCTGACATCGAGCATGTCATTCAGGTGGTGGACGGTAAGCTGCAGGTTTCGCAGCAGGCACTCGCCTTCGAGACCCGTATCCACATGCAGAGCGGAACAGTCCAGTCGTCGCTGTTTGCCGCAATGGACGCCGCAGGCCTGCCCGACAGTGTCGCGGAATCACTCTCGAACATCTTCGGCGACGACATCGACTTTCACACCGATCTTCGCCGCGGCGACCGCTTCAGCGTAATCTACGAAGTTCAATACCACCAGGGCAGAGCCATCCGCACCGGGCGCATCCTGGCTGCCGAGTTCATCAACCAGGGCATTCGCCACGCGGCCTACCTGTTCGCCCACCCGAACGGCAACCAGGAGTACTACAACCAGGACGGCAAGAGCCACAAGGAAGGCTTCCTACGCTCGCCACTGGAATTCTCGCGGGTCAGCTCCGGCTTCTCGATGCGCCTGCATCCGGTCTTCGGGACGTGGCGGGAGCACAAGGGCGTCGATTACGCTGCCCCTCACGGCACGGCAGTAAGAGCCACCGCCGATGGCGTCGTCGAATTCGTCGGACAGCAGAATGGCTACGGCAACTTCGTCGTACTGCGCCACCGCGACAAATACACCACAGCCTACGGCCACCTGAGCGGCTTTGCCGCGAATCTCAAGACCGGCACCCGCATCAACCAAGGCGACACCATCGGCTACGTCGGCAGTACCGGCTGGGCAACCGGCCCTCACCTGCACTACGAGTTCCGTATCGACAACATCCACCAGGATCCGCTTACGGTCAGCCTCCCCAGCGCGGCAGCACTGAGCGGCGCCTCACTGACCGCATTCCGTAACCAGACCTCGGCACTGGCCACGCAGATCGCTCACCTTCAGCAAAGCAAGGCTGTTTTTCTGGACTAAAACAGTCTGACCGAACGCCACACCGCGCACCGAAGCCAAAAAAGACAACGCCCGTCATCGCAAGATGACGGGCGTTGCGTTTATTCCGACCCACACCACACCCTGGCTGCACACCATCGCAGCCGAGGCGCAGTCTGCAATATCAAGCCGAGAACGACGAACCGCAACCGCAAGTGCTGGTTGCGTTCGGATTGCGAATCACGAATTGCGAACCCTCAAGACCCTCGGTGTAATCGATCTCCGCACCCACGAGGTACTGGTAGCTCATCGGATCGATCAGCAGCATCACGCCGTCCTTTTCCATCACGGTATCGTCGTCGTTGCGAATCTCATCGAACGTGAAACCGTACTGAAACCCGGAACAGCCACCGCCCGTCACGAAAACGCGCAGCTTCAGTTCGGGATTGCCTTCCTCGATGATCAGGTCTTTGACCTTGTTCGCCGCACTATCGGTGAACACCAGAGGGCTCGGGGTTTCGGTCGGGGCATTCATGAAACAACTCCTTCAAATATATCTTCAAATTATCGTCACGCCCCAAGCCATGGTCAAGGCACGGGCAACGAATAGTCGACAAATTTACTCGAATTTAGTTCAAGGCATCAAGGGAATCTGCCCCAGGCCCGCAGTCTCCGACAAACCGAACAGAATATTCATGTTCTGCACAGCCTGTCCTGCCGCCCCCTTTACCAAGTTGTCGATGACCGACAGGACAACCACGACATCGCCACCCTGGGGACGATGCACCGCGATGCGACACATGTTGGCCGAACGCACCGAACGCGTGGATGGATGAGAACCCTTGGGCATAACATCAACGAAAGCCTCCCCCCCGAACCGCGCCTCGAACAAAGCCTGAAGATCGACATCCTTCTTCAGACGGCCGTAAAGGGTGGCATGAATGCCGCGGATCATCGGAGTGAGATGCGGAACGAAGGTCAGTCCGACCGGCGCATTCGCGTAGCGCGACAGGCCCTGACGAATCTCCGGGAGATGGCGATGCCCCGCCACACCATACGCCTGGAAGTTATCGGCCGACTCCGAAAACAGGATGTGGGTCTCGGCCTTGCGCCCCGCCCCCGAGACCCCCGACTTCGCATCGGCAACGAGACCGTCCAGTTCGATCACACCAGCCTCGACCAAGGGCAGAAAGCCAAGCTGAACGGCCGTGGGATAACACCCGGGATTGGCGATCACGCGCGCCGACTTGATGGCCTCACGATTCACCTCCGGCAGACCATACACGGCTTCGGCCACAAGCTCGGGGCACGCGTGCTTCATGCCATACCACTTCTCCCACTCGTCGATATCCGAAATACGAAAATCCGCAGCCAGGTCGATCACCTTGACGCCTGCCGCAACCAGCTCGGCGGCTTGCTGCATCGCGATCCCATTAGGCGTGGCGAAGAAAACGACATCACACTCGGCAAGGTTCGCAGACTGGGGATCGACGAAGCACAGATCGACCCGACGACGCAGGCTCGGAAACATGTTCGCCACTGGAACTCCGGCATCGCCACGGGAAGTGATCGCCTTCAGCTCCACTTCCGGATGCTGCGCCAGCAACCGCAGCAACTCGACACCGGTATAACCAGTTCCACCCACCACACCTACCTTGATCATGCTCGCCCCCAACAGGAATTGAACGACTCAACCATCCGGCGCGATCGCCGAAAGTCTTGAAGATACTACGTCCAGATGACAAAAAGCCGCCCGGAGGCGGCTTTTTGAACCATCGTCGAAACGATTAACGCTTCGAGAACTGCTTGCGACGACGCGCCTTGCGGAAGCCGACCTTCTTACGTTCGACTTCACGGGCATCACGAGTCACGAGACCGGCCTTCTTCAGCGGCGACTTGAGCTCCGCATCGTAGTCGATCAGGGCACGGGTGATACCGTGGCGAACCGCACCAGCTTGGCCCGATTCGCCACCGCCGGTCACGTTGACCAGAATGTCGAAGCTGTCGGCGAAGTTGGTCAGAACCAGCGGCTGACGCACGATCATGCGGCCGGTTTCGCGGGAGAAGAATTGGTCAACCGGCTTACCGTTCACGACGATGTTGCCAGTGCCCTTCTTGATGAAGACGCGGGCAACAGCCGACTTGCGGCGACCGGTACCGTAGTTGTAAGTCACAGCCATTGTCGGCTCCTGTTAAATCGCGAGTACTTGGGGCTGCTGGGCGGCATGCGGATGCTCCGCGCCGGCGTAGCACTTCAGCTTCTTGAGCATCGCGTAGCCGAGCGGACCCTTGGGCAGCATGCCCTTGACGGCCTTTTCCAGCACACGAGCGGGGAAGCGCTGCTGCAGCTTGGTGAAGTTGGTTTCGTAGATGCCGCCCGGGTAGCCAGAGTGACGGTAGTACTTCTTGTCCTGGGCCTTGGTGCCAGTCACACGCAGCTTATCGACGTTGACGACGACGATGAAGTCACCGGTATCGACGTGCGGGGTGTAGATGGCTTTATGTTTGCCGCGCAAGCGAAGCGCAACTTGGGAAGCAAGCCGACCAAGGACCAAGTCCGTCGCGTCGATGACGAACCAGTCGCGCTTGACCTCATGCGGCTTGGCAGAAAACGTTTTCATGAAGATCCCTCTGACTTTTCCCGACACCGGGAACGACCATAATTCGGAAAGCCGCGGATTCTATCCCACAACCCGAAGCCGTGTCAAACTCAATCGCAAATAAAAAAAAGCGCAGATCGGGGAGATCTGCGCTAAATCCACACCAAAGGAGGAGGGTGGAGGAGACACCTTTCAGTCGCTTCAAACTACAAAAGCAACTGGACTAAGTGAATTATGGCCAGCCCCCCCACCCGACGCAAGCGTTTTTTGTGCATTGCAGTATAAATATTTTAATCAAAATATAATTTTTATTTATAAAACAAAACCCTTGTTAAACCGGGGTTTTCAGCGCTCACAGACCACGACGCAGTCATTCACAGGGCACCCTGCTCCGTTCTGGAGCAGTCTTGATGCTGCGCCGCAACATTGCCAGCTCGCCCCGCTGCGTCGCGTCCCGCTACAATCCGATGCTGCAGCACAAAACCACGGCGGACTTCACCCCACGAGAGAACGAGGAACTGAGAATGGAATGCGTAGTGAAATGGACCGGCGCGGACGGCATGAGCTTCCTGGCCGAAACCGGCTCGGGGCACCTGGTCGCAATGGATGGCGCGCCCGACGCGGGCGGACGCAACCTGGCGCCGCGCCCGATGGAGATGATGCTGGCCGGCGCCGGCGGGTGCACGGCCTTCGACGTGGTGCTGATCCTGAAGCGCGGACGCCAGGAGGTGACCGACTGCGCAGTGAGCCTGAAGGCGGACCGCGCCGAGACCGATCCGAAGGTTTTCACCCGGATCGCTTTCCACTACAAGGTGAGCGGTCGCAACCTGAAACCCGAATCGGTCGAACGAGCCATCAAGCTGTCCTCCGAAAAATACTGCTCCGCGACGATCATGCTCGGCAAAACGGCCGAAATCGAGCACACCTGGGAAATCGTCGAGGTCTGACCGACCGCGCACCGGTGCCCAGGGCCCCACATCGACTGGCCCGGCCGACACGCCGGGCCCTCCGCATCACACCCAGTAGGCCACGCCGGTCATGACCTTCGAGGTGGCCTTCATGGCAGCCTTCACCGGCAGCGGCAATTCGACCGCCCCGAGCCGCAGCGCCGTTTCGGCGTGCGCCACCTCGTCGGCCTTCATCTGCTCGACGATTTCCCGCGAACGCTGATCCTGTGCCGGCAGACGGCCGAGGTGGCTCTTCAGGTGAGCCTCGACCTGGCGCTCGGTTTCAGCCAGAAACCCCAGATTGACACCATCCCCGAAACGGGCCGCGAGCATCCCGATGGCGAGCGAGCCGCCGTACCACAGCGGGTTGAGCAGGCTCTTGCGACCGCCCAGCTCGGCAATTCGCCGCTCGGTCCATGCCAGGTGTTCCGTTTCCTCGTGGGCGGCGCCCTCGAGCGCGCGTTTGATGCCTTCATCCTTCGACATCAGCGCTTGCCCCTGATAGAGCGCCTGGGCGCAGATCTCGCCGCAGTGATTGACCCGCATCAGCGCCGCCGCGTGGCGCTTCTCCTCTTCCGACAGCTCGGCCTCCGGCAGCGCCTCGCCTGGCGTAGGGCGCACCGTATGCGCATTGGCGAAGACAGTGCGCAGCGCCTTGTCGAATCCGATGATCAGTTGGTCAAGCATGTCGTGCCACCTTTACGTTCAAGCCGTTCAACGCACGCCCCCTTCCCTGCGGAGCGCTTCGACGATCTGCCCGAGCCCGGGGCGCACCGCGCCCGGCGGACAGAAGAAATCCTTCGCCAGCACCGCGTGCTGCCGGTTGTAGTTCTTTTCCTCGATCTGCTGCCAGGTGTCGTTGCGCGAGCGCGTCCACTC
The DNA here is from genome assembly GCF_041911615.1 of Zoogloea sp. Classification (GTDB taxonomy): domain Bacteria; phylum Pseudomonadota; class Gammaproteobacteria; order Burkholderiales; family Rhodocyclaceae; genus Zoogloea. The sequence continues at coordinate 23,378 of NZ_JAYROR010000106.1, read as the reverse complement.
GCCATCCGGACGGGCAAAGGCGTACAGCTTGCGCTCGGCCGTCTCGCAACGGATCCCCTCGTAACTGACGTTCTGGGCACCGCCCGACGCGCGCACGATCAGCGTGTAACGCACCACGCCATCGTCGCCCAGACTGAGCGACTTTTCGTCGATGAAGAAACGTGCGGTAGCGAAAGGGCTGACGGCCAGCGGAATCAGGTTGGCATCGAGGGGATAGGCGGGGAGCTTGAGCTCGGCTTCCTTCCAGTCGGTCTTGCCGACATCCTCGAACAAGGCGCGAACCTGGGCGAAGGCCGGGGACGCGGCCACGAGCGCCACCACCGCCACCGGCAGGGCACGGGCACACAAACGCATGGGCATGAAAGTCATGAAAGCCTTCGGGGGAGCGAAAGCGCGATTCTACAACTCCCCCGCCGCCCCGGCCAAAACGCGCCGGGGCAAGCGCGCCGCCACACCGCTATTCAATTCGCGATGGCGGCCTCGATTTCGGCAAACGTCCGCGCCACCTCGGCGGTCTGCAGCGGAATCCCCATCTGACGAGCGATCTGCGAGGCCGAGAAGATGCCCCGCACCGCGCGCACGCCGTCCGGGCCGTCCTCGACCACCAGCGCATGCTGACGCCCGCAAGCCTTGAGCGTCGCCACCACATGTCCCACCTCGGCGCGCAGCACGTCGACCAGGGACACCGCGTCCATCTCGTCGGTGGGCACCATGATGTCGCGGGCGGTGAGTTCCTCGTGCCGCATCATGCGCGCCCGCGCCACCTGCGCCGGCTTCTCGCCGAGCAGGTCGTTGGCGGTGACGATGCCCGCGACGCGCTTGTTGGCGTCGGTCACAAACAGCAGGCGGACGCCGCGCAGGATCATGCTGTGGTTGGTTTCGGCCAGCGAGACGTCCTGGTCGATGGTGGCGGCGGGAATCCGTCGCAGGTCGGTCATCACCTCGATGGCCGGCGATGCGAGGGTGACCCGCGCCAGACTCCAGGCGTCGATGACTTCACAGCTGCCGCCGCTGACCCGGAATTGTTTGATCGGCTGATAGTGCAAGCGCTCCATGGTGTCGCCTCCCAAAGTGCCCTACGCGGAAAAACCGGAGCCGCGACGCGACTCCGGACTGAACCGAATGCAGACATTTCAGGATTGAGACAAGCGCCCGACCGCCGAGTTTCGCCGCCGCTCAGGACGGCGAGTGCGGCGCGGCCGGCGCATCGGACGACGGCGCCACCAGCGGCCGATAGCTCTCGGGTATCTCGAAGAGCCGGTCGCGGAACAGCAGGCGCGCCAGCTCAAGCAGCGCGGACTGATACACCCCGCGCTTGAACTCGATCACCGCTTCGAGCGGCACCCAGTAATAACTCCAGCGCCAGGCATCGAACTCCGGGTGATTGCTGGCACGCAGGCAGACGTCGGAATCGCGCCCCACCAATCGCAACAGAAACCAGATCTGCTTCTGCCCGCGATAGGTGTTGCGCCATTCGCGCTTGATCCAATGCTTGGGCACCTCGTAACGCAACCAGCCGCGGGTGCGGCCGATGATGCGGACGTGCTCAGGCTTCAAGCCGACTTCTTCGAAGAGCTCACGGTACATGGCCTGTTCCGGCGATTCGCCGTGCTTGATTCCGCCTTGCGGAAACTGCCAGGAATGTTCTCGTATCCGTTTGCCCCAGAAAACCTCGTTGCGCGCATTCACCAGAATGATGCCGACGTTAGGCCGATAGCCTTCACGATCGAGCATGGTGCAACCTTTGAATTCATGAACTGCCGTGGATTCTTCCACATTTCCCATTTCGGTGAAAGAACCCCGCCCAGCCGCGGCGCGCCAACAAGATCGCGCCCGTCCCGGCGGAAGCGCGATAAAATAGAGAGCTTTGTTTTCAACGGACTTCCCGCCCATGCGCGCCTCCCAGTTCTTCATCTCCACCCTCAAGGAAGCCCCGTCCGACGCCGAAGTCATCAGCCACAAGCTGATGATGCGCGCGGGTCTGATCAAACGCCTTGCCGGCGGCATCTACACCTGGATGCCCCTGGGCCTGCGCGCACTGCGCAAGGTCGAGAACATCGTGCGCGAGGAAATGAACCGGGCGGGCGCCATCGAAGTGCTGATGCCGGCAGTCCAGCCGGCCGAACTGTGGCAGGAATCCGGCCGCTGGGATTTCTACGGCCCCGAACTGCTGCGCTTCAAGGATCGCCACGATCGCGACTTCGTCGTCGGCCCGACCCACGAGGAAGTCATCACCGACGTCGTGCGCAAGGAGCTCAAGAGCTACCGCCAGCTGCCCAAGCACTTCTATCAGGTGCAGATGAAGTTCCGCGACGAGATCCGCCCGCGCTTCGGCGTGATGCGCGGCCGCGAGTTCGTGATGAAGGACGGCTACTCCTTCCACAGCTCCTTCGAAGATCTGCAGCGCGAATACCGCAACATGTACGACACCTACCATCGCATCTTCGGCCGCCTCGGCCTGAAGTTCCGCGCGGTGGCGGCCGACACCGGCTCGATCGGCGGCACCGGCTCCCATGAATTCCACGTCATCGCCGAGACCGGCGAGGACGACATCGCCTACTGCCCGGACTCCGACTACGCCGCCAACGTCGAGCTGGCCGAGGCCGTCGCGCCGGCCACCCCGCGCCCATCCGCCGGCGCAGCGCTCACCAAGGTGCACACCCCGGGCGTCAAGACCATCGACGAACTCGCCGCCTTCCTCAAGGTGCCCGCCACGTCCACGGTCAAGGCCATCGTCGTCGACGGCGACGAGGCGTCCGACGGCAGACCGGTGCTGTTCCTGCTGCGCGGCGACCACGAACTCAACGAGGTCAAGGCCCAGAAGATTGCCGGCGTGAAGAACCCGCTGACCTTCGCCTCCCCCGCCTCCATCCTCGCCGCCTTCGGCGCCAACGCCGGCTCGCTGGGCCCGGTGGGCTTCGCCGGCCGCGTGGTGATGGACCGCAGCGTGGCCGTGATGGCCGATTTCGTCACCGGCGCCAACGAAGACGACCACCACTACACCGGCGTCAACATCGGCCGCGACTTCCCCGAAGCCGAAGTGGCCGACCTGCGCAACGTGGTCGCCGGCGACCCCTCTCCCGACGGCAAGGGCACCCTCGAGATCTGCCGCGGCATTGAAGTCGGCCACATCTTCCAGCTGCGCACCAAGTACTCCGAAGCCCTCGGCTGCAAGTTCCTCAACGAGCAGGGCAAGGAGCAGATCATGGAGATGGGCTGCTACGGCATCGGCGTGTCGCGCATCCTCGGCGCCGCCATCGAGCAGAACAACGACGCCCGCGGCATCATCTGGCCGGACGCCATCGCGCCCTTCCAGGTCGCCATCGTGCCGATGGGCTACGCCAAGTCCGAAGCCGTGCGCAGCGCCGCCGACGCCCTCTACGCCGAGTTGGTCGCGGCCGGCATCGACGCCTTCCTCGACGACCGGGACGAGCGTCCGGGCTCGCTCCTGGCCGACAACGAGCTGATCGGCACCCCGCACCGGGTGGTGATCGGCGATCGCGGCCTCAAGGAAGGCGTGGTCGAATACCAAGGCCGCCGCGACGCCGAAGCCACCAAGCTGGCCGTGGCCGACGTGGCCGCCGCCGTCATCGCCAAGCTGAAGGGCTGAGCATGAGCCGCCTGCGTCACGCCCTCTCCGCCAGCCTCGCGGCCCTGCTGCTGGCCGGCGGCGCGACGTGCGTACAGGCCGGCAACCAGCAATACGAACCCCTGGCCGCCAGCGTGCAGGCTGCCTTGCACGCTGCGGTGGCCGATCAGGCGCCCCTCGACCCGAGCTTCCAGCACAACCCGGAGCGCGCCCGCTGGCTCGCCGAGATGTCCCAGCGCCTCGCGCGCCGCATCCCCGACGAAACCGCCCGCTCCGAACTGCTGCGCGCGGTGCACTACGAGGCCACCCGCGCCGGCCTCGACCCGCAGCTGGTGCTCGGCCTGATCCAGGTCGAGAGCGGCTTCAAGAAGTACGCCCTGTCCTCCGTCGGGGCCCGCGGCTACATGCAGGTCATGCCCTTCTGGGCCCGGCTGATCGGCAACGAGCAGACCAACCTGTTCCACATGCGCACCAATCTGCGCTTCGGTTGCACGATCCTGCGTCACTACCTCGACATCGAAAAGGGCGACCTCTTCCGTGCCCTGGGCCGCTACAACGGCAGCCTCGGCCGCGCCGAATACCCCAACCTGGTGCGCGGCGCGTGGGAACGCAACTGGGCCTACCCGCCCCTGCGACTGGCCTCGAACCCCTGACCCAGCGCCCGGCGCCCCCCGCCGGATGCATCCGCGGGTCGGGACAGGCGGCTCAAGCTGCCTTCTTCATCTGCTTCTGGTACAGGAAGGCCAGGATCGCCGCGCGGCACTCTGCGAACTGCGGGTCGTGGGCCAAGGCCAGACGGTCGCGGGGCTTGGCGAGCGGCACCGCGAGGATCTCGCCGATGGTAGCCGCCGGGCCGTTGGTCATCATCACCACCCGGTCGGACAGCAGCACCGCCTCGTCCACGTCGTGGGTGACGATCACCACGGTGGCGCCCGTCTTCGCCATCACGCCGATGAGCTCGTCCTGCAGCGCGGCGCGGGTCAGCGCATCGAGCGCGCCGAAAGGCTCGTCCATCAGCAGGATCTGCGGCTCCATCGCAAAGGCGCGGGCGATGCCGATGCGCTGCTTCATGCCGCCGGATATCTCGTGGGGCAGCTTCTGGGCGGCGTGGCCCATGTGCACCATCTCCAGCGCGGCCTCGGTGCGGGCCTTGAGCTTTTCCTTGCCTTCCTTGGTGCCGAACACGCGCTCGACGGCGAGATAGACATTCTCGAAGCAGTTGAGCCAGGGCAGCAGCGAATGGTTCTGGAACACCACCGCCCGCTCCGGCCCGGGTCCGGCAATTTCGCGGCCGTTGCACAGCATCACCCCCGAGGTGGGCAGGGCGAGGCCGGCGATGAGGTTGAGCAGGGTGGACTTGCCACAGCCCGAGTGACCGATCAGCGACACGACCTCACCCTTCCCGATCTGCAGTTCGACGTTCTGCAGCGCCACGAAGCGGCCCTTCTTCGTCTCGAAGCTCATGCCGACGTTCTCGACTTTGACGATTGCGTTCATCCGATTTCTCCTCGACACGGAATCAGTGGTTGCCGTAGCTGAAGCGGCGGGCGATCAGCAGCAGGCATTGTTCGAGCAGCAGGCCGACCACGCCGATCACGAAGATGGCGATGATGATGTGCTCGACCTTGAGGTTGTTCCATTCGTCCCACACCCAGAAGCCGATGCCGACGCCGCCGGTGAGCATCTCGGCCGCAACGATGACCAGCCAGGCGGTGCCGATGGACAGGCGGATGCCGGTGAGCATGTAGGGCAGCACCGAGGGAAACAGGATTTTGGTGATGATCTTGAACTCGGAGAGCTTGAGCACCCGCGCCACGTTGAGGTAATCCTGCGGCACGCGCTGCACGCCTTGGGCGGTGTTGAGGATCATCGGCCAGATCGAGCAGATGAAGATCGTCCAGGTGGAGGCCGGATCGGCGGCCTTGAACACCATCAGGCCGATCGGCAGCCAGGCCAGCGGCGACACCGGACGCAGGATGCTGATGAGCGGCGCCAGCATCCTGCTCATGAAGGCGAAACGGCCGATGACGAAACCCAGCGGAATCCCCACCAGCGCGGCGACGCCAAAACCCACGGCGACGCGCTTGAGGGACGATAGGATGTTCCAGCCAATGCCCTGGTCGTTGGGGCCATTGCTGTAGAACGGGTCGGAAAACAGCACCACGGCGGCGTCCCAGGTTTTTGCGGGGCCGGGAAAATCGGCGGATTTCATCGCCACCAGCGCCCACACCCCGATCACCAGCGCAAAGCCGAGAAGCGGCGGGATCACCGCGCGAAGGCAGGCGCCCAGGCGCGCGCCGGGCGACGGGCACGCCTCGGCCGGCGCGTCGGGTGGCGGTGCACAAGTCGTAACTCCGGGCGCGGCGCACGCCCTCGCAAAGGTTGTCTCGTCCCGCCCGGCGGGGGTCGCATCTGCCTCGGGCCGGGTGGCCGCGATTCCGGCGGCAAGCGTCACGGTCGTCATCGAAGTCTCCTTGTCGCGGGCGCGGCACCGGCCGCCCCGTGGGGTCGGTCGGGTGCTCAGGCGTGGATCTTGAAACCGGCGGCGTATTTCTTCGGCTCCTTGCCGTCCCAGAGCACACCGTCGATCAGCTTCGAGCTGCGGAAATCCGACTTCGGCACCGCCACGCCCACCTGCGCGGCGGCATGCTTGTAGAGCTCGGTCTGGTTGATGGCCCTGGCCACCGCCAGGTAATCCACGTCCTGCTTGAGCAGCCCCCAGCGACGGTGCTGGGTGAGGAACCACATCCCGTCGGACAGGTAGGGGTAGTTCACCGCCCCGTCGTTGAAGAACTTCATGTAGTTTTTCTCGGACCAGCTCTTGCCCAGGCCGTTCTCGTACTGGCCGATCATCCGGCTGCGGATCACCTCCACGTCGGTATTCACGTAGCTCTTGGCGGCCACGGTCTCGGCGGTCTTGGCGCGGTTGGCGGCGCTGGCGTCGATCCAGCGGGACGCTTCGAGGATCGCGCAGATCATCGCCCGGGCGGTGTTGGGATACCTGGCGGCAAACTCGGCGGTGGTGCCGAGCACCTTCTCGGGGTGATCGGGCCAGATGTCCTGGGTGGTCACCGCGGTGAAGCCGATCTTGTCGACGATCGCCCGCTGGTTCCACGGCTCGCCCACGCAGTAGCCGTCCATGTTGCCCACGCGCATGTTGGCCACCATCTGCGGCGGCGGCACGACGATGTTCTTGACGTCCCGGAACGGGTCGATGCCGTGGGCGGCCAGCCAGTAGTAGAGCCACATGGCGTGGGTGCCGGTGGGAAAGGTCTGGGCGAAGGTGTAATCCTTCTCCTTCTTCGCGATCACCTTGGCCAGCGACGCGCCGTCCACCGCGCCCTTGTCGCGTAGCGCGTTCGAGAGGGTGATGGCCTGGCCGTTGTTGTTGAGCGTCATCAGCACCGCCATGTCCTTCTTGGGGCCGCCGATACCCAGGTGCAGGCCGTACACCAGGCCGTACAGCACGTGGGCGGCGTGGAGCTCGCCGTTGGCGAGCTTGTCGCGCACACCGGCCCACGAGGCTTCCTTGCTGGGGGTGATCTTGATGCCGTATTTCTTGTCGAAACCCATCACCGCGGCCATCACCACCGACGAGCAGTCGGTCAGCGGGATGAAGCCGATCTTCACTTCTTCCAGTTCCGGCTTGTCGGAGCCCGCAGCCCACACGCCGCCCGCCGGCAGGATCGTTCCCATCGCAGCCATCCCTCCAAGGCCCGCACCGGCCCTCAGAAAGCCGCGGCGGGAAAGACACGTTTCGTCGAATTGCTTGCTCATCGCTCGCCCCTGATCCAGAAGTCCAGTCATCCAAAAAAAGCGGGCGTCGCACCACCCGCGACAACCCTGCGGGAGATGGACGCCCTTGCCCAAGTGAGATCGCCTGATCAAGCCGGGCCGCCGTTGGTCCGACTCACTCCTTGCTTAGCGAAGAGCGTGCCAACGGAAGCATCAAATTGATTTGAAACAAGAAAATCAAAAACCGATTTTTTCTACCCCCTTTTGGGTAGGGCAGAGTGCCTCGCCAGGCGCACTGTTGCAGTGCAACACCCGCACGATTCGCACCACCGCGGATCACACCCCCGCGCCCCCGCCCGGGAAACGGCTGAAACAGGCCGGGTAGACGGCCGCGGGGCGGACACGCCGTCGCGCGCGCCGCCCCGCTTCGATGCCTGCCGTGGCAGGCGACTACCCTTTTCGGCTTATCTCACAGCAGCAGGTTCGCCATGTCGATGACGTCCTGGGCCACGTCGGCCAGCTTGCGCCCGCGCTCCATCGCCAGCTTGCGCAGCGAATGGTAGGCGGCGTCCTCGTCGAGGTTGCGCGCCTTCATCAGCAGCCCCTTGGCCCGGTCGATGGTGATCCGCTCGGAGAGGCGACGGGTGGCGTCGTCCCGTTCGGCACGCAGGTGCTGGAAGGCCTCGAACTGCGCGAGGGCCACCTCGACCAGCGCATCGAGCCGCTCGGGCGTAACGGAATCAACGACATACGAGGACACGCCGGCCTTCACGGCGCGGCGGATCATCGCCGAGTCGGTATCCTGCGAGAACAGCAGCACCGGCCGCGGACAGTCGCGATTCATGATTGCCAGGTGTTCGAGGGTGTCGCGGCTGGGCGAATCGGCCTGGATGAAGATCACGTCGGGCCGGGTGGCGAGCACCTGGTCCGACAGGTCGAGGGCGCTGGACAGCACCGCGGTGACCCGGTGGCCCGCCAGGGCCAGGGCCGCGCAGACGTCGGCGGCGCGCTCGCGGGAAGAATCGACGACCAGGACTTGCAGCATGGCAGCACGGAAGGAGTGGTGTTGCAGCCATTCAAGCAGGAAGCACGCCAGTTTTGGCGATCGCCCACCCCGCCGCGCTATCGGGCGACGCCGGTCGTGCCGTCCAGCCGGCAGTCGAGGATCAGCACCGACACGTCGTCACCCGCCGCCTGGCGACCGAGGTGTCGGGTGAGGGCCTGGCGCAGTCCGCTGACGCGAGCATCGCGCGGCGTGCTCTGCAGCGCCGCTTCCAGCCCGCGCATTCCGAAGGCTTCGCCGCCGGCGCTCTCCGCCTCGGTGAGGCCGTCGGAGCACAGCACGATCTGCGACGCCTCGTTCCAGCCGAACTCGTCGTGGCTGATGCCGGCCTCGGCCGACGGCAGGATGCCGAGCGGCAGCTGGCGCGACACGAAGCGCTGGATCACCCGCCCGCTGTCGTCCACCTGCAGCACGTCGGGCACCCCGCCCACCCAGATCTGGCCCCGGCGGCTGGCATCGTCGAGGCGCACCAGGGCCGCCGCCACGAAACGGCCGCGCGGCAGCAAGCCGCACAGGAGGCCGTTGAGTTCGTTCACCAGCACCGTGAGCGACTGATTGCCCGCCGCGCCCCGGTAGAAGGCGCCGAGGGCCGGCAGCACGCTGACCGCCGCCGCGAGCCCGTGACCGGTGGCGTCGGCCAGCATCGCGTAGAGGGCGCCCTGGGGCGAGCGCGCCACCGACACCACGTCGCCCGAGAAGTTGCGCGCCGGCATCACCGCGTACTGCACGGCACTGTCGCGCAACCAGTCGCTGCGCACCTGGCGCTCCATGATCGCCATCGCGAGCTCCTGCTCGCGCTCCGACTCGTCGTGGTAGCGCTGCAGGCGTGCTGCATCCTCGGCGAGCTGGCGCTGGATGCGGCGCTGCTCGGACACGTCCCGCACCACGCCGATGAACATCCGCCGGTTGGGCAGCGCGATGTCCGAGACGCCCAGTTCGAGGGGAAACTCGCTGCCGTCCTTGCGCACCCCGGGCAGTTCGCGGATCTGTCCGATGAGATGCTTCTCGCCGGTGGCGAGGTAACGGGCCAGGTAATCGTCGTGGCCGTCGCGATAGGGCGGCGGCATCAGCAGGCGCAGGTTCTGGCCGACCATCTCGTTGGCCGAGTAGCCGAAGATCTTGGTGGCCGAGCGATTGACCGAGAGGATGGTGCCGTGCTCGTCGGCGGAGATGATGCCGTCGATGACGCCGTTGGCCACCGCCCGGACCTGCTCCAGCGATCCCGAGAGGCGGCGCTGCATGTCCAGCAGCCGACGCAGCGCCTTGAAGCGGGCGGCGAACACCGGAAACGACAGCGGCTTGGCCAGGTAGTCGTCGGCACCGATCTCGAGGCCATGCACGACGTCGCCCTCGCCCGACAGGGCCGACAGGATGATGATCGGGACCCAATGGTCGTCGGCCATCGCGCGGATCTGCTTGATGGCCTCGAAGCCGTCCATGCGCGGCATCATGAGGTCCATCAGCACGACGTCGGGCGATTCGAGGCGGAACAGTTCGACCGCCTCGACGCCGTCCACGGCGTAGATCGGCGTGCAGTTCAGGTGGGACAGGAAGGCGCCCACGATGGTCCGGTTGGATGCGATGTCGTCGGCGACGAGCACCCGGAGTGCGTTATCGGCCATTAGTGACTCTCTGGCGTGGCCGGACGGCGACCGCAGCCACCCCCCGTGGATTCGATCGGCACCGCGCCCGCGGGCATGGCGGCAACTGGCCGGGCGGCCCGGCGGATCACAGGACATCCTCCGCGTCGCCCGCCTCGCGCAGCGGCACGGTCACCACGACGGTGTTGCCGGGCGGAATGTAGGTCAGGCTCGAAAACGACAGCTGACGCGACAGGGCGATCCCCCGGCCGTTGGGCGCGAAGGCTCGCTCAGGATCGAAGTCGAGGAAGCGGCGCCAGTCGAAACCGGGCCCGTCGTCGCGGATTTCGAAGATCCAGCGCGTCGCATCGCGATGCACCCGCAGGCGCACCGCCTTGTCGCGGTATTCGGGCAGCGCCAGGCGCCGCTGGATTTCGCTCTCCCAGCAATCGGCTTCGCGCAGGCGGCTCTTCTCGGCGAAGTCGATGCCCAGGTTGCCGTGCTCGACGCCGTTCACCAGCAGTTCCGAGAGGCCCATCGCCAACGTCTCGGGCTGCTGGCCGAGCAGTGCGACGAAGGTGGCCAGCCGACGGGCCTCGGCCAGGGTGCGGATCACGAACTCGCCTTCGCGCAGGCAGGCCAGCGCATGGGTGTGGTCGGCCAGGTTGGCGGACAGCTCCTGGCGGGTCCGCATGTCGTCGAGGGCCGAGCGGATGATGGTCTGCAGCGCCTCGCCCTCGAAGGGCTTGGTGAGGTAGTAGAAGGCGCCGGCGGCCAGCCCCTCGCGCACCTGTTCGGGCGACGTGGCGGCGGTCTGCATGATGACCGGGATCGACTGCAGGCGCGGATCGGCCTTCATCTGCTTGAGCAGCATGATGCCGTCCATGCCGGGCATCATGCGGTCGAGCAGGACGAGATCGAAGGCCGAGTCGGGGCGGGTCAGGGCCGCCCAGGCGGCCTCGCCGGATTCGACCATTTCCAGGTCGAAGTCCATCTCGTCCAGGTATTCGGCCACGATGTCGAGATTGAACGGCTCGTCATCGACGACCAAGATTCTTGCCATGCTCATCCGTGTTCTCCCTGCGCCACCGGGGCCGGCAGCTGCAGCGCCGGCGCATCGCCCAATGGCAATTCGACGATAAATTCCGCCCCGCCGGCGGCGTTGTTGCAGGCCATGATGCGGCCGTGGTGGGCCGCGACGATCTCGCGACAGATCGACAGCCCCAGCCCGGTCCCGCCCGCGCCGGTCCGCGTGCGGGAACTCTGGACGAACTTGTCGAAAACCGACTCGAGCTCGCCGGCCGGAATCCCGACACCCTCGTCGGACACGCTCATGCGCAGCGCCGCGGTGCCGTCGGACATCCGGGTGGTGCCGAGGCTCACCCGGATGGCACGGCCGTCCGGGGTGAACTTGACCGCGTTGGACAGCAGGTTTCGCACCACCTGCCCGACGCGCGCGCCGTCGCACGCGCAGGCCGGCATGGGCGCTTCGACCACCAGATCGATGCGTTGGTGCCGAGCCTGCAGCATCAGATCGAACTCGCCGATCACCTCGCGCACCAGTTGCACGAGGCAGGTCGGCACGCGCTGCAGGATCATCTGGCCGGCCTCGAGCTTGGACAGGTCGAGCAGATCGTTCACCAGCAGCAGCATCCGCTCGCCGCTCAGGCGGATGCGGTGATAGTAGCCGCGCAGCTTCTCGTGGCCGGCCGACGTCACCCGCGTCTCGCCCAGCCGGGCGTAGCTGAGAATGCCGTGCATCGGCGTACGGAGCTCGTGGGACATGTTGGCGAGAAAGGCCGACTTGGCGGCGTTGGCGGCTTCGGCCGCCTCCTTGGCGGCGAGCAGATCCTTGGTGCGCTCGGCCACCAGGCTGGCGAGGTTGAGGTTGTGGTCGAGGATCTGCGCTTCCCGCGCCTTGGCATCGTCGATGTCCGAATGGGTGCCGATCATCCGCAGCGCACGACCATCCTCGTCGCGCTGGACGACCAGACCGCGCACCAGAATCCACTTGTAGCGCCCGTCACCGCAGCGCAGCCGGGCCTCGCAGGCGAACATCGGTGCCTCGCCGCGCAGGTGGGCGCGGCGCGCCGCGAGCAGCGCCGGCAAATCGTCCGGATGCACGTAGTCGGTCCAGTCGTCGCCCCGCTCCGCGCGCACGCCCGGGCCGTAGCCGAGCATCGTGTTGCAGCGGTCGGAGCGAAACACCCGCTGCTCGGCGATGCTCCAGTCCCAGACCCCGTCGCCGGCGCCGTCGAGGGCAAACTGCCAGCGCGCCTCGCTCTCGCGCAGGGCCAGCTCGGTGTCCTTCTGCTCGGTGGTATCGCGGATCACCAGCAGCGTGCCGCCGGTGCGCACGGCACGCAGGCGCGCCTCGAAGTGGCGCCGTCGCCCGCCGCGCCGCGAGGTGTATTCAAGGCGTTGGAGTTGGCCGGTGCGCGCCGCCGCCATCGCCGCGTTGCAGAACGACGCGGCCAGCCCCGGCGACAACACCTCGTCGAGGCGCTTGCCGAGAAAGTCCTCCGGCGGCATCGCCAGGTCGACGGCTTCGGCATGGTGGCGGACGACCCGCAGTTCGCCGTCGAGCTGGAACAGCATGTCCGGCATGGCGGCGATCAGCGATTCGTTGGTGGCGTTGGCCTCCTGGATGGCGCGCTGCGCCTGCTTGCGGACGGTGACATCCTCCGCCACCACCCACCGATGCGCGCCGTCGCTGCCGCCCACCGCGGTGGTGGTGACGAGCACCGGCACCCGCTCGCCGTCCTTGCGCAGGAACTCCTTCTCGTAAGCCTCGGCCCGGGTACCCAGACAGGCCTCGACGGCCGCCTTGGCGTCGCGGGTGGCGTACTCCGGTGGGGTGAGCGGCGGCGGCGCACCGTCGCACAGCTCGCGCTCGGTGTAGCCGACGATCCGGCAGAACTCGGCATTGGCTTGCAGGTACTGGCCCTTGCCGTCCAGCAGGGCCATGCCCAGCGAGGCGTTGCGATACAGCGCGTCGAGCCGGGCGTGGGAGTCGAAGACCTCCTGCCGGGCCCGCCGCAGGCCGGTCACGTCGGCTGCCGCGCCGGCGGTCCGCAACGGGCGACCGGCGGCGTCGAACTCGGTCCTGCCGGCCAGGTGGAACCAGCCGACGCTGCCGTCGATGCGCCGGATCGGCACCACGCAGTCGAACCCACCCCGGCCGGCGAGATGGCCGCGCAGGGCCTGCAGCAGTTCGCGCCGGGCCGGCACCGTCAGATGCCGCAGGATGCCGCGGGTAGTGCGCGGCAGCGCCCCTTCGGGGTAGCCGAGCAGGCTGTCGCAGCGGGGAGACAGAAAGAGCCGGCCCCGCCCGACCTGCCACTCCCAGATCCCCTCCTCGGTGGCCGACACGGCCAGCTCGAAGCGCTTCTCGCTCAAACGGTACTCGCGGGTCATCGCCTCGGCGAGCCGCTGGGCGCGCCGCTGCTGACCCGACAGGCTGGCCAGCAGAAAGGCGACCAGCCCGCTGGCCGCCGTGCCGCCCAGCGCGGCGACGGTCGACGGTCTCGGCATCTCGTCGCCCGCCGGCGCCACCAGCGACAGGCGCCAGGTCTGGCCGCCGAACGGCAGATCCCGTACCACCGCGAAATCCGGTCGCGTCTCGGCCACCTCGGCGCCGAACAGCATCAGTGGCTGCGCCCCGGAGACGTCCTCGACCACCACGCCATAGCCCGGCCCCGCCACCGTCGCGACGCTGTCGAACAGGTGCGCCACGTCGAGCCCGAGGGCGATCAGCCCTTCGTCGCCCCCCTCCGGGTTGTAATCGTCCACCGACCGGGCGACCCGATAGACCAGCACGGCCGCGCCGCGCTGGGTCGCCCCGAGGGCCTGCATGGCGATCGGCGCGGTCATCGCGGTGCCGCCCGACAGCAGGGCCGCGTTGATCGCGCGGCGTCGCACGGGTTCGGCGTAGCCGTCGTAACCGATGGCGCCGGAGATCTGGGCGGCCTGGGGCCACAGGTACACCACCGGAAACGCAAAGGCCGCCCGTTCCGGGTCGGGCGCCGGCAGAATCCGCACGTCGCGTTCGTAGGAGGCCGACAGGATCGCCTCGATGGCCGACGCCCGCGCCACCTCGACGCGCCGGGCGAAGCCGATCGCCACCACTTCGGGCAGCGCCTCGGTGGGCTTCAAGCCGGCAACGTAAACTTCGAATTCGCGTTTCTCGACGATGTTCTGCGCCGAGAACAGGCCCGCCACCCCGCGCAGGATGAAATCGATCTTGCCGAAGCGCTCGGCAAGCTGGTGCTGCAGCCGGTCGGCCGCCGCCTCGCCACGGGCCTGCTCGAGTTCGCGCTCATGGTTGCGCAATTGCGCCCAGGCCACGGCCGTGAGCAGCACGCCCAGCGCGAAGGCGATGAAAAACCAGCGTCCCTGGACGTCCGGAAAATCGCCGCGGACGCGCAGGGCCCGACGATTTTTCAGGAGGAGGACGGAACTCGGGCTCATTGGGGCCAGTGAACGGCCCCGCGCCACAAAGCTTGAGGTGTCGCGTTACGCCGGCAGCCCCGGCCACGTTCAGCGACAGCCGGCGTCGTCCCGCACGCCGGCACGGCGCAGGATCGTCTCCAGCGGACAGAAGCGGGTGAAGCCGCTCTGGAACAGGTTCGCCCCCACGAAAGCGGTGAACCACAGCCATTTTTCGCTCACGAACAGCGGGCTGCCCTCGACCCCGAGCGCCAGCGACACCAGCACGAAGGCGCCGGCGAAGATGCGGACGAATTGGTTGACGGTAAGGCTCATGGGGTTTCTCCTGCGGTTGCGGGCCGCCGCTTGTGGGTGGCCGCGTAATACAGGACGGGGATGACAACCAGGGTCAGCAGGGTAGACACCAGCACGCCGAACACCAGGCTGATCGCCAGTCCGTTGAAGATCGGGTCGTCGAGGATGAACAGCGCACCGATCATCGCCGCGAGCCCGGTGAGGCCGATGGGCTTGGCGCGCACCGCGGCGGCGTGGATCGTCGCCTCGGCCAGCGCGGTGCCCGCCGCCACCTGCTGGTCGATGAAATCCACCAGCAGGATCGAATTGCGAACGATGATGCCCGCCAGCGCGATCATCCCGATCATGCTGGTGGCGGTGAACTGGCTGCCCAGCAGCGCGTGGCCCGGCATCACCCCGATGAGGGTGAGCGGGATCGGCGCCATGATGATGAGCGGCACCAGATAACTGCGGAACTGCGCCACCACCAGCACGTAAATCAGCACCAGCCCCACCGCGTAGGCGGCGCCCATGTCGCGGAAGGTCTCGTAGGTGATCTGCCATTCGCCGTCCCACTTGATGGCGTAGGCGGCATAGGGGTCGTCGGGCGGATGGATGAACCATTCGTCGAGCACACCGGCCAGGCCTTCGCCCACCAGCGGCAGGTCCTTGACCTTGCCGCGGATGTCGAACATGCCGTACAGCGGCGAATCGAGCTTGCCCCCCATGTCGCCGGTCACGTACACCACCGGCAGCAGATCCTTGTGGTAGATCACCTGCTCGCGGCGGGTGGACTGCACCTCGACCAGCTCCGACACCGGCACCAGCGCCCCGCCGGCCTCGGCCAGACGCGCCCGGACCTTCATGCGGAGGATCTGATCGACCGTCGCCAGGCGCTCGGGCGGCAGGGTGAGGCGCACCGGAATCTCGTACTTGTTGTCGCCGCCGTGCACCGGCGTCACGTTCTCGCCACCGAGGCCGAGGCGCACCACCTCGACGATGTCGGCCTGGGCGACGCCGAGGCGCGCGGCCTTGGCCTGGTTGACCCGCAGCACCAGCTTGGGCGCCGCCTCGTCCACGGTGTCGTCCACGCCGACGATGTCCGGCGTGGCCTCGAAGACCTTGCGCAGCTGCCCCGCGACCGCCACCTGGCCCGCGTAATCCGGCCCGTACACCTCGGCGACGATCGGCGACAACACCGGCGGCCCCGGCGGCACCTCAACGACCTTGGCGTTGCCGCCGTGGCGGGCGGCGATGGCCGCCACCGCGTCGCGCACCGAGACCGCGATCTCGTGGCTCTTGCGGCTGCGGTGGTGCTTGTCCACCAGGTTGACCTGGATGTCACCCATCTCGGGCAAGGCGCGCAGGTAATACTGGCGCACCAGACCGTTGAAGTTGATCGGCGCGGCGGTACCGGCGTAGGTCTGGAAATCGGTCACCTCGGGCACCTGGGCCAGGGTGTCGCCGATCTCGCGCAGCACCTCGGCGGTGGTTTCGACCGGCGTGCCCACCGGCATGTCGAGCACCACCTGAAACTCGCTCTTGTTGTCGAAGGGCAGCATCTTGAGCACCACCAGCTGCACCACCGCCAGCGACACCGACAGCGCAATCGCCAGCAGCACGCCGAACCACAGCTTCATCCGCGCCCGTCCACCCGACACCGGGTCGAGCAGCGGCGTCATGACGCGGCGGAACAGGGCCTCGAGACGCCCGGTCAGCTTGTCCGGCGCCTTCCCCTCGGCACCGCCGCCGTGGGGCGCGCCCTTCATCAGCTTGCCCGCCAGCCACGGGGTCACCACGAAAGCCACCGCCAGCGAGATGAACATGCCCATCGACGAATTGATCGGGATCGGGCTCATGTACGGCCCCATCAGGCCGGAGACGAAGGCCATCGGCAACAGCGCCGCAATCACCGTGAAGGTGGCCAGGATGGTCGGCCCGCCCACCTCGTCCACGGCCTTGGGAATCAGCTGCCACAGCGGCTTGTCCGGCTCCAGGGTGTGCCAGCGGTGGATGTTCTCGACCACCACGATGGCGTCGTCCACCAGAATGCCGATCGAGAAGATCAGCGCGAACAGCGACACCCGGTTGAGGGTGAAGCCCCACGCCCACGAGGCGAACAACGTCGCCGCCAGGGTCAGCGTCACCGCCGCACCTACGATCACCGCCTCGCGCTTGCCCAGCGCGAAGAACACCAGCAGCACCACCGCCGAGGTGGCGAACACCAGCTTGCCGATCAGCTTGTCGGCCTTCTCGGTGGCCGTCTGGCCGTAGTTGCGGGTCACCGTCACCTCGACGCCGTCGGGCACCACGCTGCCCTTGAGCTGGGCGATACGGCGGATCACGCCGTCGGCCACGTCGGCGGCGTTCTCGCCGGGCTTCTTGGAGATCGACAGGGTGACTGCCGGGAAGCGCCCTTCGGGCGTATATCCGGCGGGGTTGCCCACATCGAAGCGCCCGCTCCAGCCCTTGCCCACGCCGTGCCACACGTAGCGCGAGGGCTGGTCCGGCCCATCCACCACAGTGGCCACGTCGGCCATCGTCACGGGCTTGCCGCCCGAAACGCCCACCACCAGCCGGCGCACGTCGTCGGCGCGCTCGATGTAGGTGCCGGTCTGCACCAGCACCTCCTGGTTGCGATCGATGAGCGTGCCACTGGGCTGCGAAGCGTTGGCGAGCAGCAAGGCGCCCTTGAGATCCTGCGGAGTCAGACCGTAGGCGTTCATCCGGTCGGCGTCCATGAGCACCCGCAGCACATGCCCCGGCCCGCCGATGGTGCTCACGTCGCGGGTCCCCTTCACCCGCTTGAGCTCCACCTCCGCCGCGCGGCCCACCTGCTGCAGCTCGAAGGCCGAACGGGCCGGATCGCCGGTCCACAACGTGAGCGCCACGATCGGCACGTCGTCGATGCCCTTCGGCTTGATGACCGGCTCCATCACGCCCAGCTCCGGCGAGATCCAGTCCCGATGGCTGTGGATGGTGTCGTACAGACGCACGATGGCGTCCTGGTTCTTGACGCCCACCTTGAACTGCACGGTGACGATCGCCATGCCCGGCCGCGACACCGAATACACGTGGTCCATCCCGGCGATGCGCGAGAGCACCTGCTCGGCCGGCCGCGCCACCAGCGCCTCCACATCCTTGGCCGAGGCGCCGGGAAAGGCGACCATCACATCGGCCATCGTCACGTCGATCTGCGGCTCTTCTTCCTTCGGGGTGATGACGGCGGCGAACACCCCCAGCAGCATCAGCACCAGAGCCAGCAGGGGCGTCAGCGCGTTGCGCTGGAACAAGGCCGCCGTGCGGCCGGCGATACCCATCGGAGCGGCGTTGTCCATGGCTCAGCGCGCCTGACGGAGGAGCCCGGCGCGTACCGGGTCGAGCGCCACCCGCTCGCCGCCCGCCAGCCCCGCCAGCACCTCCACGCTGCCGTCGGCGAGCGGGCTGCCGATGCGCAGCTGGCGCAGGCTAAAGCCGCCTTGGTCGTCGGCCACATAGACGCCGGTCAGCTCGCCCCGGCGCAGGATCGCGCCCGCCGGCACGGCCAGGCGCGGCGCCTCGCCAACCACGAAATGCACCCGCGCCGCCATGCCCGGCACCACGCCGGGCGCGTCGTCGGGCAGGCTCACCCGCACCCGCGCGGTGTGGGTGCGCGGATCGGCCGACGGCAGCACGACCACCGCCGCGGCGTCGAGCCAGCGGCCACTTTCAGGGAATTCCACCTTCGCCTTCAGGCCGGCCTTGCCCAGCTCGGCCAGCTTCGACTGGGGCACGTCGGCCACCGCGCGCAGGCCACCCGGCGCGTAGAGGGCGTATAGCGGGCGGCCGGGCTGGGCCATTTCGCCGGCCTCGGTGAGACGCTGGGCGACGATCCCGTCCATCGGCGCGGTCACGGTGGCGAACCCGCGCGCCGCGTCCGCCTGGGCGCGCCCGGCTTCCGCGGCCTTGTGCTGGGCGGCGGCGGCATCGAAGGCAGCCTGGGCCTGGTCGACCGCCGCGGCGCTGAGGAAATTGCGGGCCCGCAGACTGCGCGCCCGCTCCAGGCTGGCGCGCGCCTCGACCAACCGCGCCTGGGCCGCCGCCACACCGGCGGTGGTGCCGGCCACGGCCTGATCGGCCTCGCGGGTATCGATGCGCATCAGCACGTCGCCCCGACGCACCCGGGCGCCGGCATCCACCCGCGCCTCGAGCACCCGCCCCTGCACCTGGGCGGCCACCGTGGCCTGACGGATCGCTTCGATCGTGGCTTCGCTGGCGTATGTTTGGGCACGTGCCTGGGGCGCGATGCGGACGGTGGGAATGGCGGCGCCCGGCGCGTCGGCGGTCGGGGCGGCAAGCGACGCGCCGGCCAGTCCCGCCAGCAGGCAGGATGACAGGGCGGCGCGTGAAAGGGCGTGTCGGGCGTATCGGAACATAATATAAGAATACACTTATATTATGTTCCGTCAAGCTGACGGGCCGGCGCCCGTCAGGGGGCTCCGCGCGGACTCAGGCGGCCAGGTCGAGCGCGGCGAAACGTCGCACCACGCCCTCCACGCAGCGCCCCCCATCGAGGAAAACCAGCTCCGGAAAGGCCAGGATGCGGGCAATCGCGATGCCGCGCCCGTGGGGCTCCACCGAGCGGTTCGGGTTGAGCTGCAGGTAGGGCTGCGGATCGAAGCCGCTGCCCTGGTCGCGGATCAGGAAACGCACCTCCCGCGGCCGGCATTCGACCCGCAGGTAGGCAAAACGGTCGAGGTGCTCGGGCAGATCGAGCAGGCGCTCGACCTCGTTGCGCCAGGCGCCACAACTCATCAACTCACCCTTGCGCACGAATCCCAGGCCCAGGTTGCCGTGTTCGACGGCGTTGAGCATCAGTTCGGAGAGCGCGATCTGCACCATCTCCGCCTCGGGGCACAGCCCCGCCACGAGCTGCGACAGCCCGGTCACGTCCTCGAGGGTGCGAAACGGAAAATGTCCGCCCGCCGGCGCATTGACCGTGCCGCCGGGCAGCGCCAGCGCCGCCAGCAGTGCCCGCGGCTCGCAGGGTTTGACGAGAAAACCCGACACGCCGGCATACAGCCCGGTCTCCACCGCCAGCAGATCCTCGGCCTCGAGCAGCATCGTGACCGGCAGGCCGGCGTCCTTGAACGGTTTGAGCAGCTCGAGCACGCCGCCGTCGGAACCCGCATCGACGACCACCCGCTGCGCTTCGGTCCGACCGGCCGCCAGACGGGCGCCGGCCTCGGCGGTGCCGAGGCGTTCACAGTCATAACCGGCCGGCGCGAGCCAAGCCTCGAGCTGCTCCGCCAACTGGGAATCGTTCCCCACCAGCCAGATGCGACAAGCCATCTAAACCCCGACCTCCCCTATCCACTAACCCGGCGCGGGGCGTCCGCCCCCCGCCGCATAAACCGCCATCGCCGCCACGACACCGGCGTCCTCGCCGACGGCCGTCGCCAGGTCGATCTGGCATCCCGGATGCCGCGCCCGAGCCGCGTCGAGCAGCGCCGGCACGTCGCGCTGCAGGTGCCCGCTCTGGGCCAGGAACAGCGGCACGATGCGCAGCGTCGTGGCGCCGGCCGCCGCCGCGGCGTCGACAGCCTCGACCAGGCTCGGGCTCATCAGCTCGAGAAAGGCGAGGCTCACCGACGCCTCCGGACGCAGTTTCTGCACCTCGGCGACCACCCGCCGGGCCGGCAGCGCCCAGTTCGGATCGCGCGCGCCGTGGGCAAACAGAACGATTGCTTCGTGCTTCATTCAGAGCTCCCTGCCGCTTCGCATAATCGCGTCATGCGAGGCGAATTTTCGACCTTTCAGCACCTGCAAAACCCACGAGGGCGACATCGCCCTTGCAGCCACTAGATCAGTCTTTACAAGATGTTAAACCGTGAAAAGCCGGATTCATGCTCAAATTCACGCCCGCTCCCGACTTCCTGCAGCCATGTGTGACATAGTCCCTCCGAAAAAGCACTTCATCACTAAAGTTATAGGAATCGCCGTTTTCGCGGCACTCCATTCACCCGCTGCCCACGCCCATTTTGCGCCCGAAGCGGTTCCCGGCGGCGTCGCCGAGATCCGCGTCGCCAATGCCGAAGCGCCACGCCCCCAGGTCCGCTTCGACGGACGCCCGGTGCTGCTGCAGCAACGTCGCAACGGCTGGTTCGCGCTGGTCGGCCTACCCCTCGACACGCCGGTCGGCGATCGCCAGATCGACGTCGGCCCCGACGGCGACAGCCGGCCGCTGCCTTTCGCGGTCGGCCCCAAGGCCTACCCGGTGCAGAAGCTTACGATCAAGAACCCCAAAATGGTCACCCCCGATCCGGCCGACCTCGCGCGCATCGACGCCGAGCGCGCCCGCCAGATCGACATCCGCAGCCGCTTCCGCGACGTGCCGGTGGCCCGCGCCGACCTCGACCTGCCCGCCGAGGGGCGCCTGTCGAGCCGCTTCGGGCTGCGCCGCGTCTTCAACGGCGAGCCCCGCGCGCCCCACACCGGGCTCGACGTGGCGGTCCCCGCCGGCACCCCGATCCGTGCCCCCGCCGATGGCGTGGTGACCCTGGTGGACGACCTCTACTTCAACGGCAAGACGGTGTTCGTGGATCACGGGCAGGGCTTCGTCAGCATGGTCTGCCACCTCAGTGACGCGGGCGTGTCGCCCGGCCAGGCGGTGCGCCGCGGCGAGGTGATCGCCCGCTCCGGCAGCAGCGGCCGCGCCACCGGACCGCACCTGCACTGGAGCGTCTATCTCAACGGCGCGGCGGTCGATCCGGCCCTGTTCATCGCCCCGCCGCCAGCGCGTTGAGCACCCGCGCCGCGGCAAACATCCCCACGCAGGCCGTCACCGTGACGATCGAGCCGAAGCCGGCACAATTGAGACCGGCCGGCCCGCCGGCGGGCAACTCGCAGGCCGTCTCAGAGGTCGGGTAGCGCAGCGGCTCGGTCGAGAACACCGCCTCGACGCCGAACCTCTTCTTCGCGTCGCGGGTGAAACCGTGGGCCTTGCGCAGCTGCCCGCGCACCTTGGCGAGCAGCGGGTCCTGAATCGTGCGCGACAGATCGTCCACGCGGATCTGCGTCGGGTCGATCTGCCCGCCGGCCGCGCCGCAGGTCACCACCGGCACGCCGGCCTGGCGGCAGAAGGCGATCATCGCCACCTTCACGCGCACCGCGTCGACGGCATCGATCACGTAGTCGAAACCGCCGCCGAGCAGCGCCGCGCAGTTATCGACGGTCACGAAATCGTCCACCTCCGCCACCGCGCAGGCCGGCGCGTAGCCGGCGATCCGTTCGCGCATCGCCGCCACCTTGGCCTGGCCGAGGGTCGCATCGCCGGCGTGGATCTGCCGGTTGATGTTCGACTCGGCCACGTGATCCAGGTCGATCAGGGTCAGCCGCCCGACGCCGCTGCGGGCCAGCGCCTCCACCGCCCACGAACCCACCCCGCCGATCCCCACCACGCAGACATGGGCGGCGCCCAGGCGGGCCCGGCCGGCCTCGCCGTACAGTCGGGCCAGGCCGCCGAAACGGCGGGCATCGTCGGGAGCAGCGGCAGCGAACATTTCCATGGGGGCAGGACAGGGCAACGGAACAAGCGCGCAAATATACCCGAGCGGGCGATAATCCCGCCCGACGCTCCCAACCCGCGCCCCGCCATGCCCCGCTACCGCCACATCCTGTTCGACCTCGACGGCACCCTCATCGACTCCGCCCCGGCCATCCTCGCCAGCTTCCGCGACGCCTTTGCGCGCAGCGGCATCGCCCCGGTACGGGCCGTGGACGAGAGCATCATCGGCCCGCCGCTCACCGAAACCCTGCAACTGCTCGCCGGCACCACCGACCCCGCCACCATCGCGCGCCTCGCCGACGGTTTCAAGGCCAGCTACGACAGCGAAGGCTACAAGGCCACAGCGGCCTACGCGGGCGTCGGCGACATGCTCGCCGGGCTCAAGAACGCCGGCCTGCGCCTCGCTATCGCCACCAACAAGCGCATCCACCCCACCCGGCTGATCCTCGACCACCTGGGCTGGCTCGGGCACTTCGAGCAGATCTACGCGCTCGACCTGTTCACCCCGCGCCTGCCCGACAAGGCCGCGATGATCAAACGCCTGCTGGCTGACCACGACATCCCCCGTGACAGCGCCATCTACATCGGCGACCGCGCCGAGGACGGCGAATCGGCCGACGCCAACGGCCTGCCCTTCATCGCCGCCACCTGGGGCTACGGCAGCATCGCCGCCGCCGAGATGCCCGCCCACTGGCACGCGGCGACGACTCCCGCGGCGATGCTGACGCAGCTCACCGGACGCTGAAAATCACATGGCATTCGCCACCCGTTTTCACTAGAATCGCGCGGTTTGCATTTTTTAACACCCGGCGCATCCCGCCGACCGGGTTGCCGCGCATGAAAACCGTCCGCTACACCTCCCCGTCCGGGGCGTCCGTCGGCGCCCTCGTCCTCGCCGGCCTGCTCCTCGGCCTCGCCGCCTGCCCGCCCGCCGACGCCCGCGGACGCTTCGGCGGCGGGCGCAGCAGCGGCCTGACCCGCACCCTCAGCGTCCCCGAGAGCCACGTCCCCCACGCCAGCGCCGGGGCGCTGCCCCGAGCCGTCGACAGCCACGCCTACGCGGCGCCGGTCACCCCGTCCGCCACCTTCACCGCCGCCCGCGAAGTGGCCATGAGCGCCGCGATGCTGGCCCGGCGCGCCGAG
>NZ_JAYROR010000105.1:0-8826 GCF_041911615.1 Zoogloea sp. | reverse complement strand
GGACGCCGTCTTCGCCGAGCGGCCCCGGGCGCATCAGGGCGCCCCGGGTGCCAAGGCGGCCCTGGTATTCGTCCATCTTCAGGAGCACGGCGGCGGCGCCCTGGCCGGAGAGCGTCCACCGATGGGTGCCGTCGGTCCACGCGATGTCGCGGGTGCCGCGCAGGGCGGCGAGCAGGGCCGCGACCTGTTGCGCCGACACGGCGGCGAGCCGCGCATCCTTGGGGAAACGGGTCGGGCCGTGCGTCTGGCGGCCGATCTGCAGCGTCAGGCGCAGGGCGCCGGGCGTGGCGTCGAGCACCGGGTTGTCGCCGTATTGGCCGAGCATGACTTCGCCCGTCACCGGCTGGTTGGCGCCGGCCTTGCGGGTGAGCAGCAGCGAGATCGGCAGCTCCGCGCCATCGACGCTGTAGCCCGCGGCGCGGCAGGTGCCGGTGTTGTCGCAGGCGAGTTCCCAGTCGTGGTGCGTGAAGCTTGTGCCGGGAAACGTCGCCGCCGTGGCCGGGGCCGAGGAAAGCAGCACGGCCGCGCAGGGGCCGAGCAGGATTGAAACGCCGCGCATCGAGGCTCCTGGGCGGTTGGGGTGGAGGGGATCGGCGCGCGGGCTGGGCGCGCGCCGGACGATTCTATGACAGGGCAAGGCCGCCCGCCTTTACGGCGTCGCCGGGCGGCCCTGGAACACCTTCCGGTCCGTCACCGTCACCCGGCTGGCGAGCCAGGCGCAGACGGCGGCCTGGGCGGGCTCGCGGCAGGCCCGGCCGATGGCGTGCTCGGTCTCGGTGCCGACCTGCCGGTCGGTGATGCGCGGCAGGATCGTCTCGAGGATCGCCTGCTGGGCGTCCTGCCCCTGGCGCCCGCCGTCGAGCAGCTTGCGGACGCGGTAGTCGAGCAGGCGCGGCGCCTTCCAGTCGGGCTCGGTGCGGGCGTTGATGAGCGCGTCGGCGCCCGGAGCCTGCCGCACGAGCAGGTCGATCACGAACGGGTCGTCGCACAGGTGCAGGGCGCTGAGGCCCCGGGTGGTCCGCTGCGCCACCGAGCCGCCGCTGGCGAGGAGCAGGGTGTACAGGGCGGCGGTCGTCTCCTGGCTGTCGCGGTCGCGCGCGGGGGCGGCGGCGTACACGGCGATCGGCGCGCCGCCGGGGTTCAGGTGGGCGCAGCGCATCAGCGGCGTGCTGCCCTCGTAGCCCGGGCTGGGGGTGTTGGGGTGGCTGCCGAGGGCCAGCAGATGACGCACCGTCGGCAGGTTCTGGCCGGCGATGGCGGCGTCGAGCAGGGTGATGCCCTGGCAGCCGCGCCACCAGCCGACGAAGGTCTGGCGCTGGGCGGCGGGCGGGCTGCGCCGCACGTCCCGGTTCAGCCAGACGGCGCTGGTGTCCGGGTAGAGCCGGGCGACGCCACTGCTCCAGCCGTCCACCCTCTGCCGGACCGCGGCCACGCGGGCGTCGATGGCCGCGTCGAGCTGGGCGGGCGTGCCGCGCAGGGCGGCGCTTTCGAGAGCGCCGTCGGCGCATTCGCCGCCGGCGCCGCTGTAGGCGTGGGCGATGGGCGGGAGCAGGCAGAGGACGGCGCTCAGGAGGCGGAGGGCTGGGTTTCGCGGGGGCATGGCGGCGGGTTTGGTGAGGGGCCGGGCGCGCATCGGCTCATGGGTCGGATGGCGGTCGGCCGCTGAGCAGCTGGATTTCCGCCAGGCCGTATATGAAGGGGAAGGGCAGGCCGAGCAGCATGTAGCCGATGCAGGTGTCGCCGCTGCAGCGCTTCAGCAGTTCGACATGGACGACGCCCCACAGCAGCGCCAGCCAGAACGGAAAGGCGCAGCAGAACAGCCAGCGGGCGCGGCGGCGGGCCTTGGGGGTGATCGGATGGCGGGTCCGGAAGCGCCCGGTGAGCGCCTGATAGAGGCGGAAGGGTTCGGCCAGCGTGCCGACGAGGAGCAGCACGCCGACGAGCAGGCTGAACTTCAGCGGCACGTGTCGAAACCTCTCGGCGAAGGCGCGGCGGCGGCGGGGTTGGGCATCGGTGGGGTCCGGTCTGGGGCGCCCGGCGCGCGGGCGCGGCGCGGCGCGGGATCAGCGCGGTCAACGACCGCGCCGGAGGCGACTTGAGCGGAATGGGGCGCGGCGTGCCGGGGGCTCCGGGCGGGCTCAGCGGCGCGGCAGCACCTTGTCCACCACCGCCAGCAGGGCGGCGGGCTTGAAGGGCTTGAGGAGGTAGCCGTTCACGCCGAGGTCGCGCATTTCCACGATCCGCTTGGGATCGTTCTCGGCGGTGATCATGACGATCGGCAGGCGGGCGTGGAGGGCGCGGATCTGGCCGACCAGCGTGGCGCCGTTCATGCCGGGCATGTTCCAGTCGCTCAGCACCAGGTCGAAGCGGCCCTTGGCGAGCAGGTCGAGGGCGAGCTGGCCGCTGGCGGCGGCGAGCGCTTCGTAGCCTTCGTTCTTGAGCAGGGCGCATATCACCGAGCGTACGGCGTTCATGTCGTCCACCACGAGGACGCGTCTTGCAGAGGAGGACATCGGGTTCTTTCCTTGTGGCCTGGGGCCCGGGCCAAGGCGGCGGGGCTGTTTCGACCGGTGCCGGTGCGCAAGGTTTCATGGCGAATGCAAATGCCGTCGCGGGTGGCCCACGGTGGGTGCGGTCAGCCGCCGGCGTCCTGGAAGAAGCGCCAGATCACCCCGTTGGCGTCGAGCGCCTGGGACGGCGCCGCCTGGCCGGGGCGGCTGGCGTCGGCGCCCGGCCAGCTGTGGCCGCCGCGCTCGGTGACGCACAGTTGCACGCTGGCGCCGCCGCGGCAGCCGGTGTAGCGCTCGCAGTAGGCGCCGGGGTGCTCGAGGACGCGCCGGGGCGGGGTGGCGCATTGGTCGCGGCGCACCCAGCGGGCGATGGTCTCGGGCACCGAGGTGAAGTCGGTGACCTTGCCGGGGTCGCGGAAGGCGCCCGGGCCGGCGCCGCCGTCGAACAGCACGTGGTCGTCGTCGCGGGCGTGGATGTGGAGGATCGAGACGGCCCGCGCCGGGGCGCAGTCGAGGGTCACGTCGGGGCCGGCCACCGAGGCGATGGCGCGGAACAGGTGCGGGGCCTCGCAGGCGAGACGGTGGCTCAGCATGCCGCCGTTGGACATGCCGGCGGCGAAGACGCGGTCGGGGTCGATGCGCAGCTGGGTCTTGACGGTGGCGACCAGGGCGCGGATGAAGCCGACGTCGTCCACGCCCTGGTCGCGGGCGTCGCCGCAGCAGGCGCCGGCGTTCCAGGTGGCGAAGCGCCCGCCCGGCAGGCGGCTGTAGCCGTTGGGAAACACCACCGCGAAGCCCTCCCGGTCGGCGCTGCTGCCGAGCCCGTAGCGGCTGTCGTCGGCCATCGCCTCGGCATGGCCGCCGCCGCCGTGCAGGGCCACCACCAGCGGCAGCGGGCGGCTGCCGTCGTAGCCGGCCGGTACGTGCAGGATGTACTTGCGCGTCAGCCCGCCGTGTTCGAGGTGGAAGGTGTGGTCGCCGGGTGTCAGGCGCGCGCCGGGGTCGGCTCCGGCCCGGCGGGCGGCGAGGCGTTCGCGCAGCAGGTCGCGCAGCGGATGGGCGCCGTCGTCGGCGTGGGCGGCGGGGAGGGCGAGGCAGACGCAGGCGAGGAGCGCGAGGGCGGAGGGGCGGCGACGCATGGCGGGTCCGGTGAGGGGGGGATGACGCCGAGTGTAGCTGCGCCGCGCCGGCCCGGGCGTGAATCTGCCCCGGCGCCGGCTTCAATTTTTCGGGGGGTGGCCGTTAAACCCGTATCGGTGAAAGGGAGGTCCGGTGAGCTTGCGCTATTCCCACGAAGAACTGTTCCGCAGCCTGCGGGCGCTGGAAGAGGCGACGTTTCCGAAGACCTGCCGCATGTGCGGGTTGAGCTTCGAGGACGCGGCGTCCTTCCTGCGCGCGACCCAGCAGGTGCGGGCCGACCACAGCGGGCTGAAGGCGAGCGTCGATGACGACGGCGCGGCGATCGTCGAGGTGTTCCGCAACTGCGTCTGTGGCTCGACGCTGCTGGAAACCTTCTACGACCGCCGCGACCCGTCGCCGGCCGGCGTCAAGCGGCGCCTGCGCTTTGGCGAGCTGCTCGACAAGCTGGTGGTCGACGGGGTCGATCCGGTGCGGGCGCGCGAGGCGCTGCTCAAGCTGATGCGCGGTCAGGCCCACGACCTGATCGGCCTGATCCGCTCCACCCGCGACGGGCCGGCCGGCTAGGTTCCGCGGCCAGCATGGCGGCGGCCGGCCGTTCGTGGGAGCATCTGCCCTCGTTCGTCCTGCCCGCGAGCCGCCCCATGTACATCCCCGCCTCGTTCCGCGAAAGCGATCCCGCCGCGCTGCACGCGCTGATGCGCGCCCATCCGCTGGCGCTCCTCGTCACCCACGGCCCGGCCGGGCTGATGGCCTCGCCGGTGCCCTTCCTGGTCTATCCCGACGAGGGCGCTCACGGCGTGCTGCGCGCCCACGTGGCGCGGGCCAATCCCCACTGGCGCGAACTCGCCGGCGTGGCCGAATGCCTGGTGGTGTTCCAGGGCGAGGCGGGCTACGTGAGCCCGTCGTGGTACCCCACCAAGGCCGAGACCGGCCGCGTCGTGCCCACCTGGAACTACGCTGCGGTGCACGCCTGGGGCCGGCCCCAGGCGGTGGAGGATGCCGTCTGGCTGCGCCGCCAGCTCGCCGACCTGACCCACGCCCAGGAGGGCCGCCGTCCGTTGCCGTGGGCGGTGGACGACGCGCCGGCGGACTTCATCGATGCCCAGCTCAAGGCCATCGTCGGCATCGAGATTCCCATCGCGCGGATCGAGGGCAAGTGGAAGATGAGCCAGAACCGCAGCCCGGCCGACCGCGCCGGGGTGGTGCGCGGCCTGCGCGACGCGGCCGACCCGCACCACGACGGCCCGCTGGCCGACGCGGTGGACGCCCGCCGGGTCTAGCCGGCGGGGGGCGCGCCGAAGCCCGGCATGGCCTGCGCGGCGGGGCTGCGGGCGAGCGCGGTGGCGCGCGTCACGGCGGTCTCGAAGTCGGCCGCCACGTCCTCGATGGCCAGCGCGCGGCGGAAGAAGTCCGCCCACACGAACTCGGCGAAGGCGGTCGGCGTCTTGGCGTAGCCGCCGGCGTCGCGCACGTAGCCGGCCAGGCTGCGGTAGATGTCGTCCACCAGCTTGTCCAGGTGGCGGGGGATCGCCCCGTAGCGGTGGCGCACGCCGTTCTGGTCGAGGGGATGCACCCACAGGCGGCGGTCCATCTCCAGCCAGAAGGCGTCGCCGGCGAGCGACGAGAGGTCGGCCTCGACATCCACGAAGCCATGCCCGACGCCGGCCTCCAGCGCCGCGCGGCCCAGGTGGTGGTGGTCGGTGATGAACAGGTGCCCGTCCGGCCCGCGCACCGCCGGGATCGGGTGGGCGCGCATGAAGTCGCGGCGCGCGTCGTGCGCCAGCGCGGCGAGGTGTTTCTTCTTCTTGCGCACTTCGATGAAGCCGATGGTGAGCTGGGTCGGGCGTAGCTGGTCGATGCTCACTTCCTCGATGGGGGGCATGGGGGACTCCGTTGCGGTGGGTTCAGGCGATGCGCCGGTTCGCCGCGGTGGCCTGCACCGCGTCGTCGACGCTCCAGTAGGCGGGAATCGCGTCGTCAGCGCCGTTCACCAGCCCGGCGCGGACCAGCGCGTCGCGGATGCGGTCCTTCACCCGCGCCAGCACCAGCCCGATGCCGTCCTGGCGCAGGCCGGCGGCCAGTTCCGCCAGTGCCTCGCTGGCGGTGGCGTCCAGGTCGTCGCACACCTCCAGGCTCAGCACCACGGTGTCGGGGCGGCTGCCGGCGGCCCAGTTGCGGATCAGCTGGAAGACCTGCTCGGCGTTGGCGAAGAACAGCGGCTCCTCGACCCGCACGATCAGGATGCCCGGATGGCGGATCGCCTCGGCGTGACGCGTCGCGTCCTGGTAGTCGCGGGTGCCGGGCAGCTGCCCCAGCTCGGTGACCAGCGGCTGCGCGAAGCGGTGGATCGCCAGCAGCAGCGACGAGCCGACCGCCAGCAACATTCCGAACAGCACCCCGAAGAGCAGCACCGCCAGCGCCGCCATGACCGCCAGCCAGGCGTCGCCGCCCAGGCGCAGGCCGCTGATGACCGCCTTCGGCCACAGGTTGTGGGACAGGATGCCGACCATCACCGCCGCCAGCACCGGCAGCGGCAGCAGGGCCAGCGCGTCGCGGGCCTGCCACAGCAGCACCGCCAGGGCGAGCGCCGCGGCGATACTCGCCCATTTGCTGTCGGCGCCCGCCGCCGCGTTGGCGGAGGCCGCCGAGAAGCCCGCGCCCACCGGCAGCCCCTGCAGCAGCGCGGAGGCCAGGTTGCAGGCGCCGAAGGCGGCCAGCTCGCGGTTGGCGTCCACCGGGTCGCCCCGCTGCAGGGCCAGCGAGCGCACCGAGCCCCAGGATTCGGCGAACAGGATCAGCAGCAGCGCCGGGGCGATCTCGGCCATGCGCAGCCAGTGCTCGGTGCTCATCGTCGGCAGCGCTACCGCCAGGTGTTGCCATTCGATCTGCCCCACCAGGACGATGCCGTGCCGCCCCAGGTCGAGCCAGTCCGACGCCGCGATGCCCAGCGCCAGCACCACCAGCGACTGGGGCACGAAGAGCACCCGGCGCAGCCCGTGGTGCACCGCCAGCCACAGCAACAGGGCGGCCAGCCCGAGCTGCAGGCTGGGCAGGTGAAACGCGTCCACCTGCGCCGCCAGCCCGGCCAGCACCTGCACGGCGCGGTTGCCCGCCACGTGCACGCCGGCGATGTGCGGCAGCTGCTTGAGCACGATGGTGACCGCCAGCCCCCAGGCGAAGCCGCGCAGCACCGGGCGCGAGATGAAGGCGCCGAGGAAGCCCGCCCGCAGCAGCCCGGCGGCGAGGAACAGGGCGCCGGTGATCAGTACCAGGCCGAAGCCCATCGACGGCCCGCCGACGGCCACCGCGCTGGCGAAGATCGCCGCCGCCGACGAGGTGGGGGCGACGATGGCGAAGCGGCTGGTGCCCACCAGCGGATAGACGCACAGCCCGACCAGCGCGGCGAGCAGCGCGTGCATCGGCGGCACGCCGGCGATGGCGGCGTAGGCGACCGCCTCGGGCAGCAGCACGCCGGCCACCGACAGGCCGGCGAGCAGGTCGCCCCAGGGCAGCGCGGGACGGGACGGGGAGGGGGCAGCGGTCATGGCGGTGGGGCAATGCGTAATACTGCCGCATTATCCCCAAAACCCGGCCGCCGATTATTACAGCGCGCGCCGCGCCGCACGCTCAGGGGGCCAGGCGGGTCTTGCGCCAGCCGCCGTCGGCCGCCCGGTAGGCGATGCGGTCGTGCAGGCGCGAGGCGCGGCCCTGCCAGAACTCCCAGTAGTCGGGCACCAGCCGGTAGCCGCCCCAGTGGGGCGGGCGCGGCGGGTTGAGGCCGAACTTGAGCCCGTACTCGGCGGCCCGCGCGACGATGGTGGCGCGGCCGGGGATCTCCTCGCTCTGGGGCGAGGCCCAGGCGCCGATGCGGTGGGTGAGCGGCCGGCTGGCGAAGTAGGCGTCGGATTCCTCGGCCGATACCTGCTCGACGCGGCCTTCGATGCGTACCACCCGTTCCAGCTCGACCCAGTGGAACTGCAGCGCCGCGAAGGGATGCCCGGCGAGCTCGCGGCCCTTGCGGCTGGCGTAGTTGGAATACCAGACGATGCCGCGCGCGTCGCAGCCCTTGATGAGCACCACGCGGGTGGACGGGCGGCCGTCGGGGCCGACGGTGGCGACGGTCATCGCGTTGGGTTCGGGCAGGCCGGCGGCGAGGGCTTCGCCGAGCCAGGCGGTGAACTGGGCGACCGGGTCGGCGGCGGCGTCGGCTTCGTCGAGGCTGCCGTGCTCGTAGGATTTGCGCAGGTCGGCGAGGGACGGTTTGTCGGTCATCGGGAAACTCCGTTCGCGGGTGCGGGTTGGACGCCCGCTCAGGGGCGCAGGTTCGCCAGCGGGCGTGGGGCCACGCCCACGTCGCGCCAGTGCTCGGGATGGCAGCTGAAGAGCAGGATCTGGTGGCGGGTGGCGGCGTCGAAGAGGATGCGCTTCATCTGGGCGAGGCGCTCGGCGTCGCTGTGCACCAGGGCGTCGTCGAGGATGACGAGGGTCGGCCGGCCGGCTTCCTTGAGCAGGTCGGCGTAGGCCAGCCGGCTGATGACGCCCATCTGTTCGCGGGCGCCGAAGCTGAAGGCGTCGAAGCTGCCCTGCTCGGGCGCGGCGCCGCCGCCCGCCGCCGGCCGGACGAGGCTGGCCGGGCGCAGCTGGTCGTCGAGCTCGAGGCTGGCATGGGGGAACAGCAGGTGCAGGTAGTGGCTCAGATGGCGTTGCAGGGGCGCCTGCAGGCGCCGGGTAAGGGCCTGACGGCGGCCGTGCAGCAGGCCCAGCAGGTAGTCCAGCGCGGTGGCGCGGCGGTGCAGTTCGGCCTGGCGGCGACGGGCCTGGGCGAGATCGCGGGCGACTTCGGCGCGTTGCTCGTCGAGGCCCTGGGCGCCGGCGGCCTGCAGCTCCACGTCGAGGCGCAGCAGGGTGTCGCGGCGTTCGGCGTGCTCGGCTTCGAGGCGTTCGGCGCTGCGGGTGAAGCGCAGCACGTCCTGGCGCAGCACGTCGGGGCGGGCGTCGTCGATCTGGCGGGCGAGGGCGTCGATGCGCTCGCCGAGGGTGGCGCGGGCGGCGCCGGTGTCGGTGAGCTCGGCCTGGGCCCGGGCGAGGTTGGCGGCGCGTCCGGGGGCCTCCACCACGGCGCGGGCGGCGGCGGCCTCGCGGCAGGCGGCGGCGTGGGCGGCGTCGAGCTTGGCGG
>NZ_JAYROR010000104.1:0-47454 GCF_041911615.1 Zoogloea sp. | reverse complement strand
GGCCAGCGCCGCCGCCACCTCGGCCTCGCCGCGCCGCCGCAGGGCCGGCGCCCGGCGCAGGTAACGCAGGGTGTTGCCCAGGTGGCGCAGGCGATCGCGCCAGCTCGCCGGCGGCACGTCCAGCGCCGGCTGATGGCCCCCCATGATCGCGTTGAAGGCGTCGGGCGCCAGCCCCACCGCCTGCCATGCCTCCCACTGCAGGATGGTCGCCTCGAGGTAGAGCCGACCCTCGAACAGCCCGGCCCGCTGCACGCCGGGCAACAGCGGAAAGCCGGCGATCCGCCAGCCCGCCTCGAGCAGATCGTTCACCCCGCGCCGCGAAAAGCTCCAGTCCATCGGCGAGAGCGGCTCGGGCATCACCTCGCAGGTGTTGCCGCGGGTCCACACCGCTGGGCGGCCTTGCAGCGCCGGGTAGGTGCGGTGGGGCCGCCGGGTCACCGGACGGGCCTGGGTCAGCCAGAAATCGCGGCCGTCCCAGACCCATTCCAGATCGTGCTGCGGCGCACTGAAATCCAGCGCCACCGCCGCGTCCCGCAGCAGCGCGGCGAGCGCCTCGGCGCGCGTCGTGTCCAGCACCGGAGCGGACGCCCGCGCCGGCGCCACCGGCACCCGCGCGGTGCCGCCGGATGCCGCCGGCACGCTCATCGTCGCCTTGCGGCCACGGCGCGACGCGGCGAGGCGCCAGACGTCCGTGCTGTCCTCGGCGAAGACGTATTCGTCGCCGTCGGTCTCGCCGCCGACCAGGGTCTCGCCGAGGCCCCAATGGGCGTGGATCACCAGCCGGTCCTCGCGGCCGCTGGCCGGATCGCAGGTGAACGCGATGCCCGACGCCTCGGCCGCCAGCAGCGGCATCACCACCACCGCCATCGCCGCCTCGCCGGTGAGCCCGAGGCGCTGCCGGTAGGCCGCCGCCGCCGGCGTGTCGAGGGACGCCCACACCTCGCCCACCGCCGCCACCAGCGCGTCGACGCCGCGCACGTTGAGGCAGGAGCGGTAGATCCCCGCGAACGAGGCGCCCGCCGCGTCCTCTCCGACCGCCGACGAGCGCACCGCGAGCGGCGTGTCGAGCCAGCCGCGGGCCGCCAGCGCCTCGCCCAGGCCCGCCCGCAGTGCAGCCGGCCCCCCTGCCGCGCGGTGCCGGCTGCACGGCGCGGCGATCACGAAGAAATCCGCCACCGGCAGCCCGTATCCAGCGAGCAGACCGAGGTGGAAGCCCTTGCCGCCGACGTGTCCGGCGCCGGCCCGTGCCGCGTCCGCGGCGTCCACCAGCCAGTCGGCGGTGTCGTGGGAGGCGCTCATGGCCGCACGCCCAGGCCGTTACAGGTCAGATCGAGCATCGTCGTCATCTCCTCGTCGAGGGGCCGTCCGCTGCCGCCCAGCCAGCGCAGCAGCGTGGCCAGGTGGACAAACTGGAAGTGGATCGCCAGTTGCGCGGCCGGCAGGTCGCGACGGAACGCGCCGGCCGCCTGGCCGTCGGCGATCAGCGCGGTGAAGATCTGGTCCATGCCGCTGCGCTCGCGGCCATCGTCGAGCAGGTCGAGCGTCGCCAGGCGGTGGCGCACGTAGTGCAGCAGGTAAGCGCGCTGCCGCTCGCACCAGTCCGCCTGACGCGCCAGGAAGTGCGCCAGCCGCTCGCGCCCCGGCGCCAGTTGCGCCAGCTCGGCCTGGATCACCGGCCACACCAGGCGCAGCTCCCGGTGGAAGCGGTGGCGCAGGAGCGCCTCCTTGACCGGAAAATGCTTGTACAGCGTGGCCTTCGCCACGTCGGCGGCGGCGGCGATGCGCTCCATCGTCACCGCCTCGTAGCCATCCGCCTCGAACAGCGCCCAGGCGGTGTCGGCCAGGTGGTCGAGCAGTTGCTGGCGCTTGCGTTCGCGGCGACCGGGCAGGGTCGGATCGGTCATCGAATGTCCTTTCGCGTGAGGCCGGGCGGTGTCGCGGCGCACCCGGCCCGGTGAATAAATTGTACGTCGTTTATTTTTATACGTCGTTCACTTTTTGATGGATTTTTCGACCGCCCGCCTTCTCCCCACCGACGCTAGGGAAATCCCCGGCGACACGGCAGAATGGCGGGTTTCGTCGCGAGCGCCGCCCATGATCGTCCGTCCCCACCTGCACTGGTTCCGGCTGCTGTTCGTCTGGCGCGGCTCGGTGCTGCCCTACATCGTCACGCGCTTGCTGCTGGTGTCGGCGGTGTCGGTGCTGAGCGTGCTCGGCCGGGGCTGGTGGATGCGCATCCATCCCGAGTCGGCGCTGTCGATCCCGCCGTTCACGCTGATGGGCATCGCGCTGGCGATCTTTCTCGGCTTTCGCAACTCGGTGAGCTACGAGCGCTTCTGGGAGGCGCGCAAGCAGTGGGGGGCGCTGCTGATCGGCGCCCGCTCACTGACCCGCGAGATCGTCAGCTTCGCCCCTGGCCAGACCGAACTGCACCGCCGCTTCACCCGTCTCCTGGTGGCCTTCGTGTTCGCCCTCAAGCACCAGCTGCGCGGCACCGACCCGCGCGCCGAACTCGCCGGCCGGCTCGACGCCGCCACCCTCGAACGGGTCTGCGCCGCGCGCTTCGGCCCGTCGCTGCTGCTCCTGCGCCTCGCCGAGGAGCTCGCCGCGGCGCGCCAGGCGGGGCTCATCAGCGACATCCAGCAGCACTCGATGGACCGCAACCTCAACCTGCTCACCGAAGCCTCGGGCGCCTGCGAGCGCATCGCCAACACCCCGATCCCCTACACCTACCGGGTGCTGATGAACCGCACGGTGATGATCTACTGCCTGGCCCTGCCGGTGGGCCTCGCCACCACCATCGGCTGGCTGACGGTGCTGATCGGCCCCTTCATCGCCTACACCTACCTGGCCCTCGACGTGATCGGCGAGCAGATCGAGGAACCCTTCGGCGAGGAACCCAACGATCTCGCCCTCGACGCCATGTGCCACGGCATCGAGCTGACGGTGTGCGAGCTGACCGGCGATGCGCCCGTCGGCACGCCGCCGCCGGTGGTCGATTACGTGCTCACCTGAGGCGCGCGCCGCCGCATCGGCGAACTTCCCGGCGGCGCCCCCGGTCCATCGGAAGGGCGCGGCGCATCCGCCCGCGCCCGCCCTCGAACCGCCCCCGCCCCGGACCCGTCATGAGCCCCATCCTGCGCCTGCGCCCCCTCGAACGCGAAGACCTGCGCTTCGTCCACGAACTCGACAACAACGAAACGGTGATGCACTACTGGTTCGAAGAGCCCTACGAGGCCTTCGTCGAGCTCGCCGACCTCTACGACAAGCACATCCACGACCAGAGCGAGCGGCGCTTCATCGTCGAACGCGACAAGGTTCGCGTCGGCCTCGTCGAGCTGGTCGAGATCAACCACATCCACCGCCGCGCCGAGTTCCAGATCATCATCGCCCCCGAACACCAGGGTAACCACTACGCCACCACCGCCACCCGGCTGGCGATGGACTACGCCTTCACCGTGCTCAACCTCTACAAGCTGTCGCTGATCGTCGACTGCGAGAACGTGCGCGCCATCGGCGTCTACAAGAAACTCGGCTTCACCGAGGAAGGCCTGCTGCGCCACGAATTCTTCGTCGATGGCGTGTACCGCGACGTGTTCCGGATGGCCGTCTTCCAGTCCGACTACCTCGCCCACCGCCAGCGCCCCTGAGCGGCGCGCGGGCGGGGCGACGGGCTGCCGCTCGGCCCCGCCGCGTGGTTAAATCCGCCGCATGAACGCCCGTCCCGCCGACGCCACGCCCGCCCCCGCCTCTGCCTCCCGCGAGCCCGCCTGGGCCGACTACGCCGTGCTCGTCGTCGACGACGAAGCCGGCGTGCGCAACTTCCTGCAGCGCGCCCTGCAGGCCCGCGGCTGTCGGGTGGATGTGGCCGGATCGGCCGAGGAAGGCGCCGACCGCCTCGCCGAACACCACTTCGACGCCATCGTCCTCGACATCGCGCTGCCCGGCCGCTCCGGCATGGAATGGCTGCGCAGCCTCAAGAACGCCGGTTTTGCCGGCGACGTGATCCTCATCACCGCCTTCGCCGACATCGAGACCGCCATCGACGCCCTGCGCGCCGGCGCCTCCGATTTCGTCCTCAAGCCCTTCCGCGTCGACCAGATCGTCAACTCGCTGCAGCGCTGCTTCGAGCGCGCCCGCCTCGACCGCGAGAACTTCGTCCTGCAGCGCCAGGTGGACGGCCTGGGCGGCCAGGTGGACGGGCTGGTCGGCCACTCCGAGGCCATGCACCGGCTCTCCGACCTGATCCGCCGCGTCGCGCCGATGCCATCGACGGTGCTGATCCTCGGCGAATCCGGCGTCGGCAAGGAAGTCGCCGCCCGCGCGCTGCACCAGATCAGCCCCCGCGCCGAGCGCTCCTTCGTCGCCCTCAACTGCGCCGCGGTGTCCGCCGAGCTGATGGAAAGCGAACTCTTCGGCCACGTCCGCGGCGCCTTCACCGGCGCCCGCGAGGCACGCCGCGGCCTGTTCCACTACGCCAACGGCGGCACCCTGTTCCTCGACGAGATCGGCGAGCTGCCGCTGGCGCTGCAGACCAAGCTGCTGCGGGTGCTCGAGGAACGCCGCATCCGCCCCATCGGCAGCGAGGCCGAAGTGCCGGTGGACGTGCGCGTCGTCGCCGCCACCAACCGCGACCTGCGCGCCGAGGTCGCCGCCGGGCGCTTCCGCCAGGATCTGTTCTACCGCCTCGAAGTGGTCACCGTCGCGATCCCGCCCCTGCGCGAGCGCCGCGAAGACATCGCCGAACTCGCCGGCCACTTCAACGCCCAGCTGTCCACCCGTCTCGGCCTGCCGCCGCTGCCGCTCACCCCGGCCGATCTCGCGCGCCTGTCGGCCTACGCCTGGCCCGGCAACGTGCGCGAGCTGCGCAACCTCGTCGAGCGCGCGCTGATCCTCGGCGGCCTGCCCGCCACCGGCGAGGCGGCCGGCTTCGCCGACCCGCTTCCCCTGTCGCTGGCCGAAGTCGAGAAGCGCCACATCCTCGCCGTGCTCGAACAGTGCGGCGGCAACCGCGCCCGCGCCGCCGCGCTGCTCGGCGTCTCGCGCAAGACCCTCGACCGCAAGGCCGTCGAATGGGGCCTGGCCTGACCCCCATGCCGGCCCGCCGCCCATGAGCCTCCGCCTCGCCGGACGCCTGCGCCGTTCCGTGCGCGCCAAGCTGCTGGCGATGGTGCTGGCGCCGCTGCTGCTCGGCGTGCCGATCCTGCTCGGCCTGGTCTGGCTGTGGGGCAACGAGGGCTACCACCGCCTGGTCAATTACAAGGTCGGCTCCGACCTCGTCACCGCCCACGAATACTTCGCCCGGATGCGCCACAACGTCGGCGTCGACCTGGACGCCGCCGCCCGCAGCCAGCGCCTGGCCCGCGCCCTGGCCGGCCCGCCGGACGCCCTCGCCCGCGATCTCGAAGACGCCCGCCAGCAGGCCGGGCTGGATTTCCTGTTCCTCCTCGACGCCCGCGGCCGCCTGCGCGCCGCCGCCGCCAGCACCGCCCTGTCCGCCACCGGCGCCTACGCCGAACGCAACCGCTGGCCGGTCGTCGGCGCCGCCGTCGCCGGCACGCCGGGCACCGCGGTGGACGTCTTCGACGCCGGCCATCTGGCGGCCATCGACCGCGGCCTGTCGCGCCGCGCCCGCCTCGCCCTGGTCCCCACCCCCAACGCCGCCCCCGACAGCCGCAGCGAGGAAACCCGCGGCCTGCTGATCCACGCCGCCACCCCGGTGCAGGACGAAGCCCACCGCACCGTGGCGGTGCTCGAGGGCGGCGTGCTGCTCAACGGCAACACCGATCTCGTCGACCGCCTCAACGCCATCATCTACCGCGACGGCACCCTGCCCCTGGGCAGCAAAGGCACCGCCACCCTGTTCCTCGGCGACACCCGCATCGCCACCAACGTGCGCCTCTTCGCCGGCGAACGGGCCCTCGGCACCCGCGCCTCGCAGGTGGTGCGCGACCACGTGCTGGGCAAAGGCAAGGTGTGGCTCGATACCGCCTTCGTGGTCAACGACGACTACGTCTCCGGCTACGAGCCGGTGGTCGACAGCTTCGGCGAACGGGTCGGGATGCTCTACGTGGGCTTCCTCGAAGCGCCCTTCAGCGGCGCCATGCGCGGCGCGCTGCTGGCCCTGTTCGCGATCTTCATCGGCGTCAGCGTGGCCGGCGCCGTGCTGTCGCTCAACTGGGCGCGCAGCGTGTTCAA
The DNA here is from genome assembly GCF_041911615.1 of Zoogloea sp. Lineage (GTDB taxonomy): Bacteria > Pseudomonadota > Gammaproteobacteria > Burkholderiales > Rhodocyclaceae > Zoogloea. The sequence continues at coordinate 41,256 of NZ_JAYROR010000104.1, read as the reverse complement.
GCCGCTGGAGCGGCTCAGCGCCACGATCCGCCGCGTGGGCGGCGGCGACCACGACGCCCGCGTCGGCCAGGTGGCCAGCCGCGACGAGATCGGCCAGCTCGCCGACGCCTTCGACCAGCTCCTCGACAGCCTCGCCGCCCGCCGCATGGAGCTGCAGCGCTGGGGCGACGAACTCGACCGCAAGGTGGCCGAACGCACCCGCGAACTGGAAGCCGCCAACGCCACCCTCGACCAGGCCCGCCGCCACCTGGCGATGACCGAAAAACTCGCCGCCATCGGCGAGCTCACCGCCGGCGTCGCCCACGAGATCAACAACCCGGTGGCCGTCATCCAGGGCAACCTCGACGTGCTGCAGGAGATCCTCGGCCCCGCCGCCGCGCCGGTGAAGGAGGAGATCCGCCTGATCCACGCGCAGACCCACCGCATCTGGCTGATCGTCACCAAGCTGCTGCAGTTCGCCCGGCCGGGCGAATTCGCCGGCTACGCCGAAGGGGTCGACCCGGCCCAGGTGATCGCCGACTGCCTCGTGCTGACCCGCCACAACCTCGACCGCCGGCGCATCGAGGTGGCCGTGGACAACGCCGCCACCTGCCGCGTCGAGGTCAACCTCGGCGAACTCCAGCAGGTGCTCATCAACCTCATCGTCAACGCCATCCAGGCCATGCCCGACGGCGGCCGCCTCACCATCGCCACCCGCGACTGGCACGAGGACGGCCGGCCCGCCGGCGCCGCCATCGAGGTCTGCGACACCGGCCACGGCATCGCCGCCGAAGACCTGTCGCGCATCTTCGACCCCTTCTTCACCACCAAGAAGGGCTCCGGCACCGGCCTCGGCCTGTCGATCAGCTACGCCATCGTCGAACGCTACGGCGGCCGTATCGACGTCGCCAGCCGCCACGGCGAAGGCGCCTGCTTCACCATCCGCCTGCGCAGCGAGGCCCGCTACGCCGACGCCCCCACCGCACCGGGCTTCGCCGCCCGCTGGATCGAACCCACGCACCCCGATCCGTTCGCCCCCCCGCGCGGCTGATACGATTCGGTTCCATGCCATTCTGGCGACGATCGCCTTAGCCGCCCGAGCTCCGCACGCCATGCGACACCCACGCGTCCTCCTGCTGATCACCGCCGTCCTCGCCGTGTCGGGGCCGGCTCGCGCCGTCGATTACGCCACCGCGGTGTTCGGCACGGTGGGCTACGCCCGCTCGGATCACCCCTTCGTCTACCAGCGCAACATCGACGACAACGGCGGCTTCAACCGTGACAGCGTGTTCGGCGCCCAACTGGACATCCGCTTCACCCCCGAATGGGGCGCCACGCTGCAGGGCCGCTTCGCCCCCGCCGTGGCCTCCGACGTCCAGTGGGACACCACGCTCGCGTGGGCCTTCATTTCGTGGCGGCCGAGCAACGACTGGCAGTTCCGCGTCGGCAAGCTGCGTATCCCCGGCTATCTCAACGCCGAAAACATGGACGTGGGCGCCACCTTCGACTACGCCCGCCTGCCCGCCGAAGTCTATTACCTCACCTCCATCGTCGATTTCACCGGCGGATCGGCCACCAAGACCTGGACCGCCGGCAGTGGCGACATCAGCCTCGACGCCTACTGGGGCCGCAACAACGGCTACTGGCGCCAGTACTTCCGCACCAGCTACCTGGGCGTCGAGCCAGCCGGCGCCTACTACCTGCCCCTCACCCTGACGATTCGCGGTCTCGCGCTCGCCTATCGCAACGACGACGACGTCTACAAGCTCGCCTACTACATGGCCAGCGACACGCTGCGGCCCACCGGCGACTGGGTGGTTCCGACCCTCGAAACCCCTGCCCCCGGCGTCAGCTACTACAGCGTGATTCCCGGTGGCCCCCACGACACGCGCGACTCACGCCTGCGGGCGCTGATGCTGGGGGCCGACGTGGGCATCGGCAACGGCTACCGCCTCGCCGGCGAGCTCGTCCAGCGCCGCACGCTGGACGTTCCCGGCGGCTTCAATTCCACCGGCGGCTACCTCGCCCTGCGCAAGCAGGTCGGCAGATGGACGCCCTACGTCTATCACGCCCGGCTGCGCTCCAACGGCACCGCGCTCGATCTGTACCGCGCGTTCAACAACCCCAGCGTGCCGGCCAGCGCCGACCCCACCGGCTTCATCACCGCGATGCAGAAATCCGGCGCCGACGCCTTCGGCGCCTACGATCAATACACCTGGAGCATCGGCAGCGCCTACGCCCTCACCCCCACCAGCAAGATCAAGGCCGAATGGAGCCAGACCCGCGTGGGCGTCGCCTCGAGCCTGGTGGACACCCCGGCCAACGAAGACGTGAGCAAGCAGCGCTTCAACGTGCTGTCGCTCTCCTACAGCTTCGTCTTCTGATGGCGCGAGACATGCACGCACGCACCATTCCGCTGCTGCTCCTGCTGCTGCTCGCCGCCCCCTCGGCGGTTGCCGACGGCATCGCCCTCATCGGCCACGAAGCACTGCCGAAGACCGACCTCGGCCTCATCCGGCGCCTCTACACCGGCAAGGTGGTCGAGATCCGTGGCATCCCGGTCACCCCGGTCAATCTGCCCACCGGCCACCCCGTCCGGACCCGCTTCCTCACCAGCTTCCTGGGCCAGGACGAAGAGCACTACACCGGCTACTGGACGGTCCGCCGCTTCGTCGGGCTCGGTTCGCCGCCCAAAGAGCTGCGCACCCGCGCCGAGGTGATCGAATACGTCCGCGCCAATCCGGGCGCCATCGGCTACGTGGACGCCGACGATCTGCCCGCGGGGGTCAACATCCTGCAGCAGCGCTAAGCCCACGTCCGCCGACATCGCGCCGGGGGGCCCACCGGGTCGGCTGTCACCGAACTGTCACTGGACGAATCCGTATATTTCGACAATACTTGAAATATGGAAACGCTCAATGCCGCCGAACTGCTCGCCGCCCTCGGCCACGAATCGCGCCTCGCCGTGTTCCGCCTGCTCATCGAAGCCGGGCCCGACGGCCTCAACGCCAGCGCCATCGGCGAAGCGCTGGGGATGGCGCCCGCCACCCTCTCCTTCCACCTGGCGCACCTGAGCCGGGTCGGGCTGATCAGCGGCGCGCGGGAGAGCCGGTTCATCCGCTACACCGCCGGCTACGCCACGATGGACGAGCTGATCGCCTTCCTCACCCGCAACTGCTGCCAGGGCGCGGCCTGCCTGCCCCGGACGGCCTGTTGCGACACCACCGAGAAACGCCGCGCCCTGGCCGGAAAGCCCACCCCATGACCACTCCCTTCACCGTGCTGGTGCTGTGCACCGGCAACGCCTGCCGCTCCCAGATGGGCGAAGCCATTCTCAACCACGACCTCGCCGGCCGCGTGCGCGCCCTCTCGGCGGGCACCGCGCCGCAGCCCCGCGTGGCCGCCGGCGCCATCGAGGCCCTCACCCTGGCCGGGCTGCCCACCGCGGGCCTGCACCCCAAGACCCTCGACGCGGTGCTCGACGAGCCCATCGACCTGGTGGTCAGCGTCTGCGACAACGCCCGAGAGCACTGCCCGGTCTTCCCGCGGGCCGTCAAGCGCATTCACGTCGCCTTCCCCGACCCCCACGGCGCGCCCCTGGACCGCTTCGTGGCGGTGCGCGACGACATCCGCGCCCGCCTCGTGCCGGCCGTGCGCGACGCCCTCGGCCTGTGAGGTGCGACGATGACCCAAGCCTGTGATCGCGCCGTCCCCGCACCGATGAGCGTCTTCGAGCGCTACCTCACCCTGTGGGTGGGCCTGTGCATCGTCGCCGGCATCGCCCTCGGCCAGCTCGCCCCCGGCCTGTTCCGGGCCGTCGGCCGGCTCGAGATCGCCCAGGTGAACCTGCCGGTGGGCCTGCTGATCTGGGTGATGATCGTCCCGATGCTGGTCAAGGTCGATTTCGGCGCCCTCCACGAAGTGCGCCAGCATCTGCGCGGCATCGGCGTCACGCTGTTCGTGAACTGGCTGGTCAAGCCATTCTCGATGGCGCTGCTGGGCTGGCTCTTCGTGCGCAACCTGTTCGCCCCGCTGCTGCCCGCCGACCAGCTCGACAGCTACATCGCCGGCCTCATCCTGCTCGCCGCGGCGCCGTGCACCGCGATGGTCTTCGTCTGGAGCCGCCTCTCCGGGGGCGACCCGCTGTTCACCCTGTCCCAGGTCGCGCTCAACGACAGCATCATGGTGTTCGCCTTCGCGCCGATCGTCGCGCTGCTGCTGGGCATCTCGTCGATCACCGTACCGTGGGCCACGCTGCTCGCCTCGGTGCTGCTCTACATCGTGATCCCGGTGATCCTCGCCCAGGCGTGGCGCCGCGCCCTGCTGGCCCGCGGGCCAGCCGCCTTCGAGGCCGCCATGGCCCGCATCGGCCCCTGGTCCATCGCCGCGCTGCTCGCCACCCTGGTGCTGCTGTTCGCCTTCCAGGGCGAAGCCATCCTGCGCCAGCCGCTGGTCATCGCCCTGCTGGCGGTGCCGATCCTGATCCAGGTGTTCTTCAACGCCGCGCTGGCCTACGGGCTCAACCGCGCGGTGGGCGAGCAGCACGCGGTGGCGTGCCCGTCGGCCCTCATCGGGGCGAGCAATTTCTTCGAGCTGGCGGTGGCTGCGGCCATCAGCCTGTTCGGTTTCGAATCCGGCGCCGCGCTCGCCACCGTGGTGGGCGTGCTCATCGAAGTGCCGGCCATGCTGCTGGTGGTCAAAGGGGTCAACGCCTCCCGCAGCTGGTACGAGTCACGCTGACCCCGCCCGGAGATCCGCCATGACCGCCCACCTGCACCCCACCGACGATCGGCTTCCCCGCTGGCTCGCTGCCGTGGTGCTGGCGGCGGCGGCCTGGTGGCTGGCCTACGGCCACCTCACCGCCTTCGCCGACGCGGTGATCGCCCGGCTCGGCCTCACCCGCGACACCCGGCTGGGCGAAGCCGTGCATTTCTTCTTCTACGACACGCCCAAGGTGCTGCTGCTGCTGCTCGGCGTCGTGTTCGTGATGGGCATCGTGCAGACCTTCTTCGCCCCGGAGCGCACCCGCGCCCTGCTGGCCGGGCGGCGCACCGGCGTGGGCAACGTGCTGGCCGCCAGCCTCGGCATCGTCACGCCGTTCTGCTCGTGCTCGGCGGTGCCGCTGTTCATCGGCTTCCTGTCGGCGGGCGTGCCGCTGGGGGTCACCTTTTCCTTCCTGATCGCCGCCCCGATGGTCAACGAAGTCGCCCTGGCGCTGCTGTTCGGCATGTTCGGCTGGCGGGTGGCGGCGCTCTACCTCGCCCTCGGCCTCGCGGTGGCGATCGTCTCGGGGCTGGTGATCGGTCAGCTCAGGATGGAAGCCCACCTCGAGGACTGGGTACGCCAGATCCTCGCCGGCCAGCGCGCCGCCGGCGCCCACGACACCCCCGGCTGGGTGGCCCGCTTCGAGGCCGGGCGCGACCACGTCCGGCAGATCTTCGGCAAGGTGTGGCCCTACGTCCTGGCCGGCATCGCGGTCGGCGCGGGCATCCACGGCTACGTGCCGGAAGATTTCATGGCCTCGTTCATGGGCCGCGACGTGTGGTGGGCGGTGCCCGCCGCCGTGCTGCTGGGCGTGCCGATGTACACCAACGCCGCCGGCATCATCCCCATCGTCGAGGCGCTGATCGGCAAGGGCGCCGCCCTCGGCACCGTGCTCGCCTTCATGATGAGCGTGATCGCCCTGTCGGCGCCCGAGATGATCATCCTGCGCAAGGCGCTCAAGCCGCGCCTCATCGCCACCTTCGCCGGGGTCGTCGCCACCGGCATCCTGCTGGTGGGCTATGTCTTCAACCTGCTGCTCTAATCCGAGGAGAACGTCATGAAGCAGATCAAAGTACTGGGCACCGGCTGCGCCAACTGCCGCAGCACCGTCGCCCTGATCGAAGCCGTCGCCCACGCCAGGGGCGAAGCGATCGCCCTGGAAAAGGTCGAGGACATGGCCGCCATCGTCGGCTACGGCGTCCTCGCCACGCCCGGCGTGGTCATCGACGGCCAGGTCGTCCATGCCGGCGGCGTGCCCGGCCGCGACAAGGTGGAAAGCTGGTTCGGCGCCTGAAACCCGCCGGCCGCGGCCGCGCCGACGACACCGCGCGGCCGCATGTCAACATGTTGTGACCTGTAAAATCCGGGAGGATAATCGGCGCAGGGCGCTTCCAATCGCCTTCAACGAGACGAGCACACGCCGTGGTCGCGACCGCCCGGTTCATGCCGCGAGCAAAAAATCCATCCGCATAAAAAAAGCAACAACCGTATTTTTTGGCAATTCCGACAGAGCAGCCAGTCGTGCTGACTGGATCGTGTTTTTCTTGCTTCTGAAGTACGCGCATGAAATTCGCAACGAATCTCATGTCTGCTTTTTATGATCAGGGGGATTGAAATGCTTGCCAGAAAAATGACACTCGGTGTGCTGGCCGGTCTTGCGCTTGCCGGCAGCGCGCACGCGGTGGTGATCGACTTCACGGGGGGTATCGCCCATTTGTCCGACGGCACCAACGTCGTGACCGACAACACCAATATCTATTACTCGGTCGATTACTACGACCAGGGCGGATTCCGCTACGACTTCATCGGTGGTACCGGCATCATCGGCAACTACTACGCCATCGGATTTCGTCCGGATGGAACCACCATCCACAACGCCGTCGTGCACGCCCACTGGCTGACGGACGTGCAGGCCATGACGATCACCGCGCTCGACGGCTCGACGTTCGACCTGAACTACATCGACCTCACCTCGAACACCATCACGGGCGGCGGGCAGGCTTCGGGCACCGAACAAAGCTACATCAGCACCAACAACGGCTATTCGGTCAGACTGCCGAGTTCCGACTGGGGGTTCGATTTCGATTACAGCGGCGGCACCGGGGACGGCGTCGCCCGGCTCTATCTCGACGCCCATTTCGACGCCGTCACCTCGGTGACCTTTTCATCGACCAATGCCTACTGCTTCGGCATGGACAATTTCTACATCAACGAGCCCGCGCCGCCCAACCCGGCCCCCGAACCCGCAACGATGGCGCTGCTGGGCCTCGGTGCGGCCGGCATGGCGATGACGCGCCGCCGCCCACGCTGAATCCACACCACAGCGCGTGACGACGAATGGCGGCCCCGGCCGCCATTCGCGCTGCAGGGCGATGCTCAGCAAAATCCAACCCGCCCCTGGCCCACGCGGCGAGCCCCGCTCCGCACCCCATGTCCTCCCAGCTCCTCCTCGTCCTCGCCCCGTCCTGGTCCGCCACCACCGCCCGTCTGCAGCGCTACGCGCGCGCCGCCGGCGACACCTGGCAGGCAGTCGGCCCCGAGATGCCGGCGACGCTCGGCCGCGCGGGGCTGGCCTGGGGACGTGGACTGCATCCGGCGATGGCCGGCGCGGCCAAGCGCGAAGGCGACGGACGCGCGCCGGCCGGGATCTTCGCGCTCACCGGGCTGTTCGGCTACGGGGCCGACGATGGCCGTTTCCGCCTGCCCTACGTCACCGCACGGCCGGGCCTCAAGTGCGTGGACGACCCCGCCTCGCGCCACTACAACTGCCTCGTGGACGCCGCCGACCAGACGCCCGACTGGTCGAGCTGCGAGGACATGCTGCGCGCCGACGCCCGCTACGAGATCGGCGCGGTGGTGGCGCACAACCACGCGCCGGCGCACCCCGGCGCCGGCTCGTGCGTGTTCCTGCACGTCTGGGAATCGCCCACCACCCCCACCGCCGGATGCACCGCCCTGGGCCGGGACGACATGTTCGAGATCGCCCGCTGGCTCGACGGCGCCCGCCAGCCGCGCCTCGTGCAACTGCCCGACGACGCCTACGCCCGCCTGCAGGGCCCGTGGGACCTGCCGCGGCGATGACAGCCCGGCGCCGCGCCGCTAGACTTTTCGCCTCTTCGTAACGGCCCGCCCACCGTGCTCAACCGGATCTGGATCGCCTTCGTCCTCGTGGGTTTCGCCGCCGCCGTGGTGCAGACCGCGCAGGGCGACCTGGACCTGTTCTCGCGCCTCCTCGGCGGGCTGTTCGACACCGCGAAGACCGGGTTCGACATCGCACTCGGCCTCACCGGGGTGATGAGCCTGTGGCTCGGCATCATGAAGATCGGCGAGCGCGGCGGCCTCATCCCGCTTTTCGGACGGCTGGTGGCGCCGTTCTTCCGGCGCATCTTCCCCGAGATCCCGCCGGGCCACCCGGCTGCCGGCAGCATCGTGATGAACGCCAGCGCCAACCTGCTGGGGCTCGACAACGCCGCCACCCCGCTGGGCCTCAAGGCGATGCGCGAGCTGCAGGAACTCAACCCGCAGAAGGACACCGCCAGCAACCCGATGATCATGTTCCTGGTGCTCAACACCGCGGGCATCACGCTGATCCCCACCTCGGTCATCGCGATCCGCCAGAGCATGGCCGTGCAGCAGGGCATCGCCGGCTTCAACGCGGCGGACATCTTCCTGCCGACGCTGCTGTCCACCTTCGTCTCCTTCACCGCCGGGCTGGTGGCGGTGGCCGCGTGGCAGCGCATCAACCTGCTGAGCGCACCGGTGCTGGCCTGCTTCGGCGGCTTCGCGGCGCTCATGGGCGGGCTCTACGCCTGGCTCGCCCCGCTGCCGCCGGCGCAGATGGCCCAGCTGATCGGGCTGCTGGGCAGCGGCATCGTGGTATCGATCATCGCGCTCTTCGTGGGCGTGGCGGCGCTGCGCGGCGTGGACGTGTACGAGAGTTTCGTCGACGGCGCCAAGGAAGGCTTCGGGGTGGCGGTGCAGATCGTCCCCTACCTCATCGCGATGCTCGCGGCGATCTCGATCTTCCGCACCAGCGGCTGCATGGATTACCTCGTCGGGGCGATCCGCAACGCCGTGCTGGCCCTCGGCCTCGACGCCGACTTCGTGCCGGCGCTGCCGGTGGGGCTGATGAAGACCTTGTCCGGCAGCGGCGCCCGCGGGCTGATGGTGGACGTGATGCGCACCTACGGCGTCGATTCCTTCCAGGGCCGGCTGGCGGCGATCATCCAGGGCTCGACGGAAACCACCTTCTACGTGCTGGCGGTGTACTTCGGCAGCGTGAACATCACCCGCACCCGCTACGCGGTGGCCTGCGGGCTGATCGCCGATTTCGTCGGGCTGATCGGCGCCATCGTCATCGGCTACCTGTTCTACCACGGCGCCTGAAGCGCTAGCGCCCCCCGCGCCACACCGACAGCAGCACCCACAGGCCGCCGATCACCGCCGCCACGAAACCCAGCAGCCCGAACAGCGACACCGAATCGCCGCGATGCACCGTGAGTGCGATCGACGAGCCGACGATCAGCGCCGCGGTCACGATGCCCATCGTCAGGCGGCTCGCCGCGCGGTCGAGCTGGTCACCGAAGGCCTTGAGCGGCGGCACGTCCACCTCCACGCGGAGGCTGCCGCGGCGCGCGGTGCGCAGCAGGCGGCCCAGGTCCCGGGGCAGGCCGGCGAGCAGATCCACCGCCCCCAGCAGCCCCCGCCAGCCGCGCCGGGCGATGGCGTCCGGCGCGTGGTGGGCCAGCAACACGGTGCGCAGGAAGGGCGCGGCCTCGGCGGCGATGTCGAAATCCGGGTCGAGCTGGCGGCCCAGACCCTCGAGGGTGATGAAGGCCTTGATCATCAGCGCCAGATCGGGCGGCAGGGCCAGGCCGTGCTCGCGCAGGATGGTGACCACGTCGCCCAGCATCGCACCGAAATCGAGCTGCTTGAGGGCCACCCCGTGGTACTCGTCCACGAAGCGCTCGATCTCGGCGCGCAGCGCCTCGCCGTCGCCCTCCGCTTCGCCGCTCCAGTCGAGCAGCACGTCGGTGACGCGCCGCGAGTCGCGGTCCACCAGGCCGTGCATCAGCGCAGCCACCTGGTAGCGACGCGTCTCGGGCAGGCGCCCGACCATGCCGAAGTCGATGAAGGCGAGGCGATTGCCGGGCAGGTAGAACACGTTGCCCTGGTGCGGGTCGGCGTGGAAGAAGCCGTCCTCCAGCATCATCTTGAGCACCGCGTCGGCACCGCGCCGGGCCAGCAGGCGGCGGTCGAAGCCGGCCGGCAGGTCGGCCACCGCGCGCCCCGGCAGCCCCTCGACGAAATCCTGCACGTTGAGCCGCTCGCCCGTCCACTGCCAGTGGATGCGCGGCACGACGATCTCCGGGTGGTCGGCAAAGCTCGCGGCGATGCGCTCGGCGTTGCGCCCCTCGGCCGAAAAATCCAGCTCGCGGCGCAGCGAATGGGCAAACTCGCGCACCACCTCGCGGGGCCGGTAGCGGCGCAGGTCAGGCGCCTCGGCCTCCATGATCTCGGCCAGGCGCGCCAGCAGGCGCAGGTCGGCCTCGATCACCGGGCGGATGCCGGGGCGACGGATCTTGAGCACCACCGGGCTGCCGTCGGCCAGGCGCGCGCGATGCACCTGGGCGAGGCTCGCCGCCGCCAGCGGCGTGGTGTCGAGTTCGGCAAACACGGCTTCCGGCGCCTCGCCCAGGTCTTCGGCGAGCTGGGCGCGGATCGCCTCGAAGGGCACCGCCGGCGCCGCGTCCTGCAACATGCCGAACTCGGCGATCCACTCGGGCGGGAAGAGGTCGGCGCGGGTGGCGAGGATCTGCCCGAGCTTGACGAAAGTCGGCCCCAGCGCCTCCAGCGCCTGGCGCACCCGCTGGGCCGGGTCGAGGTGGAGCAGTTGCGCCTGGCCGTGCCAGTGCAGCGCCTTGCCGGCGCGCTCCAGCGCGTGCGCCATGCCCAGGCGCTGGACGAGATCGCCGAAGCCGTAGCGGATCAGCACCGCCGCGATGTCATGGACGCGGCCCAGATCGCGGGCGGCGCCGAGGGCTTCCCACAGCATCAGCGGAATCCTCCGGCAAGGGGGGCGACGGGACGAAAGGCGGCCATCTGAACGGGTCCGGTGAAGAATCGGGCGAAAGCGGCGGCGCAACCCGCCAGACCCCGAAGATTGACCAAGCCGGCGCCCCCGTCAAGGGCCGACGCGACTCAGCCCATCCGACGCCGCAGCCACGCGCTGGCGCCATCGACCGCGATGGCGAGCACCAGCATCGCCAGGATCGCGGTGCTCGCCTCGGCCTCGTGGAACAGCGACAGGCTGTAGTAGAGCAGGGCGCCCAGCCCGCCGGCACCGACGAAACCGAGGATCGCCGCCATGCGGATGTTCATCTCCCAGCGGTACAGCGCGTAGGCCAGCCACTGGGGCGCCACCTGCGGCAGCGTGCCGTACAGGAAGCCCGCCAGCGCCGGCGCACCCCCCGCCGCGAGCGCCTCGGCCGGCGCCGGAGGGGCGTTCTCCAGCGCCTCGGCAAACAGCCGGCCCAGCACACCGGTGGTATGCAGCGCCAGCGCCAAGGTGCCGGCGAAGGGGCCGAGGCCGGCCGCCAGCACCATCAGCGTCGCCCACACCAGTTCCGGCACCGAGCGCAGCAGGTTCAGCGCGAAGCGCGCCACGCCACGCCCCAGCCGCCCGTGGCGACCCGACGCGGGCAGCGCCAGCAGCGCGCCGCCGCCGACCGCCAGCACGGTGCTGAGCAGCGAGATCGCCAGCGTCTCAAGCGCCGCTCCGCCCACCTTGGCGAGGAAAGCCGGTGCCAGCGCGGGCGGGAAGAAGCGCCGCACGAAGGCCACCGCCTCGTCCGCGGCGCCGCCCGAAAACAACGCGCCGAGCGGCATGTCGAGGAACGCGAAGCTCGCCACCACCGCCGCCAGCACGGCGACGACGCTCAGCAGCCCGCTCGGCGAGACGCCGGCCCTCATCGTCCGGCCTCCGCCAGATCATCGCAAGAAACGATGATCGAATTGAAAATCCATCTTTCTTCAAGATGAAGCCTCACGCCAGCCTCCGCCGCAGGTGTTCCGACAGGGCGTCGGCCGCCACCACCAGGGCCAGGAAGGTGGCGAGGATGGTGGCCGCCTCGCCGCCGTTGAGCATCTTCATGGACTGGTCCATCAGCTGACCGAGGCCGCCGGCGCCGACGAAGCCCATCACCACCGAGGCGCGCACCGCGCATTCCCAGCGATACACGGTGTAGGACACCAGCTCCTGGGCGGCGGTGGGCAGCAGGCCGTAGCACAGCGCCGCGAGCCGCCCGCTGCCCGCCTCGAGCAAGGCCCGCGCCGGGCGCGCGTCGGCGGATTCGAGGATTTCGCCGTACACCTTGCCGAGCATCCCGCCGTAGGTGATGCCCAGCGCCAGCACGCCGGCCGCCGCGCCGAGCCCGAAGACCCGCACGAAGAGCAGCGCCCACACCAGCTCCGGCACCCCGCGCAGCACCGCCAGCAGCACCCGCGCGACGAGCCGCACGCCCCCTCCGAGCCCGCCCCCGCGCCCCGGCCCCAGGCGCGACACCGACAGGCTGCGGGTCAGCACCAGGCCCAGCGGTACCGCCAACAACACCGCCAGGGCGATGCCGGCGGTGGCCATCGCGAGGGTCTCGACGGTGGCGCGGCCGAGCAGGGCGAGGAAATCCGGCGAGGTTTCGGGCGGCAGGAAGCCACCGACGAAATGTCCCATCGCGCCCAGGTTGCCGTCGTCGAACAGCGCCGCCGGCCGAAAATCGGCGAGGCGCAGCAGCGGCCACAGCAGTACCAGCGCCACCAGCGTCCAGCCCAGGCGGGGCAGGGCGGCCGGGTCGCGCGGCGGCGCGGCGGTGGCGGGACCGGAGCGGCTCATGCGCAGCGCAGGGGCGGCAGCTCGCCGGCGGGGGCGGACGCCGGCGCGGTGGGCCCGCCCGCGGGCGGCAAGCCCCCCTCGGCAGCGTAGAGCTCGCGCAGCTGGACGTCGGTGACGCGGGCAGCGGGCAGGTCGAAGAAGACCCGGCCGTCCTTCACCCCGACCACCCGCGGGAAATGTCGCAGGGCCAGCTCCACCGCGTGCAGGCTCGCCACCAGCGTGGCGCCGCGGGCGCGGGCGTCGTCGTTGAGCAGCGCCACGGTAAGCTCGGAGAGCGCCGGATCGAGCGCCGATACCGGCTCGTCGGCGAGGATCAGGTCGGGCTGCTGGTACAGCACGCGGGCCAGCGCCACCCGCTGGAGCTGGCCGCCGGAGAGACGGTCGCAGCGGGCGTAGAGCTTGTCGGCCAGGTCGAGGCGGGCGAGCGCCGCGCGGGCCCCCGCCGGGTCCGCCGGCCACACCAGCGAGGCGACCGCCTTCCACAGCGGCCAGTGGCCCAGCCGGCCGGCCAGCACCGCGGTGACCACCCGCTGGCGCAGCGGGATCGGCGGCGCCTGGTGCACCAGCCCGATGCGCGCGCGCAGGCGCCGCAGCCGGGACGGCGAGGCCGTCCACGGTTCCACGTCGAGCAGGCGCAGACGCCCCTCGGTGGGGCGCAGCGCGGCGCCGAGCACTCGCAGCAGGGTGGTCTTGCCGGCGCCCGACGCGCCGATCAGCGCCACCCGCTCGCCGGGCGCGATGTGCAGGCGCAGGTCGTCGAGCGCGCGAAAACCGTTGGCGTGGACCAGGCCGACGCCTTCGAGGGAGAAACCCATGGTGATCCTCGTGCAGCCTTGCGGGGACGGCGCGGGCCGTCCCGCCGGGGCTTACTTCAGCAGGCCGGCGGCGTGGGCCGCGCTTTCGATGCCCTTGTAGTTCTCCACCTTGGTGGGGATGAACTTGCTGGCGCGCTGCAGCGCCATGATTTCACGGTGCGCCGGGTTGGCCGGGTCGAGCTTGAGGAAGGCCTGCTTGAGCTTCTCCTGGATCTTCGGATCGAGGTCGCCGCGCACCGTCCAGTTGTAATCGAAGTAGGGCGGGGTGGTGGCGAAGACGCGCACCTTGCTGGTATCCACTTTCTTCTGCTCGACCAGCTTGTCCCACACCGAGGCGTTGAGCACGCCGGCATCCACCTTGCCGGCCTGCACGAAGGCGACGGTGGCGTCGTGGGCGCCCGAGAAGGCGACGGTCTTGAAATCGGTGTCCGGGTTGATGCCTTCCTGGCCGAGGAAGTAACGCGGCATCAGGTGGCCCGAGGTGGAGGAGGGCGCGCCGAAGGCGAAGGTCTTGCCCTTGAGGTCGGCGAAACGCTTGATGCCGTCGTTGGCGGTGATGAAGCGGGAGGTGAACTTGGCGTCCTCGGCGCGCTGGACCAGGGGCACGGCGGTGCCGCCGGTGCGGATCTTGGCCTGCACGAAGGTGAAGCCACCCAGCCAGGCCATGTCGAGCTTGCGGGTGGCGAGGGCCTCGACCACGGCGGCGTAGTCGGTGACCGGCACGAAGACGACCTTCATGCCGATCTCCTGCTCCAGGTAGGCGCCCAGCGGGGCGAACTTGCGCTGCAGCTCGGTGGGCGCCTCGTCGGGAATCGCCGAGACGCGCAGCACGTCGTCGGCCTGGGCGGCGAGGGGAAGGCCGGCGGCGGCGGCCAGCGCGGAAGCGGCAAGGGCGCGCAGCAGCGCGCGCCGGGCAAAGGGCACGGAAGTCATCATCAGCTCCTCAAAAGGCGCGCGTTGCCGCGACGCCGGCAGCCGGAACGGGGAGAACGGCCCCGGCTCAACTTTCCGGGCCGACAGCCGTCGACCCAGGTGAAACACGTCCAGGCGGTACACAGACCGCGGGGCGGACTATAGCGGCGTCGCCGGCCGGAGTGAACAGCCGGGACGGCGGCTTTCCACCCGTCATCGGGCGGTGCTGCATCACAGATGGACATTCTGTCCCGGGGATGGACAAAATGTCCCGAAACAGGTTGAAGAACAGATCCAAGCCTTTGAAGCATAAGGATCGGCGACCTGGCGCAAGGCTTGCTGTGCACTCAGACGCACGCTTTTTTTGCGGTTAAACGAAGGAGGAAGACACACCATGCAACTCTCACGGCGCCAGTTCTTCAAGGTGGCCGCCGGGGGCTTGACCGGGTCGAGTCTGGTCGCGATGGGCTTTTCGCCCACCGCGGCCCTCGCCGAGGTAAGAACCTTCAAGCTCGCGCGCACCACCGAAACGCGCAACACCTGTCCGTACTGCTCGGTCGGGTGCGGCATCATCATGTACAGCCTGGGCGACAGGGCCAAGAACGCCCATGCCGAGATCGTCCACATCGAAGGCGACCCGGATCACCCGGTCAACCGCGGCAGCCTGTGCCCCAAGGGCGCCGGCCTGCTCGACTTCGTGCACAGCAAGAACCGGCTCAAGTACCCGGAAGTGCGCGAGCCCGGCAGCAAGGAATGGAAACGCATCGGCTGGGACGAGGCCTTCACCCGCATCGCCAAGCTGGTCAAGGAAGACCGCGACGCCAACTTCATCGCCAAGAACGCCGACGGCGTGACCGTGAACCGCTGGCTCACCACCGGTTTCCTCGCCGCCTCCGCCTCCAGCAACGAGGCCGGCTACATCACCCACAAGGTGGTGCGCAACCTGGGAATGCTCGCATTCGATAACCAAGCGCGTGTCTGACACGGCCCGACGGTGGCAAGTCTTGCCCCGACGTACGGCCGTGGCGCCATGACCAATCACTGGACCGACATCAAGAATGCGGACGTGATCCTGATCATGGGCGGCAACGCTGCCGAAGCCCATCCCTGCGGCTTCAAATGGGTGACCGAAGCGAAAGCGAAGAACAAGGCCCGCCTCGTGGTCGTGGACCCGCGTTTCACGCGCTCCGCCGCGCTGGCCGACCTGTACGCGCCGATCCGCACCGGCACCGACATCGCCTTCCTGGGCGGGGTGATCAATCACCTGATCGCCACCGGAAAGGTGCATCTGGATTACATCAAGTCGTACACCGACATGAGCTACCTCGTGAAGGACGAGTTCGCCTTCGAGGACGGCTTCTTCTCCGGCTACGACGCCGAGAAGCGCAAGTACGACAAGGCCAGCTGGGACTACCAGATCGGCGAGGACGGCTTCGTCAAGACCGACCCGACACTGGAAAACCCGCGCTGCGTCTGGAACCTGATGAAGGCCCACTTCGCCCGCTACACGCCGGAAGTGGTCGAGAACATCTGCGGCACGCCGAAGGCCAAGTTCCTGCAGGTGGCCGAGCTGCTCGCCTCGACCCACACCCCCGACCGGGTGATGACGATCCTGTACGCCCTGGGCTGGACCCAGCACAGCGTGGGCTCGCAGATCATCCGCACCGCGGCGATGGTGCAGCTGCTGCTGGGCAACATCGGGCGGGCCGGCGGCGGCATCAACGCGCTGCGCGGCCACTCCAACATCCAGGGCCTCACCGACCTGGGCCTGCTGTCGAACCTGCTCCCCGGCTACCTCACGCTGCCCGGCGAGAAGGAAACCGACTACGACACCTACATCGCCAAGCGCGCGCCCAAGCAACTGCGTCCGGGCCAGCTCTCCTACTGGCAGAACTACGGCAAGTTCCACGTCAGCCTCATGAAGGCGTGGTACGGCGCCGCCGCCACCCGCGAGAACAACTGGGCCTTCGACTACCTGCCCAAGCTCGACAAGACCTACGACGTGCTGCAGGTGTTCGAGCTGATGCACCAGGGCAAGATGAACGGCTACTTCGCCCAGGGTTTCAACCCGCTCAACTCCTTCCCCAACAAGGCGAAGGTGAGCGCGGCGCTGTCGAAGCTGAAGTTCCTCGTCATCATGGACCCGCTGGCCACCGAGACGTCCGAGTTCTGGCAGAACCACGGCGAGTTCAACGACGTGGACCCGGCCAAGATCCAGACCACGGTGTTCCGCCTGCCGACCACCTGCTTCGCCGAGGAAGACGGCGCGATCATCAACTCCGGCCGCTGGCTGCAGTGGCACTGGAAGGGCGCCGAGCCCCCCGGTGAAGCCAAGACCGACCCGGAGATCATGGCCGGCCTGTTCCTGCGCCTGCGCGAGCTGTACAAGAAAGACGGCGGCGCCTTCCCCGATCCGATCGTGAACCTCAGCTGGCCGTACAAGATTCCCCACGAGCCCTCCCCCGAGGAGCTCGCCAAGGAATACAACGGCAAGGCGCTGGCCGATCTGGTCGATCCGAAGGACCCGACCAAGGTCATCAAGAAGGCCGGCGAGCTGCTGGATGGCTTCGCCCAGCTCAAGGACGACGGCTCCACCGCCTGCGGCTGCTGGATCTTCTCAGGCGCCTGGACCGAGAAGGGCAACATGATGGCCCGGCGCGACAACGCCGACCCGTTCGACAACGGGCAGACGCTGGGCTGGGCCTTCGCGTGGCCGGCCAACCGGCGCATCCTGTACAACCGCGCCGCCGCCGACCCGTCCGGCAAGCCGTGGGACGCCAGGCGCAAGCAGGTCTGGTGGGACGCCGCCGGCGGCAAGTGGGTGGGTTCCGACGTGCCCGACTTCAAGGTCGATTCGGCCCCCGAGGATGGCATGGGCCCCTTCATCATGAACCCCGAGGGCGTGGCGCGCTTCTTTGCCCGCGGCATGATGAACGAAGGCCCGTTCCCCGAGCACTACGAGCCCTTCGAGACCCCGATCGGCGTCAATCCGATGCACCCGAAGAACCCCAAGGCCACCTCCAACCCGGCGGCCCGCGTGTTCAAGGGCGACATGGAAGCCTTCGGCACGGCCAAGGAGTTCCCGTACGCGGCGACCACGTACCGGCTCACCGAGCACTTCCACTACTGGACCAAGCACGTCGAGTCCAACGCCATCACCCAGCCCGAGCAGTTCGTCGAGATCGGCGAGGCGCTGGCCAAGGAGAAGGGCATCGTGGCCGGCGACAAGGTGAAGGTCAGCTCCAACCGCGGCTACATCAAGGCCGTAGCGGTGGTAACCAAGCGCATCCAGCCCCTCAAGGTCGACGGAAAGATCGTCCACCACGTCGGGATTCCGCTCCACTGGGGTTTCAAGGGTGTTGCCAAGAACGGCTTCATCACCAACACCCTGACGCCTTTCGTGGGAGACGGGAACACCCAGACGCCGGAGTTCAAGTCCTTCCTGGTCAACGTCGAGAAAGCCTGAGGAGATCGCCATGGCATTGCAATCACTGGACATCGCCAAGCGCTCGGCCACGACCACCGAGCCGCCCCAGGCGCGCAAGACCCTCGAGGTCGCCAAGCTCATCGACGTCTCCAAGTGCATCGGCTGCAAGGCCTGCCAGGTGGCGTGCATGCAGTGGAACGACCTGCGGGACGAAGTCGGCACCTGCGCCGGCACCTACGACAACCCGCGCGACCTCACCGACCAGAGCTGGACGGTCATGCGCTACGCGGAAGTCGAATCGGAAGAACGGGGCCTCGAGTGGCTGATCCGCAAGGACGGCTGCATGCACTGCGAGGACCCGGGCTGCCTGAAGGCCTGCCCGTCGCCGGGCGCCATCATCAAGTACGCCAACGGGATCGTGGATTTCCACCAGGAAAACTGCATCGGCTGCGGCTACTGCGTGACCGGCTGCCCGTTCAACGTGCCGCGCATCTCCAAGAAGGACAGCAAGGCCTACAAGTGCACGCTGTGCTCCGACCGCGTCGCGGTCGGGCTCGAGCCGGCGTGCGTGAAGGTCTGTCCGACCGGCTCGATCAGCTTCGGCTCCAAGGAAGACATGAAGGAGCTGGCCGAGGAGCGCGTCACCGAGCTCAAGGAGCGCGGCTTCAAGAACGCCGGCCTCTACGACCCGGCCGGGGTGGGCGGCACGCACGTCATGTACGTGCTCAACCACGCCGACAAGCCGACGCTGTACAGCGGCCTGCCGACCGACCCGACGATCGCCCCCACCGTCACCCTGTGGAAGAGCATCGCCAAGCCCATCGCGATGGCCGGCATGGCCGCCGCGGCGCTGGGCGGGCTGTTCCACTTCGTGATGAAGGGCCCCAACGAGGTCTCGAAGGAGGTTGAAGCCGAAGTCGAGAAAGAACTGGAGGGCGAAAAATGAAACGCGATCCTTCCGATCTGCAGCGTTACACGGCGTCCGAACGGGCCAACCACTGGGTCACGGGCATCTGCTTCATCCTGCTCGCGCTCTCCGGCCTGGCCCTGTTCCACCCGGCGCTGTTTCCGCTCACCTACCTCTTCGGCGGCGGCACGTGGACGCGCATCCTCCACCCCTTCATCGGGGTGGTGATGATGCTGTTCTTCGTGGTGATGTTCTTCCGCTTCAAGCGCCTCAACCACATGACCCCCACCGACTGGGAGTGGGTCAGGCGGGCGAAGGAAATGGTGGATGGCGACGACCACAACATGCCGGAGATGGGCAAGTACAACGGCGGCCAGAAGCTGCTGTTCTGGTTCCTCGGCATTGCCATGCTGGTGCTGTTCGTCTCCGGCATCGTGATCTGGCGGGCGTACTTCTCTGCCAGCTTCCCGATCGGCGTCGTGCGCATCGGCGCCCTGCTCCACGCGGTGTTCGCCACGCTGATGATCATCGCCATCATCGTGCACGTGTATGCCGCCATCTGGGTGCGCGGCACGATCCGGGCGATGCTCTACGGCACCGTCACCCGCGCCTGGGCCAAGCAGCACCACCGCGCCTGGTACCGCCAGGTCACCGGCAAGTAAGGCGTCCGGCGGCTTCCCGCTCCGGCGGGAAGTCCCGGCACGAACCGTTTCCCTGTTGCACGGGGTCGCCCACGGCCCCGGCTTTTTTCCCGACGCCATGCAGAAACTGCTGACCCCCGAAGAGATCGCCGTCCAGGCCGGCACCGAAGGCGCCACCCATCGGCTGCCCGCCGCCGACGTCTTCGCCAACCGCGCCGCCCGCCTCGAACAGCTCGCCGACGGCCACGCGATGGGCGACTTCCTGCGCTTCGCGGCCCGTCTGGCCCGCGCCCAGGACACCCTGCTGCGCCACCGCGCCCCCGAAACCCGCCCCGCCGACGCCCACCTCGCACGCTGCCGCCAACACGGGATGCCGCCCATCGGCGCCTTCGACACCCCACTGCCGGCCGACTGGGTTTACGTGCTGCAGGCCATCGCCTTTGAAGTCGCCCCCCACGCCCCGGCCAGCCTGCAGAACGCCATCGCCGACCTGCCCGACTTCCCCCGCCCACGCCTCGACGCCATCGCCCGCGACATCCTGCGCGCCGAGGAACACCTCGCCAACCCGCTCGAACTCGCCCTCGCCCCGCTGCTCGGCGCCACCCTGCAGGTGTTGTGGACCGCCCGCGCCCGCGCGCTGCAGCCCGCCGACGTACCCACCGGCTTCGAAGGCGGCCAGTGCCCGTGCTGCGGCGCGGTGCCCGTGTCGTCCATCGTGCGCATCGGCGACGCCGGCCACGGCGTGCGCTACGCCACCTGCAGCCTGTGCGCCACCGAATGGCACGTCACGCGCATCAAGTGCGTGCCCTGCCAGAACACCCGCGGCATCGCCTACCAGGGCCTCGAAGGCGAAACCGGCCCGGCACACCCCGCCGTCAAGGCCGAAACCTGCCCCGAGTGCCACAGCAGTCTCAAGCTCGTGTCGATGGAAAAAGACCCGCTCGCCGACGCCTTCGCCGACGACCTCGCCACCCTCGCCCTCGACATGCTGGTGGACGAAACCGGTTTCCACCGCGCCGGGCGCAACCTCTTCCTGTTCATGCCGTAAAACCACCCAGTGGGCCGGCGCACCCGGCCCACGCCCACTACCCCCTGAGGAGTCCCCCACGATGGCGTCCATGGTCCATGGCACCACGTCCGACGGCAGCAAACCCGTTCCCGACACCACCGCCTACCGCGCCCTGCCCGCGCTCGACCGCCTGCTTGCCGCCGCCGATGCGCTGGTCGACCGCCACGGCCGCAGCGAAACCACCGCCGCGCTGCGCCACGCCCTCGCCGACGCCCGCAGCGGCATCGCCCAAGGCCAACCCGCCCCGGATGCCGACGCCCTGATCGCCGCCGCCGCCGCCCGCCTCCAGGCCCGCGCCACGCCCAAGCTCAAGCGCGTCTTCAACCTCACCGGCACCGTCCTCCACACCAACCTCGGCCGCGCCGTGCTGCCCGAAGCCGCCATCGCCGCGATGGTCGACGCCGCCCGCAATCCCTGCGCTCTCGAATACGACGTGGCCACCGGCGGCCGCGGCGACCGGGACGACGTGGTAAACGATCTGCTGCGCGAGCTCACCGGCGCCGAGGCCGCCACGGTGGTGAACAACAACGCCGCCGCCGTCTTCCTCCTCCTCAACACCCTCGCCCAGCGCAAGGAAGTCATCGTCTCCCGGGGCGAGCTGGTCGAGATCGGCGGCGCCTTCCGCGTGCCCGACATCATGAAGCGCGCCGGCGCCAGGCTCGTCGAGGTCGGCTGCACCAACCGCACCCACCCGCGGGATTTCGAGGACGCCATCGGCCCGCGCACCGGCCTGCTGATGAAAGTGCACACCAGCAACTACGCCGTCGAAGGCTTCACCGCCAGCGTCGGCCAGGCCGACATGGCCCGCATCGCCCACGCCCACGGCCTGCCCTTCGTCGAGGATCTGGGCAGCGGCACCCTCACCGACCTCGAACGCTGGAACCTGCCCCACGAGCCCACGCCCCGCGAAGCGATCGAGAGTGGCGCCGACCTCGTCACCTTCTCGGGCGACAAGCTCCTCGGCGGCCCCCAGGCTGGCATCCTCGTCGGCCGCACGGATCTCATCGCCAAGATCAAGAAGAACCCCCTCAAGCGCGCGCTGCGCGTCGGCAAGATCACCCTCGCCGGCCTCGAGGCCGTGCTGCGCCTCTACCGCGACCCGGATCGCCTGCCCGAGCAGCTCGCCACCCTGCACCTCCTCACCCGCCCCCAGGACGCCATGCTCGCCCAGGCCGCGCGCCTCCACGGCCCGACCGCCGCGCTGCTGGCGGGCTGGCCGCTCACGGTGTCCATCGAACCCATGCTGTCCCAGATCGGCTCCGGCAGCCTGCCGGTCGATCGCCTGCCCTCCGCTGGCCTCGTCTTCCGCCCCACCGGGCGCAAGGGCGGCGTGCTGGGCAAGCTGGAGGCAAAGCTGCGCGGCCTGCCCATGCCGGTAATCGGCCGCATCGCCGACAACGCGCTGCACCTGGATCTGCGCTGCCTGCCCGAAGTCGACGAAGCCGCCTTCCTCGCCCAGCTCACCGCAGGATTCGCCCCATGCTGATCGGCACCGCCGGCCACATCGACCACGGCAAGACCACGCTGGTGCGCGCCCTCACCGGCATCGACACCGACCGCCTGCCCGAAGAAAAACGCCGCGGCATCACCATCGAGCTCGGCTACGCCTACTTGCCGCTCCCGGGCGGCGAAGGCTCGCCCGAAGCCACCGTGGGCTTCATCGACGTACCCGGCCACGAGAAATTCGTCCCCACCATGCTCGCCGGCGCCAACGGCATCGACTTCGCGCTGCTGGTGGTCGCCGCCGACGACGGCCCCATGCCGCAGACCCGCGAGCACCTGCAGATCCTGCAACTGCTGGGTGTCGCCCGCGGCGCGGTCGCCCTCACCAAGGCCGACCGTGCCAGCCCGGAGCGCCTCGCCGACGTCGAAGCCCAGCTCCACGCCCTGCTGGCGGGCGGCAGCCTCGCCGGCGCGCCGGTCTTCCCGGTGTCGGCGATCAGCGGCGACGGCATTGCCGCGCTGCGCCAGCACCTGCTCGAAGCCGCCGCCACCACCCCGCCCCGCGCCGACAACGGCCACTTCCGGCTGGCGGTCGATCGCGTTTTCACCCTCGCCGGCGCCGGCACCATCGTCGCCGGCACCGTGCACGCCGGGCGCATCGCGGTGGGCGACGGCGTCCAGCTCGCCCCCGCCGGCAAGACCGCCCGGGTGCGCAGCCTGCACGTGCAGAACCGCAAGGCCGACAGCGGCCATGCCGGCCAGCGCTGCGCCCTGAACCTCGCCGGGCTCACGGTGGACGACGTGCGTCGCGGCGACTGGCTGATCGCCGGGGGCGCCCCCAACCTGCCCGCCCAGCGCCTCGACCTGCACCTGCGCCTCGCCGCCGACGCGCCCCGCGCCCTCGCCCACGGCGCCAGCGTGCACATCCACCACGGCACCCGCCACGTGGCCGCGCGGGTCGCCCTGCTCGACGCCACCCTCGAAAAAACCGGCCTCGCCCCCGGCGCCTGCTGCCTCGCCCAGCTTCACGCCGAACAACCGCTCCACGCCTGCCGAGGCGATCTGCTGGTGATCCGCGACGCCCACGGCCGCGCCACCCTTGGCGGCGGCCGCGTCCTCGACCCCTTCGGCCCGGTACGCCACCGCCGCCACCCCGAGCGCCTCGCCGTGCTCGCCGCACTGGCCATCGACGACCCTGTCCGGCGCCTCCAGGCGCTGCTCGACGCCGCGCCGCTGGGCCTCGACCTGCACCCGCTCGCCGCCGCCGAAAACATCCCCCCGGACGCGCTCCTGGCGCAGCTGCCCGCCGGCCACGCCGTTCCCAGCGAAAAGGCCGGCTGGCTGATCGGCACCGCCGCCCTCGATGCCCTGGCCGCCCGCGTGGAGGCCCGCCTCGCCGAACACCACGCCCAGCACCCCGACGAACTCGGCGTCGAACGCGACCGCTTGCGCCGGATGCTCGCGCCGCAACTGCCCGCCGCCGCCTTCGCCGAATGGCTGGAAACCTGGCTCGCCGACGGCCGCCTCGCCCGCACCGGCGCCGCCTGGCACCTGCCGGATCACCGAGTCGAGCTGGACGCCCGCGACCGGCGCCGCGCCGCCACCCTGCTGCCGTGGCTGGCGGAACATCCCTTCGACCCGCCCTGGGTGCGCGACATCGCGCTGCGCCTGGGCGAACCCGAGGCCGCCACCCGCGATCTTCTCAAGCGCCTCGCCGCCCGTGGCGAAGCCTTCCAGGTGGTGCGCGACCTGTTTTACGCCCCCGCCGCGGTGCGCGCCCTCGGCCAGATCGCCGCCGAGATCGAAACCGCCGAAGGCGCCATCCACGCCGCCCGCTTCCGCGACCGCAGCGGCCTGGGCCGCAAGCGCGCAATCCAGATCCTCGAGTTTTTCGACCGCGTCGGCTATACCCGCAAGGTGGGCCGCGGCCACGACGAAAAACACAGAATTCGCGGCGAATTGCCGATAAATTGAAGCGATATGCGTTAAAATTCGATCAACGCGTTTTTTGACGAACGGAAGGGATGCGTCCCCCGGTGGGGCGACTGGTCTTCAAAACCAGGAGGGGCCGTCAAGCGGTCCCTGGTGGGTTCGACTCCCATTCTCTTCCGCCAGATTTCCTGCCCGGAGCCCTTCATGCCCCAGCTGCGCGGCTGCGACTTCCCCGACGATCTGCGCTATCACCCCGAGAGCCACCTGTGGTTCGCCCCCATCGCCGACGGGCGCTACCGGGTTGGCGTCACCCCCTTCGGCATCGCCCTGTCGGGCGAAATCCTGCTGTTCACGGCCAAGCCCCTCGGCGTCGAACTCGATGCCGGGCGCGGTTTCGGCCTCCTCGAAGCGGGCAAGACGGTGTTCCCGGTCAAGACGCCGTTCGCGGCCCGGCTCGTCGATGCCAATCCGGCTCTCGACCCGTCGGCACGGGCGATGAACCGCGACCCCTTTGGCGCCTGGCTGGTCGAACTCGCGCCGCTGTCGCCCCCCGCCGACGGCGTGCTGCAACCCTGGGCCACGGCGCGGGACGAAATCGAGCGGATCATGGACCGCTACGCCTTCCGCGATCTGGCCGATTTCACCGCGCCGCTGTTCCACGAGGACAACCGTGACTTCTGATGCCCGCCCGGCGGACAAGCTGGCCCTCCTCGTCTGGGCGGCCGACCCGTCGCAGCCCGAGCTATGTGCCACGCCGTTCTACTTCGCCGCGGCGGCGGCGGCGATGGACGTGGACGTGGAGATGTATTTCACCGCGCGCTCAGTCGAGCTGCTGCGCACGGGCGTCGCCGAAAGCCTGGCCGCGGCGGCTGGCCCCGGCAATCCGGGCGGCAAGACGGTGGCCGATTTCCGCCGCGAGGCGCTGGCCTTCGGCGTGAAGCTGTTCGCCTGCCCCACGGCGCTGGCCAGCCACGGCGTGCCGGCAGCCGAACTCATCCCGCAAGTCACCGCCCAGGCCGGCGCCGCCGCCTATCTCGGCCGGGCCCTCGACCCCGCCTGGCGCACGCTGGGCTTCTGATCAGCCCCGCGCCGCCTGCCGGCTCGCCAGCCAGCCGAACAGGGACAGCAGCGCCAGGCCACCGCCGATCAGCAGGATGCCGGCGATCTCGCTGGTCGCGAAGGCCTCGCCCAGCGCGAGGCGCGACGACAGGATCGCCACCACCGGCGTGCCGAGCACCGACAGGCTGGCCTCCCAGGCCGGCACCCGGTCGAGGATCCACACCCACAGCCACCAGCACAGCGCCACGCTCGCCACCGACAGGAAGGCCAGGATCAGCATGTAATGGGGCGACCAGTCGATGCCCTGACCGGGCAGGACCAGCGCCAGGATCGCCAGCGGGATCGAGCCGAAGATCATCTGCCACCTCGTCAGCACCAGCAGATCCACCGGACGCTGGCTGCGCAGACGCTTGATGAGGATGGTGCCCACCGCCCAGCACAGCGCCGCGCCAAGCCCCAGCGCCTTGCTGAGCAGGCTGGTGTGCAGGTTCCAGGGTTCGATGATGAGCAGCAGCCCGCCCAGGGTGCTGGCCGCTGCCAGCCACTGCTTGCCGCGTACCCGCTCGCCGAGGATCGGCCAGCCCAGCAGCAGGGTCCAGATCGGCATCGTGAAGATCAGCACCGCCGTCTTGCCGGGGCCGCCCTCCACCAGCGCGGTGGTCTGCAGCATCGTGAAGCCGGCCACCTGAACCAGACCGATCAGGGCGGTCGCCCCCGGCGCCACCAGGGCCATCGAGCGCCCCGTGAGACGCACCGCCAGGATCAACGCCAGGGTGCCGCCGATGCAGCGCTGCGCCGCCAGGGCGAAGGGGGAAGCGAACGCCAGCCCCTGCTTGACCAATACCCAGGTGTAGCCCCAGGTACAGGACAGGACGATCAGGGCCAGCGCGGGCAGGCTGCGGGTCAGCAGCGAGGGGGAAGAGGTCGTCATCGGACGGGCGGACAAGGGAAAGTCGGCAGACCGCCGGCAACGGGCGAAGTTCGCGCCGGCGCGGCGTTCAAGGTGGCGTGGCCCCCATCAGCGCGAGCGTCAGCGGCGTGCTCAGCGCCGACAGGGCGGTGGACAGGATCAGGCTGCCGGCGACCGGCCCCTCGATGAGCTGGAACTGGCGCGCCATCAGGTACACGTTGGCCCCCACCGCCAGCGAGCCGAGCATCACCACCACCTGGGTTTCCATCGGCGGCAGGCCGAGCGCACGGGCCAGCAGCCACACCACCGCCGGCTGCACCACCAGTTTCATCGCGGTGATCGCGGTACTGATCCGCCAGCCTTCACGCACCCCGTATTCGGCCAGCCCCGTGCCCAGCACCAGCATCGCCAGCGGCGCGGCCGACTGGCCGATCATCGCCAGCGGGCGGTCGATCAGATCGGGCACCGGCAGGCCCGACACGCCGAACAGGCTGCCGGACAGGATGCTCGCGACGATCGGGTTGGTGAGCACGCCGCGCAGCGTCCGCGCGAAGCCACGTACCGAAAAGCTGCCGTGGCGGGCCCATTCGATGTTGATGGTGACCAGGGTCCACAGGATCAGCGAGTTGAACACCAGCACCAACGCCACCGACGGCAGCGCCGCGTCGCCCAGCGCCACCTTGGCGAGGGGCACGCCGAGGAACACGTTGTTGGAAAAAATGCCGCCCATCGCGAAGATCGACTGGGCCTGACCGTCGAGCGCGAAGAGCTTCCAGCTGAGCAGCCGCCCCAGGGCGAAGACGATCACGCAGCTCCCGAAGAAGGCGATCAGCAGACGCGCATCCACCGGCGGCAGGCGCGACAGGTCGCTCATCATGTGGAACAGCATCGCCGGCATCGACACCGAGAACACGAAGCGCGACAGGTTTTCCGACATTGCCTTGGGCCAGCCCGAAAAGCGCATCAGGGCGTAGCCCACGAATACCAGCGCAAAGAACGGCGCCGCCAGGTCGAGCTGGTGGAGAAAGGACGACATCGCGGCAGGGACGGGGCGAGCGGAAGGAAAGCGCGCAGCCTAACCCAAAGTGGTGCACCGCGGCATTGCGGATTGCCCGCAGACCCGGCCTCAGCCCTCGTGCTCGGCCGGCGGCGCCACTTTGACGACCTCCGCGAGGGTCGTCACCCCGGCAGCCACCTTGGCCGCCCCCGACAGGCGCAGCGGCCGCATGCCCTCGCGCAGCGCCTGCTCGCGCACCCGCGCCAGATCCACCTCGCCGGCGCAGGTCTTGCGCACCTCGGGCGACATCAGCAGGATCTCGTACAGCCCGATGCGCCCCATGTAACCGGTCATCCGGCATTCCATGCAGCCCACCGCGCGATGCACGCGCGCCGGTCGGGCGGCTTTCCACGGCGCCACCAGGTGATCCCAGATCGCCTCTTCCTCGGGCGTCGGCGGATGCGCTTCCTTGCAATGCGGGCACAGCACCCGCACCAGGCGCTGAGCCATGATGCCGAGCAGGGTGGCGTTGAGCAGGTAGGCCGGCACCCCCAGGTCGCGCATCCGGGTGAGCGCCGACGGCGCGTCGTTGGTATGCAGCGTGCTGAGCACCAGGTGGCCGGTGAGCGCCGCCTGAATCGCCATTTCGGCGGTTTCCAGGTCGCGGATCTCGCCGATCATGATGATGTCCGGATCCTGCCGCATCAACGCCCGCACCCCTTCGGCAAATCCGAGCTCGATGGCCGGATGCACCTGCATCTGGTTGAAGGCCGACTCCACCATCTCGATCGGATCTTCGATGGTGCAGACGTTCACCTCCGACGTCGCCAGCTGCTTGAGGGTCGAATACAGCGTCGTGGTCTTGCCCGAGCCCGTCGGGCCGGTGACCAGGACAATGCCGTTGGGCCGGTCGGCGATCGACCGCCAGCGCGCCTCGTCCTGATCCGAAAACCCCAGCTCGGCCATGTTGCGCACCAGCACGTCGGGATCGAAGATGCGCATCACCAGCTTCTCGCCGAAGGCTGTGGGCAGCGTCGACAGCCGCAGCTCCACTTCCTTGCCGCTCGCCACCCGGGTCTTGATGCGGCCGTCCTGGGGCCGGCGCTTCTCGACCACGTCCATGCGGCCGAGAATCTTGATGCGGCTCGTCATCGCCGCCAGCACCGGCATCGGCATCTGGTAAACCTGGTGCAGCACCCCGTCGATGCGAAAGCGCACCAGCCCCATGTCGCGGCGCGGCTCGATGTGGATGTCGCTGGCGCGCTGCTCGAAGGCGTACTGCCACAACCAGTCGACGATGTTGATGATGTGGCGGTCGTTGGCGTCGTACTGGCGGTTGCCCGACTGGCCGATCTCCACCAGCTGCTCGAAGGACGACAAGGTGCCGGCGGCGGCGTGGGCGCTGCTGCTCTGGGCCGCCTTCTTGACCGAGCGGGCCAGGTTGTAGAACTCGACGAGGTAACGCGCCACGTCGGCCGGGTTGGCCACCACCCGGCGGATGTCCTTCTTCAGGATGCCGGCCACTTCCCGTTCCCACTCGCGCAGGAAAGGCTGGGTCGTCGCCACCACCACCTCGCGCAGCCCCACCTGCACCGGCAGCACGCCGAAACGCGTCGCGTAGGCCGACGACATCACCGCGGTGACCGCCGCGAAATCGATCTTCAGCGGGTCGATGCGCAGGTAGTCGAGCCCGACCCGCCCGGCCAGCCATTCGCCCAGTTCGTCGATGCCGAGCACCCGGTTCGGCGGCACCCGCGACACCCACTTCTGACGCGCCACCACCAGCAGGGGATGGAGGTCGTCGCTGCGCTGGCGCTGATGCGCCAGCAAGGCGTCGGCGTCGGCCCGCTCGACGAGGCCGTCCACCGCCAGCATCTCGAGGACTTCGGCCAGGCTCAGGCGGTGTTCGTGGCTGGGGACGGGGATGGAGGACATCGGGAAGCGGTGCTTGGGCAGGGTCCAGCCGTCAAAGATAGCGCCATCCCACACGAGCTGGCGGAAATTTGCGCCGATTTACCTCACCGCCGCCGCGCTCACCAGCGCCGGTCCCAGTCGCGGCCACGATCCCAGCCGTAGCCCGGCCGCGGCGCGGGGCCATAGCCCCGGTTGCCGGGCACCACGACGACCGGCGCTTCGACATAGTGGGGATGATGGTCGCGATACGCCGGCCCCGCCGGCAGAACGACGCAGCCGCCGAGGGAAGCGGTGGCAAGGGCAATGCAGATCAGACGTTTCATGGCGCACTCCGTTCGGGTTGTGCTCCTTCAACGCGCGATGGCCGCATTGGTTGGGATGAAACCGTCTCGAAATGTTGCCGCACCGACCAAGTGCCCTGGCGCGGAGCGTGCCAAGGGAATATTTTATCTGAAATGACTTATATGTATAAAAATTCAGTAAAATAACCCTGTCATTCAACCGGAGACCACCATGAAACGCAGCCTCGTCCGCATCGCGACCGCCTTCAGCCTGGCCCTTGGCGGCATCAACCTCGCCTTCGCCGCCGTCAACCTCAACACCGCCACCCCCGCCGAACTCGACGGCATCAAGGGTATCGGGCCCGCCAAGGCCAAGGCCATCGTCGATTACCGCAGCAAGAACGGCCCCTTCAAGAGCATCGACGACCTGAAGAACGTCAAGGGTTTCGGCGAAAAGAGCATCGCCAAGCTCAAGGGCGAACTCAGCGTGGGCGACACCCCGAAGAAATAACCTCGCCCACCCGGCGGCCGGACATGACGGCGACACCCGCGCGCGTTACCTTTACGCCGTTGGCGCCCGCCCCTTTTCCGATCCGGAGACAACCATGCCCGTCCGCCGCCTTGCGCATTCCACCGCCGCCTTCGCGGCCGCCGTTCTGCTGACCGCCTGCGGCCTGGCCGACACCGGCAGCAGCGCCGCCACCGCAGCCAAACTCAAGGCCCAGGAGGCCGAACAGGCCCGCGCCGCCCAGGCGCAGATCGAATCCCAGCTCGAAGCCGCCCAGCAGCAGGCCGAGCAACGCCGCAAGGAAATCGAGGCAGCCACCCGTTAGGGCGACTGCCTCGGACATTCGCAACAGCCCCGGAGCGGCGCTCAGCCGCGGATCACCGCCTCGAGCGCGGCCAGACACAGGGCGACATTGGCCGGGCGGCTCGAATGGCCCATCAAGCCGATGCGCCACACCTTCCCGGCCAGCGCACCCAGGCCCGCCCCGATCTCCAGCCCGAACTCGTTCAACAGGCGCGCCCGCGCCGCCGCCTCGTCCACACCGGCCGGCACCCATACGGTGTTGAGCTGCGGCAGACGCGCGTCCTCGCGCACCACGAAATCCAGCCCCAGCTTCTGCAAACCCGCCGCCAGCCGCAGGTGATTGTCGCGATGACGCTGCCAGGCCGCCTCCACGCCCTCCTCGGCGAGGATCACCAGCGCCTCGTGCAGCCCGTAAAGCGGATTGACCGGTGCCGTGTGGTGATAGGTGCGCTTGGCGCCGCTCCAGTAGCCCAGCACCAGGCCCAGATCCTGAAACCAACTCGGGCAGGGCGTCGTGCGGGCGCGGATGCGCGCCACCGCGGCTTCCGAAAAACTCACCGGCGACAGGCCCGGCGTGCACGACAGGCACTTCTGGCTGCCCGAATAGGCCGCGTCGATGCCCCACTCGTCGAGCAGCACCGGCACGCCGCCGAGAGAGGTGACGCAATCCATGATCGTCAGTGCATCGTGGCGACGGGCGATCGCCGCCAGTGCCGCGGCGTCCGACAGGGCGCCGGTGGAGGTTTCGGCATGCACGAAGGCAAACAGACGGGCATCCGGGTTGGCGGCAAAGGCGTCCTCGACCTTCGCCGGATCCACCGGCGCCCCCCAGGCATCCTCGACGATCACCGGCGTGCCACCGAGACGACGCACGTTTTCGACCATCCGCCCCCCGAACACGCCGTTCACGCAGACGATCACCTTGTCGCCCGGGCTCACCAGATTGACGAAACAGGTCTCCATGCCCAGTGAGCCCGGCCCGGACACCGGGAAGGTGAGCGCGTTGCGGGTCTGAAAGGCATAGCGCAGCAGGCTCTTGACCTCGTCCATCATGCCGACGAAAGCCGGGTCCAGATGGCCAACGGTGGGCCGGGCCAGCGCCGAGAGCACGCGCGGCGGCACGTCGGACGGCCCCGGCCCCATCAGGGTACGTACCGGCGGCTGGAAGGACGGGATCGCGGGTCTTTCGATGGTCATGGGATCTCCTGATTGTTCTGGTTGGATACCGGATACGGCGGCTGACTGTGCTGACGACTACTGGGGCCGTCCGTTGGCGGCGATCATGCGGATGATCCGCACGGTGTCCAGATCCGACTCCCGATAGGCGGATTTGACGAACTCCGACACCTGCAGACCCGCCCCCGCCTCGGCTCCATCGGGCAACGTGGTTTCGTAGGTGAAGCGCAGGTAGAGGCTCAGTGCGTCGGGCGCCTCGATGCGGATCGTCAGTTTCCCGCCGGCGTGCTCGGCATTGGCCGCGGATTCGAAGCGCACCCATTCCTGCGGAACAAAACTCACGCTGTCGTGAATCAGTGTCGAACCGAAGTGCAGTGCCCGCTCGATCCGTTCCGGCGAGCGCGAGAGGATTTCGCAGCGATCCAGACCAGGCAGAAAGATGCCCGGCTCCTCGACACGGAACATCAGCCCGGTCCAGAGCTGTTCGCGGCTCAACGGATCGATGAGGGGGTTCTTTGGATCGTTGATCTCGACGAGGTGTTCGAAACGCAAGGGGTACTCCGTAAGTCAGCGCGCCAGTGTATCGGTTCTTGAAAGCCGCCGTCAGCCCGCGCAACGCGGAATTTAACGCCTTACACCAAAAACACGCTTTACCGCGGCCTCCCGGCCCCGATGGGCAGGCGGCTGCGGACAGGATGGTTTTAATAGGTTTTCTTTATATATAAAAAAAGATGTTAACTATGCTCAGCCAGATTCTGTGGATAACCGGGTAAACCGCTTTTCATTCAATCCCCTGAATGCTGGAAAAAACACTGGAAAGGGCACCGGAAAAAGCGAGGACAAAATGGGGAGGAAATTCCTCGTCGGTCACGAAGAGGCCTTTGCCCACAATTTTTGCGCCGTTTTCCCCGCTGGTTGTGCACAGGTTGCTGCTTCGCCCGGGGCAAAGCAGGCTTACAGCACGCCGGGCATCGGGTACTTGCGGGCAAAGTATGCGTAGGCCTTGTGCAGGGCCTGTTCGCGGCGGTACTGCCCGAGTCCGCTCGCTTCCGCGATCTGCTCTCTGAACATCTCGTGCAGGGCCAGCACCCCCTGTTCGGTCTTCAGGAGTTCCCGGGCCAGTTCGGTGGCCTGGGCGTCGGACAGCTGGGTGCTGTCGTTGACGATCTGAACGGTCTCGTGGTCCAGATCGATGAAATCTCGCAGGTCGATGATCGACAGCATGGGGGCCTTTCGGATGTCGTGTTGCAAGGTGGAACCAGCCGCTGCGCGTGAGCGCAGTTGTTGGTTGTTTTTCTTTATATATAAATACTGTTTACGTTATTGCTTGGACGTTTTCTGTGGACAACCGTTCTAAGTCCAATTATCTCAGGGACTTGAGCCGTTCATAAAGCTGTCGGCAAGACGCCGGACGACGTGTGGGGCGATTGTTGAGGAAATTTCGCCTCGCACCGCCGCGCTGGTTTGTGCACAATTTGTTCGCCCGTGTCTCCCCGGTTTGTCCCCAAGCGTGACTCCCCTGCCTTCTTCCGCGCCCTGTTGGGATCTTTTCTGCGCCGTTGTGGATAACTTCGGCGACATCGGCGTGTGCTGGCGACTGGCCCGGCAGCTCGCCGTCGAGCACGGCATCGCGGTCCGCTTGTGGGTCGACGACCTCGCGGCGGCCCGTCGCCTCGCGCCCGAGATCGATCCGACACGGGACGTCCAGCACCTCGACGGCGTCGAGATCCGCCGCTGGACGGCGCCACTGCCCGAGATCGAGCCCGGCGCGGTGGTGATCGGCGCATTCGCCTGCGCGCTGCCCGACGCCTTCGTCGAGGCGATGGCGCGCCGCGCGCCGCGGCCGGTGTGGATCAACCTCGAATACCTGAGCGCCGAGGACTGGGTGTCCGGCTGCCACGGCCTGCCGTCGCCGCACCCGCGCCTGCCGCTGCGTCAGCATTTTTTTTTTCCCGGCTTCGACGGCGCTTCCGGCGGCTTGCTGCGCGAGGCCGATTACGCCGCGCGCCGCGCGGGCTTCGAGGCGGAACGCTTCTGGTCGACGCTCGATCTGGCGCTGCCGACGTCGGACGAGCTGCGCGTTTCGCTGTTCGCCTACGAGAGCCCCGCGCTCGGCGAACTCCTCGAAGGCTGGCAGCGCGGCCCGGCGCCGGTCACCTGCCTGGTCCCGGAAGGGCGGGTGCTCCCCGGTGTCGCAGCCCATTTCGGGCTGCGCGACCTGCGTCCGGGGGATCGCCTTCAGCGAGGTGCCCTCACCATCCAGGTGCTGCCCTTCGTCGCCCAGCAGCACTACGACGCGCTGCTGTGGGCCTGCGATCTGAACTTCGTGCGTGGGGAGGATTCCTTCGTCCGCGCCCAGTGGGCCGAGCGGCCCTTCGTCTGGCAGATCTACGTCCAGCAGGACGACGCCCATCTCGAAAAACTCGACGCCTTCCTGGCGCGCTTCTGCGTCGGGCTGGATGGCGGGACGGCGCAGGCCCTCGGCAGCTTCTGGCGCGCCTGGAATCGTGGCCGGGGTGTCGCCGCCGCGTGGCCGGCGTTCCGGGACGCGTTGCCGGCCTTGGCGCACCACGCACAGACCTGGTCGGCGACGATTCGGGGCGCCGGGGATCTCGCGGGAAATCTGGTGCAGTTCTGTAAAGATGCGATAGAATAATAAGTTACCTATTATCCGTGGCACGTGCCGCGCAATCATTAGCAAGCAGGAAGACGCATGAAAACCGCAATGGAACTCCGCTCCGGCAACGTGATCATGGTGGGCAGCGACGCCCTCGTGGTTCAGAAGGCCGAATACAACAAGTCCGGTCGTAACGCCGCCGTCGTGAAGATGAAGCTGAAGAACCTGCTCACCGGCGCGCCGTCGGAGTCGGTTTACAAGGCCGACGACAAGTTCGAGATCGTCGTCCTCGATCGCAAGGAAGTGACCTTCTCCTACTTCGCCGATCCGATGTACGTCTTCATGGACGCCGACTACGAGCAGTACGAAGTCGAAGCCGAGAACATGACCGACGCGCTCAAGTACCTGATCGACGGCATGCCCTGCGAAGTGGTGTTTTACAACGGCAAGGCGATCTCCGTCGAACTGCCGACCACCGTCGTGCGCGAAGTGGAATACACCGAGCCCGCCGTCAAGGGCGACACCTCTGGCAAGGTCCTCAAGCCCGCCCGCATCGCGCCGAGCGGCTTCGAACTGTCGGTTCCGGCCTTCGTGGAAATCGGCGACAAGATCGAAATCGACACCCGCACCGACGAATACCGCAACCGCGTCAAGTGATGCGCGTGGATTCGATCGCAGGAAAGGCCCTTCGGGGCCTTTTTCTTTTTTGATCCGAAGTCATCCTATCCGGGGGCTGATGCGTTAGGATGTCGCGCGCATGTATCGTCGGGCGTTGTTTGTCCGACCCGCAATGATTGAACATTGATCAACATTTTGTTGGAGAAAACCCGATGAATACTCGTTCCGTCCTCCTCGCCGCCCTGCTGGCCCTCGGTCTCGCCGCCTGCTCCAAGAAGGAAACCCCGCCGCCGGCTCCCGCTCCGGCTGTTGCCGACGCCGCCGCCGACGCTGCCAAGAAGGCCGAGGAAGCCGCCAAGCAGGCCGCCGATGCGGCCAAGGATGCTGCTGGCGCCGCCAAGGAAGCCGGTAAGGAAGCCGTCGACGCCACCAAGGAAGCCGGCAAGGAAGCTGTCGACGCCACCAAGGATGCGGCCAAGGACGCTGTCGCCGCCGCCAAGGAAGCCGGCAAGGACGCCGTGAACGCGACCGCCGACGCTGCCAAGGATGCCGCCGACAAGGCCAAGGCCGCCGTCAGCAAGTAAGCGCTCCGGCGCCTGCTCAAAACCGGGCCTCGTGCCCGGTTTTTTCATTTTTTCCCGCACCTTGCCATGGCCCTCAAGTCGACCATCTTCCGCGCCACCCTCAACGTTTCCGACCTCGACCGGGGTTACTACGCGGAACACGTGCTGACCATCGCGCGGCATCCGTCCGAGACCGACGAGCGGATGATGGTGCGCATCCTCGCCTTTGCCCTCCATGCGGACGAGAACCTGCAGTTCGGGCGCGGCATTTCCAGCGACGACGAACCTGCCCTGTGGCTAAAGGACGACACGGGTCGCATCCTCAAGTGGATCGAAGTTGGCCTGCCCGACGAGCGCCTGCTGCGTCGCGCGGCGGGGCGGGCGGACGAGGTCGTGGTGGTGGCCTACGGTGGCCGCACGGTGGAGGTGTGGTGGCAGAAGGACGCAGCGACCTTCGCCAAGCTCTCCAATCTGGCGGTCTGGTCGCTGACGCCCGACGAATCCCGCGCGCTGGCCGCCCTGGCCGAGCGCGGCATGGCCCTCACCTGCACGATCCAGGATGGACAGGTGTGGTTCTCGGCCGGTGAAACCACGCTCGCGATCACGCCAAACTGCCTTTCCGACGCCTGAAATGGGTCCAAAACCATGCGGGAGGTGCTTTACGGCCGCCCAAAATGGTTCTTTAGGCTCTTGATCGACCCCTTGTGATATCCGTCACGACGTCCTTTCGGTGATATGGGACGTTTTTGGCGGCCGTTTTGCATAATCTGATCATTCATTTGTCAGATTATGTTTCATGGACCGCCAAGAGGTCGAAATGTCCCTGCCGGGTACGTTTTATGACATGTCGGCCCATGAACATGGAAGCCGAGATATCCCCATGTCGACAGCCGTCCTGTTCGTGACCACGGATGCCGGGGTCGTTCCGCCCGGGCTCGCGAAAGTGGCCCGGGTGACCGATTCCATCGAGGACGCATTGCGGCTGTGCGCGTCGGCCAGCTTCGGAGCCGTCTTCTGCGATGCGGCTTCTCTCGCCAACGGCGGCAGCGGATTCCGCTTGGGACGCCAGATGCGCCGCAACGGCATCTCGACGCCGCTGTTCCTGATGACCAACTCGATCCTCTCCAGCATGGAGGAAGTGGCCGCCGCGTCCGGCGCCAACGGATTCATCAGCCGCACCGCCGCCGCCATCCTGGACGCCCTGAAGTCGGTCGCCCTCGGCGTCTCCGCCGCCGAGCCGGTGGCGCGGATCGACCAGCCCCTGCCCGAGATCGACGTCGTCATCGAGCGCGCCCGCGTCGTGCTCAAGAAATACGCCGGCCCGGTGGCCAGCATGATGATCGACGACGTGCTCGACGAGCTCTATTCCCAATATCCGGGCGGTGTGCCCGTTGATGTCTTCGCCCATGCCGCCGCCGCGCACGTCAATGACGGCCAGGCCCGCGCCGATTTTCTCCGTGAATTGCTGGTTTGATCGATCCACCCTATGAACGCCTTCAAGAAGCTTCCCCTTTCCTATCAGTTCGCCCTGCTGCTGCTGGGCCTGGCCGCCATCGCGGCGGTCGGCAGTTACCTGATCGGTTCGTCGGTTTACATCAGTGAAACCCGCAACCAGGCCCGCACCGTGGCCGACATGGTGGATAACTTCGGCCAGTGGGCAACCCGTTACCGCGGCGTGTGGGTGAAGGACGACCCCCGCGACGCCAAGTTGCAGGTCGGCAGCTTCCTGGAGCGCGAGGTGGCGAACGGCCAGGTGGGCGACGCGGCGGCCTTCCACCGCAAGAACCCCGCGCTGGTCCAGCGCGAACTGTCGGACATCACGATGGCTTCGCCGGCAAAGGCCAAGTTCCGCATGACCTCGGACCGCTTCATGAACCCCGGCAACGCGCCGACCGAGTTCGACAAGGTGGCGATGAGCACGATCCGCGAGACCGGCGCCACCGAATACAGCGAAGTGCGCGGCGGCCAGTTGCTCTACGCGCGCCGGCTGGTGGCCGAGAAGGGTTGCCTGCGCTGTCATGGCGTGCCGTCCGAGGCGCCGGCGGCGGTCAGTGCCCTGTACCCGGGGCCGCAGGGCTACGGCTACGAGGAGGGCAAGCTCGCCGGCGTCATCAGCGTCGCGATCCCGCTCGAGTTCAGCATCGGCAGCTTCGTTCAGCGCTTCGACCGCCAGGTGTGGGCGGCGCTGGTGGCGATGGCGCTGGGTGTCGCCGGGCTGCTGGCCTTCATTCGTCAGCAGGTGATCGTGCCGGTGCGCAAGGTGCGCGAGTTTGCCCTCGCGGCGTCGGGTTCCGATCCCGGCGCCAAGATCGATAAGGTCGAATTCATCGAGGGTGAGCACACCTCGGCCAACGAAATCCACGAACTCAATACCGCGGTCAAGGCGATGCACACCTCCATCGAATACCTGTACCGCAAGATGACCAAGCGCTGAGGCGACACCCCATGGAATTCAACTTCGATCCGATCGCCGTCACCCGGATGGCCCTGATCTACATTCATGTGCTGGCCCTGGCGGTGGCCGCGGTGGCGGTGGGCTTCGGCGACTACGCGATCTTCGCCCGCGAACGCGTGAACATGCGGATGCTCGAGCAGGCTGCCCGTTTTGCGACGCTCGCCCTCGGGCTGCTGTGGGTCAGCGGCCTCGCGGTGATCGTCCTGGACATCGGCCTCGACCTGGACGTGCTGGCCAGCAAGCCCAAGCTGCTGGCCAAGCTGAGCGTCGTGACGGTGCTGACGATCAACAGCCTGGCGCTCCATTTCCTGGCTTTCCCCCGCTTCGCCACGCCGCAGGCGGACACCCTGCAGGCCGCCACGCTGCCGTCGATCTTCGGCGCAGTCAGCGCCGCGTCGTGGCTGTACGCCGCCTTCGTCGGCGTCGCCAAGCCGTTGGCGGCGGTGCTGGGTTTCAGTGGATTCATGAGCGTTTTCGGGGCGCTGATCGTCGTCTCGGTGGCCTTGGCGGTGCTCACCATCCGCCCGCGTCTGGCCAGCCGGTTGATTCCCGCGCCGATGGCGGTCGGCGGAGTGGCCGCCGCCTGAGCCGGCCGGGCCTTATCTCCAGTCGCCGCGCAGCTCGGCTACCTGCAGCTGGAGGCCGGGCAGGCTGACGGTCTGGGGTGCCAGGGGTTCGCCGACGACCAGCTCGATCCGGTTGAAGAGCCCGCGCCGCAGCGGCCGCGACAGGGCCGGGCCGTCCTTGCGCGAGAACATGCTGCCCCACAGCCCGCGCAAGGCCATCGGTACCACCGGCACCGGGTTACCCTCGAGGATGCGCGCGAGACCCGGGCGGAACGGGCACAACTCGCCGTCGGCGGTGATCTTCCCTTCCGGAAACAAGCCGACCAGCTCACCGTTGGCCAGCGCCCGTGCCACTTCGGCAAAGGCCGCCTCCATCATCTGCGGATCTTCCTTGGCCGGTGCGATCGGGATCGCCCGGCTGTGGCGGAAGACGTACGACAGCACTGGCCAGCGGAAGATGCGATGATCCATCACGAAGCGGATCGGCCGACGGCACGCGGCGGCAATCACCAGTGCGTCGACGAAGCTCACGTGGTTGCACACCAGCACCGCGGGGCCTTCCGCCGGAATGCGCGCGCTGCCCTCGGTGCGCAGCCGATACACGCTGTGCACCAGCATCCACACCACGAAGCGCAGCAGGAATTCCGGCACCAGCCGGTAGATGTAGAGCGCGACCGCAGCGTTCATCAGCGCGGCGACGCCGAACAGTTCGGGAATCGTCAAACCGGCCGACAGCAGCGCACCCGCAGACAGGGCGCCCACCACCATGAACAGCGCGTTGAGGATGTTGTTGCCGGCGATGATCCGCGCGCGTTGCTGGGGCGCCGAGCGGCTCTGCATCATCGCGTAGAGTGGCACGATGAAGAAGCCGCCGAAGACGCCGAGCATCAGCAGTGCGAGGAGCACCCGGACCATGCCCGGCTGGACCAGCACCGCGCCGATGGCGAGCGGCGCGCCGGCGGGCAGCACGGTCGGCGAGGCGAAGGCCAGATCCAGCCCGAACAGCGTGAGTCCGATCGATCCGAACGGCACCAGGCCAATCTCCACCTGGCCGCCCGAGAGCTTCTCGCACAGCAGCGAACCGAGGCCGATGCCCACCGTGAAGGTGGCCAGCAACAGCGTCACCGTACCTTCGCCCCCGCCCAGCACGCCCTTGGCGTAGGCCGGAAACTGGGCAAGGAACAGCGCGCCGTAAAGCCAGAACCACGAAATCCCCATGATCGCCAGGAACACCGGACGGTTCTGGCGGGCGAAGCCGATGTTGCGCCAGGTCTCCGAAACGGGGTTGGGATTGATCTTCAGGGCCGGTTCCGGCGCCGGGGCGGGCGGCACGCCACGGCTGGCGAAATAGCCGGCCACCGCCACCGCCAGCCCACCGCCGGCGACCCACAGTTCGCCCTGGGGCGCCGCCGCGAGCATGCCGCCGACCAGCGTCCCGAGCAGGATCGCCACGAAGGTGCCGGCCTCGACCAGCGCATTGCCGCCGATCAGCTCGTCTTCGTGCAGGTGTTGGGGCAGCAGCGCGTACTTCACCGGACCGAACAGGGTCGAATGGCAGCCCAGCAGGAACAGGGCGGCGAGCAGCACCGTCAGGCTGTGGGCGACGAAGCCGGCCAGCGCGACGAGCATGATGGCGATTTCCAGCCCCTTGACCAGTCGCGTGAGGCCGGCTTTGTCGTACTTGTCGGCGAGCTGGCCGGCGCTGGCCGAGAACAGGAAAAAGGGCAGGATGAAGATCCCCGCCGCCAGGTTGGCCAGCAGCGCCGGGGCGATCGTCGTCCAGCTCGCCGCCTGGAAGGTGAGCAGCACCACCAGTGCGTTCTTGAACAGGTTGTCGTTGAAGGCGCCGAGGAACTGGGTCAGGAAGAACGGGCGGAAGCGTTGCTCGCGGAGCAGACGGAACTGGGAACTCATGCGGTTTTCCGGTCGAAGAAGGGGCGCGTCGCGAAGACGCTGGCGGCAAGGCGGCGATCCCCAGCGCGAAGCTGGCGCTTGAGGACGAAATCGAACAGCAGCGGATTGTGCTCGCGCAGGGTTTCAAGCACGGGCACGGCGGCGGC
The DNA here is from genome assembly GCF_041911615.1 of Zoogloea sp. Taxonomy (GTDB): domain Bacteria; phylum Pseudomonadota; class Gammaproteobacteria; order Burkholderiales; family Rhodocyclaceae; genus Zoogloea. Next base: position 1,452 of record NZ_JAYROR010000104.1, on the reverse strand, counting down.
GGGTAGCAGATCGTCGGCGGCGAGCCGCGCCGGCGACACCAGCGGCAGGATACCCGGCAGCGGGTAGTCGGTGCCGAACAGCAGGCGCGGATGCCAGTCGTCCCGCTCGACGAGGCGACGGATCACCGCGAGGCGCCGGTTGCGCAGGGTGATCGCCGAGATGTCGCCGAACAGGCGACCCGCGAAGCGCGGCTCGTCCATCAGGCGGGCGAACAGGTCGATGCTCGGCACTTTCGGGCCGTGGCGGCCGCGATCCTCGTCGGCGTCCTCACCCAGGCTCGCGCAGTGGGCGACCACCACCCGCACGCCGTGCTCCAGCGCCCGGCGCAGCCGCAGCGGGTTGCCCCATTCCGGGTGGCCGGCGCCGGCCACCGCCTTTTCCTCGCCGGCGTGGGTGATCAGCGGCAGGTCGAGCCGCGCCAGCGCGGCGTAGAAGCGGTCACAGGCCGGCGAGGCCGGGTCGATGCCCATCGCCGGCGGCAGCCACTTCACCGCCCGGGCGCCGTCCTTCGCTGCGGCCTCGAGGGCTTCGACGCAGTCCTCGCGCAGCGGGTGGATCGAGCAGGCCCACTCGAAGTAGGCCGGATGGGCGCGCGCCACGTCGCGGGCGGTGGCGTCCGGGACGTGGAAGGCGGTGAGCTCGGGACGCGGCCTTCCGTCGGCGTCGTGGGCCTGTTCGAAGGCGAAGAGCAGCAGCTTGAAGCCTGGCGCCATGCCGTCGGCCAGGTTGTGCAGGCGTTCGACGTAGCTCTGGTCCACCCGTCCCGGCGCCTGGTGGGCGCAGCCGGCATTCAGGTAGAACAGGCGCTGCACGTACTCGGCCGGGTGAAGCAGGCTGAGCATGCGCGGATTGATGCGGATGCCGCTGGCGCCGTCGCCGATGCCGGCCAGGTGGGCGTGGGCGTCCCAGAGCTGGGCAGGATCGATGCCGTCCCAGGCGGCGCGGACGATGTCGTGATCGGCGATGGCCGGCGGCACGCTGGCACGGCACGGATTCCACACCCGCTGGCGGGCCAGCGCCGCACCGCCGCCGCCCAGCAGCGCCGCACCGGCACCCAGGCCGGTGAGAAAGCGACGCCGGTTCATCGTGTCGTCGCTCGCGACAGCCGGAACGCGCCGGCCAGCGCCATGCCGATCAGCAGGCCGCCCAGATGCGCCGCCCAGGCCACCGCGATGCCGTCCGGCAGTAGCGTCGAGGCCGCACCGCCAGTGGCATCGAAGGCCAGCTTGGCGACGTAGGCGACGGCGATCAGGCGACCCGGCGTCCCGCCTTCCAGCGCGGCGCCGACGATCAGCACCCCGAGCAGCCCGGAGAGCCCGCGATAGCGCTCCAGCGTCGGCGCGGCCAGCAGCAGGAACAGCGACAGCAGCGGCGCGGCGACCGGCAGCGCGGCAAGCCAGCGGCGCGCCGGCCGGCCGATGACGACGGCGAGCGCCGCCAGCGCCGCCAGG
>NZ_JAYROR010000103.1:0-29210 GCF_041911615.1 Zoogloea sp. | reverse complement strand
CTTCAGGCGCACCGCTTCTTCCACCGCGATCTCGTCGAAGGGGTTCATCGACATCTTGACGTTGGCGATGTCCACGCCCGAACCGTCGCTCTTCACGCGGACCTTCACGTTGTAGTCGACCACGCGTTTAACGGGTACCAGGATTTTCATTGTCGTTCTCCGGACGGGTTTTATTGTTCGACGAAGGCGCGTTCGATCACGTAATCGCCGGCCTCGCCGATGTGCGGCGAAATCTTGAAACCGAAGCCGTCGAGCATCGTGGAGAGTTCCTTCAGCATGGCCGGGCTGCCGCAGATCATGCCGCGATCGGTGGCCGGGTCGAGGGGCGGCTCGCCGAGGTCCTCGAACAGCTTGCCCGACAGGATCAGGTCGGTCTGACGGCCTTCGTTGCGGAAAGGCTCGCGGGTCACGGTGGGGTAGTAGACCAGCTTCTCGCGGATCAGCTCGCCCAGGTATTCGTGTTCCTTGAGGTCTTCCTCGATGTAGTCGTGGTAGGCCAGCTCATTGGTCCAGCGCACGCCGTGGATGAGGATGATCTTGTCGAAACGCTCGTAGGTTTCGGGGTCGTGGATCAGGCTCATGAAGGGGGCGAGGCCGGTGCCGGTGGCGAACATGAACAGGCGCTTGCCGGGCTTCAGGTCGCGCAGCACGAGGGTGCCGGTGGGCTTCTTGCTGACCAGCAACTGGTCGCCGGGCTTGAGGTGCTGCAGGCGCGAGGTGAGCGGGCCGTCCTGCACCTTGATGCTGAAGAATTCCAGGTGCTCTTCGTAGTTGGCGCTGGCAATGCTGTAGGCGCGCATCAAGGGCCGACCGTCCACTTCGAGACCGATCATCACGAACTGGCCGTTGATGAATCGCAGGCCCGCGTCGCGCGTGGTGCGAAAGGTGAACAGGCTGTCGTTCCAGTGGTGGACGGAGAGGACGGTTTCTTTGTTGAAGGCGGCCATGATCGTTGCGCGACGCTAAAAAGCCCTTATGTTAAGCGGCGGCGTACGTTCTATAAATCAAATAATTTCTCTATTGCTTATCTATTTTCCGGATAAATTGCGATGCATCAATGCACGCGCCACGGTCAGATTTCGATCTTGCTGCCGAGCTCCACGACGGCGTTGTTCGGCAGCTTGAGGAACTCGGCGGCGGAGCTGGCATTGTGGTGCATCTGGGAGAACAGCTTCTCGCGCCAGAACGCCATGCCAGTGCCGATGGTGGGCGTAACGATGTCCCGCGACAGGAAATAGCTGGTGGTCATCGGATCGAGACAGACGCCCTTGTCGACGAGTTTCGACAGCGCGCCCGGGAGGTCGGGGTCGTCCTTGAAGCCGTAATTGACGACCAGCTTCCAGCAGCCGTTGCCGAGGGGCTCGGCTTCGAGGCGGTGCGCTTCCTCGATCCACGGGACTTCGTGGCTGCGCACCGTGACGAACAGGTTGTGCTGGTGCATCACCTTGTTGTGCTTGAGGTTGTGCAGCAGGGCGTTGGGCACGGTACCGGGCTGCGCCGACATGAACACCGCGGTGCCGTCGACCCGCGCGATCGGGTTGCCGAGCACCGAGTCGAGGAACATGCGCAGATCCAGGGCGTGGTTGGTGATCGATTCGTTGAGCAGCTCGCGCCCGCGTTTCCAGGTGGTCATGAGCACGAAGACCGCGCCGCCGATCAACAGCGGGAACCAGCCGCCGTCGGTGAGCTTGAGCAGGTTGGAGCTGAAAAAGGCCAGATCGATGACGAAGAAGAAACCCGTCGCGCCCACGCACAGCAGCCACGGATACCCCCAGCCGTAGCGCACCACGAAGAAGGTCAGCACGGTGGTGATCAGCATGTCGAGGGTCACCGCGATGCCGTAGGCCGCCGCGAGGTTGCTGGACGTCTTGAAGAGCGCCACGGCGAACACGATGGCGACGAACAGGCCCCAGTTGACCAGCGGAATGTAGATCTGCCCGGTGTCGGTCTCGCTGGTGTGCTGGATCTGCAGGCGCGGCAGGTAGCCGAGCTGGATGACCTGCTTGGTGACGCTGAAGGCACCGGAGATGAGCGCCTGGGAGGCGATCACGGTGGCGATCGTGGCGAGGCCCACCAGGGGCAGTAGCGCCCAGTCGGGGGCGAGGTTGAAGAAGGGGTTCTTGACCGCTTCCGGCTCGGCCAGCAGCAGGGCCCCCTGGCCGAAATAGTTGAGGATCAGCGAGGGCATCGCGATCGAGAACCAGGCGATGCGGATCGGCTTCTTGCCGAAGTGCCCCATGTCCGCGTAGAGCGCCTCGCCGCCCGTGACGCACAGCACCACCGCGCCGAGGATGATGAAGGAGATGCCCGGGTAGTGCCACATGAACAGGATCGCGTGGTGGGGGCTGATCGCCAGCAGGATTTCGGGGTGGGTCACGATGTGCGAGACGCCCAGCGTGGCGATCGACAGGAACCACAGCACCATCACCGGCCCGAAAAACTTGCCGATGCCCGCGGTGCCATGCTTTTGCACGGCGAACAGACCGAACAGGATGATCAGCGTGAGCGGAATCACCGCCTTCTTGAAGGCCGGCGACATCACCTCGAGACCTTCGACCGCGGAGAGCACCGAGATCGCCGGCGTGATCACCCCGTCGCCGTAGAACAGGCAGGTGCCGAAGATCCCCACCAGCAACATCCAGCTACGCAGCCGTGGCCTTTCCTTCACGGCTTGCGACGCCAGCGCCAGCATCGCCACCAGACCGCCTTCGCCGTGGTTGTCGGCGCGCAGGACCAGGGTGACGTATTTGAGGGAGACGATGATCGTCAACGTCCACACGAAGATCGAGAGCACGCCATAGACGTTGTCGGGCGTGAACTCGACATGCCCCGAGTTGAAGACCTCCTTGACCGCGTAAAGGACACTGGTACCGATATCGCCATACACGACACCGAGCGCGCCGAGCGTGAGCGCCGCCAGAGATGATTTGGAGACGGACATGGGGAGCAGGTGCAACCGGATCGCCGGCCGCCACGTATCTGTTCAGGAAGGCGAATACTGCTTCGGTTTCGTGGCTCCAAGCAAGCGCGAACTGCGTCCCGCGGCAATCGGGTGTCGTTTTACTGCAAGGTACGGCCCACGACGCTCGGCAGCGGCCGTCCGGACGCCTCGAAGGCGTCGCGCATCTACCTCAAATGATCGAGCGAACGGTGACGTTCGAGGAGGAAGACTTCATCGGGATCAGCGGGGTTTGCTCGCTGATTGCCGGTTACGTTTAAGCGTCGGCATCCCGAAGGGATCAACCTCAGCCTCTCCAGCGTCGTAGCCCCGGCCGATGTATCGGCGCGGACTTGCATGTTCGGGTTGAGCCCCCTGGGATCGGCTCCGGCCGGTAATCGTCTGGCTCGGTACCCCGCTCCTCGGCGAAATCGCCCTACAGGCCGATCCCGATCGATTCTGCGGTGGCACTCGAGTCGTGCTGACGGCAGGCCGGCAGCTCAGGGAAGCGTCAGGGTCAGGGTCGGCGGGCGGGGTGCGAGCTGAACGACTTTGGCGAAGGGCGCCAGGGTCTCGTCAACGGTTCGATCGGCATGCCATTCGAGCCCCAGATAGGCGAGAAGGCCGAGCAGCGCCAGAACCGCACCGATGATCCACGCCGGCACGTCCCGCCGGAGGGCATTGACGATCTGGTCGGGCGCGGCCCAGTGGGGCGCAAACCCGGCTGCGCGGCCGCGGATGTGGGCGATCTGTTCGCCCAGCTGGGCAGTGAGATATTTGAGCTTCTCGGGGCCTTCGAGCAGATAACGCCCCCTGAAACCGGTGAGCAGGCACATCTGGAACACTTCGAGGGCATTGACCCGACTGGCGCCGCCGTTGCGGGCGATTTCGAGCTTGTCGAAGAAGTGCTCGCCGGCCAGTTGCTCGCCGAACAGTACGAGTTGCAGCGGGCGCCGTTCCCAGGCATCGCGAATGTCGGTGCGGGCGGTGAGGACCGCCTCATCCACCGCGGCACAGAAAGCGTACTTGGCGTCGAAGATGTCCTCGTTCGAGAAATCCTGCTTGCGGGCGGCACGCTCGAACTGATCGAGGAACTGCCGGATGGCGGCCGCAAAGGTATCGGCGTCCCGTGGCAGGCTGCGGCTACGCATCAGGATCAGCATGTGAAAGCCGTCGTAGAGGAGGTCGACCAGGTTGTGCGCCGGGGCGGAGGGCACGACCTCATCGACCGGCGCTACGGCCGGAGAGCTGGCAAACAGGCTGGGGGCTTGGGTCATGAAGTCACCGCGATCATTTCGACTTTGAGATCCTGGTAGCTCTCGGGGGCGTAGATCATCACCGACTGCGCCTTGAGCATCCGTTCGTAAAGCGGCCCGTGGGCGTCGAGCGCGAAGTAGCAGGCACCCGGACGCACCGGAATCGCCGCGGGCACCTGCGCGGCATGGCGCAGGCGGACGCCGGACATGGCCGACAGGACGAGCTTCTCGACGTCGTCCGGCGCACCGACCTTGAGACGGATCGGAACGGATTCGACGATCTCGGACTGGGGGTTGGCCGCCGAAATCGACAGGAAGAACGCCGTGCCGGCATCGATCTTGTCCGACTCCAGGCGACCGGCGAAGAACGCGGGCTTGGGCTGGGTCAGGGCGATGGCGAAGTAACGCGTCGAGATGACGGTGTCGAGCAGTTCGCGGATCAACTGGTCGAGCCGGGCAAAGCAGGGGCCGGGCTGGGCGTGGTCATAGGCGGGCAGATCACCGAGGCCGTAACCCTTCGAGAAGGTCAGCAGCCCGCCGGCAAGGCGCAACAGCTCCTGGAAGTAGCGTTCGGGGGAGAGATCCGGATTGCGGAAAAAATGCGTCAGCGCGGCGCAAGCGGAACTGGCGGTGTGGAGCAGCCAGAACGACGCGATGTCGCCGGAGCGGAACTCGATGATGTTCTTCGAGGGCTCGCGATGAAAGCCGTAGAGCGCATCGACCTTGGCCAGCAACGCGTCGATCTGGCTGCGCAGCAGGCGGTAAAGCCCGGGGGCGCCGCGCACACTGAGCGCGGGCGGCAGGAAGGCGGGATCGCTCTCGAAGCCGTTGCTGGGCGTGCGACGGATGCGTGCCAGCGGCAGCGCCTGGAACTGCTCCCGCGGTTCGTGGGCCGGCTTGAGCACACCGAGCTTGCTGAGACTGGCGATTTCCGCGTCCGCGGCGTCGGAGAACAGGTCGGGCGTTTCGCGGGCCACCACGAGATAGCGGCTCGCGCTGCCGTCGGCGGGACTCTCGGTGCAATTGCGCCCGTGGAGACCAAGCTGCCGCACGGCGAGAAAGAACTCCGTCGCACCGTCTTCCGCCACTGCATCCGCCAGGGCAAAGGGCGGCGGCAGCTGGTCGACGTCTGGCGCCAGGAAGGTATCGCCATTGGCGAAGACGGCATCGATCCGCTCGAAACGGAGGATGCCGCTGCGCAGCGACTCCTGATCGAGCACCAGTTCCCGAACGCCCCAGGCGAAGGGGTTGGCGGCGAGCTGGGCATGGCGGATCAAGGCTTCGTGATGGGCGTCCTGCTGCTGAAAATTCTGGGGGCGCAGGAACAGTCCTTCGCCCCAGAGCGGTTTGGCGTGGTTCATGAGGTTTACGTGATCAACGGTTGCATTGGACCCCGACCAGCGAGGCCGGCGGTGCAGGACTGCCGGCGACCGGGGCGCCCTGGGTAGCCGTCAGGGCGCAGGCGTGGGCACCGACGACGATGCCGGCTTCGGTCGATTTCCGGAGATCGAACGCGAGCTTCCAGCGATCGGCGAACGGAGCGCGAAACAGTCCCGCCACGCCGATCGTCGTGGCGTCTGCCGACAGCTTCAGCGGCAGGACGTAGGTCTTGCCGGGCAGAGCGATCAATTCCCTGACCGAGATCAGATCCTCGCCCAACGCCTCCTTGTCGCCCCCCGGCGCTGAGAACTGGGCGTACGTGAGGGCTCGCAGCCGGTCGGGCGCACGCAGCGCATAGACCTTCAACACCAGCGACAGCGGCTTGCCGTCCGGCGTGGTGTTGAGGTGTTCGCCGGCTGCGACAGTGAGCGACACCTCGGTCGCCCGCCGAGCCTCCAGCCCATCGGACTTACCGACGCCGGCGACGCTCATGATCGCGTCGACGGCGCTACCCGCCGCCGTGACAGCTGACATTGCCGCACACCCGGAAAGCCCGACCACCATCAGGAAAATCATCGCGACACGCCCGCCGCACAGCCTCATCCACACCGTATCCGCACCTATGCCAAAAGTTGCCCTCGACGTCAATCATAAAATTACATTGTGCATATATACAGTTAAATGTACTATGCCATTCAGTTTGATGCAATCGTGACGTCATCACCACCCGTTCGCGATTGCTTTACGGCCCGCCAGAAAAAGCAAATAACATCATGAAAAAATTGATTATTGTCGCCTTACTGGGTGCTTCGGGAATGCTCACCGGATGCGCCGCAAACTCGGTCAAACCCGTCGAATTCGGGGACGAATGGGAACGCTCCAGCGCCCAGGTGGACCTGCTTATCAAGGAGGGAAAACCACAGGACGCGCTCAAGGTGCTCGATGACACCGCGAAGAAGAGCCCCGACCGCAAGGAACCGTGGGCGCGCAAGGCGCGCATCCATTTCGAGGCGAAGGAGTATTCGCGCGCCATCCTTTCGGCCGAAGAAGTCCTGCAGCGCGACCCCGCCGACCGCGATGCCAAAGGAATTCGCGCCGCGTCCGGCCTGCGCGTCGCGCAGCAGTCCCTGAGCGACCTGCGCAAGGAAGCCGGCCTCAAGGGCGACGCCCAGAAGGACGCGGTCGAACTGGTCAAGATCCTGCGCGACATCGTCGGCGACAAGGTCGTGGTGCCTGCCGCCGGCCCGGCCCCCGCCGCACGGCCTGCCGCGGCCAGCCAGCCTTGCGGCAAAAAGCGCCCGTGCCGGCCCGCAGGCGGCAACACGACGCCGTCGCCTCAGAGCGGCGCTGCGGGCGGCCCGTTCGGGGCCTTGCAGTAAGCCCTCGGGGCTTTCAGTTTTCCCATTCCGGAGATCGACATGGCAAAGAAGGAAAGCGTTCAGAAGCAGCTGCAGAAGGTGCGCGCCCCGCGCGTCCACCTGACCTACGACGTCCAGGTCGGCGATGCGACCGAGATGAAGGAACTCCCGTTCGTCGTCGGCGTGGTCGGCGACTTCGCCGCGCAATCGCAGGCTGCGCTCGGCAAGGTCCGAGATCGAAAGTTCGTCAATGTGGGCATGGACAACTTCGACGACGTCATGGGCGCCCTGGCACCGCGGGCGGCCTACCGCGTCGCGAACCGACTCCGCCCCGACGGCAGCGAGCTCGCCGTCGATCTCACCTTCGAACGTTTCGACGATTTTCGGCCCGAGGCGCTGGTCCAGCAGATCGAACCCCTGCGAAAACTGCAGGAAGCCCGCGCCAAGCTGGCCGACCTGCGTAACAAGCTTGCGGGCAACGAGAAGCTCGAAGACCTCCTCAACGACGTGCTGGCGAACACCGAGGCACTCCAGGCGCTGGGTGGAAAAACCGAAGGAGCCCCCCAATGAGCGCACTGCAACCCGTCGTCGATGCATCCCCGACCAACCAGGATGCAGGTCTGCTCGACCGGATCGTCGCGGAAAGCCGCGTTGCCCAGTCCGACCAGGAGAAGGACCGCGCGAAGGACATCATCGGCGAACTGGTGAATCAGGTCCTGGAGGGCGAAGTGGTGGTTTCCGAAAGCCTCGCCGCCTCGATCGATGCCCGGGTCGCCGAGCTGGACCGGCTGATCTCCGAACAGCTCAGCGAGGTCATGCACGCGCCGGAGTTCCAGGCCCTGGAAAGCGCCTGGACCGGCCTGCACTACCTGTGCAGCCAGACCGCCAGCGGCACGCACCTGAAGATCAAGCTCCTCAACGCCACCAAGCGCGAGCTGGTCAAGGACTTCAAGTCGGCGATCGATTTCGACCAGAGCGCGCTGTTCAAAAAGGTCTACGAGGAAGAATTCGGCACCTTCGGTGGCGCCCCCTTCGGCGCACTGATCGGGCAGTTCGAGATGAGCCGCCAACCGGAAGACATGTACTTCATCGATCAGATGTCGCACATCGCCGCCGCCGCCCACGCGCCGTTCATCACCGCTGCGTCCCCCCAGTTGTTCGGCCTCCAATCCCATGCCGAGCTCGGCAAGCCGCTCGACATGGCCAAAGTCTTCGACACCGTCGAGTACGCCAAGTGGAAATCTTTCCGCGAATCGGAAGATGCGCGCTACGTCGGCCTGGTCCTGCCGCGCTTCCTCGGGCGCCTGCCCTACAACCCCGAAGACGGCGAAACCACCGAAGGCTTCAATTTCGTCGAGGATGTCGACGGCACCAATCACGACAAGTACCTGTGGTGCAACGCGGCATTCGCCTTCGCGGCGCGCCTCACCGATGCCTTCGACAAATACGGCTGGTGCGCCGCGATCCGCGGCGTCGAAGGGGGAGGCCTGGTCGAGGATCTGCCGACCCACACCTTCCGCACCGACGACGGCGAAGTGGCCCTCAAGTGCCCGACCGAAGTCTCGATCACCGATCGCCGCGAGAAGGAACTCAGCGATCTCGGCTTCATACCGCTGGTGCACTGCAAGCACACCGACTACGCCGCGTTCTTCGGCGCCCAATCGGCCCAGAAGCCCAAGAAGTACAGCACCGACGCAGCCAACGCCAACGCCGCACTGTCCGCCCAACTCCAGTACATCTTCGCCGTCTCGCGGATCTCCCATTACATGAAGGCGATGATGCGCGAAAAGATCGGCAGCTTCGCCACCGCATCCGGCGTCCAGAGCTACCTGCAGAACTGGATCGACAAGTTCGTCACCACCGACGACGCGGCGTCCCAGGACACGAAGGCCGAATTTCCCCTGCGCGAGGCCTCGATCGAGGTCAGTGAAGTGCCGGGCCGCCCCGGCGTCTATCGGGCAGTGTCGTTCATCCGCCCCCACTTCCAGCTCGACGAGCTGTCGGTTTCCCTGCGCCTCGTGGCCGAGCTACCGCAAGGCAAGGGCTGAGCAGCATCCCGCATTCAAGGAGAAAGTAAAAAATGAAGGACATCTACGTCGAATTCAAAGGCAGCGACATCAAGGGCGACTCCCGCGATGCCAAGCACAAGGACACCGTCGAGGTTTATAGCTGGAGCCACACCATGCGCCAGCCGAAGTCGGCGACCGCCTCCGCGGCCGGCGGCCACACCGCCGAACGCGTCGAGCATGGCGAAATGATCTTCACCAAGGACATCGACGGCGCCAGTCCCAAGCTGTACCAGGCCTGCTCGTCCGGCCTCGTCGTGAACGACGTGATCATCTACTTCTACCGCGCGTTCGGCGGCAAGAACACCACCGGCAACCCCTCGTCGACCCAGAACCGCCACCAGTACCTGAAGATCGAGCTGAAGAACGTGATCGTCGCCTCGGTGTCGCCGTCGGTGGATGCCGAAGGCATTCCCCGCGAAGCCTTCTCGCTCAAGTACTCGGCCGTGAAGTGGACCTACGACGAGCTGAACATCGACGGCAGCAAGTCCGGCAAGGTCAACATCCAGGGCGCCTGGAACCTCGCCAAGAACACGCCTAACCTCACCTGACCAGCCGTGGCGGCACCGTCCTCGCGGCGGTGTCCGCCCTGCGACGCACCATGCTCAAGGGCTTCGCCCCCTCCCTGTTCGATACCCTGTTCGACGATCCGCCGCGTGCCGCGACGCGCCACCGCCTGAGTCTGGAGCAGTTGAAGGACTCCGTCGCCCGTGACCTCGAAGCGCTGCTCAACACGCGGATCGTCTTCGATGCCGACCTGGCCCGGGATTTTCCCCTCGCCGGGCGCTCGGTGGCCGGCTTCGGCCTGTGCGACTTCGCGGGTATGAGCCTCGCCAACGTTCACGACCGCCAGCGCATCTGCCGCGCGATCGAGCAGGCTATCGCCGCTCACGAACCACGCCTGCGCAACGTGCGGGTCGAACTCGAACTGCAACGCAACGCCATCAACGCCCTGTTCTTTTCGATCAACGCCGTCCTGTTCGTCAATCCCGCCCAGGAGCCCGTCGCCTTCGACGCCTTGCTACAACCCACCAGCCTGCAGTACTCGGTCAGCCGGCCACGCGGCCGCGCCTCGGTGTCCGAATGAACGATCTGCTGCCCTACTACGAGCGCGAACTGGCCTTCCTGCGCAGTCACGCCGGTGAATTCGCCACGCGCTACCCGACGCTCGCCGGCCAGTTGCTGCTCTCTGGCGAGCGCTGCGACGACCCGCACGTGGAGCGGATGATCGAATCCTTCGCGCTACTCACCGCACGGGTGAGCAAGAAGCTCGAGGACAGTTACCCGCAGTTCACCGAGGCGCTCCTCAACGTCCTCTACCCCCACTACCTGCGTCCCTTCCCGTGCTGCTCGATTGCCCAGTTCGAGCACGCCGGAAACATGCCCGGCGCGACCCGGCTGCCCCGTGGCACCGCGCTGCATTCGCACCCCATCAAGGGCGCGGTCTGCCGCTTCCGAACCGCCTGGGCGCTGACGCTGCAGCCCGTCAGCGTCGCCAGCCTGGCCTTCGACCCCCTCGCCACGGCCCCCGCCGAAATCCGCCTGCCGGTCGGCAGCAGCGCCATCGTTTCGCTTGCCCTCACGCTTCGCAGCACCGAGCGGGTCGGCGGATTTGGCACTCTGGCGCCACTGCGCTTCTACATCCACGCCGAACCATCGGTCGCATCCGCGCTACGGGACGCCCTGTTCCTGCGCCGCCTCCAACTCTACGCCGAGGGCGGCGACGGACGCTGGCACCCCCTGCCCCCCGACGCGCTCGGTGAAGTGGGCTTCGCCGCTGACGAAGCGCTGATCGACATGCCGGAAAGCGCTCACGACGCTTACCGGCATCTCACCGAATATTTCTGCTTCCCCGAGAAATTCAACTTCTTCGACATCCGGCCCGACCGCCTGCCGGCGGCCCTCGGGGACGCCACCGGAGTCCGGCTGCACTGCGTCCTCGGCGGGCTCGGCGGCGATAGCGACACCGCCCGCCTGCTGCAGACCCTGGGCCCCGCCAACCTGCGCCTCGACTGCGTGCCGGTGGTCAACCTGTTCCCCCAGCGCGGCGACCCGATCCGCGTCTCCCACCGCAGCGCGGCCTACCCCGTGGTGGCCGACGGACGCCGGGCCTTCGCCTACGAGATTTACGCCATCGACGCCGTCCAGCGGATCCGGCAGGACGCCCACGGCGAATCGATCACCGAATTCCGCCCGTTCTTCTCGCTGCGGCACGGCGAGACCCCCGAGCACGACGGGCACTACTGGTTCGCCCAGCGCGATCCACTGATCGCCGAGAGCAGCCCCGGCTACGAGACCACCCTGACCCTGGTGGATGCCGATTTCGATCCGGTCCAGCCCAAAACCGACGTGCTGAGCCTCCAGCTCACCTGCACCAACCGCGCGCTACCCACGTTCATGGCAGTGGGCGCGCCGTCGGGGGACCTTTTCCTCGAGGGCGGCTCGAGCGTGCGTGCGATCCGCCTGCTCCGCAAACCCACCGCGCCGCTGCGCTTCGATCACCGGGCCGACGGCCAATGGCGGCTCATCTCCCACCTCGCGCTCAATCACCTGTCCCTCAGCGGCAACGGCCTCGGCGCCTTCAAGGAAATGCTTGCCCTCTACGATCTGCCGCGCACCGCCGCCACCCGCCGCCAGATCGAGGGCCTGCTCGCCATCGACCGGCAGGACAAGACCCTCTGGATGGCCGGGCGCCCCTTCGCCTGCTTCGTGCGCGGCCTCGAAGTCCGCCTGACCCTCGACGAATCCAGCTTCGCCGGCAGCGGGCTGGACGTCTTCACCCGCTGCATCGACCGCTTTCTCGGGCTCTACGTGGGGCTCAACAGCTTCACCCAGCTGGTCGTCGTATCCAGCCGAACCGGGGAGGAACTGATCCGATGCGCACCCCGCAGCGGCGACTCGATCCTGGGCTGATCGAGGCCACCCAGGCCGCCCCCCAGCGCTACGCCTTCTTTCAGCTCGTCCGCCTGTACGAGCTCGCTTTCCGCCACCGGGGCGGCGATCCCGTCTCCGAGCGCATCCGCTTTCGCAGCGCGCTGCGGCTGGGCTTCGCCCCCAGCCAGGTGGACGGCATGGCGACCCGCTACCGCCTCAACGCCGGCGGACAACCCACCGCCGAACCGGACCGGGTCGAGATCACCTCCGCCTTCATCGGCATGCTCGGCACGCATGGCGCACTTCCGCTGCACTACACCGAGCGCATCCTCGCCCGCGACAACCAGCTGCGCGACCGCCATCGGGCGCAGCGCGACACCCCCGCGCGGGAAGGCGAGGCGCGCGCCTTTCTCGACCTCTTCACCAACCGCGCCGTCGGCCACTTCTATCGCGCCTGGAAGAAGTACCAGCTCCCGGTGCAATACGAGCTCGATCGCCGCAACCGCTTCACCCCGCTGCTGCTGGCCCTCGCCGGGCTCGGCTTCGAATCCCTGCGCGGACGTCTCCGGGCCACGCCCGGCGCCATCGACGACGAAGCCATCGCCCGCCTGGCCGGTCTGCTGCGCCAGCGCCCGGTCTCGGCCGAAGCGCTCCGACGCGCCCTGCACGGCTACTTTCGCGAAACCGTCGCGATCGAACAGTTCGTCGGACGCTGGTACCCCATTCCCGACACCCAGCGCGCCAGCCTCGGCCAGCGGGCCGTGCGGCTCGGCATCGACAGCCTCGTCGGCGAGCGGGTGTGGCAACGCAACCTGCGCGTGCGCATCCATCTCGGCCCACTGAGCGGCCCCCGCTACCTCGACTTCCTGCCCAGCGGCGACCGCGCCGCCGCCCTCGGCAAACTCCTCTCGCTGGCCACCGGCGGCCAGTTCGAATACGAGATCTGCCCGATCCTGCGCGCCGCCGACGTTCGCCCGACCCGCCTGGGCGGCGCCCGGCCGGTGCGCCTGGGACGCGACGGCTTCCTGCTCACCCGCCCGGCCCGCGAGGATCGACGCGACATCCGCTACCTCGCCCGCTTTTCCCACTGAACACCGCCCGCCCAAGGACCGCCCCGATGAGCACCTCTCTCAAAACCCTGATCAGCAAGCTCAACGACACCTGCCGCCAGGCCGCCGAGCGTGCCGCCGGCCTGTGCATGGCCCGCGGCAACTACGAGGTGGACATCGAGCACCTGCTGCTGGCGCTGCTCGAACGCCCCGACAGTGATCTTCACGCCATCCTGCGCCACGCCCAGCTCGACCCCGCCGGGCTCGAACGGGAGCTGAACCTCGAGATCGACCGCTTCAAGACCGGCAACAGCCGCACCCCGGTTTTCTCCGCCCACCTGCCGCACCTCTTCGAGCAGGCCTGGCTGATCGCCTCCCTCGATGCCCACGCGCCGCGCATCCGCTCCGGCCACCTGGTGCTCGCCCTGCTCGGCGACCCCGACCTGCGCCAGCTCGCCCAACGAGGCGCCGCACGCCTCGCGGCGATCCGCCTCGACGAGCTGCGCCAGCGCTTCGACGCCCTCACCACCAGCTCCGCCGAAGCCACCGCCCCCCACCGCCCCGCCGACGCCGCAACGGCCGCCCCAGCCGGCCCCAGCGCCACCCCCGCGCTCGACCAATTCACCACCAACCTCACCCAACGCGCCCGCGACGGGCAGGTGGACCCGGTCATCGGCCGCGACGGCGAGATCCGCCAGACCATCGACATCTTGATGCGCCGCCGTCAGAACAACCCGATCCTCACTGGCGAGGCCGGCGTCGGCAAGACCGCCGTGGTCGAAGGCCTGGCCCTGCGCATCGCCGCCGGCGACGTGCCGCCGCCCCTGGTGGGCGTCGAGCTGCACGTGCTCGACCTGGGCTTGCTGCAGGCCGGGGCCAGCGTCAAGGGCGAGTTCGAGAACCGCCTCAAGAACGTCATCGACGAAGTCAAGAAAAGCCCCCGTCCGATCGTCCTGTTCATCGACGAAGCCCACACCCTGATCGGTGCGGGCGGCCAGTCCGGCCAGAACGACGCCGCCAATCTCCTCAAGCCCGCGCTGGCCCGCGGCGAGCTGCGCACCATTGCCGCCACCACCTGGGCCGAATACAAGAAGTTCTTCGAAAAGGACGCCGCCCTCGCCCGGCGCTTCCAGGTCGTCAAGATCGAAGAGCCCGCCGAACCCCTCGCCGCCGCGATGCTGCGCGGCATGGTGCCGTTGATGGAGGCGCACTTCGGCGTACGCATCCTCGACGAGGCCGTCACCGAAGCCGTTCGCCTGTCCAGCCGCTACATCAGCGGCCGCCAGCTCCCCGACAAGGCCATCGGCGTGCTCGACACCGCCTGCGCCCGGGTCGCCCTCGGCCAGGGCGCCACACCGGCCGTCATCGACGACGCCGAGAAGCGCATCGCCCGCGAACGCGCCGAACTCGCCGCCCTCGAACGGGAAACCGCCAGCGGCGCGCGCCACGATGCCCGCATCGGCGAACTGCAGGCGTCGATCCGCCAACTGGACGACCAGATCGCCGCCCACCGCGTCCGCTTCGACGAGGAAAAGGCACTCGTCGCCCACATCCTCGCCCTGCGTCACGGCCTCGAAAACGCGCCGCCTCCGGTCGCCGATGCCGCCCCGAAGACCCGCGGCCGCAAAGCCGCCGCGCCCGCCACCCCCGAACTCGACGCCGCCCTCGAACGCTTGCGCGCGCTGCAGGGCGAAACGCCCCTGGTCCCGCTGCAGGTCGACGGCCACGCCGTCGCCGAGATCGTCGCCGCCTGGACCGGCATTCCCCTGGGCAAGATGGTCAAGGACGAGATCCGCACCGTGCTCAAGCTCAAGCCGCTGCTGCAGGCGCGCGTCATCGGCCAGGACCACGCCCTCGAGGCCATCGCCCAGCGCGTGCGCACAGCCCGCGCCAACCTCGACGACCCCCACAAGCCCAAGGGCGTGTTCCTGTTCGTCGGCCCCTCCGGCGTCGGCAAAACCGAAACCGCCCTCGCGCTGGCCGACATCCTCTACGGCGGCGAGCGCAAGCTCATCACCCTCAACATGAGCGAATACCAGGAGGCCCACAGCGTTTCCGGCCTCAAGGGCTCGCCGCCGGGCTACGTCGGCTACGGCGAAGGTGGCGCGCTCACCGAGGCGGTGCGCCGCAATCCCCACAGCGTGGTGCTCCTCGACGAAGTCGAGAAAGCCCACCCGGACGTGCTCGAGCTGTTTTTCCAGGTCTTCGACAAAGGCGTGCTCGACGACGCCGAGGGCCGCGAGATCGACTTCCGCAACACCCTCATCATCCTCACCAGCAACGTCGGCTCCAGCCAGATCATGCAGGCCTGCCTCAACCGGCCGGCCGATCAGCTGCCCGACGCCGACGCCCTGGCCGAGGCGCTGCGTCCGGTGCTGTACCAGGCCTTCAAGCCCGCCTTCCTCGGCCGCATGAAGGTCGTGCCCTACTACCCGGTGTCCGACGACGTGCTGGTGCGCATCATCGAGCTCAAACTCGGCCGCCTCCGCGACCGCATCGCCGCCCACCACAAGGCCGCCTTCGGCTGGGACGAGGCGCTCGTCGAGGCGGTGCTGGCCCGCTGCACCGAGGTCGACTCCGGCGCCCGCAACGTCGACCACATCCTCGGCGGCACCCTGCTACCCGAGATCGCCGAAGCCGTCCTCGCCCGCATGGCCGAGGGCGCGGGCCTCACGCGCATTCGTGCCAGCGCCGGCAAGCAGGGCGCCTTCAAGTACAGCGTGAAGTAGGCGCGCGTTCCGGGGCGGACCGGCAGCGTCCCGGCCGGGTCCGCGCCCACTCTCCGCTTAGCCGGCGGCCAGCCCGCGACGGGGCGATCGGCTCAGAACTCCACCCCCGCCTGGGCCGCGATGCCGGCCTTGAAGGCGTGCTTGACCACGCCCATGTCGGTAACGGTGTCCGCCGCTTCGAGCAACGCGTCGGGCGCACCGCGGCCGGTGACGACGACGTGCTGATGCGCCGGACGCGCGGCGATGTCGGCAATGACCTCAGCCACGTCCAGATAGGCGTACTTGAGCACGATGTTGAGCTCGTCGAGCACGACCAGCCCGATCGACGGATCGCGCAGGAAGGCGCGGGCCTGTTCCCAGCCGGCCTTGGCGCTGGCGATGTCGGCGCTGCGGTCCTGGGTGTCCCAGGTGAAGCCGTCGCCCATCACGTGCCAGCTCACTTCGGGCTGGCGGCGGAAGAAAGCTTCCTCGCCGGTATCGGAGCGCCCTTTCACGAATTGCACGACGCCGCACTGGAAGCCATGGCCGATGGCGCGGGCCAGCACGCCGAAGGCGGCGCTGGACTTGCCCTTGCCGTTGCCGGTGTTCACCAGCACCACGCCGCGCTTGTCGGTGGCGGCGGCGATGGCCGCGTCGACGACGGCCTTCTTGCGTTCCATGCGGGTCTTGTGACGGGCGTCGCGGTCGGATGAATCAGTCATGAGCGGTCCTTTGTTGCATATTTGGCAACAATGAAATTTTGATTAGGTTGTTTTTTGCGTCGAATCAGGCGGGGACGAACAACATGCCGTCCCCGTCCGGCACCGCCCGCAACGGGTGGCCGAAGGCGGCCGAGAGGCGCGGCGCGGTGAGCACCTCGGCTGCCGGGCCGATCACGTGGCCGCCTTCACCGTCGAGCAGCAGCACGTGGCTGGCATAGCGGGCGGTGAGGTTGATGTCGTGGAGCACCATCGCGACCCCGGCGCCAGCGGCGGCCAGGCCGTGAAAGTGGTCGAGGACGGCGACCTGGTGGTGCAGGTCGAGGTGCGCCAGCGGCTCGTCGAGCAAATAGAGCCGCGGCTGCTGGACCAGCAGCGTGGCGATGGCGAGGCGCTGGCGCTCGCCGCCCGACAGGGTGGGCACCTGGCGCTCGGCAAAACCGCCGAGCCCGACGGTGTCGAGGGCGGCCAGGGCAATGCGCTCGTCGTCGGGGCCTTCCCAATCCCAGCGGCCGAGGTAGGGATGGCGGCCGACGAGGGCGGTCTCGAGCACCGTGGCGCTGAAGAAGTCGGGCTGGCTCTGGGCGAGCAGGCCGCGCAGACAGGCTTCGTGGCCGCGCGGCCAGTCGGCGTAGGGCTGGCCCGAGAGCAGGACGCGACCGGCGGCGACCGGACGCAGACCGGCCAGGGTGTGGAGCAGGGTGCTCTTGCCGGCCCCGTTGCGGCCGAGGATGACCAGCGTGTCGGCGGGCTGGAGGGTGAAATCCAGATCGCGGCACACGCGGTGCCGGCCGACTTCGACGGCGAGGGCTTCGGTGCCGAGCACCGGGGGACGGGCGTCCATCTTCATCGCGGATGCCTCGTCAGCAAAAAGAGGAACACGGGTACGCCGAACAGCGCGGTGAGTACGCCCACCGGCAGCTGGATGGGCGCGACCACGGTGCGGGCCGCGGTGTCGGCAGCGGTGAGCAGCACCCCGCCGGCCAGGGTGGCGGCGGGCAGCAGCAGGCGCTGGTCGTTGCCGATGGCGAGGCGCACCAGATGCGGCACGATCAGCCCGACGAAACCCACCGAACCAACGGTGGTGACCGCCACGCCGGTGAGCAGCGCGCCCAGCCCATACACCAGCGCCCGCAGACGGCCGACGCGCACGCCCAGGGCCCGGGCGGTGATCTCGCCCCGGGAGAGCAGGTTGAGCTCCCGCGCGAAGGGCAGCACGGCCACCAATCCCAGGCCCAGCACGGCAAGCGCCGGCCACGGCTGGGTGACGCTGCTGGCGTCGCCCATCAGCCAGAACAGCATGCCCTTGACCCGGCCTTCCGGGGCAAGACTGAGCATCAGCGCCACCGCCGCGCCGCAGCCGGCGGCGACGATGACGCCGGTGAGGAGCAGGCGGGTCTGGGTCCACGAACCGTCGCCGTGGGCGAGGCCGAACACCAGCAGCGTGGCACCCAGCGCGCCGACGAAGGCGCCGCCGTCGATCCAGCCGGCGGTGGCGCCGGCGAGGATCGCGCCCAGGGCGCCGACCGCCGCGCCACCGGAGATGCCCAGCACGTACGGGTCGGCCAGGGGATTGCGCAGCAGCACCTGCATCAGCGCCCCGGCCAGGGCCAGCAGGCCGCCGCAGGCGAAGGCGGCCACCGCGCGGGGCAGGCGCAAGGTGCGCACGATGTCGGCTTCCATGCCGCCACCGCGGCCAGTGAGGGCCGCCAGCAGCTCGCTGCCCGGCACCGCCATCGCGCCGGCCGACAGGGCCCAGGCGAAGGCGGCCAGCGTCGCCGCCAGCAGGCCGGCGATGACCAGCCCGGCGCGGCGCCGCCGCGGGTGAAGGCTGACGGACCGCGACGGGGTCATGGCCGTGCCTGCGATGCTGCCGTGTGAGTCACCCTGGCCTCCCGTTCGTCCGCGTGTCAGTGCGGGGTGTAGCGTACGCCGACGAAGACGCTCGCGCCCAGCGTGTTGTAGCCCTTGGCCAGTTCGTAATCCTTGTCGAGGATGTTGTTGGCACGGGCTTCGAGACGCCAGTCGCGATCGACCTTGTAGTGGGCGAACAGGTTGACGAGGCTGTAACCGCCGAGCTTTTCGTTGTTGGCGGCGTCGTTGTAGCGCTTGCCGGTGGCGTACAGCTCGCCGCCCAGGCTGAGGGCGCCGAAGCTGCGCGACAGGGCGACCCGGGCGGCCTCGCGGGCGCGGCGGGCCAGTTGCTTGTCGGTGCTCTCGTCGCGGGGGTCGGAGAGGTCGATGCTGGCGCTCAGCTCGTAGGCGCCGAGCAGCGCACCGTAGGCCAGCTCCCAGCCCTTGATGCGCGCCTCGCCGGTCTGCAGCGGCACGTAGGCGTAGGTGGGCGGCAACGCGGCCCAGGTGATGAGGTTGTCGATCTTGTTGTCGAAGTAGGTCACGGAAGCGCGGGTGCCGGCGACGTCGTAGCGCAGGGCCAGCTCGCGGTTGTGGCCCTTTTCGGCCTTCAGGTTGGGGTCGCCGTGGTTGCCGCCGCTGTCGACGTAGTAGAGGTCGTTGAGCGTCGGCGCCTTGAACGAAGTGCCCACCGAACCGCTGGCGCGCAGTGCCGGGGTGATGCGGTAGCCGTAGCCGAGCACGTGGGTGAGCTTGTCGCCGAACTGGGAGTTGCTGTCGTGGCGCAGGTTGGCCTGCCACTGGTGGTTGCCGAGGCCGGCGTTCCAGCCGGCCATGAACGACGAGATGTCGCGCGACTTGACGGTGAAGCTGGTGGTGCTGTCGACCTGCTGCTCGAGGTGCTCGTAGCCCAGCATCAGGTTGCCCAGGGGCAGCTTGATGTCGTTCTGCCACAGCACCTGCTCCTGCTTGGAGTCGAAGCGCGAGCCGGCGCGGAAGGCGCGGGTCTCGTCCTTGGCCTGGGCGAGGCGCACGGTGCTCTGCCAGATCGGGGTGATGCGGTTGATGCTCTCGACGGCGATCACCTGGGTGAGGGCGTCGTTGCCCACGTCGGCGCCGCCCGCCGGCGAGTTGTAGCCGCCGCCGTCGTACCAGTTGCGCGATTCGATGTGCACCAGGTTGAGGCGCAGCTCGTGGCCCGGGGCGAGGGTGTAGCCCAGGTTGCCGCCGAGGGAGCGGCTGCGGTAGCCGTCGCGGTCGGCGTCGAGGGCAGGGTCGTAGTTGTGCCAGGACTTCATCGCCGGGTACGGGCCCTTGCGCGCGGACACGCCGTGGGTTTCGTATTCGGCGGCACGCAGGGCGTAGGACAAGGCGCCGCTGGAGCCGGACACCCCGGCACCGAACTGGGTGGTGCCGAGGTTGCCGGCGCCACCGAAGGCTTCGAACTGGGCCGGGCCTTCGCCGCGCTTGGTGAACACCTGGATCACGCCGCCCACCGCGTCGGCGCCGTACAGCGCCGAGGCCGGGCCGCGCAGGATCTCGATGCGCTCGATCTGCGACAGGGGGATGTTCTCGAGGGTGGGCTGACCGCTCGTCACCGAGCCGATGCGCACGCCGTCGATCAGCAGGATGGTGTGGTTGGCGTTGGCGCCGCGCAGGTACAGCGAGGAAGTCTTGCCGGGGCCGCCGTTGCTGGCGATCTGCACGCCGGCCTGGCGGGCCAGCAGGTCGAGGGCGGAGCCGGGGCCGGCGCGCTCGATCTCCTCCCGGTCGATGATGTCGACGCTGGCGAGGGATTCGTCGGCGCGCTGGACCTGGCGGGTGGCGGTGACGATGACCGCGGGCTGCTCGCCGGGCGTCGCGGCGGCCAGCAGGATCGGCGAATCGTAGGGGCTGGCGGCGAGGGCCGGCGTGGCGAAGGCGGAGGCCACCGCGAGCGCGGCGACGGTGAGGCGGATAGTCATTATTGTGGGTTCTCCCTGACCCGTCGACGTCCCCGCCGGCCGGGTGGATTGCATCCAGGACGCGCCAGGGGAGAAGGAGAGGAAAAGCCGTGATCCGGCCGCGCCCGTCGCCACCACCCCGTGGCACTTCCGCTTGGTGTGATCGAGGCCGGTATCCGGGCTCGCAGGCAGCGCCGGACCGGAGACAACCCGGTCGGCTGCGACGCGTCGCCTTCCCAGACCCGAAGGTCCAGTGGCGTGCTTGACGCGCCGTACACCTGCTTACCGTTGCGGGGGCAGCACAGGCATTGCGACTTCGGGACGAAGCGCGCACCTGTTTCCCGTTTAACTCCTGGGCCGGCTGGCCCTGGGGAGCACCTGGAACACGTTTGTCGCCGACCCTTGCTGCTGCCGGCGGACAGCCTGCGATAATACCACCGATTCAGACACTTCCGGATTTCCATGAGCAGCGAACTGATTCTCGGCGGCGCCCGTTCGGGCAAGAGCCGCCTCGCCGAAGCGGCCGCGGCCGACAGCGGGCTTGCCGTGCATGTCATCGTCACCGCCGAGGCGCTGGACGCCGAAATGGCCGCCCGCATCGCCCGCCACCAGGCCGACCGCCCGGCGGGCTGGACGGTGCACGAACATCCCCGCGGACTGGCCGACGCGCTGGCCGCGGTAGCCGCGCCGACGCGTTGCGTGGTCGTCGACTGCCTGACCCTGTGGCTGGCCAACCTCCTCGACGGCGCCGACGCGTTGCCGCCGGGTGTCGGTGCCGAGGCGCTGCCGGCCTTCGTGCAGGAGCGCGACGCACTGCTCGCGCTGATCCCGGCGCTGCCCGGCCGGGTGATCTTCGTCGCCAACGAGGTCGGCCTCGGGCTGGTGCCCGAATCGCCCTTGGGGCGCCTGTTCCGCGACGAGGCCGGGCGCCTCAACCAGGCCGTGGCGGCCCGCTGCGAACGGGTCGTATTCGTCGCGGCGGGGCTGCCGCTGGTCCTCAAGCCCGGCCGCTGAGCGCCTCGCGCCGGCCCGCGCGCGCCGCGTCGACGCGGACTGTCACCGCGCCGAAATGAACTTTGCACCACAAAGGTGCACAAAAAGGCGAGCGATCCTCTTTTTGGTGCATTTTTGTCTGGAGCAAAATTCATGAAGTACGCGTCGGCGAATCAATTCCTGCAACACGTGGCGGAGCGCAACCCGGGCCAGCCGGAGTTCCTGCAGGCGGTCACCGAGGTCATCGAGAGCCTCTGGCCGTTCATCGAGCAGCACCCCCGCTACGCCGAGCACGGCCTGCTCGACCGCCTCGTCGAGCCCGAGCGGGCGATCCTGTTCCGCGTGTCGTGGATCGACGATCACGGCAACGTCCAGGTCAATCGCGGCTACCGCATCCAGCACAGCATGGCGATCGGGCCGTACAAGGGCGGCATCCGCTTCCACCCGTCGGTGAACCTGTCGGTGCTCAAGTTCCTGGCCTTCGAGCAGACCTTCAAGAACGCCCTCACCACGCTGCCGATGGGCGGCGGCAAGGGCGGCGCTGACTTCGACCCGAAGGGCCGCAGCGCCAACGAGGTAATGCGCTTCTGCCAGGCCTTCGTGACCGAGCTGTATCGCCACGTGGGTGCCGACACCGACGTACCGGCCGGCGACATCGGCGTGGGCGGCCGCGAGGTGGGCTTCATGGCGGGCATGTACAAGAAGCTCAGCAACCGCGCCGACTGCGTGTTCACCGGCAAGGGCCTGAGCTTCGGCGGTTCGCTGATCCGCCCGGAGGCCACCGGCTACGGCACGGTGTATTTCGCCAACGAGATGCTGCGTACCCGCGGCCGCAGCTTCGAGGGGCTGCGGGTCAGCGTGTCGGGCTCGGGCAACGTGGCTCAATACGCCGTCGAGAAGGCGATGGCGCTCGGCGCGCGGGTCGTCACCGTGTCGGATTCGAGCGGCACGATCATCGACGAGGAAGGCTTCACCCCCGAGAAGCTGGCGATCCTGATGGACGTGAAGAACCACCACTACGGCCGCGTGAGCGACTACGCCGCCCGCACCGGCGCCCGCTTCGAGCCGGGCGTGC
This sequence comes from Zoogloea sp., assembly GCF_041911615.1. Lineage (GTDB taxonomy): Bacteria > Pseudomonadota > Gammaproteobacteria > Burkholderiales > Rhodocyclaceae > Zoogloea. Next base: position 6,997 of record NZ_JAYROR010000103.1, on the reverse strand, counting down.
GCCCGTGGCACGTGCCGGTGGACGTGGCCCTGCCCTGTGCCACCCAGAACGAGCTCGACGGCGACGACGCCGCGACCCTGATCCGCAACGGGGTGATCTGCGTGGCCGAGGGCGCCAACATGCCCTCCACCATCGACGCCATCCGCGCTTTCGAGGCGGCTGGCGTGCTGTACGCCCCGGGCAAGGCCAGCAACGCCGGCGGCGTGGCCACCTCGGGCCTCGAAATGAGCCAGAACGCGCTGCGCCTGGCCTGGTCGCGGGACGAGGTGGACGCGCGCCTGCTGGAGATCATGCGCGGCATCCACGCGGCCTGCGTGAAGTACGGCCAGCGCGCCGACGGCCGGGTGAGCTACGTGGACGGCGCCAACATCGCCGGCTTCGTGAAGGTCGCCGACGCGATGCTCGCCCAAGGCGTGATCTGACACGCCGCCGCGCTGCCCGCCCCCGACGGGCGGGCGGCGGCAGACGGGGGACTCCCCGTTCGGCGTGCGGCCGCGCTAACATCCGCGGCTTCGTCCGCACCCGCCCGCCCCGCCATGACCTACGCCATCGCCCGCCCCGACCAGGGCCTCGCCGCCGCCCTCCAGCAGCGCATCGACACCAAGACCAAGCCCCTCGGCGCCCTCGGCCGGCTCGAAGCGCTGGCGAAGCAGATCGGCCTCGTGCAGCAGACCCTCACCCCGGCACTGCGCCAGCCGCAGATGCTGGTGTTCGCCGGCGACCACGGCGCGGCCAAGGCCGGCGTGTCGGCCTATCCCCAGGACGTGACCTGGCAGATGGTCGAAAACTTCCTCGCCGGCGGCGCCGCGATCAACGTCTTCGCCCGTCAGATGGGCCTCGGCCTGACGGTGGTCGATGCCGGCGTCGCCCACGATTTCGGCGCCCGCCCCGGCCTCATCGACGCCAAGCTCGGCGCCGGCACCGCCAACTACCTCGAGACCCCGGCGATGGATGCCGCCACCCGCGACGCCGCCCTCGCCCGCGGCCGCGCGCTGGCCCATGCGCTCGCCGCCGACGGCTGCAACCTGGTCGGCTTCGGCGAGATGGGCATCGGCAACACCGCCTCGGCCTCGCTGCTCACCCACTGCCTCACCAACGCCGACCTGGCCACCGTGATCGGCCGCGGCACCGGTCTGGACGACGCCGGCCTCGACCGCAAGCGCGCCCTGCTGGCCCGCGCCGTGGCGCGCGGCGGCCGCCAGACCGATCCGCTGGCGGCGCTGGCCGAATACGGCGGCTTCGAGATCGCGATGATGGCCGGCGCCATGCTCGGCGCCGCCGAATCGAAGATGGTGCTGCTGATCGACGGCTTCATCGTCACCAGCGCGCTGCTGGTGGCCCACGCCATCGCGCCGGAGATCCTCGACTACTGCGTGTTCGCCCATCGCTCCCACGAGGCTGGCCACGTCGTCCAGCTCGCCCACCTGGGCGCCGAGCCGCTGGTGCAGCTCGACCTGCGCCTGGGCGAGGGCACCGGCGCGGCGCTGGTGTATCCGCTGGTGCAGGCGGCGGTGAACTTCCTCGCCGAGATGGCCAGCTTCGAATCCGCCGGCGTCGCCGGCAAGGCCTGACGCCCCGCCCACCCCCCGCCATGCGCGCCCAGCTCGAGCTGTTCTTCATCGCCGTCGCCTTCTTCACCCGCCTGCCGGTGCCGGGCTGGGTGGATTTCGCCCCCGACAAGCTCGGCCGCGCGGCGCGCTTCCTGCCGCTGGTGGGCTGGCTGGTGGGCCTCGCCGGCGCGGCGGCCTACGGGCTGGCGGCGCAGTGCCTGCCCATCGACGTGGCGGTGGTGCTGGCGATGGCCGCGACGATCCGCCTCACCGGCGCCTTCCACGAGGACGGCTGGGCCGACACCTGCGACGGCCTCGGTGGCGGCTGGACCCGCGAACAGGTGCTGGCGATCATGAAAGACTCGCGGATCGGCAGCTATGGCGCGATCGGCCTGGTCCTGCTGCTCCTCGCCAAGTTCCTGGCCCTGGCCGACCTGGGCGCCGAGGAAGACTACCCGGTCATCGCCGCGCTGCTGGTGGCCCATCCTCTGTCGCGCCTGGTGGCCGTCGCGCTGATGGCGAACCTCGATTACGCGCGCAGCGACGACAGCGCCAAGTCGGCGCCGGTGGCGCGCCGCCCCGACGCCGCCGAGCTGGGCGTCGCCACCCTCGCCGGGGTGCTGCCGCTGCTGCTGCTCAGCCCCCGCGAGGCGCTGCTCGTCCTCGGCGCCAGCCTCGCGGTGTTCATCCTCGCCCGACGCACCTTCCTGCGGCGCCTCGGCGGCTACACCGGCGACTGCCTCGGGGCCGCCCAGCAGGTGGCCGAAGTCGCGATTTACCTGGGAATCCTCGCCGCGTGGAGCTTTACCTGATCCGCCACCCCCGGCCCGGCGTGGCGCCGGGGATCTGCTACGGCCAGCTCGACCTGGGGCTGGCCGAATCCGCCGACGCGGTGGCCGCCCGCCTGCGCCCGCTGCTGCCCGCCACCTACGCGCTGTTCGCCAGCCCGCTGGCTCGCGCCCGACTTCTCGCCGAAGCCCTCGGCAACCCGCAGCTCGACCCACGTCTGAAGGAAATCCACTTCGGCGACTGGGAAGGCCGCCACTACGACGACATCGGCCAGGCGGCCCTCGACGCCTGGGTGGCCGAACCCCTGGATTTCGCCCCCCCGGGCGGCGAATCTCCCCGTCAGATGGCCGCCCGCGCCCACGATTTCCTCGCCGCACTGCAGGCCGCACCGCCCGCGCCGGCGGTGGTGGTGGTCGCCCACGGCGGGCCGCTGCGCGCCATCGCCGGCCAGCTCCTGGGCCTGCCGCCGGCGCGCTGGCTCGGCCTCGACTTCGGATGCGGCGAAGTCACCCGTCTCGATCTGCACGACTGGGGCACGCTGCTGCGCTGGTTCAACCGCTGAGGCCGCGCCCCGGCGACGTCTCGATCCCCTTCGCGCCCCGCGTGGCGGCGCTCGTCCCGGGCTTTTCCTTCCCTTGAGCCCCGTTTCTGCCGGTATTTGTAAGCAATTATTGCGAACAATTCGATATTGATGTTTTTGACATCTTAAAATCGAATTTGGCGGGATACTCATTTTGCAGGGAAAGGCCCTGCTGCCCGCGGGAGATGCGCATGGAGATGCATCGGTGGGCTTGCACCAATCAAGGGGATTCCACCATGAACAACAGGCGAAACATCATCAAGGCGGGCGGCGCCGGTCTGCTCTCCCTCCTCGCACCTTCCTGGAGCTTCGGCCAGACGGCCCCGACCCTCCTCAGCACGACGCGCAAGAAGCAGTTCGCGCTGGCGATGCCCAATCCGCTCGACCCGGCCAACCTGTTCGCCCCCGACGCAGCGGGCGGCACCAGCTACACCCTCGCGATCCGCGAGTTCAAGGCCAACCTCGGCCTCGTCGACGCCACCGGCCGGAGCATCACCACCACGCTGTGGGGCTACGGCTCCGCCTCCCAGGCGCCGTCCTACCCGGGCCGCACCTTCAACCTGCGCCGCGGCGTGCCGGTGACGGTGCGCTACGTCAATCAGTTGGTGAACAGCGCCGGTCCGCTGCCCCATCGCCTGCCGGTGGACACCACCATCGGCTGGGCCAACCCCGGCAACCTCGGTGGCCGCGCCCCGGTGCCGCTGGTGGCCCACCGGCACGGCGGCGACCAGGGCACCAGCAGCGACGGCCTGCCCGACGGCTGGTCCACACCCGACGTCAACGGCGACGGCATGCCCGACTACCGCGGCCGCCTGTACAGCAGCGCCTACACCTTCGACAACAGCCAGGAAGCCGGCCACCTCTGGTACCACGACCACGCCCTCGGCGTGACCCGCCTCAACGTTTACATGGGCCTCGCCGGCAACTACTTCATCCGCGACACCAACGAGGATTACCTCGTCCAGTGCGGCCAGCTGCCCGCCTACCCCTACGAAGTGCCGATCTGCATCCAGGACCGCCAGTTCAAGTCCACCGGCGCGCTCAACTATCCGGCCACCGACCCGGCCAACCCGGCCGCCCCCAACCCGACCCACCTGCCTGAGTTCTTCGGCGACGTGATGGTCGCCAACGGCCTGCCGTGGCCGCGCTTCGACTGCGAACCGCGCCTGTACCGCCTGCGCCTGCTCAACGGCTCCGACTCGCGGGTGCTGACCCTCAGCTTCGCGCTCGAGAACTTCATGACCACCCGCCTGAAGTTCTGGCAGATCGGTACCGACCTGGGCCTGATGGACAGCCCGGTGCCGCTCACCAGCCTCACCCTCGCCCCGGGCGAGCGCGCCGACGTGCTGGTGGATTTCTCCAAGGTGCTGTGGTGGTGGCACGGCAAGGTCATCGTGATGAACAGCGCCAACACGCCCTTCCCGAACGGCCTGCCGCCGGTGGCCGGCGCCACCGACCGGGTGATGGCCTTCAGCGTGACCAAGCCGCTCGGCTTCTTCAGCCTGAGCCTGGCGCTGCTCACCGGCGCCAACATCCCGAGCAACCTGCGCCCGGTGCACGGCCCGCTGCCCGCGCCCGCCACCACCGGCGTCAAGGTGCGCAAGCTGATGCTCTACGAGGGCACCGACGCCTACGGCCGCCTGCAAACCATGCTCGGCACCGTCAATCCGGCCGCTGGCAACCCCGCCGGGCCGGGCTTCGGCACCTTCATGTACACCGACCCGGTCACCGAGAACATCGCCGTCGGCAGCACCGAGATCTGGGAGATCTACAACACCACGGTCGATGCCCACCCGATCCACCTGCACCTGACCGACTTCCGCATCCTCGACCGGCAGACCTTCACCGGCACCCTGGTGCCCAAGCCGATGGGCTTCGGCGCCACCGGCGGCTACCTCACCCGGATCGCCCTCGGCGGCACACGGGTCGCGGCGCTGGCCAACGAGCAAGGCCGCAAGGACACCGTGCTCACCTACCCTGGCCAGGTGACGCGCATCGTCGCCACCTTCAAGCGCCCCGGCGAATACGTCTGGCACTGCCACATCCTGTCCCACGAGGACCACGAGATGATGCGGCGCTTCGTCGTCGCCTAAGTCCCGGGCGGGCCACGTCCGCCGCGGCGCAGGCGGAGGAATCGGGCCGATTCAGGCAGAATCGGAATCCCGACGCCTCCGCCCCCGACCGATGCACTTCGTCACCTGCAGCCCCGCGCGCCACGCCGACGCCATCCTGGCGATCCTCAACGACGCCATCGTCACCTCCACCGCGCTCTACGACTACCACCCGCGCAGCCCCGACAGCATGGAGGGCTGGTTCGCCGCCAAGGCCGCCGGCCGCTTTCCGGTGATCGGCCTCGAGGACGCCGACGGCACCCTCCTCGGCTTCGCCAGCTACGGTAGCTTTCGCGCCTTCCCGGCCTACAAGTACACCGTCGAGCACTCGATCTACGTGCATCGCGACCACCGCGGGCGCGGCCTCGGGCGGAGGCTCCTCGAACGCCTGATCGACGCCGCCCGCGCCCAGGGCGTGCACGCCCTCGTCGGCGTCATCGACACCGCCAACGCCGGCAGCATCGCGCTGCACACCGCCCTCGGCTTCGCCCACGCCGGCACCCTGCGCGAGAGCGGCTTCAAGTTCGGGCGCTGGCTCGACGTGGGCTTCTACCAACTGCTGCTGGAAACGCCGGCCCAGCCGGTGGACGGCTGAAAGGACACCCGATGGAACACTTCCTGGCCGACGACGGCGAAAAGATCCACCTGCGCATCTCGGGCGAGGGACCGCCGATGATCCTGCTGCACGGCTGGACCTCGTCCCACCGCGACTGGAACCCCTTCCTCGCCGCCTTCGAGGCCCACCACCGGGTCTTCCGCTGGGACGCCCGCGGCCACGGCGGCCACCCCACCCACGGCACGCCGACCGCGGCGCGGATGGCCCGCGACCTGCAGAACCTCCTCGACCACTATCGCCTCGACGGCGCGGTGGTCGTCGGGCACTCGATGGGCGCCCTCACCCTGTGGCAATACCTGCGCGATTTCGGCGACCGTCGCCTGTCGAAGGTGGTCTTCATCGACCAGTCGCCGCGCCTCGTCACCGACGCGGGCTGGCGCAACGGCATCTACGGCGACTTCGACGCCGCCCGCAACGCCCGCTTCATCCGCGATCTCGAAGCCGACTTCGCCGAGGCCGTGCTGCGCCTCGTCGCCTTCGGCCACAACCCGCGCGCCCGCACCGCCTACGAGGACGACATCCCGGCGATCCAGAACGCCCGCCAGCGCCTCGCCGCCCTCGACCCACGGCCGCTGATCGACTGCTGGGCCAGCCTCACCGCCGCCGACTACCGCGACGTGCTCGCCACCATCACCGTCCCGGCCCTGCTGGTGTACGGCGGCGCCAGCAACTTCTACGGCACCGGCACCGCCCACTACGTGCGCGACAGCATCCCCAACGCCCTGCTCCACGTATATCCCGAGGTGGATCACGCCCCCCATCTGTGGGAACGCGAGCGCTTCGCCCGCGACGTGCTCGACTTTCTCGGCGACGGCCCGGGCTAGGGCACGATCCAGTCGCCGTCGGGGCTCAGACGACCGTCGGCGTCCACCCGCATCAGGTAGCCGCCCTTCGAGCCGTAGCGCTGCCCCGGCCCCAGCGTGAAGCGCGGAAACGCCGTGCTGATCGCCCCCGCGTAGGCGTCCTCGACCCGTTCGAGGAGCGCCGCGCGGGACGGCGGCTCGGGCAACGTGTACAGCGCCCGCGCCGTCACCGCACAGGCCGACCAGGTGTTGCCCTGGACCCGTTCGGTGTCGCGGGCGAGGGCCAGACCGTGCTCATCCATCCACCCGCCCAGGTTGAACACCATCCGCGCCAGCCGACGATCTGGCGCTTCAAACGGGTAAATCACCCTCAGATTGTTGCGCGAAAGTGGACGAATCGCCGCCGCATCCGGCGTCCGCTCCAGCGCCGCCAGGGTTGCCGACAGCAGCACCGGCACCTGCGCCGGCCAGGCCGGCGGGCGCGCGACGAAGGCTCGCAGCTCGGCCGGCGTCAGCCACAGCAACAGCGCGTCGCCCTCGCCCAGCCG
>NZ_JAYROR010000102.1:0-18564 GCF_041911615.1 Zoogloea sp. | reverse complement strand
CTCGCCTTCGGCATGGACAAGAAGCCGGGCGACTCCAAGATCGCCGTGTTCGACCTCGGCGGCGGCACCTTCGACATCTCCGTGATCGAAATCGCCGACATCGACGGCGAGCACCAGTTTGAAGTGCTGGCCACCAACGGCGACACCTTCCTGGGCGGCGAAGACTTCGACCAGCGCATCATCGACTACATCGTCACCGAGTTCAAAAAGGAACAAGGCGTCGATCTCAAGAACGACGTGCTGGCCCTGCAGCGCCTCAAGGAAGCCGCCGAAAAGGCCAAGATCGAGCTGTCCTCCGGCCAGCAGACCGAAATCAACCTGCCCTACATCACCGCCGACGCCACCGGTCCGAAGCACCTGGCGCTCAAGATCACCCGCGCCAAGTTCGAGTCGCTGGTCGAAGACCTGGTCGAGCGCACCATCGAGCCCTGCCGCGTGGCCCTGAAGGACGCCGGCGTGAAGGTTTCCGACATCGACGACGTGATCCTCGTCGGCGGCCAGACCCGCATGCCGAAGGTCATCGAGAAGGTGAAGGAATTCTTCGGCAAGGACCCGCGCCGTGACGTGAACCCGGACGAAGCCGTTGCCGTCGGCGCCTCCATCCAGGGCGGCGTGCTGCAGGGCGAAGTCAAGGACGTGCTGCTCCTCGACGTGTCCCCGCTGTCGCTGGGCATCGAAACCCTGGGCGGCGTGATGACCAAGCTCATCCAGAAGAACACCACGATCCCGACCAAGGCCTCGCAAGTGTTCTCCACCGCCGACGACAACCAGTCCGCCGTGACCATCCACGTGCTGCAGGGCGAGCGCGAGATGGCCTCCGGCAACAAGAGCCTCGGCCAGTTCAACCTGTCCGACATTCCGCCGGCCCCGCGCGGCATGCCGCAGATCGAGGTCACCTTCGACATCGACGCCAACGGCATCCTGCACGTGTCCGCCAAGGACAAGGCCACCGGCAAGGAAAACAAGATCACCATCAAGGCCAACTCCGGTCTGTCCGATGACGAGATCCAGCGCATGGTGCGCGACGCCGAGGCCCACGCCGAGGAAGACAAGAAGGCTCACGAACTGGTCGATGCCCGCAACCAGCTCGACACCCTGGTCCACTCGGTCAAGAAGGCGCTGGCCGAACACGGCGACAAGATCGGCGACGACAAGGCCAAGATCGAGGCCGCCATCGCCGAAGCCGAGGAAGCCATCAAGTCTGGCGACAAGGCCGCCATCGATGCCAAGAGCGAAGCGCTCGGCCAGGCCAGCCAGAAGCTCGGCGAGCACATCTACGCCCAGGCCCAGGCCGAAGCGGGTGCTGCCGGCGCGGCGGGCGGCGCTGGTGCCTCCGCCGGTGGCGCCAAGTCCAACGACCCCGACGTGGTGGACGCCGAGTTCACCGAAGTGAAGGACAAGAAGTAAGCCCTACGGCTGAAAAGCTGACCTGACCGACCCGGCCGAGCCATGCCGGTGCCCCGCGCACCGCTCGGCTCGGCCTTTCCACAAGATAGCCAGAGCACCCAAACATGGCGAAACGGGATTTATACGAAGTCCTCGGCGTCAATCGCGACGCCTCCGAGGACGAGCTGAAAAAGGCCTACCGCAAGCTGGCCATGAAGTACCACCCGGACCGTAACCCGGACAACAAGGACGCCGAGGAGAAGTTCAAGGAGGCCAAGGAGGCCTACGAGATCCTCACCGACGCGAACAAGCGCGCCGCCTACGACCGCTACGGCCACGACGGCGTCAACCCGCAGATGGGCGGCGGCGGTGGCGGCCAGGGTTTCGAAGGCTTTGCCGACGCCTTCGGCGACATCTTCGGCGACATCTTCGGTGGCGGTGGCGGACGCGGGCGTTCCAACGTCTATCGCGGCGCCGATCTGCGCTACAACCTCGAGATCACGCTGGAAGAAGCCGCCCGCGGCGCCGAGAAGACGATCCGCATTCCGGCCCAGGAAGAATGCGACACCTGCCACGGCAGCGGCGCCAAGCCCGGCACCCAGCCCAAGACCTGCCCCACCTGCGGCGGCGCGGGCCAGGTGCGCATCCAGCAAGGCTTCTTCTCGATCCAGCAGACCTGCCCGAAGTGCCACGGCAGCGGTCGCATCATCCCCGACCCGTGCACCGCCTGCGGCGGCGCCGGCCGGGTCAAGCGCCAGAAGACGCTCGAGGTGAAGATTCCCGCCGGGATCGACGACGGAATGCGGCTGCGTCACGGCGGGCATGGCGAACCGGGCGTGAATGGCGGTCCGGCGGGCGACCTGTACGTGGAAATCCACATCAAGCAGCACCCGGTCTTCCAGCGCGACGGCGACGATCTGCACTGCGAGATGCCGATCAGCTTCACCACCGCGGCCCTTGGTGGCGAGATCGAGATTCCGACCCTCGACGGCGCGGCCAACATCCGCATTCCGCCGGAAACCCAGAGCGCCAAGGTGTTCCGCCTGCGCGGCAAGGGTATCCGCAACGTGCGCAGTCACGCTCCGGGCGATCTGATGGTGCACGTCATCGTCGAGACGCCGGTCAAGCTCACCGAGCGGCAGAAGGAATTGCTGCGCGAGTTCGGCGACATCGCGGCCAGCAACGCCGAGCGACACAACCCCAAAGCCAAGTCCTGGATGGACAAGGTGAAGGACTTCTTCAGCAGCTGAAATGCCCTGAAGATACTGCGGCGCAGCATTCCAAATGACTGGCCGGCGTTCCTCGAACGCCGGCCAGTGTCTTTTACGCGACCGATTTCTTTGTCCTATACTGGCCGGCGCATCGTCTCCTTAACAAAAAATAACGACAACCATGCTCATCCACTTCATCAAGTCCCGCCTCGCCGCCCTCGGCGCGGGATTGGCGCTGGCCGCGTCGGGCCTCGCGCTGGCCGCCGATCCCGGCATCAGCGACACCACCATCACCCTCGGCATGTCTGCCCCCTTCAGCGGCCCCAACGAGGCCTATGGAAAGGAAATGAAGGAAGGCGCCCTCGCCTACTTCGCCCAGCTCAATGCCGCCGGTGGCATCAACGGCCGCAAGGTCGAGCTGATCGCCATCGACGACGGCTACGAAACCGAGCGCACCGTGGCCAATACCCGCAAGCTCATCAACGAGCACAAGGTGTTCGCGCTGATGGCCTTCTACGGCTCGTCGCCCACCACCGAGGCGATGAAGGTCTTCGCCGAGGCCAAGGTCCCGTTGATCGGCACCATCAGCGGCGCCGACAGCCTGCGTTCGCCGGTCAATCGCTACATGTTCCACCTGCGCGCCAGCTACGCCGACGAGACCGAGGCGATCGTCAATCACATGGTCGGCATCGGCATCACCAACATTGCGGTGTTCTACCAGAACGACGGCTTCGGCAAGTCGGGCAAGGATGGCGTCACCGCCGCCCTGGCCCGCCACAAACTCAAACCCGTGGCCGAGGCCTCGGTCGAACGCAACTCGCTGAAGGTAGAGCCCGCCGTCGCCCAGATCGCCAAGGCCAACCCCCAGGCGGTGATCATGGTGACCCTGTACAAGCCCACCGCGGCCTTCGTGCGCCAGATGCGTGCCGCCGGTCAGGTGCCGCAATTCACGACCCTCTCGCCGATCGGCGCCGATCTGCTGGTGGGCGAGATGGGGGCGCGGGAGGCGCACGGTATCGGCATCTCCCAGGTCATGCCCTACCCCTGGAACGACACCCAGCCGGTCACCAAGGATTACCACAAGGCCCTGCAGGCCTTCGCCAAACACACCAACTACAGCTACTACGGCATCGAGGGCTTCATCAACGCCAAGCTGATGGCCGAGGCGATCCGCAAGACCGGCAAGGATCTGACCCGCGAGAAACTGGTGAATACCCTGGAGAGCAACAGTTTCGATCTGGGCGGCTACAAGATCGGCTATTCGGGCGCCAGCCACAACGGCTCGCGCCTCGTCGACCTGACCATGCTCGGCCGCGACGGACGCGTGCTGCGCTGACCCACCCGACGCTCGCCCCAAACGACAACGCCCCGCTTTCGCGGGGCGTTTGCCTTGCTCACGCCGCCCAGCCGGGCCGGGCGCGATCACCCGGACTTAGCGGGCCGGCACCATGATGTCGGCTTCGCCTTCGACCACGGTCTTGCCGCGGACGGTGCAGATGGTGTCGAACTTGACCTTGCGCTTCTCGGGCACGAGCTCCTTGATGGTGCAGCGGGTCACGACGGTGTCGCCGATCTTCACCGGGGCCTTGAACTTGAGGGTCTGGGCCAGGTAGATGGCGCCGGGACCGGGCAGCTTGGTGCCGAGAACGGTGGAGATGAAGCCGGCCGACAGCATGCCGTGGGCGATGCGGCCACCGAACATGGTCGAAGCGGCCAGTTCTTCGTTGATGTGCACCGGGTTGTAGTCGCCCGAGACGCCGGCGAACATCAGGATGTCGGCTTCGGTGACGGTGCGGGCGTACGCGGCGCTCTGGCCGACCGACAGTTCCTCGAACTTGTAACCGTAGAACTCTTCGAAATTGTTGTTCTGCTCGCTCATTGCTGTTCCCTTTTGCATTGTTGGTGGTCAGAGACTCATGGCGCTACCCGGGCCGGAACGCTGCCGGCATCAAGCGCCCCGGCAGCATACCGCAAAAAGCGTGACGTTTTTGGCAAGCCGCGCACTCATCCCGCCGCCAGCAAGCCCTGCCGCTCGATGAAGGCGATGATCTCGTCGAGGCCCTGGCCGGTCTTGAGGTTGCTGAAGATGAACGGCCGCTCGCCGCGCATCTTCTTCGCGTCCCGGTCCATCACCTCCAGGGACGCACCCACCATCGGCGCGAGGTCGATCTTGTTGATGACCAGCAGGTCGCTCTTGGTGATGCCCGGCCCGCCCTTGCGGGGGATCTTGTCACCGGCCGACACGTCGATCACGTAGAGCGTCAGGTCGGACAGTTCCGGCGAGAAGGTGGCGGCCAGGTTGTCGCCGCCGGATTCGACGAAGATCAGCTCGACCTCGGGAAACAGGCGGATCAGGCGATCCACGGCCTCCAGGTTGATCGACGCATCCTCGCGGATCGCGGTGTGCGGGCAGCCGCCGGTTTCGACGCCGATGATGCGCTCGGGCGCCAGCGCCTCGTTGCGCACCAGAAACTGGGCGTCCTCGGCGGTGTAGATGTCGTTGGTGACCACCGCGAGATCGTATTTCTCGCGCAGGGCACGGCACAGGGCGAGGGTCAGCGCGGTCTTGCCGGAGCCGACGGGGCCGCCGATGCCGACGCGCAGGGGTTGGCCTTTCATGGGTTTCCTTGGTTCGTTCGTCTGGGGGTCAGGATTCGATGAGCCCGCGCCACTGAGCGGCCAGCGTGGCATCGTCGAGCAGTTCGACAAGCTCCGCCGGCGTGGGCCAGGCGGGGTTGCGGTAGGCGAAGGCGCACACCTCGGTCATGCACGCGTGGGGCCGCACCAGCTCGCCGCGGATCGCGGCGCGGTGGGCCGCGCGGACGCCTTCGCCGATCAGCGCGTCGATGAAGGCCGGGTCCCGATCGAGCTTGGAGGCGTAATCGAGCCGGAAGCGGGACAGCGGCCCCGTCTCGGGCTGAGCGAGGCGGATGAAGCACACCGTCACCGGCTTGTATTCGGCCAGCGGGCCTTCGAGCCGGGGCAGCTCCGCCAGCTCGAAGGCGATCCGATTCACCGTGTCGATGGCCCGCAGCTCCTGGCCCAGCGACAGGTTGCCGGCCAGTTCGTTGCGGCGGTCGGCCTGCTCGTCGGGTGTCAGCGGGCCGCCGTCGCCGCCTTCGTAGCGGTTGGGGTTGATCTGCACGATCCACAGCAGGTCGGGCTTGCGCATCCGCGGCCGTCCGCTGAAGAAGTCGTCGATGGGTGGATTCTGGGAGTACAGGCCATCCCAGAACAGACGGGTCTCGCGGCCGCCACTGCCGTCGTCCTTGCGCACCGACAGCGGGGTGGCGATGAACAGCTCGGGAATGCACGCGCTGGCGAGCAGTTCGTCCAGGCGCAATCCTTCGCCAGGCCGCTCGGGAAAGGTTCGGAAGGCACTCTGCGGCTCGTCGCCGGGATTGACCACATCCACCGCCCCGACGAACAGGTCGAGCCCCGGGCGGCCGTGAAAGCGGTCGGCACCGTCGGGCAGCTTCACCACGGCGCGCATGTCGTCCTTCATGCGCGCCTGCACCAGGGACGACAGGAAGGGCGACGGCGGCGTGCTCACCGAGGGCAGCCAGTCTTGCAGGCTCATCGCCCACTGGGAAGCGGCGTTGGAAAAGAACTCGCCCCACCAGATGGGCAGCTTGCCGCGCCCGTCGAGGCTGGCCTTGTTGCGGTTCCAGTAGCGCAGCACGCGGCGGGCGCCCTCGGCCCAGCTGCCATCGGGCGCCTCGCTCCAGGCCATGGCGGCGGTGATCGCGCCGCCGGAGGTGCCGGAGAGGCCGAGCAGTTCGAACCACTGTCCGTCTTCGCCGCGACGCCGAAAGTGCTCGAAGGACAGGAAAAGGTAGGCCAGCACGCCGGCCGTGAAGGCGGTGTGGGCACCGCCGCCCTGGCAGGCGATGGCGAGGCCGGGCACGCGGCCCGGGGCTTTGGGCGATGGGGAAGAGGCTGTGGCAGTCATGTCAGGAGCGGAAGAGTCGCGAATACTGGGTTTCGTGGCGGCTGCTGGCGATCGCCAGGCCGGGCTGGAAATTGGACCAGACATCGCGTGGCGCCGCCAGCGCCGCGACCACCTGGGCCGGCACCCGCTCGGCCAGTCCGGCGAGCAGGCGCTGGCCGGCGGCCTGACCGAGGGGCACCGCCTTCACCGCCGCCATCACCGCGTTCTCGAGCCACGCCCAGGCGTAGCCGGCAAGCGCCGCGTCGGTGTCGATCCGCCACGCTGCCGCGGCCGCCGCCCAGGCTACCGGAAACGCCGGTTCGGCCACCCCGAGCAGGCGCGGCGCCCAGCCCGGCAGGGTCGCGAAGGCCGGCAGCGCCACCAGCAGGCGAACCAGCGAGTAGCCCATCTGCGCGGTCTCGGCGCGCAATTCGGCGGTCTCGCGGCTGGCGAGGCAGAGGGCGTTGAGCTCGGCCAGCACCGCGTCGTCGCCGGCCTGCCAGGCTTCGAGGAGGCGGGCCAGCAGCGGCAGCTCGAAACCGCCAAAAGCACCGGTGAGCGCGTCGCCGATCCATTCGCCCACTTGCGCCTCGGTCTTGACGAGGCCCGAATCGATGGCGAACTCCAAGCCCTGCGAATACGTGTAGGCGCCCACCGGCAGCGTCGGGCTGGTGAGCTGCAGCAGGCGGACGAGGGCGAGGCTCACGCAGGCGCCCCCCGGCAGGTGCGGCTGCCGCACGGGGAGCGGTCGCGCGTCGCGCGGGTGACGGTCATTTGTACTGGTGGATTCGGGCTTCGGTCGCCCCGCGCTCGGCGTGGTGATGACCGTGGGCGTAGGCACCGGCTTCGGGCTCGAAGGGCGCGGTAAGGCTGACGACATCGGCGCCGAGGCCGGTGAGCATGGTTTCGAGCACGTGGTCGGCCTGGATGCGCAGCCAACCGGCGCCCACCTGCACCGCCACGTGGCGGTTGCCCAGGTGGTAGGCGGCCCGGGCCAGCGCGAAGGCGTCGGCGCAGCGGGCCTCGATCAGGTCTTCGGGCGCGGCGACCACCTCGACGATGCGCCCGTCGGCGGCCTGGAGGCGGTCGCCACCGCGCAGGATGGTGCCGCGGGGCAGGAACAGGCCGACCGCCTCACCATCCGCGAGCTGGGTGCGCAGGCGGCTCTTGGTGCGGGCGTCGAAGTCGAGGGTCAGGCGCGCGGTCGGGGCGGCGTCGCCGGTGTAGCGGGTTTCGATCAGCAGCATGGTCAGAACAGGAAGTAACGTTGGGCCATCGGCAGCACGCTGGCCGGTTCGCAGGTGAGGCGCTGGCCGTCGGCGCGCACCTCGTAGGTTTCGGGGTCGACGCTGATCTCGCCCTGCCAGTCGTTGTGGATCATCGAGGACTTGGTGACGCTGCGGATGCCGCGCACGGCCTCGAGTGGCTTGACGAGGCCGAGGCCGTCCAGCGCGCCACTGGCCAGCGACGCCTGGGACACGAAGGTGAGCGAGGTCTTCAGCCCGCCAGCGAAGGCACCGAACATCGGCTTGTAATGCACCGGCTGGGGCGTGGGAATCGACGCGTTGGCGTCGCCCATCGCGGCCGCGGCGATCATCCCGCCCTTCAGGATCAGGCTCGGCTTGACGCCGAAGAAGGCCGGCTTCCAGATCACCAGATCGGCCAGCTTGCCCACCTCGACCGAGCCGACCACATGGCTGATGCCGTGGGCGATGGCCGGGTTGATGGTGTATTTGGCGATGTAGCGTTTGGCGCGGAAGTTGTCGCTGCGGGCGCTGTCGCTGCCCAGCGCGCCGCGCTGCACCTTCATCTTGTGGGCCGTCTGCCAGGTGCGGATGACCACCTCGCCGACCCGGCCCATGGCCTGGGAATCGGACGAGAACATGGACAGCGCGCCGATGTCGTGGAGGATGTCCTCGGCGGCGATGGTCTCGCGGCGGATGCGGGATTCGGCGAAGGCCACGTCCTCGGCGATGGCCGGGTCGAGGTGGTGGCACACCATCAGCATGTCCAGGTGCTCGTCGATGGTGTTGATGGTGTAGGGCCGGGTCGGGTTGGTGGAGCTGGGCAGCACGTTGGGCAGGCCGGCCAGCTTGACGATGTCCGGCGCGTGGCCGCCGCCCGCGCCTTCGGTGTGGAAGGTGTGGATGGTGCGGCCCTTGAAGGCGGCGGCGGTGGTCTCCACAAAACCGGATTCGTTGAGGGTGTCGGAGTGGATCGCCACCTGCACGTCCATCTCCTCGGCGACGGAGAGGCAGGTGTCGATGGCGGCGGGCGTCGTGCCCCAGTCCTCGTGCAGCTTGAGGCCGATCACCCCGGCCTCGACCTGCTCGCGAAGCGGCCCCGGCTGGCTGGCGTTGCCCTTGCCCAGAAAGCCCAGGTTCATCGGGAAGGCGTCGGCCGCCTGCAGCATCCGCGCGATGTGCCACGGCCCCGGCGTGCAAGTGGTGGCGTAGGTGCCCGTGGCCGGGCCGGTGCCGCCGCCGATCATGGTGGTGACGCCGCTCATCAGCGCCTCTTCGATCTGCTGCGGGCAGATGAAGTGGATATGGGTGTCGATGCCGCCGGCGGTGACGATCATCCCCTCGCCGGCGATCACCTCGGTGGCGGCGCCGATGGCGATGCTGTTCTTGCCATCCAGGCCGGGCTGGATGTCCGGGTTGCCGGCCTTGCCGATGGCGGCGATGCGCCCGTGCTTGATGCCGATGTCGGCCTTGACGATGCCCCAGTGGTCGAGGATCAAGGCGTTGGTGATGACGGTATCCGCCACCTCGGCGGCGAGGCGCTGGCCCTGGCCCATGCCGTCGCGGATCACCTTGCCGCCGCCAAACTTCACCTCCTCGCCGTAGATCGTGAAGTCCTTCTCCACCTCGATCCACAGCTCGGTGTCGGCGAGGCGCACCCGGTCGCCCACGGTGGGGCCGAACATTTCCGCGTAGGCGCGGCGCGAAATCTTGGCCATTTACAGGGCTCCCATCACTTGGGCGTTGAAGCCGAACACCTTGCGGTCGCCGGCGAGGGCGACCAGCTCGACGGTGCGGGTCTGGCCGGGCTCGAAGCGCACGGCGGTGCCGGCGGCGATGTTGAGGCGATGGCCCCGGGCCGCGGCGCGGTCGAAGGACAGCGCGGCGTTGGTCTCGGCAAAGTGGTAGTGGGAGCCCACCTGGATCGGGCGGTCGCCGGTGTTGGCGACGACGAGGCTCAGGGTGGCGCGGCCGACGTTGAGTTCCAGCTCGCCGTCGAGGGTGTCGATTTCTCCGGGGATCATGGCGTGGCCTCAGACGATGGGTTGATGGACGG
Source organism: Zoogloea sp. (assembly GCF_041911615.1). Taxonomy (GTDB): domain Bacteria; phylum Pseudomonadota; class Gammaproteobacteria; order Burkholderiales; family Rhodocyclaceae; genus Zoogloea. The sequence goes on along the minus strand of NZ_JAYROR010000102.1, from coordinate 8,736 downwards.
TGACGAGCTTGGTGCCGTCGGGAAAGGTGGCCTCGACCTGGATCTCGGGGATCATCTCGGGCACGCCGTCCATCACGTCGGCGCGGGTGAGGAGCGTGGTGCCGTAGTGCATCAGCTCGGCCACGGTGCGGCCGTCGCGGGCGCCCTCGAGGATCGCGGCGGACAGGTAGGCCACCGCCTCCGGGTAATTGAGCCTGAGGCCGCGGGCCTTGCGCCGCTCGGCCAGCAGGCCGGCGGTGAAGATCAGCAGCTTGTCCTTTTCGCGGGGGGTCAGTTCCATGGAATGCCTCGTGTTGTCGGTGCGACTTCGATTGAATCAGGTGTGCCAGATGCGCGGCACGGCGGCCGCGCGGCCCGCCAGCGCGGGGCGCAGCACGGACCACAGGGCGACGAACCAGGCCCGCGCCGGCTCGGCCGCGGGGCCCAGGTAGCGGGCCACCAGCAGGCCCGGCAGACGCGTCACGCCGCCCTCGCCCACCAACGGCTGCACGGCGCGGCAGGCTTCGAGGAGCGCGGTGTCGATGCCCTCCGCCGCCACCAGCAGGGTGCCGGTGACGGGCTGACCACGCAGCCCGACCGGCGAATCCAGGAGTCGCGCGCCGCCCTCGATGCAGCCTTGCTCGTGCCACAACAGGCGACCGTCGCGGGTGATCGTCGAGGCGATGGCGAGGCTGCCGGCGGTGAAGCGTTCGCCCGAGGCGGTGCGCCCCAGGCACAGGAGATCCAGCCCCATGAAGACCGCGTCGCCGGCGAGCCGCACCTGGCTGTGGGCGCGGCCGCGCACGCGGTCGAAGACGATGGCCTCCTGGGGCAGCCATTCGAGGATGCCGCCCGGCGCGATGTCGAAATCAAGGGTCTGGCGGGCGAGTTGTGCGTCGTCGGGCTGGCGGCTGCGATACCACTTGCCCGCGCCGGGGGTGGTGACGAGGGCGTGCGCCCCCTCGCCCACCCGGACCTGCAGACGCAGGGCGTCGCCCCCCGCGATACCGGCGGGCGGATGCAGCACCAGGGCGTGACACACCGCGGGGCCTTCCGGGTAGAGCGCCTTCTGCACCCGCAGCGGGCCTTCGTGGCGACGATGGATCAGTGCCGTGCGGGCGCCGTCGGCGGCGAAACCGAGTTCGAGGCGGGCATCCCAGGTGGCGGATGGCGCGTGCGGACGGCGCGCCGCGGCGATCTCGGCCGGTCCGGCCGGCCGCGCGCCCCCGCCACCCAGAGCGGGCTGCGGACGAATCGGAGTGACAGGGTCGCGGCAGGTTTCGGACATGACGGCAGTTTCAGATACGCGGACGCCCCGCCGAGGCGGAGCACTGCACCAGCAAGGGGCACCCATGAGGCCGGGAACCGCGACGACGGACTTCAGGGCCGCGACACGGCACGCCCAAGCTTCAACAATGCACCCAAAACGGGCAATCGCACAGTTCGAGACCCGGGACATGCAGCCGTGAGCTGCGCGGTCGAAGCGCCGAGCTGCGCATTTGCACCAAAAAAGTGCGCAAGCGCCCCATTCAGGTGCAGCAACGGGCATCCGCACTGCATTTGCGAGCGGACGACGGATGCCCCCACCAAGACGAGCTGAAACGTGCGGAGCCGCGCCAGCACTGGCTGCCGGTGCCAGCCCCCAGTCTTTCACCCCGTGATGGCCGACCGCCGACAACCCCTGCATGGCGGGCTCCGCCTAGACCGATAGCAATTCCCGGACCCGGTTCGCCTCCATCTCGTCGCCCCGGCCCCGGCTGATGATCTCGCCGCGCTCCATCAGCAGGTAGTGGTCGGCCAGCGAGCGGGCGAAGTCGTAGTACTGCTCCACCAGCAGGATCGCCATCTCGCCGGTTTCGGCGAGGGCGCGGATGGCGCGCTCGATGTCCTTGATGATCGACGGCTGGATGCCTTCGGTGGGCTCGTCGAGGATCAGCAGCGTGGGCCCCGGGGCCAGCGCGCGGCCGATGGCGAGCTGTTGCTGCTGGCCGCCCGAAAGATCGCCGCCGCGGCGCTTCATCATCTGCTTGAGCACCGGGAACATCTCGAAGATGCGCGTGGGCACCTGGCTGCTGGCCGGGCGGGTGGCGAGGCCCATCTGGAGGTTCTCCTCCACCGTGAGGCGCGGGAAGATCTCGCGGCCCTGGGGCACGTAGCCGATGCCGGCGCGCACGCGGTTGTAGCTGGCGGCCCGGGTGATGTCCTGGCCGCCGAGCTGGATGCTGCCGGTGGCGGCGGGCACCAGGCCCATCAGCGTCTTGAGCAGGGTCGTCTTGCCGACGCCGTTGCGGCCAAGCAGCGTGGTCACCTTGCCCATCGGCACCTCGAAGCTGAGGTCGCGCAGGATGTGGGAGCCGCCGTAGTACTGGTTGAGGTGGGTGACGGTGAGCATGGGGGTCTCCAGAGGCAGTGAGGAGTGAGGAGTCAGGAGTAAGGAGCGGTGAGGAGTCCGGGGGTCAGGAGTGAGGGGCCGGCGGCGCTGAACCCTTGCAGCGCAAATCGCCAGCGCACAAGGCGCGATCAGGCCTCCTCACGCCTCACTCATCCCTCCTATCTGCCGAGATACACGTCGATCACCCGCGGGTCGGCCTGCACGGTGGCGAGGTCGCCTTCGGCGAGCACCGAGCCCTCGCACAGCACCGTGACCTTGCCGCCCAGGGCCTCGACGAAGGCCATGTCGTGCTCGACGACCATCAGCGAGTGCTTGCCCTTGAGGCTGACGAACAGCTCGGCGGTGCGCTCGGTCTCGTCGTCGGTCATGCCGGCCACGGGTTCGTCGAGGAGCAGCAGCTTCGGGTCCTGCACCAGCAACATGCCGATCTCCAGCCATTGCTTCTGGCCGTGGGAGAGCAGCCCGGCGGGCCGGTCGGCCTGATCCGCGAGGCGGATCTGCCGGAGGGTGTCGGCGATCTTGTCCAGGTCGTCGCCAAACAGCCGGGCGAAGAGGCTCTTCTTGACGCGCTTGTCGGTCTTGAGGGCCAGCTCCAGGTTCTCGAACACCGTGTGGCGCTCGAAGATCGTGGGCTTCTGGAACTTGCGGCCGATGCCGGCGTGGGCGATCTGCGGCTCGGTCATCCGGGTCAGGTCGATCGTCTGGCCGAAGAAGGCCTTGCCGCTGTCGGGCCGGGTCTTGCCGGTGATGACGTCCATCATCGTCGTCTTGCCGGCGCCGTTGGGGCCGATGATGCAGCGCAGCTCGCCGGCGTCGATCTGCAGCGACAGCGCGTTGAGGGCGCGGAAGCCGTCGAAGCTCACGGTGATGTCGTCCAGATACAGGATGACGTTGTGCGACAGGTCCAGCTCGCCGGGCTTGAGCACGTGGCCGGTGCTGGCCTCGCCGTCCCAGTGCTCGGTCTGGCCGTCGGCGGGGGCGTTGCGGGAGATTGACGATTCGACTCTCATGCGGAAGCTCCTTTGGCGGCACCGGCGGGCAGGCTGGCGGCGGTGGATTCGCTGCTGCGGGCAGCCGGCGCGACGGGGGTTTCGGGCTTGGCCGGGGCGGCGGTACGGGCCTCGCGGCGGGTCAGCTTCGCCCACAGGCCCACCACGCCCTGGGGCAGGTAGAGGGTGACGAGGATGAACAGCAGGCCCAGGAAGAACAGCCAGTATTCCGGGAAGCTGGTGGTGAACCAGCTCTTCGACAGATTGACGATGGCCGCGCCGAACACCGGCCCGATCAGCGTGCCGCGCCCGCCCACCGCCGCCCAGATGGCGATCTCGATGGAGTTGGCGACGGACATCTCCGACGGGTTGATGATGCCCACTTGCGGCACGTAGAGCGCACCGGCCAGGCCGCACAGCATGGCCGACAGCGTCCAGATGAACAGCTTGTAGTGCAGCGGGTTGTAGCCGATGAACATCACCCGGCTCTCGGCGTCGCGGATGGCGGTGAGCACCTTGCCGAACTTCGAGGCGATGAGCACTCGGCCGAGGATCAGCGTGCCCAGCAAGAGCGCCACCGACAGGCCGAACAGCACCAGCCGCGTCTCGGGGGCGGTGATCGAGTAGCCCAGGATGCGCTTGAAGTCGGTGAAGCCGTTGTTGCCGCCAAAGCCGGTCTCGTTGCGGAAGAAGAACAGCATCGCCGCGTAGGTGAGCGCCTGGGTGATGATCGAGAAATACACGCCCTTGATCCGCGAGCGGAAGGCGAAGTAGCCGAAGATCCAGGCGATCACGCCGGGCACCGCCACCGCCAGGAACAGCGCCCACAGGAAGTGGTCCGAGCCCGTCCAGTACCAGGGCAGCTCCTTCCAGTCGAGGAACACCATGAAGTCCGGCAGGTCGCTCTGGTAGCTGCCCTCGCGGCCGATCTGGCGCATCAGGTACATGCCGAAGCTGTAGCCGCCCAGCGCGAAGAACAGCCCGTGGCCGAGACTCAGGATGCCGCCGTAGCCCCAGATCAGGTCCATCGCCACCGCCACCACGGCGTAGCACAGGATCTTGCCGATCAGGGTGATGGCGAAGGTGGAGACGTGCAGCGGATGGCTCTCGGGCAGCATCAGGTGGGCCATGGGCACCAGCACCCAGGCCACCAACGCGGTGATCGCCACCGCCAGCCAGCCCTTGGGGCCGAGTCCGGCGACGAGTTTGATGCTTGCAGGCGTGCGCATGTCGCCCTCCTCAGTTTTCTACGAAACGACCCTTGAGGGCAAACAAGCCCTGCGGACGCTTCTGGATGAAGATGATGATGAAGACCAGCACCAGGATCTTGGCGATCACCGCGCCGGCCCAGCCTTCGAGGAACTTGCTGACCACGCCGAGCCCCAGCGCCGCCCACACCGCGCCGGCCAGCTGGCCCACGCCGCCGAGCACGACGACCATGAAGGAATCGACGATGTAGCCGGTGCCCATGTCCGGGCCCACGTTGGCGATCTGCGACAGGGCCACACCGCCCAGCCCGGCGATGCCCGAGCCGATGCCGAAGGCCAGGGTGTCGATGCGCGCGGTGGGCACGCCCACGCAGCCGGCCATCGGACGGTTCTGGGTCACGGCGCGGACGAACATCCCCAGGCGGGTCTTGTTCATCATCAGCCACACCAAGAGCAGCACAAAACCCGAGAACGCCACGATCACCAGCCGGTTCCAGGGCAGCGCAAGGTTCTCGGCGATCTGCACGCCGCCGGACATCCACACCGGGTTGGCGACTTCCACGTTCTGGGCGCCGAACAGCAGCCGCGCGGCCTGGATCAGCACCAGCGACAGGCCCCAGGTGGCGAGCAGGGTTTCCAGCGGACGACCGTAGAGGTGACGAATCACCGTGCGCTCCATCGCCATGCCCACCAGCGCCGCGACGAAGAAGGCCACCGGCACCGCGGCCACCAGGTAGTAATCGACGAAATCCGGAAACTGCGCGCGGAACAGGGTCTGCATGGCGTAGGCCGAGTAGGCGCCGATCATCAGCAGCTCGCCGTGGGCCATGTTGATGACGCCCATCACGCCGTAGGTGATCGCCAGGCCTAGGGCCGCCAGCAGCAGGATCGAGCCCAGCGACACGCCGGTGAAGATCTGGCCGGCGGTCTCGCTCCAGGCGAGGCGGCCTTCGATGGCCTTGATCGCGGTCTGGGCGGCGTAGCGCACCTTGTCGTCCGGCTCGGCGTAGGCGTCGCCCTGCTTCTCGACGAGGGGCAGCAGCAGCGCCTTCACCGCCGGGCTGGCGGATTCACCCAGGGTCTGCACGGCGGCAAGGCGCACCGCAGCGTCGGGGCTGGTGAGGCGGGCCTGGGCGTGGAGCTGGGCGAGGATCGGCTTGATCTCGGCATCCGTCTCGGCCTTCACGGCCTTGTCGAGAAGCGGCAGCAGCGCCGCGCCGTCGCCCATGTCGGCGAGCAGCAGCTTCGCGGCGGCGAGGCGTTCGGTGCGATCGGCCGAGAACAAACGCAGCGCCGCGAGGGCGCCATCCACCTGCTGGCGCAGGGCGTTGTTGAGGCCGATGGATTCGGGGTTGGCCGGGGCCGGCTTGATCGCGGCACCGCTGGCGGCATCGAGCACCTGCCCGCCGGTCGTGATCACGACGCGACCGCCGGCCACGGCCAGCGCGTCGTCCGAGAGCGCCTTGAGCACCCGTTCGGCGTCCGCGTCGCCGGCGGCGGCGAGCTGGGTGATGGCGGCCTGCCTGGCGTCGAAGTCGTCGGCCGCCAGGCCCTTGAGGACGGCCGGGTCGAGCGCGGCCGCCGCGCTGCCGGCCCACAGGGCGCCAAGCAGGCTGATCGTCAGGAAAAGTCGTTTCATGGCATTCCCCCGGGGAGAGACGGATGTGCGGGAGGGGGCCGCGCCGCAGCGGCGCGATTCGCCCCACGGGCGGGCGGCGGGCCCGGAAGCCGCCGCCCGCCAGCCCACGGCTAGGCGCTCAGAGCTTCTGCTTGCCTTCGTTGCCGGGGATGTACGGGCTCCACGGCTGGGCGCGGATCGGGCCCTTGGTCTTCCAGACAGTGTTGAACTGGCCATCCGCCTTGATCTCGCCGATGAACACCGGCTTGTGCAGGTGGTGGTTGGTCTCGTCCATCTTGAGAGTGAAGCCGGACGGCGCGGCGAAGGTCTGGCCGGCCATCGCGGCGATCACCTTGTCGGTGTCGGTGCTCTTGGCCTTCTCGACCGCCTGCGCCCACATGTGGATGCCCACGTAGGTGGCCTCCATCGGGTCGTTGGTGACCACGGTGTCGGCCTTGGGCAGCTTGGCCTTCTTGGCCCAGTCGCGGTACATCTTGATGAACTTGTCGTTCTCGGGGTTCTTCACCGACATGAAGTAGTTCCACGCGGCCAGGTGGCCCACCAGCGGCTTGGCATCAACGCCACGCAGCTCCTCTTCACCCACCGAGAAGGCCACCACCGGCACGTCCTTGGCCTTCAGGCCGGCGTTGCCCAGTTCCTTGTAGAAAGGCACGTTGGAGTCGCCGTTGATCGTCGAGATCACCGCCGTCTTCTTGCCTTCGGCCGCGAACTTCTTGATCTTGGCGATGATGGTCTGGTAATCCGAATGGCCGAAGGGGGTGTACTCCTCCATGATGTCGGCCTCAGCCACGCCCTTGCTCTTCAGGAAGGCGCGCAGGATCTTGTTGGTGGTGCGCGGGTACACATAATCGGTGCCCAGCAGCACGAAGCGCTTGGCCGAGCCGCCTTCCTTGCTCATCAGGTATTCCACCGCCGGGATGGCCTGCTGGTTGGGCGCCGCGCCGGTGTAGAAGACGTTCTTCTCAAGCTCTTCACCCTCGTACTGCACCGGATAGAACAGCAGGCCGTTGAGCTCCTTGTACACCGGCAGCACCGACTTGCGGGACACCGAGGTCCAGCAGCCGAAGGTCACCGCCACCTTGTCCTGGGACAGCAGCTGGCGGGCCTTCTCGGCAAACTTCGGCCAGTCGGAGGCCGGGTCCACCACCACCGGCTCGAGCTTCTTGCCGAGCACGCCGCCCTTGGCGTTGATCTCCTCGATGGTCATCAGCGCGGTTTCCTTCAGCGCCGTCTCGGAGATCGCCATCGTGCCCGACAGCGAGTGCAGGATGCCGACCTTGATCGTGTCGGCGGCGTAGGCGGTGGACGCCAGCCCCCCCATCGCGGCGATGGAAGCGGACAGGACGGCGGCCTTCAGGAAAGTGCGGCGGGTTTGCATCATGGGCTCCTTGAGTGGGTTCGGATTCATGCGGTGCAGCAATGGCCCCAAGGTTACGGAGCCCACCGGCCGGCACAAATACGCAGGATTGCGTAGGTGTCCCGCTCGGCTAGAATCGCTTCACCGCTGCGCCCCGGAAACCGGCCATGTTCCCCACCGCCCGCCCCATCTACCCCGTCGCCGCGATCCGCGACGTCGAAGCCCTCGCCCTGCCCGGCGCCACGCCGCCGCTGATGGAACGCGCCGGCGCCGCCGCCGCGAGGCTTGCCCTGCGGCTCGCACCGGCACCGGCCCGCGCGTTGATCGCCTGCGGCCCGGGCAACAACGGCGGCGACGGCTTCGTGCTGGCCCGCCACCTGAAGGACGCCGGGCTCGACGTGCGGGTCGCCTTCGCCGGCGATCCGGCCCGCCTCCCCGCCGACGCCGCGGCAGCCCACGCCGCCTGGATCGCCGCCGGCGGCCGCACCGTTCCCGACCTGCCGCCCCCGCCCCCCGACGGCTGGACGCTGGTGGTCGACGCGCTGTTCGGCATCGGCCTGCAGCGCCCCCTCGAAGGCCGCTACGCCGACTGGATCGACCGCCTCAACGCCCATCCCGGCCCACGCCTTGCCATCGACATCCCCAGCGGGCTCGACGCCGACACCGGTCGCACCCTCGGCCCCTGCTTCGAGGCCAGCCACACGATCACCTTCATCGCCCTCAAGCCCGGCCTGCTCACCCTCGACGGCCCCGACCACTGCGGCGAACGCCATCTCGACCCCATCGACCTCGACCCCGAAGCCCTCGTCCCGGCTCCGGGGCGCGAGATCACCCCGGCGCTCTTCGCGACGCACCTGCGACCGCGCCGCAACAACAGCCACAAGGGCAGCTACGGCGACGCCGCGCTGATCGGCGGCGCCCCCGGCATGGTCGGCGCCGCGCTGCTGGCAGGCCGCGCGGCGGCCTACCTGGGCGCCGGACGGGTGCTCGTCGGCCTGCTCGACCCCGCCGCGCTGGCGGTGGACCTGCTGCGCCCCGAGCTGATGTTCCGCACCGCTGCCGATCTGCTCGCCGATCCGGCGATGGGCGCCATCGCGGTGGGGCCCGGCCTGGGCCAGTCGGACGCGGCCCGGGCCCTCGTCGCCACCGCCATCGCGACGCCACGCCCCCTG
>NZ_JAYROR010000101.1:0-99093 GCF_041911615.1 Zoogloea sp. | reverse complement strand
TTTGACTGCCATCTCAGCCAGGTCTTAGCTGAGACTGCCTGCGTTACCGCAGGACTCTTGATCCTGGCGTCCCCACGGGGATTCGAACCCCGGTTATCGCCGTGAAAGGGCGGTGTCCTAGGCCTCTAGACGATGGGGACTCTATTTGATGCCAAGTCGTTTGGTGGAGGTAAGCGGGATCGAACCGCTGACCTCTTGCATGCCATGCAAGCGCTCTCCCAGCTGAGCTATACCCCCGTGCAACGAGAAGCGCATTATAGACACCACTCCGCTCTCTGTAAACCCCTTTCTGAATTTTCTTCAAAAAAACTGCGTCAGATCGCCTCGAACGGAGCACGCAACACCTTACCGGGGTTCATCAGACCCTGCGGATCGAAGGCCAGCTTGATGCGCGCCATCAGTTCCAGCTCGACCGCCGACTTGTAGTCGGGCAGCAGATCGCGCTTCAACTGACCGATGCCGTGCTCCGCCGAGATCGAACCGCCGTACGCCTGAACCAGGTCGTAGACGACCCGATTCACTTCCAGAGTGCGTGCGATGAAGGCGTCGTTCTCGCCGCGCAGCGGACGCGAGGGGTTGTAGTGCAGGTTGCCGTCGCCAAGATGGCCGAAACACACCACGCGCAAGCCCGGATACGCAGCTTCGAGCGCCCGCCCGGCCGCATCCAGAAAGGCCGGAATCGCGCTGACCGGCACCGAGATATCGTGCTTGATGCTCACGCCTTCGCGCTTTTGCGCCTCGGAGATGTTCTCGCGCAGCCGCCACAAGACCGCGGCCTGGGCGCCACTGACCGCGACACTGCCGTCGAGAACACCCCCCTCCTCCAACGCCTTCTGCAAGGCAGACTGCAGCAGATCGTCCAGCCCAGAATCGGCGCGGGTATCCGACAATTCGACGAGGACGTACCACGGGTACGGCGCATCCAGCGGATCGCGGGCATCGGGAAAATGCTTCAGCACCAGGGCCAGCGACGGCCGACTGATCAGCTCGAAGGCCGTCACCCGATCTCCCGCCACGGCACGCAGACGGGCGAGGAGCGCGACCGCCGCCGCCGGATCGGCCAGCGCGACCCACCCGGTGGCGGTGCTCGCCAGGGCAGGAAAGAGCTTCAACGTTGCCGCCGTGACAATCCCTAGCGTGCCTTCGGCCCCGATGAAAAGCTGCTTCAGATCGTAGCCGGTGTTGTCCTTGCGCAGCGCCCGCAGCCCATCCCAGATACGCCCGTCGGGCAGCACCACCTCCAGGCCGAGCACGAGCTCACGGGTATTGCCGTATCGCAGCACCTGCACGCCCCCGGCATTGGTGGACACGAAGCCGCCCACCTCGCAGCTGCCCTCGCTGGCAAGCGAAAGCGGAAAAAGCCGATCGACCCCCTGCGCCGCCGCCTGCACCGCCGCGAGCGTGACGCCTGCCTCGACGGTGATCGCGTTGTTGGCCGCATCCACCGCGCGCACTGCGCGCAACCGGGAAAGGTTGAGCACCACTGCCGCGCCATCGTCGAGCGGCGTGGCACCGCCGCACAGCCCGGTGTTGCCGCCCTGGGGAACGATGCCGCAGCCGACGTCGGCACAGGCCCGCACCACCGCCGCCACCTGGGCGGTGTCGGCGGGCAGCACGACGGCCCGGGCACGGCCGGTGTAGCGCCCCCGCCAGTCGGTGAGGTAAGTCGCCGTGTCCGCATCGGCGACGAGACAATGGGCTGCGCCGACGATGTAGCGCAGGCGGTCGATCAGGTCTGGCATGGCGTGACGCTCCCGGTCGGGGAAGGAACGGAATCAGTGCGCGAGGGCGCGGCGGATCGACGGCAAGGCCACCTCGACAGCCGCCTCGCCTTCGGCGATCGCCTCGGCACCGCGGTGGTAATCCATCAAGCCGAGCTGGGCGAGACGCGGTGAGATCAGCACGTCGGCCGGCTCGCCGGCGAGTCGGCTGCGGGCGATGCGGACCGACATGATCGAGATGCTGCTCTGCATCACGGTGAGCATCGAGGGCAGACTCTCGGACGGCTCGGGCGGCGGCGCCTCGGAGGGCGCGGGCTCGCTGCGTCCGAACCGGGCGAGCAGACGCTTCGACCAGCCGTTGGCGCCATCGGGGCTGCGCTCGGGTTCCGGACGATTTCGCCAGGCGGCCCCGACCACGTCGGAGTTGAGATCGACCGCGATCACGATATCGGCGCCCATCGCCCGCGCCAGCGAGACCGGCACCGGATTGACCAGCCCGCCATCGACCAGCAGCCGGCCATCCTGCCACGACGGCGTGAGCAGGCCCGGCAAGGCGATCGAGGCACGTACGGCGGCGGAGACGCTGCCTTCGCGCAGCCACACTTCGTGACCGCTCTGCAGATCGGTCGCGACACAGCCGAAGCTGCGTCCCAGAGACACGAAGTCGCGATCGACGAAATTTCGCTCGAAGAAGGTGATCAGCTTGTCGCCCTTGATGAGCCCGCCGCGCAAGCCCATGTCCATCAGGCCCACCACGTCCTGCCAGCCTAGGGTTTCGACCCAGCCACCGAGCTTTTCGAGATCGCCGGCCGCCGCCACCGCACCGACGAAGGCGCCGATCGAGCAACCCGCGATGATCTGCGGTTCGATCCCCTCGCGCGCCAGGGCGCGCAACACGCCGACGTGCGCCCAGCCGCGGGCGGAACCGCTGCCGAGGGCGATACCGATCCGTGGTGCGCGTTTCACGCCGGCTGCGCTCAGAGCGGCTCGGCGTAGAGGTCGTGCACGTCGCAGTCGGTGATGCGCACGCGGGCAAACTCGCCGGGTTCGAGGTTTTCGCCAGCGGGAATGATGACGAGGCCGTCGATCTCCGGCGCATCGCCGGGCGAGCGGGCCAGGGCGCCCTCCTCGTCGATCTCGTCCACCAGCACCGTCATCTCGCGGCCGATGAAGCGCTCGAGGCGTTCGGTGGAGATGTCCTCCTGGAATTCCATCAGCTGAATGCGGCGTTCCTCGCGAATCTCCTCCGGCACGGGGTCGGCCAGATCGTTAGCCGCGGCGCCCTCGACCGGCGAATACGCGAAGGCGCCCACGCGGTCGAGCTTGGCCTCTTCGAGGAATTGCAGCAGCGCCTCGAAATCGGCATCGGTCTCGCCGGGGAAGCCGGTGATGAAGGTCGAACGGATCGTGAGATCCGGGCAGATCTCGCGCCAGCGGCGAATGCGCTCGAGGTTGTTCTCGGCGCTGGCCGGCCGCTTCATGGCCTTGAGAATGCGCGGGCTGGCGTGCTGGAAGGGCACGTCGAGGTAGGGGAGAATCTTGCCCTCGGCCATCAGCGGGATGATGTCGTCCACGCTCGGATAGGGATAGACATAGTGCAGGCGCACCCACACATCCAGCTCGCCGAGCGCCTTGCACAGGTCATAGAGCTTGGTGCGCATCGGGCGACCACCCCAGAAGCCGGTGCGATATTTGGTGTCGACGCCGTAGGCGGAGGTGTCCTGCGAGACCACCAGCAGCTCCTTGACGCCGGCATTGACGAGGTTCTCCGCCTCGCGCATGACCTCGCCGATCGGTCGGCTGACGAGGTCGCCGCGCATCGACGGGATGATGCAGAAGGTGCAGCGGTGGTTGCACCCCTCGGAAATCTTCAGGTAGGCGTAATGATTCGGGGTCAGCTTGACGCCCTGAGGCGGCAGCAGATCGATGAACGGGTCGTGCGGCTTGGGCAGGTGCTTGTGAACCTCCTGCATGACCTGCTCGGTCGCGTGCGGGCCGGTGACCGCGAGTACCTGGGGGTGCGCCGCCATGACCACGTCTTCCTTGGCGCCGAGGCAGCCGGTGACGATCACCTTGCCGTTTTCACTGAGCGCCTCGCCGATCGCATCGAGCGATTCCTCGACCGCGGCGTCGATGAAGCCGCAGGTGTTGATGACCACCAGGTCCGAGCCCTCGTAGGACGGCGAGATCTCGTAGCCCTCGGCCCGCAGGCGGGTGAGGATGTGTTCGGAGTCAACGAGCGCCTTGGGGCAGCCGAGGGAAACGAAGCCCACTTTGGGGGCCGCTGCGAGCTTGGTGGTCTGAGTCATGCGTCAAGAAAATCGAAGGGTGAAAAGCGCAAGGGCCGCGACGTTTGCGCGGCCCGGTGATTATTTTTTGGACGGTTCCGTCGGCTCGCCGCCGGACGTGGGCGGCTCGCCCTTGTCACCCGGAAAACCACCCGCCCCGAAGTTGGGGAACTGGAATCCGGAGAACAGATTGCGCGTCTGGCTGTCGAGCTGCTCCTGCATCTGGGCGTACATCTTCTTGCTCTGTTCCATGTAGGCGCCCATCATGCTCTGCATCGCCGGGCCCTGGAAATTCAGGAACTGGGCCCACAGATCCTGGCTCACGGTGGCGTTTTCGCCATACACGGAGCGTACCTGTTCCTGCAGCTTGCCCTGCATGTCGGTGAAGGCCTTGATGTTGTTCTCAAGGTACTTGCCCATCATTCCCTGCATGGCATTGCCGTAGAAGCGGATCATCTGGGAAAGCAGGTCGCTCGTGAACATCGGCGCACCACCCGCTTCCTCCTCGAGGATGATCTGCAGCAGGATATTGCGGGTCAGATCTTCGCCGGTCTTGGCGTCGACCACCTGGAAGCTTCCGTGTTCAAGAACGAGTTCCTTCACGTCTGCGAGCGTGATGTAGGAACTGGTCTGAGTATCGTAAAGGCGGCGGTTCGGGTACTTTTTTATCAGGCGAATTTGATCGGCCATCTGTGTTTTCTCCTCGGTGGCGATAGAGTCGCCTTCGGAGATTATACTGCGGTGCGCAAAAAAAAACCCCGCCATGCGGCGGGGTTCATGTGACGCTTGTTGCAGCCGCTTACTGGTAGTACAGGCCGCCGTTCACGTTCAGGGTGGCACCGGTCACGTAGCCAGCCAGCTCGGAAGCCAGATAGACCACGGCCGCACCGATTTCTTCCGGCTTGCCAAGACGCTTGACCGGCACGGTGTCGATGATGCCCTGACGGATTTCTTCCTTGATCGCCATGACCATATCGGTGCCGATGTAGCCCGGGGCGATGGCGTTGACGGTCACGCCCTTGGTGGCCAGCTCAGCAGCCAGCGCCTTGGAGAAACCGATCACGCCGGCCTTGGCGGCGGAGTAGTTGGTCTGACCGGCCTGACCCTTGACGCCGTTCACCGAGGAGATGTTGATGATGCGGCCCCAGCCACGTTCCGCCATCTTCGGGGAAATGGTGTGGGTCACATTGAAGAGGCTGGAGAGGTTGGTCGCGATGACCGCATCCCACTGACCCTTTTCCATCTTCGGGAAGAACTTGTCGCGGGTGATGCCGGCGTTGTTCACCAGGATGTCGATCGGGCCGACTTCGTTGGTGATCGCCTCAACGGCCGCCTTGCACTGTTCGTAGTCGGAAACGTCGAAACCGTACAGCGGGATATCGAGGCCTTCCGCCTTGCGAGCTTCGACCCAGGCGTCCTTGGCGGGATCGCCAGGGAAGAAGTTCCCCACCACGCGGACACCCGCGGCGGACAGGGATTTACAGATCGCGGTGCCAAGACCACCGACGGCACCAGTTACAAGGGCGATGCGTTGAGACATTTTGACTTCCTTCTTTTGTTGCGGTGCGAAAACCTTATTAGAACATATGCTGCCCGCCGTTGATAGAGATGTTGGCGCCCGTCACGAAGGCGGCTTCATCGGAGGCGAGGTATGCAATCAGACCGGCGATTTCCTCGGGCTTGCCGAGGCGGCTCATCGGAATCTGGGGCAGGATCTTGGTTTCGAGAACCTCCTGCGGGATGGCCAGAACCATCTTGGTCCCGATGTAACCCGGGGAGATGGTGTTGACGGTGACGCCGGACTTGGCGGTCTCGAGGGCCAGGGATTTGGTGAAGCCGTGCATGCCGGCCTTGGCGGCAGCGTAGTTGGTCTGACCGAATGCGCCCTTGATGCCGTTCAGCGACGAGACGTTGATGACACGCCCCCACTTGCGCTCGACCATGCCGTCCATGACCTGCTTGGTCATGTTGAACACGCTGTCGAGGTTGGTGTGAATGACGGCGTCCCAGTCGGCTTTGGTCATGCGCTTGAACGTCATGTCGCGGGTGATGCCGGCGTTATTGACCAGCACGTCCACGGGACCGATGTCGTTGGTGATCTGCTCGACGCAGGCCTTGCACGAGTCGAAGTCGGCCACGTCGCAGGGGTAGGCCTTGAAGCCGTAACCCATGTTGTTCATGGTCTGAAGCCATTCAGCGGCGCCGGCGTTGCCCGGCGAATGGGTGGTGACAACCTTGTATCCGAGCGCCGCCAGCTTAATGCAGATCGATTCGCCCAGACCGCCCATACCGCCAGTTACGAGTGCTACACGTGCCATGTCTCTCTCCCTCAAAGATGTGAGTGCGGGGGTAAGCTGAAATCGGCAGCGCCCCCCTTTTTTATCCCGCTGCCGACTTTTCTTGATTTTCTCTCCGGGGTCGCCCCCGGAGGCGTGCTGCAGCGATCAGACCGTTTCCTTGACGTAGCGCCCCGGCGCGGCCTCGATCACCTTGTACTTCGCGTTGCCGGGCTTGTTGCGGGCAGCGACCATGCTGCCGCTGCGCGGCTTGAGCCATTCGATCCAGTGCAACCACCAACTGCCCTTCTGCTCGGCGGCAGTCGCCAGCCACTCTTCGGGCACCGACGCCTTGGATTCGCTGGTCCAGTAGCTGCGGCGGTTCTTCGAGGCCGGGTTGATGGCGCCGGCGATGTGGCCGCTGGCGCCGAGCACGAAGGTTGATTCGCCGCCGAGGATCTGGCGCACCAGGTAGGCGCTGGTCCAGGGCACGATGTGATCTTCACGGGTCGCGAGCAGGTAGGACGGCAGATCGACCTTGCCCATATCCACCTTGACGCCGAGCATCTCCAGCTTGCCCGGCACGCGCAGGTTGTTCTCGAGGTACATGTTGCGCAGGTACCAGGCGATGAACGGACCGGACAGATTGGTGCTGTCGGAATTCCAGTACAACAGGTCGAAGGCGTCCGGCGTCTTGCCCTTGAGGTAGTTGCCGACCACGTACTGCCAGATCAGATCGTTGGCGCGCAAACTCGAAAACACCTGCGCCAGTTCGCGGCCGGAGAACACGCCACCGCGGCCGATGGAAGCTTCGCGGGCGGCCACCGAGGCCTCGTCCACCAGGCAGCCGATCTCGCCGGCATCGGCGAAGTCGAGCAGGGTCGTCATCAACGTGAGGCTCTCGGCCGGATCTTCGCCCTTGCCGCGCGCCACCGCCAGGGCCGACGACAGGATGGTTCCGCCGACGCAGAAACCCAGCACGTTGGGCTTGGCAACCTTGGTCACATCGCGCACCACCTGCAGCGCCGTGAGCGGGCCCTTCTCGAGGTAGTCGTCCCAACCGAAATGGGCTTCGCTCTCCTTGGCGTTCTTCCAGGACACCAGGAACACCGTGAAACCCTGCTCGACAATGAAGCGCACCAGCGAATTCGCCGGCTGCAGGTCCATGATGTAGAACTTGTTGATGCAGGGCGGGACGATCAGCAGCGGCGTCTTGTAGACCTTCTCGGTCATCGGCGCGTACTGGATGAGCTGGATCAGCTCGTTCTCGTAGATCACCGAACCCGGGGTGGTCGCGAGGTTACGGCCGATCTCGAAGGCCGAATCGTCGGTCATCGAGATGCGACCCTTCTCCATGTCGGCAATCAGGTTCTTGATGCCCTGGGTGATGCTCTCGCCCTTGGAATCGAGCGCCGCCTGGATGAACTCGGGATTGGTCGCCGCAAAGTTGGACGGCGCCATCGCGTCCACGTACTGGCGGGTCAGGTACTGCATGCGCGCCTTGGCACGGCCATCGGCGACCGGCATGGCGTCCGCGACCTTGTTCAGGTAGTCGGCGTTGAGCAGATAAGCCTGGCGGATGTAATCGAAGACCGGGCTGGACGACCACTCGGGCGCGCTGAAGCGACGATCGCCCGGCGGCGGGGACACCATCGGCTCGGTGGCCTCGCCGGGACGCGCCTGCGCCATGGCGGCCCACAGGCGGGCGTGGGACTCGGCGAGCTCCTGCTGCAGGCGGGCGAACGCCTCGGCCTCCGGCAACGGCAGCTGCGGCGCCTGGGCCGGCGCGGCCTGCTGGAAGGCGGCGCTCTGCTTGTTGAGGAAATCGAAGAAATTGGCCGCCATCGACTGGCCAAACTTGAACATGCCTTGCAGCGCTTCGGCAGACTGCTCCGGTGTTACAGACATCCACCTCTCCTTTGTGTCGTCGGATTCGGGCTACGCATCGGCCGGCTGCACACCGGCAGACTCCCTCCTGCCACAGCAGCGATCGCAACGGGCCGCACTTCACCCCGGCCTGCTTGCGCCGAGTAGAATCCGGGTATGTATATCGTTGCTATTGCTTGGCTTTACGTCGCGCTGCTGGCTACCGCAGCGGAAACCACCGTGGTCGGCGGGGTGCTGACTTTCTTGTTCTATGGCGTTGCGCCGCTCTCCCTGTTTCTCTGGCTGTTCGGTACGCCGGCCCGCCGTCGCCGCTCAGCCCAGCGCTCGCTCCGCGAGGGGGTGGGCAAAGACGATCGAGGCGATCCCGGCAGCGATCAATAATACCTGCTGCGCCGTGGCGCGCAATTCCGTTCGCTTGTGCAAGCCTGGAATGAGATCGGCCACCGCGACGTAAATCATACTCGCGGCGGCCAGCGCGAGGAACACCGGCACCAGCGACTGCACATGGGATAGCGCGAAGTAGGCGAGGATGCC
Source organism: Zoogloea sp. (assembly GCF_041911615.1). GTDB lineage: Bacteria > Pseudomonadota > Gammaproteobacteria > Burkholderiales > Rhodocyclaceae > Zoogloea. Next base: position 90,387 of record NZ_JAYROR010000101.1, on the reverse strand, counting down.
CCCGACCAGCGTCGCGAGACTCGAAAGCAGGTTGAACACCAGGGCCCGGGTACGGCTGTAGCCCGAGTGCAGCAGGATCAGGAAATCCCCGACTTCCTGCGGAATTTCGTGGGCGATGATCGCCAGCGCGGTGACGATGCCCAGCGGCGTGCTCTCGACGAAGGCAGCGGCGATGAGGATACCATCGACGAAGTTGTGGAAGGTGTCGCCGACCAGGATCAGCAGGCCGCTGCGCCCATGATCATGGCCATGACCGTGGCCGTGCTGTCCGCCGCCGTGTTCGTGGCCGGCACAGCCTTCGTCGTGGCAATGTCGCCACAGAACCAGTTTTTCGAGCACGAAGAACAGCATGATTCCGGCCAGCACGTTCATCGCCGCTTTCTCGGGGCTTTCGGCGGCCTCGATGGCGTGGGGCAGGACTTCAAGGAAGGATGCCCCCAGCAGCGCGCCGATGGCGTAGCTGATCAGCACCGGCACCCAGTTCGGGCGAGCGGCAAAGGCAAAAACGGAAGCCACCAACACGCTGAGCAGCCCGCCGGCAAAACTCATTACAACAATCCAGGCGAGGGGCGTCATGGTCATTCGGGAAGCAAGAGGGCCACGCAGTATACCGTCAGTCGCGCGCCGCGCCGCGGCGGCTCAGGTCAGCCAGACCAGCGACGCCATGCGTCCGGTCGTGCCATCGCGGCGATAAGAGAAGAACCGCCCCGACTCGGCCACCGTGCAGAAATCGCCTCCGAAGACGGCGGACACGCCGAGCGCCGCGAGTCGCCGGCGCGCCAGCAGGTAGAGATCGGCGAGCCATTTGCCCGGCGCACCTGCCGACTGGAAGGCCGCTTCGGCGCCCGGATCGACAACCACAAAGGCCGCTCTCACCTCGTCGCCAACCTCGAAAGCCTTGGGGCCGATGGCCGGACCGAGCCAGGCGATCAGCTCGCCGGGCGCCACCCGCATCGCTGCCACCGTCGCCTCGATCACGCCACCGTGCAACCCACGCCAGCCAGCGTGGGCCGCGCCGACCACGCTGCCGGCACGGTCGCACAGGAGCACCGGCAGGCAGTCGGCGGTCATCACGACGCACACCGCGCCGGGCGTGCGACTGACGGACGCATCGGCGTCGGGCACGTCGCCATCGCCCGCGGCATCCACCACCTGGATGCCATGCACCTGGTTGAGCCAGCGCGGCTCGGACGGCACGACGTGCCGCAACCTGGCGCGGTTGGCGGCCACGCGCGCCGGCAGGTCGCCCACGTGGGTGCCGAGATTGAGGCTGTCGTAGGGCGTCTCGCTGAAGCCGCCGGCGCGGGTCGTCGACAAGGCGCGCACGCGGGCCGGCGCCGGCCATTCGGGAACGATCCAGGCATCACTCATGGGTCGATGCACCTCGCAAGGTTTCGAGCAGGCCGGCGAAATCGGCCGGCAGGGGCGTCTGCCAACGGCAGGCTTCGCCACTGACTGGATGAATCAGGCCGAGTTGCCAGGCGTGCAGGGCCTGGCGCGCAAAGGCGTCGAGCCGCGGATCGGCGCTGCGGGCCTTGCCGTAGGTGGCGTCGCCCACCAACGGGTGGCCGATGTGCGCCATATGAACGCGAATCTGGTGGGTGCGCCCCGTGGCGAGCTCGCACTCGAGCAGCGTGGCGCGAGCAAAGCGCTCCAGGACGCGATAACGGGTCAGCGCCTCGCGCCCGCCCGGCACCACCGCCATCTTGGTGCGCTGCACCGGATGGCGGCCAATGGGCGCATTGACCTCGCCGCTCGGCGCGGGCTCACCGTGCACCAGCGCGAGGTAATGCCGCTTCACGGTTCGGGCCTGCAACTGGCGCACCAGATCGGTCTGCGCCTGCAGCGTTTTGGCCACCACCAGCAGACCGCTGGTGTCCTTGTCGAGGCGATGCACGATGCCGGCACGGGGCAGCTCGCGAAACCCGGCGCCGTGGTGGAGCAACGCATTGAGCAGCGTGCCCGACCAATTTCCACTGCCGGGGTGGACGACCAGCCCCACCGGCTTGTCGATCACCACCAGGGTGTCGTCCTCGAACACGATCTGCAGCGGGATGTCCTCGGCCTGCTCGGCCAGCATCGCCTGGCTCGGCTCCGGGCTGACGAACACCACTTCGCCTCCCCACACCTTGCTCTTGGCGTCGGGTGAGGCGTCGTCGATGAGGATCCGCCCCGACTTGAGCCAGGCCTGCAGGCGGCTGCGGGAATGCTCGGGAAACAGCTGCGCCAGCGCCTGATCGGCGCGCAAGCCGGCGCAGCCGTCGGGAATCACGACGCGCTGCGGCATCGCACTGGCGGACGAGGGGGAATCGGAAGGATCGGCTGGGCTATAATCGAGCCAGTCTTCTTCCAAAGAGTTTTCGATGGCGCATTTCACCCTGCGTAGTTTAACGCTTGTCGGCGCGCTGCTGCTCGCCGGCTGCGGCCTTCCCGACCAGATCGATGAAACCCTCGGCTGGAACGCCCAGAAGCTCTACGCCGAAGCAAAGGAGTCGATGGCCGACGGCGCCTGGGATCGCGCCATCAAGATGTTCGAGAAGCTGGAAGCGCGCTACCCCTACGGCCGCTACGCCCAGCAGTCGCAGCTCGAGGTCGCCTACGCCTACTACAAATCGGGCGAACAGGCCTCGGCGGTGGCGGCCTGCGACCGCTTCATCAAGCTGCACCCCAACCACCCGAACGTCGACTACGCCTACTACCTCAAGGGTCTGGCCTACTTCAACGAAGACCTCGGCATGCTCGGCACCCTGGCCGACCAGGATTTGTCCGAGCGCGACCCGAAGGCCACCCGCGAGTCGTTTGCCACCTTCAAGGAACTCAGCCAGCGCTTCCCCGAGAGCAAATACACGCCCGACGCGCAGCTGCGGATGCGTTATCTGGTCAATGCCCTCGCCAACCACGAGGTCCACGTCGCCCGGTACTACTACAAGCGTGGCGCCTACGTGGCCGCCGCCAACCGCGCCCAGGCGGCGATCAAGGATTTCCCCCAATCGCCGGCCGTCGAGGAAGCCCTGTTCCTGCTCGTCCAGAGCTACGACGCGATGAACCTGCCGGCGCTGCGCAAGGACGCCGAACGGGTCATGCGTCAGAACTTCCCGAACAGCCGCTATTTCGCCGGCAACCCGCAACCCGCCGACGCCACCACGCCGTGGTGGAAGCTCTGGTAAGCAGGACGCGCCGCGATGGATGGAGCGGTACGGCTGGCCCTGGCCAAGTGGCCGAACGTGCCGGCCTGCACCGGATGGTTGCGTCTGTCGCGGCGGGGCGAATGGTGCGTCCCCGAAGGGCCGATCCGCCACCCCGGTCTGCGCGCCTTCATCGGCCGCAATTACTCGGCCACACCGGACGGGCAGTGGTTTTTCCAGAACGGCCCGCAGCGGGTGTTCGTGGATCTCGACTACACGCCGACGGTGCTCCACCTGGCCACCCCCAACCGCCTCGAAACCCATACCGGGGCGGCGGTCGACACGCTCTCGGGAGCCTGGCTCGACGACGAGGGCAGCCTGCTGCTCGCCAGCAAAGCCGGCATCGCGCTCCTCGACGATCGCGACCTCGTCGCGATCCTGCCCCACCTTTCGGGCGATCTGGAAGACCCGGACGCGCCGATGGCGCTCGATTGGGCCGGCGACCGCCTGCCCGTCGGCCGCATCCGCCGGGAGGCGGCAGCCTCGCACTTCGGCTTCGTCGCCAGGCCCTCCCTGACGACGGCCTGACCGCGGGTCACGGCCAGCCCCGCGCCTCGGGCCGGCCGGCGCGGCGCTCAGCCGCGACCGTAGGTATCCTCGAAGCGCACGATGTCGTCCTCACCCAGATAGCTGCCCGACTGCACCTCAATGATCTCGAGCGGCAGTTTGCCGGGGTTGGCGAGCCGATGCACGTGGCCCAGCGAGATGAAGGTCGATTCGTTCTCGCCCAGCAGAAACACCTTGTCGCCGTTAGTGACCTCCGCAGTGCCCTTCACCACGATCCAGTGCTCGGCCCGATGGTGGTGCATCTGCAGGCTCAGGCGGGCGCCCGGATTGACGACGATGCGCTTCACCTGGAAGCGCCCGCCGGCGTCGATGGAGTCGTACCAACCCCACGGGCGGTGAATCTTGCGGTGCGCCGAGGCCTGACTGCGGTTCTCGAGCTTCAGCGCCGCGACGATCTGCTTGACGTTCTGGGTCTTGTCCTTGCGCGCCACGAGCACGGCATCCGGCGTCTCGACGATCACCGCGTCGTCGAGCCCCACGCAGGCCACCATGCGATCCTGGGCGTACACGAGGGTGTTGCGGCTGTCCTCGAAGAGCACGTCGCCGCGGGCCACATTGCCGGCGGCGTCCTTGTCGGCGATCTGCCACAGGGCGTCCCAGGCGCCCACGTCCGACCAGCCGGCCGCCATCGGCACCACGCAGCCCGCGATGCCGAGCCCGACCGCATCGGCGAGCTTTTCCATCACCGCGTAATCGATGGAGTCCGACGGGCAGGCGGTGAAGATGTCCTTGTCGACGCGCACGAAATCCGCATCCCGCGCGCCCTTCTGCCAGGCCGCCCGGCAGGCTTCCGCCATGGCCGGCTGCAGCGCCGCCAGAGCCTTCAGCCAGGTGCTGGCGCGCACCATGAAGAGGCCGCTGTTCCAAAGGTATTCGCCGCTGTCGAGGTAGCGCTGGGCGGTGGCCGCGTCGGGCTTCTCGACGAAGGCAGCGATGGCCTTGCTGCCGTCGGGGCGCGCGGTACCGAAGCGGATGTAGCCGTAGCCGGTCTCGGCGCGGTCCGGCACGATGCCGAAGGTCACGATGGCACCGCCGAGGGCCGCCGGAATGCCGGCATCGATGGCCGCCTGGAAGGCCGCGAGATCGCGGATCACGTGGTCGGCCGGCATCACCAGCAGCACCGGATCGGCCTCCTCCACCGCCAGCGCGGCCAGAGCGAGCGCCGGCGCGGTGTTGCGCCCGATCGGTTCGAGCACGATGTGACGGCTGCCGCGCCCGATCGAGCGCAGCTGCTCGGCGGTGACGAAGCGGTATTCCTCGTTGCACACGACGATCGGCGCCGTGGCCACAGGCAGCCGGCCACCGAAACCGGCGAGCCGGCCGGCCGTCGCCTGCAGCATGGTTTCGTCGCCGACCAGGGCCAGCAGCTGCTTCGGGTACTGTTCGCGGGAGAGCGGCCACAGGCGCGTGCCAGAGCCACCGGAGAGGATGACGGGTTGGAGTTCCATGACAGGTCGGAAAATGGGAAGCGAAAAATCTAGGACCGGCCCGGACGCAAGGCCCGTCACCGGCAACCCGCCATTGATAGCACAGATTGGGGCCAAGAACCCGGCGTCATTTCACGCCAGCAGCCGGATCGGTGCAACGCTTCGTCAAACCTCGTCGGACGGCGCCAGCCAGGCGCCCACCACCCGCTCGACCTCCTCGACGCCGGTCTTCTTGAGGCTCGAGAACAGCTGCACGGTGACCTGCTCCCCGAAGGGCGCGAGCTCCTTGCGCACCGCCGCCAGCGTCGCAGCGGATTCGCTGCGGGTCAGCTTGTCGCTCTTGGTCAGCAGCACGTGGATCGGCCGCCCGCTCGGGGCGAACCAGCCGATCATCACCCGGTCGCGCTCCTTCAGCGGATGACGGGAATCCATGATGAGCACCAGCCCGACGAGGTTCGGACGCTTGGTCAGGTAGTCCTCGAGCAGGTTCTGCCACTGACGCCGCACCGCCTCCGGCACCTCGGCGTAGCCGTAGCCGGGCAGATCGACCAGCACCGCACCGTTGTTCAGGCGGAAGAAATTGATGAGCTGCGTGCGTCCCGGCGTCTTCGACACGAAGGCGAGTCGGGTATGGTTGGCGAGGGTATTGATCGCACTCGACTTGCCGGCATTGGAGCGGCCGGCAAAAGCCACCTCGGGCCCACTGGGCGGCGGCAGGCCGCTGGGCTTGGCAATCGAAATCTCGAACTGGGCGTTGCGGAACAGTGACATGGGGACGGAAAGATGTGCTGCAGGGGCGCGTCGGCACAATCCTGCTTCGCGCAAATGACTGGAATTGCTATAGAATAGCAGGTTTGAGACATCCACATTCTTGGCTTCCGAGGACATCATGATCAAGCGTTCCCTGCTGCTTTCGCTGTTTCTGGCCACCGGCGCGGTTCAGGCCCAAGACAAGGCTTCTGCCCAGCCCGACCTGGCCAAGGCAAAACAGACTGCAGAACAGGTTTGCGGTGCCTGCCACGGTGCCGATGGCAACAGCCAGATTCCCACGAATCCGAAGCTGGCCGGCCAGCACGCTGAGTACCTCAACAAGCAACTGAACAACTTCAAGAGCGACGGCGGCAAGCCGGCCGAGCGTGCCAACGCCATCATGGGCGGCATGGTCGCAGCCCTCTCCCCCGAAGACATGAAGGGTCTCGCCACCTACTTCGCCAGCCAGCAGCTCAAGCCCGAATCCGCCAAGAACAAGGCCACCATCGATCTCGGCCAGCGCCTGTGGCGCGCCGGCGACCTGAAGCGCGGCATCCCCGCCTGCGCCGCCTGTCACGGCCCGGCCGGCGCCGGCCTGCCCGCCCAATACCCGCGCCTGGCCGGCCAGTTCGCCGACTACACCGAAGCCCAGCTGCGCGCCTTCCGCGCCGGCGAGCGCGCCAACGATCCGGCCAAGATGATGCGCACCATCGCGCTCAAGATGACCGATCCTGAAATCAAGGCGGTCGCCGATTACGCCGCCGGCTTGCGCTGAGTCAAGGCGCTCTCCAGCGCCCGGCAGCTATAAAAAAGGGGTGGTTTAGGCCACCCCTTTTTCCATTGCAGCCAGGCTCGCCGGCACGCAATCGCCCACCGCCCTTCCCCCCCGCCCAACCGCTCGACACTGCCCATGCGACATCGCAGCACCCTCCGCGCCCTGTACGAACTGCTCAGTTCGATGCGCTTCGCGATCAGCCTGCTGACGATCCTCGGGATCGCCTCCATCATCGGGACGGTGCTCAAGCAGAACGAGCCCTACAACAACTACCTCAACCAGTTCGGTCCTTTCTGGTTCCCGGTCTTCGAGAAGCTCGGGCTCTACGCGGTCTATAACTCGAGCTGGTTTCTGCTCATCCTGGGCTTTCTGGTGCTCTCCACCAGCTTCTGCATCGTCCGCCAGACCCGCCCGATGCTGAAGGACATGCGCGGCTTTCGCGAGCACGCCCGGGAAAGCTCCCTCGCCCAGTTCCAGCACCACGCCCGGCTCGAAGTGCGCCTCGCCACCGCCGATGCCCAGACCGTCACCCGCAGCTATCTCGAACGGGCCGGCTTCACGGCGCGCGTCAATCCCCGCGACGATGGCGTGCTGCTCGCCGCCAAGCAGGGCAGTTGGACGCGCATCGGCTACTTCCTGGCCCACGCCGCCATCGTGCTGATCTGCATCGGCGGGCTGCTCGACGGCAACCTGCCCCTCAAGGCGCAGATGGCCCTCGGCGGCAAGACACCCACCTCCGGCAATCAGCTGATCGCCGACATCGGCCCCGGCAGCCGTCTCGGCCTCGACAACTGGAGCTTCCGCGGCAACGTGTTCATCCCCGAGGGCAAGAGCGCCAACGTGGCGGTGCTCAACGTGCAGGACGGCATCCTGCTGCAGGATCTACCCTTCACCGTCTCCCTCAAGAAGTTCCACATCGAGCACTACGACACCGGGATGCCCAAGCGCTTCGCCAGCGACATCATCATCACCGACAACACCAGCGGCCGCTCCGTCGAGAAGACCATCGAGGTCAATAAACCCTTCGAGTTCGACGGCGTCATGATGTACCAGGCCAGCTTCGAGGACGGCGGCTCGCGTCTGCGCCTCGTCGGTCACGATCTGCGCCCCGGCGCCCACGACACCGCCTTTCCCGTCGAGGGCGCCATTGGCGACTCGGTCAAGGTGAGCCACGCAGGCATCGAGCAGACCCTCGAACTGGGCACCTTCCGCGCCTTCAACATCGAAAACATGGCCGACGAGGACAAGACCGAGGTGGACACCGTCGCGCGCCTCGAAAAGCACCTGGGCAGCGGTGCCAAGTCGCCCACCAGGAAGGACATGCGCAACGTGGGGCCGAGCGTGCAGTACAAATTGCGCGACAGCGCCGGGCAGGCCCGGGAATACCAGAACTACATGCAGCCGATCGAACAGGACGGCGCCTGGTATCTGCTCTCCGGGATGCGCGAGTCGGCGTCGGCGCCATTCCGCTTCATGCGCATCCCGGTCGACGAAGACGGCAAGGCCGACACCTGGCTGGCCATCCGCGGCATGCTGATGGACAAGACCCGTCATGCCACCATCGCCCAGCGCTTCGCCGCCACCGCACTCGGCCCCGGCGTAGACGCCGGCGTGCGCGCCCGCATGGAGGACACGACCCGCAAGACGCTCGAGCTGTTCGCCATCGGGGGCTTCGAGAGCCTCGGCAAGTTCATCGAAAGCACCATTCCCGAGGCGGAGCGGGACAAGGCCGCCGACGTCTTCATCAAGATCCTCGAAGGCGCCACCTGGGAAGCCTGGAAGCAGCGCCGCGCCGACGCCGGCCTGCCTGCCATCGAACTCGACCCGAAGCGCGCGCGGCTGCTGCGCGACACCCTCAACGCCACCAGTGACAGCCTGCACTACGGAGCTCCCGTGTATCTGCAGCTCACCGGCTTCGAGGAAGTGCGCGCCACCGTCCTGCAGGTCACCCGCTCGCCAGGCAAGCCGATCGTCTATTTCGGCTCGCTGCTGCTCGTTCTCGGCGTGTTCGCCATGCTCTACATTCGCGAACGTCGGCTCTTCGTGCTGATCAAAGATTCGGGCGAGGCGCTGATCGCCCTCAGCTCGAACCGCAAGTCGATGGACGTCGAAGCCGCCTTCCGGCGTCATCGCGATGCGATCGCTGCCCTGCTCAAGCCCGGCGCCAACCCCTGACCCGCACCGTCGTTTTCCTGAGGTTTTCCTGAGAGGCCAAAGCCCATGGACATTGCCCACACCGACCCCAGCTCTTCATTCCGCCGCCTGAACTTTGGCGACTGGCTGTTCGCCCTCGCCCTGGCGGGCGCCGCCGCCTTCGCGCTGCGCCAGTACGGCGGCTTCATGGACATCTACGAGAAGGCCATCCTGCTCCTCGCCGTCCCGTCGCTCGCCGCCGTCGGCTGGGCCTGGAAACCGTTCCGGCTGTTCCTCGCCGTTTCCGCCGGCCTTGCGCTCGCCAGCATCGCGCTCTACCAAGGCGATCTGGCCCGGGCCGAAAAGGTGTTCTTCCTGAAGTACCTCATCTCCAGCCAGACGGCGATCATGTGGATGAGCGCCCTCGTCTTCATCGCCACCGGCGCCTACTGGCTGGGCCTGCTGGCGCGTTCCGACTTTGCCGAGAAAACCGGCTCCGCGCTCACCTGGAGCGCCGCCACGATGGGCACCACGGGCCTCTTCGTGCGCTGGTACGAGAGCTATCTGATCGGCACCGACGTGGGCCACATCCCCATCAGCAACTTGTACGAAGTCTTCGTGCTGTTCTCGCTGATCACCGCCCTGCTCTACCTCTATTACGAAGGCCGCTACGCCACGCGGCGGATGGGTGCCTTCGTACTGCTGGTGATCTCGGCGGCGGTGGCCTTCCTGCTGTGGTACACCTTCTCCCGCGAGGCCCAGGAGATCCAGCCGCTGATCCCCGCGCTGCAAAGCTACTGGATGAAGGTGCACGTGCCAGCCAACTTCATCGGCTACGGCGCCTTCGCGCTCGCCGCGATGATCGGCGTGGCCGACCTGCTGGTGCGCAAGGGCATCCTCGCCAGCCGCCTGCCCACCCCCGAAGTGCTCGACGACGTGATGTACAAAGCGATCGCCATCGGCTTTGCGTTCTTCACCATCGCCACCATTCTCGGCGCCCTGTGGGCCGCCGAGGCCTGGGGCACCTACTGGCAGTGGGACCCGAAGGAAACCTGGGCCTTCATCGTGTGGCTCAACTACGCCGCCTGGCTGCACATCCGCCTGACCAAGGGGCTGCGCGGCGCGCTGCTCGCGTGGTGGGCCGTGGTCGGTCTGGTCGTCACGGCCTTTGCATTCGTCGGCGTCAACATGTTCTTGTCGGGCCTGCACTCCTACGGATCGCTCTAAGGCGCCCGGCGCGGTCTGCCGCCCTCCAGCCGGGCAATCTCGGCCGCACTGAAGCCCGCCCTCCGGCGGGCTTCAACGTTCAAGGGCTTGGGTGGCCACGGCGCGTCGAAATCGGTCATCAGCGCCAGGTAAGTCGGCTCGGGGTCCAGCCCCCGTTCGGCACAGAAATGACGGAACCAGCGGTCGCCCAGCGCCACGTGACCGATCTCGTCACGCAGGATGATGTCGAGCACCGCGATGCTCGCCTCGTCGCCGATGCGGCGCAGACCGGCCACGATCGGCGGCGTCGCATCCAGCCCGCGCGCCTCCAGCACCCGGGGCACCAGCGCCATGCGGGCAAGCGGATCGTTGGCAGTCTTGACTGCCATGTCCCACAACCCGCGATGGGCCGGGAAATCCCCATAAACGTGGCCAAGCGCCGTCAGTCGATCGCACACCAGCCCGAAGTGGTAAGCCTCCTCGGCCGCCACCTGTAGCCAGCCGGCGTAAAAATCGGCAGGAAGCCCGCGGAAGCGATAGACGCAGTCGAGCGCCAGATTGATCGCGTTGAACTCGATGTGGGCGATGGCGTGCAGCAGGGCGGCATGCCCCTCGGGCGTGCCCGGTTTGCGCCGTGGCACGGCGGTATGGGCAATCAGGACTGGCAGCGCCGGCCGCCCGGCATCGTCCACCGCCACCACCGCACAAGCGCTGGCAACCGGAACGGACAGCCGGGCATCCTGCCAGTCGCGCCAAAGTTGCCCGGCGCGTCGGCACTTATCGGCCGGATCGGTGCTCATCAAAGCCTGCCAGGCCCGGGCATGGAGATCGTCGTCTTCGCTCATGGGGCGCGATGGTAGCGCGACGGCTGGCAGACAACGCAAAAAAAGGCCGCATTCTCGCGAATGCGGCCTAATACCCTTGAAACTCGGTTACGCGATCAGGCCGGCGTCTTGCGGCGCGCAGCGGCCGCCGGCTCGGCGATGCGCTTGAGCGCCTCCAGATTGGATTCGGCAATGCTGCCGAACTCGCCAGCCACCTTGGAGATGGAATCGAAGGCGGCCACCTGGCTGTCCAGGCTCTTGCGAATCGCCTCGAACAGCGGCGCAAAACCTTCCGGCGCCCCCTCGGCGATGCGCTCGATGTTCTCGCGAATCTGACGGGTGGCGTCGGTCGTCGACTGCTTGACGGCGTCGGCCAGGATGTCGCGCGTTTCGACGAGCACCGCGTACTGCTGGCGGGCTGCTTCCGCTGCACGATCGAAGTTGGGCTGGACGTAAGTCGCCTGCCAGACACTCAGCGCAGCGGGGTCCTTCACGCTCAGGAGCGCCTGCGTGGCCGCCAGCGCCTCGCGGGAAGACTGCATGCCGGCCTCGACCTGCAACCGGGTGATCTTCTCCACCTGCGTGGCAATGCTCTGCCCCAGTTCAATCAAACTGTCGAGGGTCGCGTCCCGAAACGGGCCGAACTGTGCAAAGCCTTGAGTCTGCATGTCTTCTCCTGAATCCACGGTGGGCGCCTGGGCTGCTTCGGGGGCGTCTCCTCCACCCGAGCTTGTCTTGGTTTCGTTTAGCCGCTTGGCAATCGTGACGGATTTTGCCAAATAAGGTGTTTCCACCAAATCCGGCCTTTCCCGATGGCCGATCCGGGAAAACCCGGATGTCCGCCTCAATGGGCGCCAGCCCGGACGACGATCCGGACCAGTTCGGCGAGCGAGTCCACCTGGAGTTTCTCCATGACGCGGGCACGGTGCTGCTCGACGGTTTTCATGCTGATCCCGAGATCCTCGGCGATCTGCTTGTTGAGCCGGCCCGCCACCATGCCTTCCATGACGTCGCGTTCGCGGGCGGTGAGGCTGTCGAGCCGGCCCAGCACTTCGGCCTGCCAGGCAGCCTCCTGACGGCGCCGCGCGGCGAGCTGGACGGCCTCGTGGACGCGATCGAGGAGCATCTGCTCGTTGAAGGGCTTCTGCAGAAAATCGAAGGCACCGTCCCGCATTGCGCGGGCCACCATCGGCACGTCGCCGTGGGCCGACACGAAAATGATCGGGGCATTGCAACCGAGCCGGATCAGCCGCTCCTGCAGCCCGACGCCGGACAGGCCCGGCATGCGCACGTCGAGCACCAGGCAGTGGGCCTGGGTCATCACCTCGGCATCGGCCAGCATGTCGACGGCGCTGGCAAAACTTCGCACCGGCAAGCCCAGGGTTTCGATGAGCAGGCCGATCGAAAGCCTGACCGCATCGTCGTCATCCACAACACAAACGAGCGCCTCGTCCATGTCAGCCTCCTCTCTGCCTTCGTTCTTTTTATGTCGTGCTGCCGGCGTTCAGGGCGCCACGGCCGAGGGTAGCGCGAAACAGAAAGTCGTGCCGCTCGCCGTACTGGATTCGACCCACAGTCGTCCGCCGTGGTTCTCGATGATCGTGCGACAAATTGCCAGACCGAGCCCGACGCCATCGGGCTTGGTGGTGGCGAAGGGGGCAAAGGGGTCGTGACGGACCGATTCGGCCAGGCCTTCGCCGACGTCGATCACCCCCACCTCGACGCTTCCGTCGCCCGCCACGCGGGTCCGGATCACCAGCTCCCGCTCGCCCGGGCTGGCGCTCATCGCATCGATGGCGTTCTTGACGAGGTTGCTCAGGACCTGCTCGAGCTGCACCTGGTCGCCGAGCACGCTCGGCAGCGGCTCCGACAGCTCGAGGCTCATCTGCACCGCGTGGGCGCGGGCCTCGAACTCGGCGAACCGCACCACGCTGCGCACCACGTCGTTGATCGCCACCGGTACCGGCACGAGACCGCCACGCCGCACGAAACCGCGCACCCGGTGGACGATGTCGCCGGCGCGCAGCGACTGTTCGGAGATCATCTTGAGCGGCTCGCGGATGCGCTCGCCGGCGGCACCGAGTTCCTCCAGCCGCCGCAGCGCGACCGCGCTGAAATTGCGCAACGCGGTGAGAGGCTGGTTGAGCTCGTGGGCCAGCGCCGAGGCCATCTCGCCCAGATGGATCAGACGGGCGGCGCGGGCCAGTTCGCCCTCCTGGCGCTTTTCGCGGGCCACGCTGAGATAGCGGTCGTGCACATCGCGCACCGTGCCGATCATCCGCGCCGGCCGGCCCTGGGCATCGCGCTCCATGACCTTGCCGCGCAGCGACATCCAGCGGTAGTTGCCGTCATCCACGCGCAGCCGGAACTCCACCTCCGTGATCGGACGGCCGCCGGCCAGATGAGCGTTGAAGGCCGCCATCGCCCGACGCAGGTCGTCCGGGTGCAGGCGCTCCGGCCAGATGTCGTTGCCGCGCAGCGGCACGTCGTCGGGCCAGCCGATGATGACCCGGAAGGACGGGCTCAGGTTGATCTCGCCGCTGTCGAGCGTCCAGTCCCACAAGGCGTCGCCGTGCCCCTCGAGGGCGAACTGCCAGAGGCGCTCTGAGGCCTTGAGGGTCTCGACGCGCTCCCGCGCCGCGGTGATATCCCGGTGAGTGCCGACAACCCGCAGCGGCTCCCCGGCGGGGCCGCGCTCGACCACCCCGCCGCGGGCCGATATCCAGCAGTAGCGACCATTCCGGCAGCGCAGCCGGAACTCCGCCTGATACGACGCCTGCTCGCCCGAGAGGCAGGCTTCGAGGCTGGCGAGGGCGGCTTCGCGGTCGTCCGGATGAAGCAGCGCGCGCCACCCCAGCCGCGCAGCCTCGGTCGGTGCGTAGCCCAGCATCGCCCCCCATCGCGGCGAGCGATAGACGCGGTCCTCGGCCAGGTTCCAGTCCCACAGCCCGTCGCCGGCAGCCTCGATGGCAAGCCGCCAGCGATCGTCCGCGGCCATCGCCCTCTCCTCCCCGGCGCGCGCCGCCGACATGGTTTCTGCCCGATGGCTGCGGAATCGACTCAGCGCAGGCCGCCGCCGGGCATCAGCCCCTTCATGGCACGCATCATCTTCTGCATGCCACCCTTGGAGAACTGCTTCATCATCTTCTGGGTTTGCTCGAACTGGCTCAGCAGGCGATTGACCTCCTGCACCGTCACCCCGGCGCCGGCGGCGATCCGCCGCTTGCGTGACGCCTTGAGGAGTTCCGGCTTGGCCCGCTCGAGCGGGGTCATCGAGTTGATGATGCCCTCGATGCGCTTGACGGCCTTCTCCTCGACGCCGCCCTGAAGCTGGCCCGCGGCCTGCGCGAACTGCGCCGGCAGCTTGTCGAGCAGGCTGGTGAGGCCACCCATCTTCTTCATCTGGCCGAGCTGGTCCTTGAAGTCGTTCAGGTCGAAGCCCTTGCCACTCTTGAGCTTCTGGGCGAACTCCTTGGCCTTCTCTTCATCGACGCCGCGGCGGGCATCCTCGACCAGCGACAGGATGTCGCCCATGCCAAGAATCCGGCTGGCCATCCGCTCGGGATGGAACTCCTCGAGGCCGGCCAGCTTCTCGCCGACCCCCGCAAACTTGAGCGGCTTGCCGGTCACGTGACGCACCGACAGGGCCGCGCCGCCGCGGGCATCGCCGTCGAGCTTGGTGAGCACCACGCCGGTGAGCGGCAGGGCATCGTTGAAAGCGCGGGCGGTATTCACCGCATCCTGGCCGAGCATCGCATCGACGACGAACAGGGTTTCGATCGGCTTCACCGTCGCGTGCAGCGCCTGGATTTCCTCCATCATCGCCTGGTCAATGGCGAGCCGGCCGGCGGTATCGACGAGCAGCACGTCAAAGTAGTGGCGACGGGCGTAATCGACGGCCGCCAGGGCGATGTCGACGGGCTTCTGATCGACGGAGGACGGGAAGAACGCGATGCCGGCCTGCTCGGCCACCGTCTGCAGCTGAGCGATGGCCGCCGGACGATAGACGTCGGTGGACACGGTCAGCACCTTCTTCTTCATCCGCTCGACGAGCATCTTGCCGAGCTTGCCGGTGGTCGTCGTCTTGCCGGCGCCCTGCAGACCCGCCATCAGGATGATCGCCGGCGGCTGGGTGGCCAGGTTGAGCCCGGCATGGGCGCCCCCCATCAGGTCGGTGAGTTCGCGATGCACCACGCCGACCAGGGCCTGGCCCGGCGTCAGCGAACTGAGCACCTCTGTGCCGACGGCCTTTTCCTTCACCCGGGCGATGAAGTCCTTCACCACCGGCAAGGCCACGTCGGCCTCCAGCAAGGCCATGCGGACCTCGCGCAGGGCGTCCTGGATGTTGTCTTCGGTCAGGCGAGCCTGACCGCGCAGGGTTTTAACGACTTTGGCAAGTCGCGTCGTGAGGTTATCCAGCATGATGGTTTGTAGCGGAGGCCTTGGGGTAAACTTCGAAGATGCCCGCGATTCTACTTCATCTCCTCCCCGCCTCCCTGTACGCACTGCTTGGCGTGCATTTCTGGCACAGCCGCTGGGTCGCGCCAACCGCCGCCCCACGCCAGGGCCTGCAGCCCAAGGAGCGCCTGTTGATGCTCGCGGCGCTGATCGCCCACGGCTTCGCGCTCAACAGCACGTTCTTCTCGGCGGAGGGCATTCATTTCGGTTTCAGTCTCGCGCTGTCGCTCATGCTGTGGCTGGCGATCCTGTTCTACTGGATCGAGAGCCTCTACGCCCGGCTCGAAGGCCTGCAGACCCTCGGCATGCCCGTTGCGGCCGTGTGCTCGCTGCTGCCGGCTTTCTTTCCCGACACCCACGTGCTCGAGAACGCCAACTCGCCGCTGTTCCGCGCCCACTTCGTGGTGGCGATGCTGGCCTACAGCCTCTTTACCCTGGCCGCCCTGCACGCGGTGCTGATGGCCGCCGCCGAACGTCGCCTGCACAGCGCGCGCCTCACCCGCGCGATCGCCGCGCTGCCGCCGCTGCTTACGATGGAAACCCTGCTGTTCCGGCTGATCGGGATCGCCTTCGTGCTGCTCACGCTGACCGTCGGCTCGGGCATCCTGTTCTCCGAAGCCTTGTTCGGCAAGGCCTTCCGCTTTGACCACAAGACGGTTTTCGCGGTCATCTCGTGGCTCATCTTCGGTGGCCTGCTGGCCGGCCGGCATTTCCAGGGCTGGCGCGGGCGCAAGGCGCAATACTGGACCCTGGCCGGCTTCATCGCGCTGATGCTGGCCTACGTCGGCAGCCGCTTCGTCGCCGAGGTGCTGCTCGGCCGCAGCGCTTGACAAGGCCCGACCCGGCCTGAATACTCGGTCGGCCTTTTCAACGGAATCACCCGCACCCCGCGTGGACGCCATCCCGCTTTACGCCCAGTCGGCCATCCTGGCCGCATTGCTGGCGCTTTCCGGTTTCTTCTCGATGGCCGAAACGGCCATGATGGCGGCCAACCGCTATCGCCTGCGCTCCGCCGCCAGCCTCGGCTCCCGTGGCGCTCGGCTGGCCCTCGAGCTGCTCGACCAGACCGACAAGCTGCTCGGCATCATCCTGCTGTTCAACAACCTCGTTAACGCCGCGGCGGCCACGCTGGTCAGCGTCATCACGATCCAGCTCTTCGGCAACGAGGAATGGGTGCTCGGCGTGAGCACCCTCGGCGTCACCTTCCTGATCCTCGTCTTTGCCGAGATCACCCCGAAGGTGATCGGCGCGAACCACGCTAATCGCCTCGCCAGCATCGTCAGCTACCCGCTTTCCGGGCTGCTCAAGGGGCTGTATTTCGTGGTGTGGTTCGTCAATCTCTTCGTGGCCGGCCTGCTCCGCCTGCTGCGCCTCGACAGCGATGGCAGCCAGACCGCCCAGCACTTGTCCACGGAAGAGCTGCGCACGATGGTGATCGAGTCGGGCGGCTTCATCCCGCCCAAACACCGCAGCATCCTGCTCAACCTGTTCGAGCTCGAGGACATTACCGTCGAGGACGTGATGACGCCGCGCAACCAGATCGAGGCCGTCAACATCGCCGATCCCATCGACGTGATCGAGGGCCACCTGGCCACCTGCTACCACACCCGGCAGCCGGTCTTCGACGGCGAGATGAACGCGGTGATCGGCATACTCCACGTCCGTCGCGTCCTCGGCCAGACCCTCGAACGCAGCCTGAGCGCCGCGGACATCCGCGAAACGCTGTCGCGCCCCTACTTCATTCCGGCCAGCACGCCGGTCTATTCGCAACTCCAGTTCTTCCAGGAAAACCGCGAGCGCCTCGGTCTGGTGGTGGACGAATACGGCGAGTTGCTGGGCCTCGTGACCCTCGAGGACATCATCGAGGAGCTGATCGGCAAGTTCACCACCAGCGCCCCCGGCGGCGCCGAACGCCTTGCCTGGCAGGGCGACAGTCTGCTCGTGGACGGCGGTCAGCACCTGCGCACCGTTAACCGCAAGCTCGGCCTCGACCTGCCGCTCGACGGCCCCAAGACGCTCAACGGGCTGCTCCTCGAACACCTGCAGGACATCCCCGAAGCCGGTCTGTCGATCAAGATCGCCGGCGTTCCCATCGAAGTGGTCCAGGCGGAGGACCGTCGCATCAAGACCGTGCGAATATTCCGCCCCAATGCAAAAAAGTAGCCACAAAACGTGTCGCGGCTTTACAAGCCCCGGGCCTGACGGCATGATCCAAGCACATTTCAGGCCGACCAACCACATCGACGTTCAGGCATGTCAGCAACTCCCCAAGCCGCCCTGAGCGGGCTCGCGCGCGCCCTGGTTCAACACGGCCGGCTCCTCGAGGCCGAGGCCGTCCAGTGCTCGTCGACCTCGGGAAACCCGAACGAGTTCGTCCTCGAAGTCATCAACCGGGGCCTGATGAGCGCCAACGACGTCGCCCGCTTCGCGGCCGAGACCTTCGGCTCGCCAGCCCTCGACCTCGGCGCCTTCGAACCCAGTTACCTGCCCGTCGACGCCATCGACCGCAAGCTGATGATCAAGCATCAGGTCGTCGCGCTCGGGCGGCGCGGCAACCGGCTCAGCCTGGCATTGGCCGATCCGTCCAATCTGCGCGTCCTCGACGAGATCCGCTTTCAGACCGGCCTGGTCGTCGATCCGGTGGTTGTCGAGGCGCCCAAGCTGGTTGCCCTGGTCGAACGACTCTCGGAAAGCGCCACCGCCACCCTCAAGGACCTCACCGGCGAAGAATTCGACATGGATCTGCTCGGCCAGGACAGCCCGGCCGACGCTCCGCCCATCGAAGACAGCGCCTCCGAAGTCGACGACGCGCCCGTCGTGCGCTTCATCCAGAAGCTGCTGATCGACGCCATCAACGAAGGCGCCTCGGACATCCACTTCGAGCCCTACGAGAAGTACTACCGCATCCGCTTCCGCACCGACGGCATCCTGCGCGAGATCGCCCAGCCGCCCCTCGTCCTGAAGGAAAAGATCGCTGCCCGAATCAAGGTCATCTCGCGGCTCGACATCTCCGAGAAGCGCGTGCCCCAGGACGGCCGGATGAAGCTGGTGCTCTCCAAGAACAAGGCCATCGACTTCCGGGTCTCGACGCTGCCCACGCTTCACGGCGAAAAGATCGTGATGCGGATCCTCGACCCCACCTCGGCCATGCTGGGCGTGGATGCCCTCGGTTACGAACCCGACCAGAAGGCCGCCCTGCTCGAAGCCATCGCCCGGCCTTACGGCATGGTCCTCGTCACCGGCCCGACCGGCAGCGGCAAGACGGTCTCGCTCTACACCTGCCTCAACATCCTCAACAAGCCGGGCGTCAACATCAGCACCGCCGAAGACCCGGCCGAAATCAACCTGCCCGGCATCAACCAGGTCAACGTCAACGAAAAGGCCGGCCTCACCTTCGCGTCGGCCCTGCGCGCCTTCCTGCGCCAGGATCCGGACGTCATCATGGTGGGCGAAATCCGCGATCTCGAAACCGCCGAGATTTCCATCAAGGCGGCGCAAACGGGCCACATCGTGCTGTCGACCCTGCACACCAACGATGCCCCGTCCACGCTCGAACGCCTCAAGAATATGGGCGTCGCGCCGTTCAATATAGCCTCGTCGGTGATCATGATCACCGCCCAGCGGCTAGCCCGCCGCCTGTGCAGCTGCAAACAGCCGGTCGACATCCCGATCGAAGCCCTCATCTCGGCGGGTTTCACCCAGGAGGACATCGACGGCACCTGGCAACCCTACGGCCCCAAGGGCTGCGAGCGATGCAAGGGTAGCGGCTACAAGGGGCGGCTCGGCATTTACCAAGTGATGCCGATCTCCGAAGAGATCGCACGTATAATCATGACGAACGGCAACTCGATGGATATCGCGGCCCAAGCCCAGATCGAGGGCGTCAGGGATCTGCGCCAGTCCGGCCTGCTGAAGGTGAAGCAAGGGGTCACGTCGCTGACCGAAGTCCTCGCCTGCACGAACGAGTGATTGCTTCACGCGGAAACTATCGATGGCCACTGCACCGAACAAGAAAGCCCCTTCCCGCGCCGCCTCCAACATCGCGCGCGAACACCTTTTCATCTGGGAAGGCAAGGACAAGACCGGCAAGATCATCCGGGGTGAAATGCGCGCCACGACGGAAACCGTCGTGCAGACCATCCTGCGCCGTCAGGGCATCCTGACCCACAAGATCCGCAAGCAGGCCTTCGCCCGCGGCCGCAAGATCACCGACAAGGACATCGCGCTCTTCACCCGGCAGCTCGCCACGATGATGCGATCCGGCGTGCCGTTGCTGCAATCCTTCGACATCTCGATCAAGGGCTGTGGCAACCCGTCGTTGGCCCGCTTGCTCAACGACGTTCGCGCCAACGTCGAGACCGGCAGCAGCCTTTCCCAGGCGTTCCGGCGCCACCCCGACCACTTCGACGCGCTGTTCTGCAACCTCGTCGCGGCCGGCGAACAGGCGGGCATCCTCGACTCCCTCCTCGATCGTCTTGCCACGTACAAGGAAAAAATCCTCGCCATCAAGAGCAAGATCAAGTCGGCGATGTTCTACCCGGTTGCGGTGGTCGTCGTGGCCGCACTGGTCGTCTCGGTCATGATGCTGTTCGTGGTGCCCGAGTTCAAGAAGGTGTTCGCGAGCTTCGGCGCCGACCTGCCCGCCCCGACGATGCTGGTCATTGCCATTTCCGACTTTTTCCTCGCCTATTGGTACATCGGCTTTACCTTGCTGATCGGCGGCCTGCTGGGCATTTCCTACGCGTACAAGCATTCCGTTCCGATGCAGGTGGCCGTCGACAAGATGACGCTGCAGATCCCCGTCATTGGCGAAGTCGTCCGGAAAGCCACCATCGCCCGCTGGACGCGTACGCTGTCCACGATGTTCGCCGCCGGTGTTCCCCTCGTCGAAGCCCTGGACTCGGTCGGTGGCGCAGCGGGCAACGTGGTCTATCGACAGGCCACCCGACAGATCCAGTCCGAGGTGAGCACCGGTACGAGCCTCACCGTCGCGATGCAAAATGCCCTCGTGTTCCCGACCATGGTCATCCAGATGGTGTCCATCGGCGAAGAATCCGGCCAGCTCGACTCGATGCTCAGCAAGGTCGCCGACTTCTTCGAGCGCGAGGTCGATGATGCCGTCGCCGGCCTGAGCCAGCTGCTCGAACCGATGATCATGGTTTTCCTCGGCGTAGTGATCGGCGGCCTCGTCGTCGCGATGTATCTTCCGATCTTCAAGATCGGCGCGGTCGTCGGCTAAGCCGGCGGATTTCGATGGACATCTTTCGCGATCCGCTGGTCTTCGCGGCTGTCTGCGCGCTGCTCGGACTCTTCATCGGCAGCTTCCTCAACGTCGTCATCCACCGCCTGCCGGTGATGATGGAACGCGAATGGCAAGCCGAGGCGGCAAGCCTGCGTGGCGAGGAAGCGATCGAGACGCCGCGCTTCAACCTCGCCACACCGCGCTCCCGCTGTCCGCACTGCGGACACCCGATCGGCGCGCTCGAGAACATCCCGGTGGTCAGCTACCTGCTGCTGCGTGGTCGCTGCCGCCATTGCAGCGGTCCGATCAGTGCCCGTTACCCCTTGATCGAGCTGCTCTGCGCCGCACTGTCGGGTGTCGCGGCCTTCCACTTCGGCTTCGGCGTTGCCGCCGCCGGCGCCCTGGTCTTCATCTGGGCCATGATCGCGCTGTGCTTCATCGACCTCGACACCCAACTGCTTCCCGACAGCATCACCCTCCCGCTGCTGTGGCTTGGCTTGCTGCTCAATCTGGGGGGCACCTACACCGACCTGCCCAGCGCGGTGATCGGTGCCGCGGCCGGCTACCTCTCGCTGTGGTCGGTGTTCTGGCTGTTCAAGCTCGCCACCGGCAAGGAAGGCATGGGCTACGGCGACTTCAAGCTGCTCGCGGCCATCGGTGCCTGGCTCGGCTGGCAGGTGCTCCCGCTCACCATCCTGCTGTCTTCGCTGGTCGGTGCGGTGGTCGGCATCGCCCTGATCGTGCTGCGCCAGCATGGCCGGGAGATTCCCATCCCCTTCGGCCCCTACCTGGGCGCCGCCGGGCTGCTCGCGCTGTTCTGGGGCGCACCGCTGACCGCCGCGTATCTCGGGATGCTCTGACCCCGCATCTTGAAAACAAGGGTTCCGCCCCCACCTCGGCGGAACCGGGCCGTGTTTCGCCCGATGTTGCGATGCGCTAAACTTCGCCCCATTGACTTTCCGGAGCTCGTCATGCCCATCTACGAGTATCGCTGCAGCACCTGCGGCCATCAAAAAGATCACCTTCAGAAAATGAGCGACGCACCGCTCACCACCTGCCCCGCCTGTGGCGCCGAGACCTACGCCAAGCAATTGTCGGCCGCGGGCTTCCAGCTCAAGGGTAGCGGCTGGTACGCCACCGACTTCAAGGGTGGCTCCGGCGCCAGCCCGAAATCCGAACCGGCGAAATCGGAGGCTCCGGCTTCGACACCCTGCGGCGGTAGCTGCGCGTGCCACTGAGCGCCCGCGCGCCCCTGACCGCTGAATGAAAAAATACTTTGTCACCGGCCTGCTGATCTGGATCCCGGTCGTCATCACCTTCGTGGTGCTGGCGTGGATCGTCACCACCCTCGACCAGATCCTGCTGCTCGTCCCCGCCTCGATCCGCCCGGACGCCCTGTTCGGTTTTCATGTGCCGGGTGTCGGCGTCGTCGTGTCGCTGCTGGTGATCCTCGCTACCGGGCTGGCCGCCGCGAACTTCGTCGGCCAGCGCATGGTGCGCTTCTGGGAAAGCCTCCTGTCGCGCATCCCGGTCGTCAAGTCGATCTACTACAGCGTCAAGCAGGTCTCCGACACCTTGCTGTCGAGCAACGGCCAGGCCTTCCGCAAGGCACTGCTGATCCAGTACCCGCGCGAGGGCATGTGGACCATCGGTTTTCAGACCGGCGCGCCCGGCGGCGATGCGGCCCATCACCTGGGCGGCGATTTCGTCAGCGTCTATGTGCCGACCACGCCCAACCCGACGTCCGGCTTCTTTCTGATGCTGCCCCGCAAGGACGCCATCGAGCTCGACATGAGCGTCGACGAGGCCCTCAAGTACATCATCTCGATGGGCGTCGTCGCCCCGCCGCCGCCCGCCCGGCCCGCGGCCCTTCAACCGGCGGCGGCCCTCCTGAACCAGTAAGCGAATCCACGACGCGTCTGCCCGGCAGGCGCGTTCCGTTCTTCCAGAAAACAAAGACTCCACCATGCGAACTCAATACTGCGGCCTTGTATCGACCGCCTACCTCGACCAGATCGTCACCCTTTGCGGCTGGGTTCACCGTCGTCGCGATCATGGCGGCGTGATCTTCATCGACCTGCGCGACCGCGAAGGTCTCGTCCAGGTGGTGTGCGATCCCGATCGCGCCGAGATGTTCCAGGTGGCCGAATCGATCCGTGGCGAGTTCGTCCTCAAGATCACCGGCAAGGTGCGCCGCCGCCCGGCCGGCACCGAGAACACCAACCTGGTCTCCGGCGAGATCGAAGTGCTGTGTCACGAGATCGAGATCCTCAACACCTCCGCCACGCCGCCGTTCCAGCTCGACGAGGAAAACCTCTCCGAGACGACCCGTCTGACCCACCGCGTCATCGACCTGCGCCGCCCGCAGATGCAGAAGAACATGATCCTGCGCTACCGCACGGCCATGGCCTTCCGCCGCTTCCTCGACGCCCAGGGCTTCATCGACATCGAAACGCCGATGCTCACCAAGAGCACCCCGGAAGGCGCCCGCGACTACCTCGTACCCTCCCGCGTGCATGACGGCCAGTTCTTCGCGCTTCCCCAGTCTCCCCAGCTGTTCAAGCAGATGCTGATGGTGGCCGGCTACGACCGCTACTACCAGATCGTCAAGTGCTTCCGCGACGAAGACCTCCGCGCCGACCGTCAGCCCGAATTCACCCAGGTCGATATCGAGACCTCCTTCCTCACCGAAGCCGAGATCACCGCGATGATGGAGGAGATGATCCGCACCATCTTCAAGGAAGTCCTCGCCGTCGAACTGCCCAACCCGTTCCCGCGCATGAGCTACGCCGAGGCGATGGACCGGTTCGGCTCCGACAAGCCCGACCTGCGCGTCACCCTCGAACTCACCGACGTCACCGACCTCGTCAAGGACGTGGCCTTCAAGGTCTTCTCGGGCCCCGCGACCTCCGGCGGCCGCGTGGCGGCGATCCGCGTCCCGGGCGGCGCCAGCCTGTCCCGCGGCGAGATCGACGAATACACCAAGTTCGTCGGCATCTACGGCGCCAAGGGCCTCGCCTACATCAAGGTCAACGATGCCAGCCAGCCCAACGAAACCGGTCTGCAGTCGCCGATCGTCAAGAACATCCACGCCACCGCGCTGTCGGCCATCCTCGAACGCACCGGCGCCCAGTCCGGCGACCTGATCTTCTTCGGCGCCGACAAGACCAAGATCGTCAACGACGCCCTCGGCGCGCTGCGCATCAAGCTCGGCCACGAGAAGGGCTACGTCAACGGCAAGGCCTGGGAGCCGCTGTGGGTCGTCGATTTCCCGATGTTCGAGTACGACGAGGACGACAAGCGCTGGACCGCCTGCCACCACCCCTTCACCAGCCCGAAGGACGAGCACCTCGAGCTGCTCACCAGCGACCCCGGCAAGTGCCTCGCCAAGGCCTATGACCTGGCCCTCAACGGCTGGGAAATCGGCGGCGGCTCGGTGCGCATCCACCGCGCCGAAGTTCAGGAAAAGGTCTTCTCCGCCCTCAACATCGGGCCGGAAGAACAGCAGGCCAAGTTCGGCTTCCTGCTCGACGCCCTGCGCTACGGTGCGCCCCCGCACGGCGGCCTCGCCTTCGGCCTCGACCGCATCGTCACCATGATGACCGGCGCCGAGTCCATCCGCGACGTGATCGCCTTCCCCAAGACCCAGCGCGCCCAGTGCCTGCTCACCGACGCCCCGTCGCCGGTGGACGAAAAGCAGCTGCGCGAACTGCACATCCGCCTGCGCAACAATCCGGGTGCGACGCCGGCCGCCTGATTGCCGCATTACAGCAGCACCAGAATGGGGCAGACGGTTCGCCGTCTGCCCCATTTTCTTGCATCAACCTATCAAGATTCACCACCGGCGGCCGTTTGCAGAGTCAATCGCCCCTGACCTGCCTCTGCCACCGTGATCGACCTGGACACCATCTCCGCCCTCATCGTCGAAGCCAATCCGAACATGCGGACTCAGCTTCGCAACATGCTCAACATGAGCGGCATCGCCAAGGTCCAGTTCGCCGTGACCGCCGGCGTGGCGGTGCGCAAGCTGCGCGACGCGCGCTTCGACCTGATCCTCTGCGAATACCACATCGGCGACGGCCAGGACGGCCAGCACCTGCTCGAAGACCTGCGCCACAACGCGATCATTCCGCTCTCGACGCTGTTCGTGATGGTCACCGGCGAGCGTCAGTATGAACGCGTCGTCAGTGCGGCCGAACTCGCACCCAACGACTACATCCTCAAGCCCTTCGCCGCCGACACCCTGCACGAGCGCATCCTGCGTGCCCTCGAGAAGCGCGACGCCTTCATGCCGGCCTACCGCCTCATCGAGCTCGGCAACGTTCCCGACGCGATCACCTACTGCGCCGACGCGGAAGAAAAATTCCCCCAGTGGCAGCTCGACTTCATGCGCCTGCGCGCCGAGCTCCACGTGGCCAGCGGCAACGCCGACGAAGCCCAGCGGCTTTACGAGCGCATCCTCAGCACCCGCAGCATTCCGTGGGCCCGGCTCGGTCTCGCGAAATCGCTGTTCATGCAGAAGTGCTATGCCGAGGCCGAGGACATGCTCCAGTCGCTGGTCAACGAGAACGACCTCTTCGTCGATGCCTACGACTGGCTGTCGCGCACCCGCGAGGCCGCCGGCGAGCTCGAATCCGCCCGCAGCATCCTCGCCAGCGCCACCGCCCTGTCGCCCCATCGCGTCGGCCGCCTGCGCCGCCTGGGCGAACTCTCCATCGAGACCGGCGATCACGAGGCCGCCGAGAAGATCCTCAGCGAGGTCGTGCGCAAGGGCAAGTATTCCGATTTCCGTGACCCGGAAGACCACGTCCGTCTGCTCCAGGCCCAGCTCGGCAAGGGCGACACCACCCAGGCCGAGGCCACCATCCGCGACCTCGAACGTTCGATGGCCGGGCTCGACAAGACGCGCTCGTGCTCGGCCCTGTCGAGTGCGCTGGTGCACGTCAAGAAGGGCGACACCGAGCGGGCCGGCGAAGCCATCAAGCAACTGCTGGCCGATCAGGGGGCCGCCCAGGCGCTTTCGCCCCGCCTCAAGGGCGAACTTGCCCGCGCCTGTTTCGCCACCCGGCTCGACGACCATGGAACGGAAGTGGTCCTCGACATCATGCGCAACGCCCCTGACGATCGGGCCGTCGCCCACGCCAAGGACATGCTGAAGGCCGTCGGCAAGGCCGAACTGGGCGAACAACTCGCCGGTCAGATCAACGGCGAGGTCAAGGATCTCGTCTCCGAAGGCGCCCGCAAGGCTCAGGACGGCGATTACGACGGCGCGGTGCAGTTCATGCTGAGCGCCGTGCGGCGCATGCCCGGCAACACCCACGTCCTGTTCAACGCCACGCTGGCACTGCTCAAGCACATTGAGCACTGCGGCTGGAACGAGCGCTTCGCCGAGCAGGCCCGCGGCATGATGGAACGCGCCCGCAGCCAGGACCCGGGCAACAGTCGCCTGCCCGCCCTCACCGCCTACTACTACAACCTGCTCAAGAAATACGGCATCCAGGCCTGAGACGGCGCTGCTAAACTGACGGCGGATTTCAACACGCCCGCTGCCCGCCATGCTCGCCCGTTGCCTTCGCCTCGTCGCCCTCGTCCTCCTCGTCGTCGCCCAGAGTGCCCATGCCCGCGACCTGCTCGACTGGCGCGGTGCAGACATCCCCGGCGTCGCTGTCGGCGCTCTGCCGGCCGAGGCCCGCGACACCCTGGCGTTGATCCACCAGGGCGGCCCCTACCCCTATCGACGGGACGGCATTCCCTTCCAGAACCGCGAAGGCCGCCTGCCCGACGCCGCCCGAGGCTATTACCGCGAATTCACCGTGACCACCCCCGGTGCCCGCGACCGGGGCGCCCGACGCATCATCAGCGGCGGCAATCCGCCCGCGGTGTTCTACTACTCCGACGACCACTACCGCAGCTTCCGCCGCATCCGGGAGTAACGCCATGTCCCGCGCACCTTTCCATTCCCTGCTCCCCCGCGCCGAACGGGCCGGGCTCTACCACATGCCCTACGCCGCCGACCTCGCCCTCGAAGAAGCCGCCGAAAGCCTCGACTACCCGATGCACCGGGTGGACCTCTCGAAGGTCACCGACAAGGCGGGTTTCCTCGCCGCCATCGGCACCGCCCTGAATTTTCCCGACTGGTACGGTCACAACTGGGACGCGCTGGCCGACTGCCTCACCGACCTGTCGTGGATGGCCGCCGACGGCTACGTGATCGTCCTCGACCACGCCGACGGCTTCGCCACCGCCAGCCCCACCGATTTCGCGACGGCCCTGTCGATCTTCCAGGATGCCGCCGACACCTGGCGCGAAGACGGCATTCCGTTCTGGACGCTGGTTGGCACCGCCAGCGACGGCATGGCCTGGCTGCAGGATCTGGAGTAAATCCGATTTACAAGCAGCCCGTCTCGGTGCTGGTGGTGATCCACACCCCACAGCGCGACGTCCTCGTCCTCGAGCGCGCCGGCAGCCCGGGCCTGTGGCAGTCGGTCACCGGCAGCCGCGAGGCCGACGAATCCCTCGCCACGACGGCGCTGCGCGAAGTGGCCGAAGAGACCGGCATCGTCGCCGAGGCGGCCGATCTCACCGATTGGCGACTCGCCAACCGCTTTCCGATCCTGCTCCGCTGGCGCGGTCGCTACGCGCCGGGCGTCACCCACAACACCGAGCACGTCTTCAGCCTGTGCGTGCCGACCGCCGTGGCGGTTCGCCTCGCCCCCGCAGAGCACACCGCATCCGCCTGGCTCCCGTGGCACCTCGCAGCCGGGCGGGTGTTCTCGTGGACCAATCGGGACGCGATCCAGCTGGTCGCGCAGCGCCTCAGCGCGGCGGTGCCGCCTCGATCCGCTTCCTGAGGCAATCCGGGCAATAGCAGCTACCCGTCTGTTCGTCGGCCGGCACCGCCAGCAGGGGCGGAAAGGCCGTGCACCAGCAGGTCGTCTCGCCGGCGTTCATGCCGCAGGTGAATTGCGCGCCGCACGCGGGACAGACATTGGTGGGCGGCGGGAACAGCGGTTTTTCCATGGGCAACTCCTTCGGTCGTCGAGGGCGGGAGTGTAGCCGCTCCGACCCACTTGAAGTCCTCCGACGCGCACCCTATATACGGATCAGAGAGGGCACCCGGCCCTCGATACCGCAACCAGGACAAGGAGATTTACGCATGAGCAACCTGACTCGCCGTGACCCTTTGGACGACTTTTTCCGCGGCTTTTTCGTCCGCCCGGTCGAATACGGCAGCACCGCCACCACCGAAGCCCCGCAGATGCGGGTCGATGTGAAGGAGATCGGCGACGCGTACCAGGTGCACGCCGAACTGCCCGGCATCAAGAAGGAAGACATCCACGTGCACATCGACGGCCCGGTGGTGTCGATCAGCGCGGAGCGCAAGCAGGACAAGGAAGAGAAGGAAGGCGAACGCGTGCTGCGCACCGAGCGTTACTTCGGTCAGGTGTCGCGCAGCTTCCAGCTCGGCCAGGACGTCGACGAATCCAGGGCCTCCGCCCGCTTCACCGACGGCGTGCTGGAACTGAACCTGCCCAAGAAGATCGCCGCCCAGGCCAAGCGCCTCGTGATCGACTGAACGCCGGAGCGGCCCAGCCACAAAAGCGGGAAGCGCAATCTTCCCGCTTTTTGTTTGCCGGTGGGCTCATTACAATCGCGCCTACCCGCAACCAACCTGCGCCGCAACCGATCATGACCCAGCACCTCGACACCTCCGACCTGTCCCCGGCCCAGAAGGCCGCCATCATCGCCGAAGCCCTGCCCTACATCCGCCGCTTCCAGGACAAGACCCTGGTCATCAAGTACGGCGGCAATGCGATGACCGATCCGCACCTCAAGGAATGCTTCGCCCACGACGTGGTGCTCCTCAAGCTGGTCGGCTTCAACCCGGTGGTCGTCCACGGCGGCGGCCCGCAGATCGAGACCATGCTCTCCCGTGTCGGCAAGAAGGGCGAGTTCGTCCAGGGCATGCGCGTCACCGACGGCGAGACGATGGAAGTGGTCGAAATGGTGCTCGGCGGCCAGGTGAACAAGGAAATCGTCAGCCTCATCAACCAGGCCGGCGGCAAGGCCGTGGGCCTCACCGGCAAGGACTCCAACTTCATCCGCGCCAAGAAGCTGATGATGGAAAACAAGGATGCGCCGGGCGAGTTCATCGACATCGGCCAGGTGGGCGACATCACCCAGATCGACCCGAGCCTGATCTCCTTCCTCGACAAGGGCGACTTCATCCCGGTGATCGCCCCGATCGGCGTCGGCGAGGACGGCGAGAGCTATAACATCAACGCAGACGTGGTTGCCGGCAAGCTCGCCGAAATCCTCAAGGCCGAGAAACTGGTGCTCCTCACCAACACCCCGGGCGTGCTCGACAAGCAGGGCAAGCTGCTCACCGGCCTCACCCCGCGCCAGATCGACGAACTCGTGGCTGACGGCACCCTGTCCGGCGGCATGCTGCCTAAGATCGGTTCGGCGCTCGACGCCGCCCGCAACGGCGTGAAGAGCGTGCACATCATCGACGGGCGCGTCGAACATTGCCTGCTCCTCGAGATCCTCACCGACCACGGCGTCGGCACGATGATCAAGAGCAAATAAGCCCACCGCCCACCGGCCCCGGCTCGAGACGAGGCGCTGCGGCGCCTCGTCTTGCGTTCACCCGCCGAAAAAATCCGGGAACTCTGTCAAATAGTGACAACGCTACGGAGTCCGTCCAATCGCTCACAGCCCCTCCCGCCGCACTCGGGGCATTTTGTAGCGATCTACAAAAACATCGCCGGCCAACGCCGGACCAGCCCGCGCACCATGACCCTCCTTTCCCGCACTACCGCCCAGCGCCTCGGTCTCGCCTGTTTCGTCTCCCTCGGTCTCGCCGCCTGTGGCGGCGGCGGTGGCGGTGGCAATCCCGCGGCGGCCCCCGGCAGTACCACGCCGCCCGTGACGATCACCCCGCAGAACGCCGCCCTGTGGTTCGGCAGCACCAGCACCGGCCGCAGCCTCAACATCGTCGTTCTCGACGGCGGGCGCAGCTTCATCCTCTACAGCGCGATCGGCAACCCCGCGACCACGGGCGGTGCCATCGTCGGCAGCGCCACCCAGAGCGGCGCCAGCCTGGCGATCGACGCCGTGGACTTCAGCTGGGAAGGCCTCAGCAGCGCCCGCGCGCGGGTTGCCGGCAGCCTGGACAGCAGCGTCGGCTACAACGGCATCACCACCTACGACAGCGACGCCAGCCGCAATTTCAGTTTCACCACCAGCTACCGCCAACCCAGCGCCCAGGTGATCGGCATGAGCGACGTGGCGGGCGCCTATGCCGGCACCGACCACGCCACCGTGCTCACCATTGGCGCCGACGGCACCATCCGCGGTATCGCCTTCTCGCCCGACTGCGCCTTCACCGGCACCATCGTCCCGTCCAAGAACTACACCACCCTGATGCACATGGCGCTCACCTTCCAGGGCGGCTCCTGCGCGTTCGGCACCAACACCCTCGAGGGCATCGCCATCTACGACCCCAGCCTCGCCACCATGCAGGGCATCGCGCTCGTCAATACCGGTGCCAGCATCGCCCTGTTCCAGGCCCACAAGTCCTGAGCACCAGCGGGGGCCGGGCAACGGCCCCCGACACGGCCCGGACCGCTACAATGAAGCTCGTTCCTACCCCGCGTTTTCCGACGATGTTCTCCCGCCTGCCCTTTCGCCTGCTCGCCCTCGCCCTCTTCGCAACCTGCGCCAGCCTGCTGGCCGCCGGCCTCTACATCCAACACGTGCAGGGCATCGAGCCGTGCCCGATGTGCATCCTGCAGCGCTATGCGCTGATGGTGTGCGGCGTGATCGGCCTCATTGCCGGCCTTCACAACCCGGGCCGCGGCGGCCAGAACGGCTACGCCACCCTGCTGGCCATCGCGGCCGTCGCCGGCGGCGGGGTGGCTGCCCGCCAGTCGTGGATCCAGTGGTATCCGCCGGCCGTGTCGGAATGCGGACCGGGCCTGGAATACATGCTCGAGCGCTTTCCCCTCGCCTCGTCGCTGCCGATGATCTTCCGCGGCGCCGGCGACTGCTCGGTGGTGGACTGGACCTTCCTCGGCCTGACCATCGCCAACTGGTCCTTCCTCGCCTTTGCCGCGATCCTCGCCGGCCTCGTCGCCTACCTGCTGCAGCGCCGCACCCGCGGCGCCTGAAAGACGCCCCAGCGCGGGGCCGGGCGCACCACCCAGGTGCGCCAGATATCGCCAATACCCCCCTTTCCACGCCGACTTTTCGTCAATGGCGCGGCCTTTCAAGGGTGGCACACCCTTTGCTTTAATTCCTCCAACAAATGCGGTGGGCGGCAACAACGATTTTGCTGCGCCGCCCGCAACCTGACTCCAGGTGCAAGCGCGCAGCTTCCCGCTCGAAGCCGCGACGCGGAACGGCCAACGGCGGCCCGCCCGCGATCAACGACGATTTCTCCTGCCAAGGCTTACCGCCCGCATCGGCCGCCCCGCGCCCGGTCCGGGGAGAATCAATCGTCGGAGGCATCATGCGCAAACTCAAACTGGTCATGGTCGGCAACGGGATGGCGGGCGTCCGCACCCTGGAAGAACTGCGGAAGATCGCCCCGGAGATGTACGACATCACCGTGTTCGGCGCCGAACCCCATCCGAACTACAACCGCATCCTGCTCTCGCCCGTCCTGGCCGGCGAGATGACGATCCAGGACATCATCCTCAACGACCTGGACTGGTACGCCGACAACGGGATCACCCTGCACCTGGGCGCCCGCGTCACCGAGATCGACCGTCGCAACCGTTCGGTCGTCGCCACCGGCAAGGACGGCGAGCGGATCGTCGCCGACTACGACCGCCTGCTGATCGCCACCGGCTCGACGCCTTTCATGCTGCCCATTCCAGGCAGCGACCTGCCGGGCGTCATCGCCTACCGCGACATCCAGGACACCGACGCGATGATCGACGCGGCGGCACGCTTCAAGCACGCGGTGGTGATCGGCGCCGGGCTGCTCGGCCTCGAAGCGGCCAACGGTCTGGCACTGCGCGGCATGGACGTGACCGTGGTGCATCTGTCCGAGTGGATCATGGAGCGTCAGCTCGACCGCACCGCCGGCAAGATGCTGCAGGCCGCGCTCGAGACCAAGGGCATGAAGTTCCGGCTGAACGCCCAGACGGCCGAGCTGGTGAAGGGTGAATCAGGCCGCGTCTGCGCCGTGAAGTTCAAGGACGGCGCCTGTATCCCGGCCGACCTCGTCTGCATGGCCGCCGGCATCCGCCCGAACGTTGCGCTGGCAGAGAAGGCCGGCATCCACTGCAACCGTGGCATCGTCGTCTCCGACACCCTGCAGACCTACGACCCGCGCATCTACGCCGTGGGCGAATGTGCCAACCACCGCGGCACCGCCTACGGCCTGGTCGCGCCGCTGTTCGAGCAGGCCAAGGTGTGCGCCAACCACCTGGCCATGCATGGCATCGGCCGCTACCAGGGCTCGGTGACCAGCACCAAGCTCAAGGTGACGGGCATCGACGTGTTCTCGGCGGGCGACTTCTCGGGGGCGGAAGGCACCGAGGACATCGTCCTCCACGACCCGGGCATGGGCGTTTACAAGCGCCTCGTGCTCAAGGACGACCGGCTCGTCGGCGCCGTGCTCTACGGCGACACCAAGGACGGCGCCTGGTATTTCCAGCTACTCAAGGACGCGCAGGACATCGGCGACATTCGCGACCACCTCGTCTTCGGCAACGCCCACCTGGGCGACGTGGGCCACAAGGGCAACAACCTGGCCGCCTCGATGCCCGACAGCGCCGAGGTGTGCGGCTGCAACGGCGTGTGCAAGGGCACCATCGTCAAGGCGATCCAGGAGCACGGCCTCTTCACCCTGGAGGACGTGCGCAAACACACCAAGGCGTCGAGCTCCTGCGGCTCGTGCACCGGGCTCGTCGAGCAGATCCTCGCCTCCACCGTCGGCGGCGCCTACCAGCCGGCCGACTCCAACAACAAGCCGGTGTGTGGCTGCACCGACCATTCCCACGGCGAGGTGCGCAAGGCGATCCGCGAGCACAGGCTGCTTTCCGTGGCCGCCGCCCAGCGCTTCCTCGACTGGAAGACGCCCAACGGCTGCGCCACCTGCCGGCCGGCGCTCAACTACTACTGCCTGTCCACCTGGCCCCACGAAGCCATCGACGACCCGCAGAGCCGCTTCATCAACGAGCGCGCCCACGCCAACATCCAGAAAGACGGCACCTACTCGGTGGTGCCGCGCATGTGGGGCGGCCTCACCAACCCCACCGAGCTGCGCGCCATCGCCGACGCCGCCGAGAAGTACCGGGTGCCCACCGTCAAGGTCACCGGCGGCCAGCGCATCGATCTGCTCGGCGTGAAGAAGGAAGACCTGCCCGCCATCTGGGCGGATTTAGCCAGGGCCGGCATGGTCTCCGGCCACGCCTACGGCAAGAGCCTGCGCACCGTGAAGACCTGCGTGGGCAGCGAGCACTGCCGCTTCGGCACCCAGCGCTCGATGGATCTGGGTGTCAAGCTCGAGAAAATGCTCTACGGCATGTGGAGCCCCCACAAGGTGAAACTGGCCGTCTCGGGCTGCCCGCGCAACTGCGCCGAATCGGGCATCAAGGACATCGGCGTGATCGGCGTCGATTCGGGCTACGAGCTTTACATCGGCGGCAATGGCGGCATCAAGACCGAGGTGGCGCAATTCTTCTGCAAGGTGAAGGACGACGACGAGGTGATGGAATACGGCGGCGCCTTCATCCAGCTCTACCGGGAGGAAGGCTTCTACCTCGAACGCACCTGCCACTACCTCGAACGCGTGGGCATGGAGCACATCCGCCAGCAGGTGCTGGACGACGCCGGCACGCGCAAGGCACTGCACGAGCGGCTGCTGTTCGCCCTCCAGCACTACCAGGACCCGTGGGCCGAGATCGTCGAGGACGTCGCCGGCGGCACCCACAAACGTCAATTCGAAATCATCAAGGTGTGAGGGCCGCCGCCATGCGCAACTGGAAGCGAATCTGCCCCGTGGTCGACATTCCGCTGCTCGGCTCGCGTGTCATCGACAGCCAGGTCCACGGCCGCATCGCGGTGTTCCGTGGCGACGGCGACGCGGTCTTCGCGGTGCGCGACAAGTGCCCGCACAAGGCCGGCCCCCTGTCCCAGGGCATCGTCCACGGCACGACTGTCACCTGTCCGCTGCACAGCTGGAAGATCCAGCTCACGGACGGGCAGGTGGTGGCGCCCGACGTGGGCTGCGTCAAGCCCTTCCCGGTCAAGGTCGAGGACGGCGACGTGTTCCTCGACCTCTAGCCGCTCACGTCACGGGGACGGCGTCCGCCCCGGCGTCTCCCCCGCCGCCCCCGGGGCGTGAATCTCCCGAATCCGCAAGCACCGCTCAGGCAGCGCCCCCAGGCGCCGCCAGGCCCAACTCATCCCAAGGAGTCCCGAAATGGATCGCAAATCCTTCCTCCAGGCCGGTCACACGCCCACGCTGCTGGCCGCCTTCCTCTACTTCGACCTCGCCTTCATGGTGTGGGTGCTGCTCGGCCCTCTGGGCGTGCAGATCGCCGCCGACCTTGGCCTGACCCATGCCCAGAAGGGCCTGATGGTCGCCACCCCGGTGCTCGCCGGCGCGCTGCTGCGCCTCGTCATGGGCGTGCTGGTGGACCACCTCAAGCCCAAGATGGCCGGCGCCATCGGCCAGCTCATCGTGATCGCCGCGCTGACCGTGGCCTGGAAGTTCGGCATCCACAGCTACGCGCAGACGCTGATTCTCGGCCTCTTCCTCGGAGTGGCCGGCGCGGCCTTCGCGGTGGCGCTGCCGCTCGCCTCACGCTGGTATCCGCCCGAACACCAGGGCACCGCGCTCGGCATCGCCGGCGCCGGCAACTCCGGCACCGCGCTGGCCGCGCTGTTCGGCCCCGGTCTCGCCGCCGCCTATGGCTGGACCAATGTCTTCGGCCTGGCGCTGATCCCGCTGTCGATGGTCTTCGTGGCCTACCTCGTCCTCGCCAAGGACGCCCCCGAATGCCCGCCGGCCAAGTCGCTCACCGAATACCTCGCCGTGTTGCGCGACAAGGACGCCTGGTGGTTCATGTTCTTCTACTCGGTGACCTTCGGCGGCTTCGTGGGGCTGGCTTCCTCGCTCACCATCTACTTCAACACCCAGTACGGGCTCGACCCGAAGACCGCCGGCTTCTTCACCGCCGCCTGCGTGTTCGCCGGCAGCCTGGTGCGCCCCATCGGCGGCAACGTGGCCGATCGCATCGGCGGCATCAAGAGCCTCACCGCCATGTACGTGCTGGCCGCGCTGTTCCTCGCCATCGTCAGCGTCGGCCTGCCCGAAGCGTGGCAGGCGCTGGCGATCTTCGTCTGTGCCATGCTGTCGCTCGGCATGGGCAACGGGGCAGTGTTCCAGCTGGTGCCGCAGCGCTTCCGCAAGGAGATCGGCGTGATGACCGGCCTCGTCGGCATGGCCGGCGGCGTGGGCGGCTTCTACCTCGCCTCCAGCCTCGGCTACAGCAAGCAGGTGACCGGCAGCTACCAGTCCGGCTTCCTGATCTTCGCCGCGCTGGCCATCGCCGCGCTGCTCGGCCTCACCGCCGTCAAGCGCCGCTGGCGCACCACCTGGGGCGCTCCGCACCTCACCGCCGCCAAGATCTGAACGGCGCGGGGGCCGTGGCATCCGGTGCCGCGGCCCGCCCCGACGGATCGTTCCACAACCCTCGCGTACGCACCCCGATGCCCCTCGCCCCCTCGCTCCAGACCGACCTCGGCCATGCCTCCCTCACCGGCCCCCGCCCGCACAACGAGGATTTCTGCGGCGCGGCGACGCCCGACGGCGCGGAGCTAAGCGCCAAAGGCATCCTCGCGGTGGTGGCCGACGGCGTCGGCGGTCACGCCAACGGGCGCGAAGCCTCCGAATACACCGTCCGCGGCCTGCTCTCCGACTACTACGCCACGCCCGACACCTGGGCGGTGAACAAGGCCCTCGACACCGTCCTGACGGCGCTCAACCGCTGGCTCGTCGCCCACGCCACGCGCACCCGCGAGGCCGCCGGCATGGCCACCACCCTGTCGGCCATCGTGCTGCGGGGGCGTCGCTACTATCTTGCCCACGTGGGCGACACGCGCATCTACCGATTGCGCGCCGGCCGGCTCGAACAGCTCACCACCGATCACGTTTGGGAGCACCCCGAACTCAAGAACGTACTCTCCCGCGCAGTCGGGCTCGACGCCCACCTGTCGGTGGATTACGCCGACGGGGAGCTGGAAACCGGCGACGTCTTCGCGCTGCTGAGCGACGGCGTCTGGGGCCAGCTCGGCGACGCGCGGATCGCCGAACTGCTCGCGGCCGCCAGCACCCCGCAGGCGGCCGCCGAGCGCCTCGCAGGCAGCGCCGAGGACGGTGGCAGCCAGGACAATTGCACGGCCCTGGTGCTGCGCGTCGATGCCCTGCCCCCCGACCGCCTGCGCGACACCATCGCCCGCCTGCACCGTCTGCCGCCGCCACCGCGCCTCAAACCCGGCCAGCAGCTCGACGGCCTGACGGTGGACGCCCTGCTCCACGAATCCATCGCCACCCTGCTCTACCGGGTGCGCGACGCCCGCGGCCAGCTCCGCGTGCTCAAAACCCTGCGCCCGGATCACGGCGACGCCGAGGCCGCAGCCGCCCTCGCCCACGAAGAATGGCTCGCCCGACGGGTCAACGATACCTGGTTCCCGGCCGTCGTCCCGCACCCGGCGCGCAGCCACCTCTATTACCTGATGAGCTGGCACGAGGGCGCCAGCCTCAAGGCCCGGCTCGACGCCGGCCACCGCTTCGGCCCCGGCGAGGTGACCGAGCTGGGCACCCGCATCCTCAAAGGCGTCGCCAGCCTGCACCGGCTCTCCATCGTCCACCGGGACATCAAGCCCGACAACCTGCATCTCGACAGCGAGGGCCGCCTGCGCATCCTCGACCTGGGCGTCGCCGCCTCCGACGCCGCCACCGCCGACGGCCAGAAGTTCGAGGAAATCAACAACCCCGGCACCCCCAGCTACATGGCCCCCGAGCTCCACGGCCCGCGCCCCGCCGCCGCCAACGAACAGACCGACCTCTACGCCGTCGGCGTCACCCTCTACGAACTGCTCACCCGCAAGTTTCCGTACGGCGAGATCGAACCCTTCCAGACACCCCGCTTCGGCGACCCGGTGCCGCCCACCCGCTATCGCCCCGACATCCCCGCCTGGCTCGAGGCCGTGCTGCTCAAGGCCGTCGCCCGCGAGCCCCGGGCCCGCTTCGAGACCGCCGAGGAATTCCTCCTCGCCATCGAGCGCGGCGCCCACCGGCCGCTGGTCGTGCCGCGCCGCTCGCCGCTACTCGAACGCGACCCGCAGTTCGGCCTCAAGCTCCTCGCCGCCGCCTCGCTGGTGCTCAACGTGCTGCTGATCTACCTGCTGCTGGCGCGCTGAACCCCGCGCCCCTTTGGCTCAGCCCGAACCCGCTTTACAATAGCGGGTTTTCCGGCACGCTCTGCCGGAAGCCTCTGAACATCAAAGGAATTCCATGGCTCTCCAATGCGGCATCGTCGGCCTGCCCAACGTCGGCAAATCGACCCTCTTCAACGCCCTCACCAAGGCCGGCATCGCCGCCGAGAACTACCCGTTCTGCACCATCGAGCCCAACGTCGGCATCGTCGAAGTGCCCGACCCGCGCCTCGATGCCCTGTCCGAAATCGTCAAGCCCCAGAAGGTTCAGCCGGCCATCGTCGAATTCGTCGACATCGCCGGCCTCGTCGCCGGCGCCTCCAAGGGCGAAGGCCTCGGCAACCAGTTCCTCGCCAACATCCGCGAGACCGACGCCATCGTCAACGTGGTGCGCTGCTTCGACGACGAGAACGTGGTCCACGTCAACGGCAAGGTCGATCCGCTCGCCGACATCGAAACCATCGTCACCGAGCTCGCCCTGGCCGAC
Organism: Zoogloea sp.; assembly: GCF_041911615.1. Taxonomy (GTDB): domain Bacteria; phylum Pseudomonadota; class Gammaproteobacteria; order Burkholderiales; family Rhodocyclaceae; genus Zoogloea. The sequence goes on along the minus strand of NZ_JAYROR010000101.1, from coordinate 52,875 downwards.
ATGGCCGCCGTCGAAAAGGCCATCCACCGCGAAAGCAAGAAAGCCCGCGCCGGCGACAAGGACGCCCAGAAGCTAATCGCCGTCCTCGAAAAGCTCATGCCGCACCTCAACGAAGGTCAGCCGGTGCGCACCCTCAAGCTCTCCGACGACGAGAAGGCGCTCCTCAAGCCCCTGTGCCTGATGACCCTCAAGCCCGCCATGTACGTCGGCAACGTGATGGAAGACGGCTTCGAGAACAACCCCTACCTCGACCGCCTGCGCGAGCACGCCGCCAAGGAAGGCGCCCCGGTCGTCGCCCTGTGCGCCAAGATCGAAGCCGAACTGGCCGATCTCGACGACGAAGACAAGATGGCCTTCCTGGCCGACCTGGGCCTCGAAGAACCGGGCCTCAACCGCCTGATCCGCGCCGGCTACCAGTTGCTGGGCCTGCAGACCTACTTCACCGCCGGCGTCAAGGAAGTCCGCGCCTGGACCATCCACGTGGGCGACACCGCCCCCCAGGCCGCCGGCGTGATCCACACCGACTTCGAGCGCGGCTTCATCCGCGCCCAGACCATCGCCTTTGAAGACTTCATCAAGTACAAAGGCGAAGCCGGCGCCAAAGAAGCCGGCAAGATGCGCTCGGAAGGCAAGGAGTACGTGGTTAAAGATGGCGACGTACTGAACTTCCTGTTCAACGTCTGACCCACATCGACCACCTTTCCGCTACACGATCCAGCCCCGGCATGCCGGGGCTGTTTTTTTTTTGCCGCCCTCTTGGCGGACGCTTGGAGATGGCGCCTCGAACCGCAGCGGTGTCGTTTCGTCGCTTGCCGTGTGCCGCTGACCCGCCCGGGGCGTCTCAGCGGAAGTCGAACAGCTCGCGATGGAAGTCGGCGGGGCGCACGCGACCGTCGGCGGTGAGCGCCCGCGCCAGATGCTCGCCCCAGGCAGCCGGGCCGCAGAACCACACGCTCCCGCCGGGAGACACGCGGTCGCGGATCGCCGCGTCGCCCAGGCGCCCGTCGCGGCTCGACAGGTGGCGATGCAGCGTGACGCCGGCCGCCGCGCACAGCGCCGGCAGAGCGTCCGCGTAGCCGCCCGGCACCTCCGCATCGGTGCAATAGACCAGCGCAACCGGCGTCGACGCCCCGCCCTGCGCCGCCAGCGCCTGCAGGCGGCCGACGAAGGGCGTGATGCCGATGCCGCCGGCAATCCAGAGCTGCGGCCCGGCCGCGCCGGAGAACGTGAAGCCGCCGTATGGCCCTTCGATCGTCACGGCCTGGCCGACCGCGAGCCGGCCAGGCAGCAGCCGGGTGTAATCGCCAAGCGCCTTGATGGCGAAGCGCAGCGTCCCGTCCGCCGGATTCCAGGCGCCGGCGAGGGTGAAGGGATGCGCGCCCTCGCCCGGGTGGCCGAAATCCACCAGCGCGTGCTGCCCGGCCCGATGCCCCGGCCAGGGCCCGCTCGGGCGGCATACCACTTCGGTCACCGCGTCGGGGTAGCGGTGAATGGCCGTGATCCGCGCCTCGGTGCGCCGGCGACGACCAATGCGACCGGCCAGGGCGAGCCCGGCGGCGATCACGCCGGGCAGCGCGACGAGTGCCGTGAGCCATCCCAGCGGCCCCTGCCAGTAGCTGTCGGGCATCAGCATCAGACCGTGGTAGACACCGGCGACGAAGACCAGCGGAAACAGCTTGTGCAGCCAGCGGAAGTAGCGGTACGGGATGCGCCGCACCAGCGCGATCACCACCAGCGCCAGCAGGATGTAACCCGCCCACTCGCCGATGTCCTTGGCCAGCTCCACCCACAGGCTCTCGTCGCCGCCGGGCGGACGCGGCCCACGGGCCGGGCGGGTGATGAAGCCGGCCTTGGCGAGCTTCTTGGGCAGCCATTCGAGCATCCAGTGGGTGAACACGATGACCCCGGCGCCGATGCCAATGTGCTTGTGCAGGCGGTACAGGCGGTCGAGCCCGCCGAGACGGCGCTCCAGCAGCGGCGGACGTGCCGCCAGCAGCGTTCCGGTGCTCATCCACCACAAGGCCAGGGTGCCGGTGAGCAGGATCAGCGCGCGGCGCCAATCCCAGGCCGTACGGGCGGCGGCGGCGACATCCGGCATCACGAAAAGCCCCCACAACAGCAGGGGCACGCCGGCGAGGACGACAAGAGGGCGTTTCATTGCAAGAACTCCAGGAGACAGGCCTGCCAGACCAGACCAGACCAGACCAGACCAGACCAGCAGACGATAAAACACGCCAGGACCACGGCGCCCGACAGCATGGCGGCGGGGTGCGCAGTATCGCCGATCCCGGACAGGGCGCCGTCGGAAGCTTCGGTCGCCGACACGCCGCGTGCCCCGATGGCGCCATTCTGGAAACAGAATGTGCAGCAAATTTGGAGACATTGTGGAGATCGGGTGCCGCCGGTTGATCTTCGCAGCCCGGCGCGGCTTAATGGGGCCAACCGCCGCCGCCTCTCCCCGCCCATGAAGATCGGGATCACCACCAAAGCCTTCTGCGCCGTCCTGCTGGTCGCCCTCGCCGTGCTGCTGGCGATGGGCGTGGCCGGACGCTGGAGCTTCTCGCGCGGCTTCATCGGCTACCTGGACGAACTGGCCCAGGCCCGCCTCGAGGAAGTGGCCCCGCGCTTCACCCAGGCCTATCGCGAGCACGGCAGCTGGGATTTCCTGCGCGGCAACCGGCGCACCTGGTTCCACCTGTGCTCGCCCCACTCGCCCGACGACGATCTGCGCGCCCAGCGTACCGCGCCACCGCCCGAGTCCGACCTCACCGGCGCGGTGTTCCGCCTGAGCCTGCTCGACGCCGACGGCCGCTTCGTGATGGGCAACGCGGCAAGCGCCCGGGCCGCCGAAGCGGCCCGCCGGGCGGTGCTGATCGACGGGCAGCGCGTCGGCTGGCTGGTCATGGCGCCCTTCGAGAGCGCCAGCGGCACCGCGGTGCAGCGCTTCTTCGACGACCAGCTCCACGCCACCCTGTTGATCGGCGGACTCGCCGCCCTCGTCGCGGCGGCGGTGTCGCTGTGGATCGCCCGCAGCCTGGTCGCGCCGATCAAGCAGGTCGCCACCGCCACCCACCGCCTCGCCGCCGGCGACTACACCGGCCGGGTCACCCCCAGCAGTCACGACGAGGTCGGCCAGCTCGCCCGCGACTTCAACCGCCTCGCCCGCAGCCTCGAAGCCACCGAGAAGACGCGGCGCGCGTTCATGGCCGACGTCTCCCACGAACTGCGCACCCCGCTCGCGGTGCTGCGCGGCGAGCTCGAAGCGATGGAAGACGGCCTGCGCCCCGCGGACGCCGACGCCCTGCGCTCGCTGCAGGCCGAAGTGCGCACCCTCACCCAACTGGTGGACGACCTCAACGAACTGGCCCTCGCCGACGTGGGCGCCCTCGCCTACCGCAAGGCGCCGGTCGACCTGGCCGACTGCCTGGAACGCACCCTCGACGCCTGCCGCGACCGTCTCGCCGCCGTGCCGCTCGCGCTCGAAACCGCCTTCGCACCCGGTCTTGCCGTGCTGGCCGACGACGCCCGCCTGGGCCAGCTGTTTCGCAACCTCGTCGAGAACACCCTGCGCTACACCGACCCCGGCGGCACCCTCAAGGTCGTCACCCGGCGCGACGGCCCGACGGTCTGCATCGATTTCCTGGATTCGGCGCCCGGCGTGCCCGACGCGCTGCTGCCCCGACTCTTCGAGCGCTTCTTTCGCGGCGAGAACTCGCGCAGCCGCAGCACCGGCGGCGCCGGCCTCGGCCTGGCGATCTGCCGCAGCATCGTCGAGGCCCACCACGGCACCATCACCGCCCATCCCTCGCCGCTCGGCGGCGTGTGGGTCGCACTGCGCTTTCCGGCGCTGGAGAACTGACCGATGGGCACCCCCCAACAGATCCTGATCGTCGAGGACGAACCCAAGCTCGCCGCCCTGCTGGCCGACTACCTCAAGGCCGCCGGCTACGCTCCCCGTCACCTCGCCGACGGCCTTGCGGTGATCCCCGCGGTGCGCGCCGAGCCCCCCGATCTGATCCTCCTCGATCTCATGCTGCCCGGCCGCGACGGCCTCGACATCTGCCGCGAGCTGCGCGGCTTCAGCAACGTGCCGGTGATCATGATGACCGCGCGGGTCGATGAGATCGACCGCCTGCTCGGCCTCGAACTCGGCGCCGACGACTACATCTGCAAACCCTACAGCCCGCGCGAGGTCGTCGCCCGCTGCAAGGCCGTGCTGCGCCGCCTGCATCCGCCCGAACCCGCTGCCGCCCCCGCGCTGAGCATCGACGCCGACGCCTGGCGGGCCCGCTACCACGGCGTCGAGCTGGATCTCACGCCGGTCGAATTCCGACTGCTGCGCACCCTCGCCCGCGCGCCCGGACGGGTCTTCTCCCGTGAGCAGTTGCTCGACGGCCTCTACGACGACCACCGGGTCGTCACCGACCGCACCGTCGACAGCCACGTCAAGAACCTGCGCCGCAAGCTCGAACAGGCCGCCCCAGGCGAACCGCCGATTCGCTCGATCTACGGCGTCGGCTACCGCTTCGACTGACCCCACATCCCCCAACCACCGAGAGAGACGCCCGTGACGCTCCCCCTTGCCCCCACCCTCACCCTCGCCAACGGCGTCGCCATGCCCCAGCTGGGCCTCGGCACCTGGCCGATGAACGACGCCGAGGCCGCCGTGGCCGTCGCCACCGCCCTCGACCTGGGCTACCGCGCCATCGACACCGCCGAAAACTACGCGAACGAACGCGGCGTCGGCGAAGGCATCCGTCGTTCCTCGGTAAAGCGCGAAGACGTCTTCGTCACCACCAAGTTCAACCGCAAGTGGCACAGCTTCGACGGCGCCCGCCAGGCCTGCATCGCCAGCCTCGAGCGGCTCGGCCTCGACTACATCGACCTGCTCCTGATCCACTGGCCCAACCCCGACCAGGACCGCTTCGTCGAAGCTTACCTGGGCTTGGTGCGCCTGCTCGACGAAGGCCTGGTGCGCGCCATCGGCACCTCCAACTTCAAACCGGCGCACCTTGAACGACTGTTCAAACTCGGCCTCGTCCCGCACCTCAACCAGATCCAGCTCGACCCCTACCACCGCCGCGACGATCTTGTCGCGATCCACCGCGACCGCGGCATCGTCACCGAATCCTGGCGCCCGCTCGGCTTCGGCTCAGACCTGCTGGCCGACCCGGCCATTGCCGACATCGCCACCCGCCACGGCCGCACACCGGCGCAGATCGTGCTGCGCTGGACCGTCCAGCAGGGCTTCGCCACGGCGCCCAAGTCGGCCACGCCCGACCGCATGGCGCAGAACCTCAACATCTTCGACTTCGCCCTCTCGGCCTCCGAGATGGCCACCCTCGACGCGCTCGACCGCCCCGATCCGGGCATGTTCGACGCCGACAGCTTCGGCCACTAAACCCGTCGGGCACACGATGTTCAATCTTTCTTCAAAAAATGCTTGACCCAACGAAGCGACTTGTCTAATATGGCGTTTCTCCGACGCGGGGTGGAGCAGTCTGGCAGCTCGTCGGGCTCATAACCCGAAGGTCGCAGGTTCAAATCCTGCCCCCGCAACCAGTTTCAAGCATCAAGGCTCGATCACTCAGGTGGTCGGGCCTTTTTGTTTTGCGCGCCTGGAGCGCGGACGTGACCGACCCTCCCCGCGCCCGGGTTCGAGGGCCGACTGGCGAATCCGCATTCAACGCTGCGGCTTGGGCGCGGCGCGCACCATCACGGCGCACACCGCCCGGGTTCGGTGCAACAGGCTAGCGGCAACCCGGGCCGTCCGCCGGATGTTCGAAACCGTCGCCGTCGCGATCGTAGGCGGACAAGCCCAGCGTCGACAGCCGCGCCGAACGGCTCTGACGGGTGGTATCGGCGATCCAGTCGAGCACCGCGTGAAAGAGGGCGCTCCAGTGAATGGGTGCGTGCAAGAAGTTCATGACTGTGTCTCCTGTCTTTTGACTTATTGATTTCAGCAACTCTCGTACCAGTATTACGGTAATACCACAACGAGACTTGAGTCAGTGACAAAATCCACGCGACATGGCGTTTGACCTCGCCCGACCGCGGCCTGAAAGACCGCCTGAACAGGACTGGACGCAGACGTGCGCGGTCACGGGTTGGACCAAGCCGGCCCGCAGAAATTCAGGCGCGCCAGGGCTGGCGAGACCGCAGGCCGAAACAGCACCGACCCGTTTGGGTGGCGCGAAGACAGACGCAGCGGCAAGGGGGGCGGGGCGATGGCCCCGACGAAAAACCGGGCGATGCCGCTCAGTTCCGCCAGCCGCGCGCCTCGACGGCGGCGGCGCAGGTGGCGCAGCCTTCCCACGGCAGGCAGTCGCAGCTCAGCGCGAAGTAGCGCTCGCCGGTCTTTGCCGACGCCGCCTGAGCGCGAGTGGCGACAGGCCGCGCCGCAGCCGGAGCAGCATCGGACGGCGACGGCAGCCAGCGCGCGAAGGCGGCAAGGTTGGGCGCATTCTGCACGTACCAAACCTTGCGCGCCGCATCCCAGCGGGCGCCAAGGCGCTTGGCCTCGTCCTTCTCGGCAAACGGCACGCGCAGATCGGTTCTCATCGCTGTCTCACTTTCCCTTCAGGCGCGACGCAAGCCGGCGCCGCTTTTCTTCGGCCTGCCGGCTCCTGCGCACGTCCCAGACGAACGACGCCGCCGCGATGGCGACCAGGCAGACGCACCCGCCGATGATGATGTAACCCACAAGACCGTGCATTTCTGGATGCCGCTTTGAGACTGCCGGGCGCGAGAGAACCCTTGAGACGCCTCCGCCGGACCAGCCCGGTGGCGGCTCAACGAAAAAGCCGACCCTCGGGGATCGGCCTGTGCTTCGGGTGCGGTTGGTGCCGGTGAAAGGAATCGAACCCTCGACCTTCGCATTACAAGTGCGCTGCTCTACCAACTGAGCTACACCGGCGGGATCGCACATCTTCCGCAACGCCGGAAAGCCCGATACGCATGGACGGAAAAGGCTGGCCTGAACTATCCTTTGAGGCTGCGCAGGCCCTGCGAGGGCCGGATTATAAACAAAAGCGACTCATTCACGCAGCCCACTCGACACGTATGTCCCCTGCCCTCAAGCCGGACGCCCCCTCCGCCGGCGCGGACTGCCAGCCCAAACCGCCGATCCGACTGCTGTTCATCGAAGACGCCGAGAACGACGTCATCCTGCTGCTGCACCGCTTCCGCAACGCCGGCTACGCGCCCACCTACCTGCAGGTGGCCACCGAAGAGGGCGTGCGCGAGGCGCTGCAGCGGGAAAACTGGGACGTCATCCTGTGCGACCACAACCTGCCGGGCTTCAACGCCCAGGCGGCCCTGCGCACGACCCAGGAACTCGGCATCGACCTGCCCTTCATCATCGTTTCGGGCGTGATGCAGGAGGACGAAGCGATTGCCGCGATGCGGGCGGGCGCCCACGACTACCTCAGCAAGAACAACCTCGACCGCCTCGTTCCGGCGGTCGAACGGGAGATGCGCGAAGTCTGCAACCGCCGCGAGAAGCGCCGCGCCGAGCAGACCCTGCGCCAGAGCGCGGCACGCCTGCGGGCCCTCACCGACAACATCCCGGGCGTGGTGTTCCAGATGGGCTACACGCCCGACGGCATGCTCGGTTTCCAGTATCTCAGCGAGGCGGCGACGATGCTCTTCGGCACCTCGGCCGACGAGCTGATCGGCAGCGCCGCCGGCTGGATGAACTGGCTGCTGAAGGAAGACCTGCCCGGCTTCATGGAGGCCGCCTCGACCTCGGCCGAGCACCTGTCCACCCTCAACTGGGAAGGCCGCATCCAGCTGGCCACCGGCGAGCAGAAATGGATCAACCTGCGCAGCTCGCCGCGCCTCTCCGAGATGGGCGCGGTGGTGTGGGAGGGCGTGATGTGGAACATCACCCACAGCAAGCGCGTCGAGGCCGACCTGCGCGAATCCCGCAGTCAGCTCGCCGCGCTGTCCAACCACCTGCAGCGCATCAAGGAAGACGAGCGCGAGCGCATCGCCCGCGACGTGCACGACGTGCTCGGCGGCACCCTGGTCGCCATGAAGTTCGAGATGTCGCTGCTCGAGTCCAAGCTCGACAACAACCCGGCCCAGGCCCGCGAACGGGCCCGCAACGTGGGGCGGATGGTGGACGACGCCATCGCCACCGTCGGCCGCGTGACCCGCGAGCTGCGCCCCGGCATCCTCAAGGATTTCGGCCTCGCCGCGGCCATCGAATCCCAGGGCGAGGACTTCGCCCAGCGCACCGGCATCGCCTGTAACATTCTTTGTACCGACCATGATCTCGACCCGGACTACGATACGGCTCTGGCCTTTTTCCGCGTCTTCCAGGAGGCGCTGACCAATGTCAGCAAACACGCCCGCGCCACCGCGGTCACGGTCAGACTCATGCAAGAGGGAGACGAAGTGGTACTCGAGATCGCCGACAACGGCTGCGGCCTCGCCGCCACCGATCTGCAGAAGCCGCGCTCCTTCGGGTTGCGCGGCATCCGCGAGCGGCTCACCAGCCTGGGCGGCCATCTCGACCTGCGCGACGTCGAGCCCCACGGAACGCGCCTGACCCTGCGCGCGCCCCTCCTGACCACGCCTTCGGAGGAGGCGCCCACCCCCAACCGGAGCACCCCATGAGCAAGCCCATCCGGGTACTGATAGCCGACGACCACGCGATCGTCCGCCAGGGCCTGCGCCAGATCCTTTCCGACACCCCCGACCTCACCGTCGCCGGCGAAGCCGAGAACGGCGTCCAGGCCGTGCAGCTCGTGCGCCAGGGCGAGTGGGACGTCGTGCTGATGGACGTCTCGATGCCCGACCGCAACGGCATCGACGCCCTCAAGATCATCAAGAAGGAATTCCCGCGCCTGCCGGTACTGATCCTCAGCATGTACCCCGAGGAGCAATACGCGATCCGCGCCCTCAAGGCCGGCGCGGCCGGCTACCTCACCAAGCAGAGCGCGCCCGAGCTGCTGGTCACCGCGATCCGCCAGGTCGCGAGCGGCAAGAAATACGTCAGCCCGTCGCTGGCCGAGGAACTCGCCAACGCCATCGGCGAAGACACCGAGCGCCCTCCTCACGAAAAGCTCTCCGACCGCGAATACCAGACGCTGTGCATGATCGCCTCCGGCAAGACGCCCACCGAGATCGCCGAGGCACTCAACCTCAGCGTCAAGACGGTGAGCGTCTATCGCGCACGCCTCCTCGAGAAGATGAATCTGCGCAACAACGCCGAGCTGACCCATTACGGGCTCAAGCACGGACTGGCCGAGTAAACCCAACGGAATAACATTTTTTTCACATCGGGTCGCCCGACAGCCTCAAGGCATGTCGGGCACGGCCGTTATCTGACGCGTTCCACCCTGTTATGTTCTCGGACCTGCGGGCCCATCGCCCCAGCAGGATGTCGGATGCACCCCAAAGCCGCCGCTGCCCCGCGCAGACCCAAGATGATCGACACCACCCAGCCCTCGGACGTTGCCCGCGAGACGCTCCGCCAGCTCGCCCTGCGCCGGATCGCCCCGACACCCGACAATTACCGCGCGCTCTACCACGAGATCGCCGGTACGGTTGCCGAAGACATCTTCCCCGAGCGCGCCCTCAAGCAGCTCGCCGCCGCCCTTCCGCGCCACAACCACGAAGCCCTGCGCATCGCCCGCGAGTTCGAGAGCGCCATCGCCCAGGAGGACTGGCAGGCCGTGCGCACCGTCATCGTCGACAGCCTGTCGATCGCCGACGTCCCCGAACTCAACTGGGGCAGCCTGCTGCGCGAATTCGTGGCCGAATGGGACCGCCGTCAGGGCGGGCTCACCCAGGCCCGCAAGCGCGAAATGCTCGACCGCGTCCTCAGTGCGTCCGGCACCCACCCGGAACGGCTCGCCGAACGCCTACAGGGCCTGCTGCGCGCCTGGTCCCGCAACAGCGACGAAGACCAGCCCGCCGGTGACCTGGTCAGCCCGCCCGCGTCCCGCGCCACGACCATCGCCCAGGCCGACGACACCCCCACCTTCGCCGACCTCCTCGCCAGCCTGCTCGACAGCCTCGCGGGTCACGCCGGCGAATCCGAACTCGCCAGCGAGACCCGCGCACTCGCCGCCGCCCTGCGCCAGCAGCCCATCGCCATCGCCCGCGAAGCCCTCGAAGCACGCCTCGCCCAACTGCGAGCCCGCATCGAATGGACCGCCGAGGACCAGCAAGCCCTGCGCGACGCCCTCCAGCGCGTGCTCCAGCTCATCCTCGAGAACATCGGCGAACTGGTCGTGGACGACCGCTGGCTGCACGGCCAGATCGTCCTGATCGGCGAGATGTTCGCCCAGCCCCTCGACGTGCGCCTCCTCGGCGAACTCGAAAATCGCCTGCGCGACGTCATTCACCGCCAGGGCGCGCTCAAGGTCGAACTCTCCGACGCCCAGGCGCGCCTCAAGGAAATGCTCAGCCGCTTCGTCGACCGCCTCGGCGAGTTCTCCGACTCCACCGGCGACTACCACGACAAGATCGAACAATCCGCCGAACGCATCGCCGGCGCCCGCGACATCGCCGAACTCACCGACGTGATCGCCGACCTGATGCGCGAAACCCGCCTCGTCCAGCAGACCACTGCCCGCTCCCGCGACGAACTCGTCGAGCTGCGGGCGCGCGTCGACGACGCCAACGCCGAGATCACCCGCCTGCAGGGCGAACTCGAACAGACCAGCGAACTCATCCGCCACGACCCCCTCACCGGCGTGCTCAACCGCAAGGGCCTCGACGAAGCCCTGACCCGCGAAACCGCCTTCGCGCGGCGACGCGGCACCCCGCTGTGCCTCGGCCTGCTCGACATCGACAACTTCAAGCAGATCAACGACACCCACGGCCACCAGACCGGCGACGAAGCCCTCCAGCATCTCACCGAAGTCGTCCGCGAGAACATCCGCCCGCAGGACTCCGTCGCCCGCTACGGTGGCGAGGAGTTCGTCATCCTGCTCCCCGACACCCCGCTCGACGCCGCCGTCGCGGCCCTCGTGCGCCTCCAGCGCGCCCTCACCAAGCGCTTCTTCCTGGCCCGTCAGCAAAAGCTGCTCATCACCTTCAGCGCCGGCGTGGCCCAGCTCAAGGACGGCGAGGACACCGATCAGACCCTCGACCGGGCCGACAAGGCCATGTACATCGCCAAGCGCTCCGGCAAGAACCGCGTCCTCGCCGCCCACTGAGCAGCCTCGCCCTTCCGCCCCACCCGGCACGGACTATGCTAAATTCGTGCCGTCATGCCATTCAAATCCACCCGCCGGGGCGCCGTCCTCCTGCCGCTGCTCGTGCTGTCGAGCCTTTTGCTGGCGATCGTTCCGGCCCGCTACGGGTACGCCGAGCCCCTCGGCCGACTGTTCTTCACCCCCGCCGAGCGTCATCGCATCGACCGCCCGGTTCGCAGCCCAGAACCGCCCGCGCCGCCACCGCGGCTCGACGGCATCGTCACCCGCAGCGCCGGCCGGCCCACCGTCTTCCTTGACGGCGAGGCCATCCCCGCCGACGCCCGCCAGATCCGCATCGACACCGCCACCGCCCGCGTCACCGGCCCGGACGGGCGCTCGCACCGGCTGCGTGTCGGCGACCCGCCTCCCGACACCCCCTGATGCGGTGCGCCCGCCGCCAGCGCGGCATGATTCTCCCGGCCTTGCTCGTTCTCCTCGTCGTCGGCGGTCTCGGCTGGCTGCTGGCCCGGCAGGACAGCCGTGCCCACCGCGAGCTCGCCCACGAAATCCGCACCGGCCAGGCACTGGCGCAGGCCCGTGAAGCCCTCCTCGGCTTCGCCGCCACCTACCGCAACGCCGAGCACCCCAACGCCGACTTCGGCTACCTGCCCTGCCCCGACCTGGACGGCGACGGCTCCGCCGAAACCTGCGGCACCCAGGGCCAGGCCAGCATCGGCCGCCTGCCCTACCTCACCCTCAACCTGCCCGACCTGCGCGACGGCAGCGGCGAGTGCCTGTGGTACGCGGTGTCCGGTGCCGTCAAGAACAACCCCAAGCCGGACGTCCTCAACTGGGATAGCAGCGGCACCTTCCGACTCGAAGACGCCGCCGGCCAGCCGGTCATCCTCCCCGGCGACCAGGCCGGCCATGCCGTCGCCCTCGTCATCGCCGCCGGCCCGCCCCTGCCGACCCAGGCACGCAGCCCGGGCCCGGACCGCTGCGGAGGCGACTCGGACGCACGCCAGCTCCAGCACTACGTCGAAGCCCTCACGGCCAGCACCGGCAGCGTTCCCGTCGCCGTCCGCCCCGCCGCCGGCAACGACCGCATCGCCGCGATCACCATCGACGACATCTTCAGCCAGCTCAAACGTCGCCCGAGCTACGGGCCATGGCTGCAGAAAGTCCTCCAGGCCACCGCCGACTGCCTGGCCAAGCCCACCCTCCCGCCGGTCGTCGGCCCCAGCCGGCACGGCCCGGTCGAACTCGGCCGCGTGCCGCCGCTGACCCAGCTCAGCGGCACCTGTCGCACCGAAACCTTGCGCGACGCCACCGCCAACTGGGCCGACACCCTGCGCTACGCCCGCTGCATCGGCGACACCGACTGCCTTGCCGGCAACGGCCGGCGCTGTCGCGGTGCGCTGATCTTCGGGGGCGAGCGGGCCACCAGCGGCCAGCCTCGTCTCAGCCCCGCCGACAAGCTCGACACCGCCCACTACCTCGAACCCGCCACCCTGGCCGCGCTGGCCGCCGGGCAGCTCGCCGCGCTACCCGACACCCTCGTCCTGCCCACCACGCCCCATCCTCCCGCCGCCACCGCCGACGTCGCCCTATGCCTGCCCTGAATCGCCCCCACCACGGTTTCACCCTCGTCGAAATGGCGGTGGTGCTGCTGATCGTGACGCTGCTCGGTGGCGGAATCGCCACGGGCCTGTCCGCCCACCTCGCCCGCCGCGCCGAAGCCGCCACCGACGACGCCCTGACCGAGGCCCGCGACGCCCTGCTCGGCTACGCGATGCGCACCGGCAACCTCCCCTGCCCCGCCAGAAGCGCCACCGACGGCGCCGAAGACCGCAGCGGCACCACCACCTGCCGCAAATACACCGGCCTGCTGCCGTGGGCCACCCTTGGCATCGCCGGCCTGGACGGCTGGGCGCACCGCCTGCGCTATGCGGTCGCCCAAAAATACGTCGCCCCGCTCGGGGGCACCGGCAACACCGAAAAGGTCAGCCTCGCCGACGGCGACATCGAGATCAAGACCCGCAGCCTCGACGGCAGCGAACTCTTCCTCACCACCGAAGGCGGAAAAAGCCCCGCCCTGCTCCTCTCCCACGGCGCCAATGGCCTCGGCGCAATCGACGCCCAGGGCGTTGCGCTCGCCCCTCCGATGGCCGGCAGCGACGAAGCCCGCAACGCCGCCGCCGACGCCCGGCTCTTCTACAGCCGCGGCGTATCCGAAAACCCCACCGCGCCCGGCGGCGCCTTCGACGACCGGGTCACCTGGCTCTCGCCCAACCTCGTCGCCCACCGGCTCGTCAGCGCCGGCCGGCTCCCGTGATGCGGCCCATTGTGTAGCCATTGGTTTCACCCCCACGCCGCGTCGCCTCGACTGCGTACTACGACACACATCCCAACAATCAGCCCCGTCCGCCACCTTGACCCTGCTTTCCCGCCGGCGTGAAACTTGTCACGGTTTTCAGCCTCAGGACAGCCGATGCCGGACAACCGGCCCACCGACGCCCCGCCGCGCTCCACGCTCCGCCGCCTCCTGCGCGCCATCCTCGACATCGGGGCGCACGCGGACGACGACGACGAAACCAGCATCAGGAAGATCCTCCTGAACCTGGCCAGCGTGCTTTTCGCCACCGCCGCCCTCGTCTGGGTCGCGGTGGCCTGGGTCGTGGACGACGCGCCGGACGTGCTCCCCGCCGCCGGCGTGCCCGCCCTCGCGCTGCTCAACCTCGCCGTGTTCCAGCGCCACGGCCGCGCCGACACTTATGGCATCCTGCAGCTCGGGCTGATGCTCGCCTTCCCGTTCGTCGCCCAGGGCCTGCTCGGCGCGGCACCGATGGCCGCCGGACTGCCGGCCTGGGCCATCCTGGCCCCCGCGAGCGCCCTGCTCAGCCTCGGCGTGACGGGCGCCACGCCCTGGTTCGTCGCCTTCATCGTCGCGCTGACGGCCCTCGCGCTGCGCGCCCCCGCCGACGCACCCGGCCACGCGCCGCATCTCGCCGTTCACCTCGCCCTGGTGGGCTCGGTGCTCTTCATGCAGTGGCGCTTCGCCCTGGGCCAGCGCAACAAGACCCGCGAGCGCCTCGCCGACGCCCACCACCAGCTGCGGCTCGCCCAGGAGCGCTCCGAACGTCTGCTCCTGAGCATCCTGCCGGCGCCCATCGCCGCCCGCCTCAAGGACACCACCGCCACCATCGCCGACGGCCACCCGGAAGTCGTGGTGATGTTCGCCGACATCGTCGACTACACCCGCATCGCCAGCGGCATGACGCCGATCCAGGTGTTCGAGATGCTCAACCGCATCTTCTGCCGCTTCGACGAACTGTGCGAACAGCACGGCATGGAACGCATCAAGACCATCGGCGACGGCTACATGGTGGCCGGCGGGCTGCACGCCCACCCGGTCGAGCCCCACGCCGCGATGGCCGCCCTCGCCCTCGACATGCAGGCCGCCCTGCGCAACCACGACTTCACCGACGGGCTGGCCCTGGAGGTACGCATCGGCATCGCCTCCGGGCCGGTGGTGGCCGGCGTGGTCGGGCGCGGAAAGTTCATCTACGATCTGTGGGGCGACACGGTCAATCTCGCCTTCCGCCTGTGCACCGAAGGCGAACCCAGCGTGATCCAGTGCTGTGGCCGCAGCTTCGAGCGCCTGCGAGGCGCCTTCGTGTTCGCCAAACCGCTCCTGCTGCTGCTCAAGGGCAAGGGCTACGTGCCGGTCTATCGCCTGCAGAGCCCGCGCATCTTCGCCGTGCCCGCCTCGGCACGCAGCCAACCCCCCCAGGCCGCCTGACGGCACCGCCGCCGGCGTCAACCCGCTGTCGCAACCACCCAAACTGCATTAAACTATCCATCCTGTATGGATAGACACATCCGCCCGGGCGGGCGATGCACAACGGGAAATCCCATGAGAAACCGGCAACACGGCTTCACCCTCGTCGAGATCGCCATCGTCCTGGTCATCATCGGGCTGCTGCTCGGCGGCGTCCTGAAAGGCCAGGAACTCATCAACAGCGCCAAGGTAAAGAACGCCATCGGCGAATACCGCAACCTCTCGACCTATATCTATGCCTACCAGGATCGCTTCCGGGCGCTGCCGGGCGACGACCCGGGCGTGGCCAACCGCCTGAGCGGCGCGACCCGGGCCAGCACGGGAGGAACGGTCGGCAACGGACGCATCGACGGCGCCTGGAACTCCACCACCGGCAGCGACGAGAGCGTGCTGTTCTGGCAGCACATCCGGCTCGCCAATCTCGCCAGCGGCGACGGGCGCGATCCCATGGCCAATGGCGTCACCCTGCTCGACTGGCTGCCGCGCAACGCCTTCGGCGGGCGCATCGGCGTGACCGGCAACAGCCCGGTGACCGGCTGGAGCGGCAGCTTCTTCATCTGTCAGGACAACCTCGCCGGCAACTTCGCCCGCCAGATCGACATCGCGATGGACGACGGCCTGCCCTCGACCGGCTCCGTGCGCCTGCTGGCCAACAGTGCCGCGAGCGGCACGGCGATTGCCCCCACCGCCCTGAACGACGCCAGCCTCTACACCGTCTGCGCGGCTTTCTGACCGCCACCCGTGGCGGCGCGATCGAAACGCGCGCAACCCCGGGACGCAGGCGCCGATCGGGTCAAAGCCCCTTGTACAGACGCGTCTCGGCGTTGGTAAGCTGGGACGGGGTGCCGAGCAACACCAGCACGTCTTCCAGCTCGAGCATCAGATCGGGCGCCGGGTCGTCCATGCGCACCCGCTGCCGCCGCAGGGCGCTCACCTCGACGCCGAGTTCCTGCAGGCGCAGTTCGGCCAAGCGCTTGCCAATGGCGTAGGTGCCGGCATCCATCGTCACCGAGTGCAGACGCACCTGCTGGCGCTCCTCCAGCGACTCCTCGTGCAGGTGCTCGCCACCCCGATAGATGCCGCGCAGCAGATGGTAGCGCTCGGCGCGAATCTCTCGGATGCGCTTGAGGATGCGTGGCAGCGGAATGCCCACCAGCGCCAGCGCATGGGACGCCAGCATCAGCGACGACTCGACCGACTCGGGCACCACCTCAGCGGCACCGGCCTGCTGCAGGCGCTCCAGATCGACCTCGTCGGCGGTACGCACCACCACCGGCACGTCGGGCCGGCAGGCACGCACCATGCTCATCGCACGCAGCGCCGCATCCGTGTCGGCGTAGGTGATGACCACCACCGACGCCCGCGAGATGCCCGCAGCCATCAAGGTCTCGCGCTTCGCCGCGTCGCCGAACACCACCGTCTCGCCCGCCGCCGCCGCCTCGCGCACCCGCTCCGGATCGAGGTCCAGCGCAATGTAGGTGATGCCTTCCTGCTCCAGCAGCCGGCCCAGATACTGGCCATTGCGCCCGAAGCCGCAGAGGATCGCGTGCTTGTCCACGAACATCGACTGGGTGGCGATGCTGGTCAGCTGCAGCGAACGGCTCATCCACTCGGACGGCACCAGGCGCAGCACGATCTTCTCGCTCGCCTGCACGATCAGCGGGGCCAGCAGCATCGACAGCACCAGCGCCGCCACCACCACCTGCGACAAGGCCGCCGGCAGCAGGCGCGCCTCGTCGATCTGCGACAGCAGCACGAATCCGAACTCACCCCCGGCACACAGCCACAGACCGGTGCGCGCCGCCGTACCCTGTGGACTGCCCAGCAGCCGTGACGCCGCGCCGGCGATCAGGAACTTGCCCACCAGCAACGCCGCCAGCATGGCCAGCACCGCCGGCAGGCTGACGATGATCTGCCCCACGTCGAGGAACATCCCGACGGTGACGAAGAACAGGCCCAGCAGCACGTCGCGGAAAGGCTTGATGTCCTCCTCCACGTGGTAGCGATACTCGGTTTCGGAGATCAGCATACCGGCCAGGAAGGCACCGAGCGCCAGCGACAATCCCGCCGTCTCGGTGAGCCACGCCAGGCCCAGGGTGATCAGCAGCACGTTGAGCATGAACAGCTCGGCCGATTTCTGCCGTGCGACGTAGAAGAACCAGCGTCGCATGATCTTCTGGCCGAAGAACAGCACCACACCGAGCATCAGCACCGCCTTGCCGGTAGCCAGCGCCAGGGTATTGACCAGTTCGTCCGCGGGCCGCGAGAGTGCCGGGATCAGGATCAGCAGCGGCACCACCGCCAGATCCTGGAACAGCAGGACGCCGATCGTCTCGCGGCCATGGCGCGAATCCAGCTCCAGGCGGTCGGACAGCAGCTTGGACAGGATCGCCGTGGACGACATCGCCAGCGTGCCGCCGAGCGCGAATCCCGCCCCCCAGCCCAGACCGCCGAGCCAGCCGACCAGGGTCACCAGCACGATGGAGGCCAGCACCTGCGTCGCCCCCAGTCCGAACACGATGCGCTTCATGCTGTACAACCGCGGCAGCGAGAACTCCAGCCCGATCGTGAACATGAGGAACACCACCCCGAACTCGGCGAGATAGCGCGCGCCGCCCGTGTCGGGCAACAGGTTCATGGCGTGCGGGCCGACGGCCGCGCCAACCGTCAGATAGCCGAGCACCGGCGGCAGGTTGAGGGACCGGAAGATCCCCACCACCAGCACCGCACCGGCAAGAAGAGCGAGCACCAGCTCGAGGGTATTGACCATGGAAGGTGAACGGGGCGCCCGGGACGGGCTGAATAGTCGATCTGATATACTCCTGAGCCCGATTATACCCACGCCGCCATGAGCTCAGCCCCGAATCCCGCCGCGCCCGCCCACGTCATCGATCTCGCCCGCCGTGTGCTCGAGATCGAGGCCGACGCCGTGCGCGCCCTGGTCGACCGGCTGGACGAGCGCTTCGTCACCGCGGTGACGCTGATCCTCGCCTCGAAAGGCCGCGTGATCGTCTCCGGCGTCGGCAAGTCGGGCCACATCGGACGCAAGTTTGCGGCCACCCTCGCCAGCACCGGCACCCCGGCGTATTTCGTGCACGCCGCCGAAGCCGCCCACGGCGACCTCGGCATGATCACCGCCAACGACGTGCTGGTGGCGCTGTCCTATTCCGGCAGCGGCGAGGAACTTCTCAAGATCGTCCCCCTCGTCAAGCGCCAGGGCGCCCGGCTGATCGCCATCACCGGCAATCCCGACTCCCCCCTCGCCCGCGAGGCCGACGTTCACCTCGATGGCGCGGTCCGGGAAGAAGCCTGCCCGCTCAACCTCGCGCCCACCGCCAGCACCACCGCCGCGCTGGCCCTCACCGACGCCCTGGCGGTCGCGCTGCTCGACGCCCGCGGCTTCGGCCCCGACGATTTCGCCCGCTCCCACCCCGGCGGCGCACTGGGCCGCCGCCTGCTCACCCATGTCTCCGACGTGATGCGCAGCGGCGCGGCCGTCCCGCGGGTTGCCGAAGACGCCCTGCTGGCCGACGCCCTGATGGAAATGACCCGTGCCGGCATGGGCATGACCGCCATCGTCGACGCCAACGAGCACATCGTTGGCATCTACACCGACGGCGATCTGCGCCGCTCGCTGGCCAGCGGATGCGACTTCGGCACCGCCCGGGTCGCCGACGTGATGAGCCGCGGCCCCAAGACAATCCACGCCAACGCCCTGGCCGTCGAGGCCGCCGACATGATGGAAACCCGGCGCATCAGCCAACTGCTGGTGGCCGACGCCGGAGGCCGCCTGATCGGCGCGCTGAACCACCACGATCTGATGCTCGCCAAGGTCATCTGATGCGCGCCGCCCACTCTCGCCCGCGGAGCATCCGATGAACGGCCGCGGCCACAGCCTGTTCCCGCTTGTCGTTCTGACGCTGCTCGCCGGCGTGTCGGTGTGGCTCGACCGCGTCACCCAGCAACCGCCCGTCACCAAGACCGACAAGACCCGCCACGAGGCGGACTTCTCGGCCGACAAGCTCACCCTGCACCGCTACGACGTCACCGGCAAGATCCAGTACGTACTGGTCGCCGACCGCATGGTCCACTACGCCGACGACGAATCCACCGAACTCGTCAAACCGCGTCTCAACTACCTCAACCGGCCGGAACCGGTGTGGATCGAATCCAATTTCGCCCAGGTCAGCAAGGACGGCGAGACGGTCGTCCTCACCGACCAGGTCTTCCTGCGTCGCGACGCCCACGCCGACAAGCCCGAATCCACCCTGCGCACCGAAGAGATGACGGTGTGGCCCGACGACGAGAAGATGCGCGCCGACAAGCCCGTCACCCTCACCCAGGGAAAGACGGTGATCACCGCCGAGCGCATGGAAAGCGACAACATCGTCGGCGAGGTCCGGCTCCAAGGCCAGGTCCGCGGCATCCTTTACCGAAATACCCCGACGCCGAAACCATGAAATCCATCTTCCGGCTCAGCGCCTTCAGCCTCACCCTTGCCACGCTCGCCTTCACGGCCGCCCCGTCCTACGCCGAAAAGGCCGACCGGGGCAAACCCGTCAACATCGAGGCCGACAAGGTCACCGTCGACGACAAGAACAAGATCCATATCTTCGAAGGTCACGTGGTGCTCACCCAGGGCACGCTGACCATCCGCAGCGACAAGCTGGTGGTCAGCCAGGACACCGAAGGCTACCAGCGCGGCATCGCCACCGGCGGCGAGGGCGGACTCGCCCGCTTCCGCCAGAAGCGCGAAGGCAAGAACGAATGGGTCGACGGCGAAGGCGAGCGCATCGAGCACGACGCCCGCAGCGAACTGTCGCAGTTCTTCCTGCGCGCCCGCGTGAAGAGCGGCGAGGACGAAGTGCGCGGCCAGTACATCCAGTTCAACGGCGTCACCGAGACCTACCTCGTCACCAACGGCCCCAACGCCACCACGCTGCCGAGCCAGCAAGGCCGCGTGCAGGTCACGATCCAGCCCAAGAAGAAGGACGGCACCGCACCGCAATAAGTGCCTCCGCAGCGCGCAGACCCGCGCCAGCACTTGCTTTCCGGGCGCCACCCAAAACAGGTCAAGGCGCTGTTTACAAAGGAGTTACAGCAGCAAGAAATTTTCTTGTGCGACGCAACAAAAAAGTATTGACAGCACTCCCGTCGTGAATATAATAACCCTCAATGCTGCAACGCACAAAGCATTGCATCGCCAAAGTGTCATCAAAAGTATTCCACCCATTCACGAAGGAGATTGTCATGACCACCCCCGAGCAAATCGTCGCCGCCAACAAGGCCAACGTTGAAACCCTGCTGACCCTGGCCAACACCGCCTTCGCCAGCGCCGAGCGCATCGCCGCCCTGAACCTGAACACCGCCCGTGCCGTGCTGGAAGACTCCGTCGCTTCCGCCAAGGCCCTGCTGGCCGCCAAGGACGTGCAAGAGCTCGTCGCCCTGCAAACCTCCCTGGCCCAGCCGGTCGTCGAGAAGGCTGTCGCCTACTCCCGCAGCATCTACGAAATCGCTTCCCAGACCCAGGAAGAAGTTTCCAAGCTGTTCGAAGCCCAGGTCGCCGAAGCCAACAAGACCTTCGCCGCCGCCCTCGACAAGGCTGCCAAGTCCGCTCCGGCCGGTTCCGACGTTGCCGTCGCCGCCGTGAAGTCCGCGATCGCCGCCGCCAACTCCGCCTACGACAGCGTGACCAAGGCTGCCAAGCAAGTCGCCGAGATCGCCGAAGCCAACGTTGCCGCTGCCACCAGCGCCACCGTCAAGGCTGTCAGCGCCTCCACCCCGGCCAAGTCCTCCAAGAAGGTTGCCTGATCCGGCTTCCTGACGGAAGGACGGCGCCTCCGGGCGCCGCCCGACTGGCTCGAGAAAAGCCCGCCCTGCTTCGGCAGCGCGGGCTTTTTGCATTCCGAAGCCGCCACCGGCGTCGTCAAATTCTCGGCAAGCCCCACACTCAGGATGCAGAGGCGCGGGATACGTGATATTTTTCTCAGGTTGTGAAATCGCATTTCACAAGTAATCCGGGCCAGCGAGGGTTGCACCGGATCGTCGTCAAAAAAATTGAACACTGAGGGAAGACTAATGGCTACTGGGAACTCGAAGATCATCTACACGCTCACGGACGAAGCGCCGCTGCTCGCCACGTGTGCATTTCTTCCCATCATCCGGACCTTCACCAACCCGGCCGGCATCGAAATCGAAAAGGCGGACATCTCCGTCTCCGCCCGCGTGCTGGCCGAATTCGCCGAGTTCCTGACCGATGAGCAAAAGGTGCCGGACACCCTGGCTGAACTGGGCAAGAAGACCCTCGAGCCGGACGCCAACATCATCAAGCTGCCGAACATCAGCGCCTCCGTCGCTCAGCTGAAGGCCTGTGTGAAGGAGCTTCAGGCCAAGGGCTATGCCATCCCGGACTACCCAGAAGCCCCCGCCACCGACGAAGAAAAGGCCATCGCCACCCGCTACGGCAAGTGCCTCGGCTCCGCCGTGAACCCGGTGCTGCGCGAAGGCAACTCCGACCGCCGCGCGCCCCTCGCCGTCAAGAACTACGCCCGCAAGAACCCGCACTCCATGGGCGAATGGAAGCCCTGGTCGCGGACCCACGTGTCCCACATGCACCACGGCGACTTCTACCACGGCGAAAAGTCGATGACCGTCGACAAGGCTCGCAACGTGCGCATGGAACTGATCGCCAAGGGCGGCAAGACCACCGTGCTCAAGCCCAAGCTGGCCCTCCTCGAAGGCGAGATCATCGACTCGATGTTCATGAGCAAGAAGGCGCTGTGCGACTTCTACGAGAAGGAACTGGAAGACTGCCGCGAGTCCGGCATCCTGTTCTCGCTGCACGTGAAGGCCACGATGATGAAGGTCTCGCACCCGATCGTCTTCGGCCACTGCGTCAAGATCTTCTACAAGGAAGCCTTCGAGAAGCACGGCAAGCTGTTCGACGAACTGGGCATCAACGTCAACAACGGCATGGTCGACCTTTACGAGAAGATCAAGACCCTGCCCGAATCCAAGCGCGACGAGATCATCCGCGATCTGCACGCCTGCCAGGAGCACCGTCCGAAGCTGGCGATGGTCGACTCCGCCAAGGGCATCACCAACTTCCACTCGCCCAACGACGTGATCGTCGACGCCTCCATGCCGGCGATGATCCGCCAGGGCGGCAAGATGTGGGGCGCCGACGGCAAGCAGTACGACACCAAGGCCGTCATGCCGGAATCGACCTTCGCCCGCATCTACCAGGAGATGATCAACTTCTGCAAGACCAACGGCAATTTCGACCCGCGCACCATGGGCACCGTGCCGAACGTCGGCCTGATGGCGCAGAAGGCCGAGGAATACGGCTCCCACGACAAGACTTTCGAGATCGCCGAGGACGGCATCGCCAACATCGTCGACATCGACACCGGTGAAGTGCTGCTCACCCAGAACGTCGAAGCCGGCGACATCTGGCGCATGTGCCAGGTGAAGGACGCCCCGATCCGCGACTGGGTCAAGCTGGCCGTCACCCGCGCCCGCAACTCCAACACCCCGGCCGTATTCTGGCTCGACCCGTACCGCCCGCACGAGAACGAGCTGATCAAGAAGGTCCAGAAGTACCTGAAGGACCACGACACGACCGGCCTCGAGATCCACATCATGTCCCAGGTCCGCGCGATGCGCTTCACCCTGGAGCGCGTGATCCGCGGCCTCGACACCATCTCGGTGACCGGCAACATCCTGCGCGACTACCTGACCGACCTGTTCCCGATCATGGAACTGGGCACCAGCGCCAAGATGCTCTCCATCGTTCCGCTGATGGCGGGCGGCGGCATGTACGAAACCGGCGCCGGCGGCTCCGCGCCGAAGCATGTCCAGCAGCTCACCGAGGAAAACCACCTGCGCTGGGATTCGCTGGGCGAGTTCCTGGCGCTGGCCGTGTCGCTGGAAGACCTCGGCATCAAGGAAGGCAACAAGAAGGCCGTGCTGCTCGCCAAGACCCTGGACGCCGCCACCGGCAAGCTGCTCGACAACCGCAAGTCGCCGTCGCCCAAGACCGGGGAACTCGACAACCGCGGTTCGCAGTTCTATCTGGCCATGTACTGGGCCCAGGAACTGGCCAACCAGACCGAAGACGCGGAACTCGCCGCCCACTTCGCCAAGCTGGCCAAGACCCTCACCGACAGCGAAGCGCAGATCGTCGCCGAGCTGAAGACCGTCCAGGGCAAGGCCGTGGATATCGGCGGCTACTACAAGGCCGATTCCGACAAGTGCAAGGCCGTGATGCGTCCGAGCCCCACGCTCAACGCCGCCCTCAAGGCTGCCCGCGTCTAAGCCGCGCGTCGTCGTCAAGCAAAACGCCGTTTCCCTCACGGGAAACGGCGTTTTTTATTGGCGGGGCGACTGGCGCCCCGACCTGTCCCGGGATTACATCCGCGCGATCATTGCATCGCCGAACTCCGAGCACGACAACTCGTTGGCGCCGTCCATCAGGCGCGCGAAGTCGTAAGTGACCTGCTTGTCGCCGATCGCCGCCTCCATCGCGCGGATCACCAGATCGGCCGCCTCACGCCAGCCGATGTGGCGCAGCATCATCTCGGCCGAGAGAATCAACGAGCCGGGATTCACCTTGTCGAGACCGGCGTACTTGGGCGCGGTGCCATGGGTCGCCTCGAAGCAGGCGTACTGGTCGGAAATGTTCGCCCCCGGCGCGATGCCGATACCGCCCACCTGCGCCGCCAGCGCGTCGGAGATATAGTCGCCGTTGAGGTTGCAGCAGGCGATCACGTCGTACTCGGCCGGGCGCAGGAGGATCTGCTGCAGGAAGGCGTCCGCAATGGCGTCCTTGATGACGATCTCGCGGCCGGTCTTCGGGTTGGCGAACTTGCACCACGGGCCGCCGTCGATCGGCTGGGCGCCGAACTCGCTCTGCGCCAGCTTGTAGCCCACATCGCGAAAGAGGCCCTCGGTGAACTTCATGATGTTGCCCTTGTGCACCAGCGTCACCGAGCGGCGGTCGTTGTCGATGGCGTACTTGATGGCCGCCCGGACGAGGCGCGACGTGCCCTCCACCGACACCGGCTTGACACCGATGCCACAGTGCTCGGGGAAGCGGATCTTCTTGACGCCCATTTCCTCGCGCAGGAACTTGATGACCTTCTCGGCACCTTCCGAATCGGCCTGCCATTCGACCCCGGCGTAGATGTCCTCGGTGTTCTCGCGGAAGATCACCATGTCGGTCTTGGTCGGGTCCTTCAGGGGCGATGGCACGCCCTTGAAGTAGCGCACCGGCCGCAGGCACTGGTACAGATCGAGTTCCTGGCGCAGCGCGACGTTGAGGGAGCGGATGCCACCACCCACCGGCGTGGTCATCGGCCCCTTGATCGACACCGAGTATTCGCGCAGGGCGTCGAAGGTCTCCTTGGGCAGCCACTCGTCGGGGCCGTAGAGCTGGGTGGATTTCTCGCCGGCGTAGACCTCCATCCAGTGGATCTTCCGCTTGCCGCCGTAGGCCTTGGCGACCGCAGCGTCGATGACCTTGATCATCACCGGGGTGATGTCGACCCCGATGCCGTCACCCTCGATGAACGGGATGATCGGGTTGTCGGGCGTGGCCTGGCCCGGAACGATTTTTTGACCGCCGGCCGGCACCTTGATCAGAGAAGCACTCATTCCAACTCCCTCGCATAGATTTAGCATCGAACGGGCGGATCGGCCCGGGGAAGGAAACTGCGCCGCAAGGCTTTCCGCGAGGAACGCCACCGGCAGGACACACCCCGCCACCGACTCGCAGCCTACCCCGCCCATCCCGTTGCCGGACGGGGCAAACGCCATCGATTATGGACGAAACGGCAGCCGGGTCAAAGCCTCCGATCGCCGCGGCCAGCAAGGCTTTCCACGCCGCAGTGCACCAACTCCGGCCCTCCCTGCCGGGGCCCGTCGCGGTGCTAAACTCGTCGTTATTGAGGGCGCGCCGGGCCGCCGCCACGCGCCGGACACCGCATCGACAGCAGGGGAAAGGGAGGCACGATGGACAGCAGCACCCACGAAAACCCGGTCGCTCAGGCCATCGCCCAGGCGATGGTCGAAGGCTTCAACAAGCACTACCGGATCTTCCGCGAAACCTCCCGTCGTGCCAAGGAAAGCTACGAGGCCGCCGACTGGCAGGACCAGCTCTCGGCGGTGCGCGAGCGCGTGCAGTTCTACGACGACCGGGTGGTCGAGACCGTGCAGCGCCTGCATGAGGAGTTCAACGCCGAGGCGATCGACGATGCGACCTGGCAGGCGGTCAAGCTGCAGTACATCGGGCTGCTCATCAACCACAAGCAGCCCGAACTGGCCGAAACCTTCTTCAACTCGGTCACGACCAAAATCCTGCACCGCGACTACTTCAACAACGACTACATCTTCGCCCGTCCGGCCATTTCAACCGACTACATCGAATCCTTCCCGCCCACGTACTCGAGCTACTACCCGCAAGACCAGGGCCTGCGCGCGACGATTCGCCGGGTGATCGAGGATTTCGACTGGCAGCGCAGCTTCGAGGATCTCGACCGCGACGTGGATTACGTGATGCGCACCATCGAGAAGCACCTGGGCGAATGGCCGAAGATGGAGGTCAACTGCCAGATTCAGGTGCTCTACTCGGCCTTCTACCGCAACAAGACGGCCTACATCATCGGCAAGGCCATCAACGGCTATCAGGAATACCCCTTCGTGATCGCCGTGCGCCACGGCGCCTCGGGGATGCTGTACCTGGACACCATCCTCCTCGACACCTGGCGCATCTCGCTGCTGTTCTCGTTGTCGCGCGCTTACTTCCTGGTGGACATGGAGGTGCCGTCGGGCTACGTGCAGTTCCTGCGCAGCATCATGCCCACCAAGCCGCGCTCCGAGCTCTACACGATGCTGGGCCTCGGCAAGCAGGGCAAGACGATCTTCTTCCGCGATCTCATCGCCCACCTGCGCCACTCCAACGACCAGTTCATCGAGGCGCCGGGCATCCGCGGGCTGGTGATGCTGGTGTTCACGCTGCCGTCCTATCCCTACGTCTTCAAGATCATCAAGGACGTGTTCGGCAGCTCGAAGAACATGGACCGCGCCACGGTAAAGAAGAAATACCTGCTGGTCCGCCAGGTGGACCGGGTCGGGCGAATGGCCGACACCCTCGAGTTCTCCAACGTCGCCCTGCCGCGCAGCCGCTTCCATCCCGACCTCATCACCCAGCTCCGCCAGCTCGCCCCGTCGGTCATCGAGGAGGCCGGCGAAACGCTCGTCATCAAGCACCTGTACATCGAACGCCGCATGACGCCGCTCAACATCTACCTCGACAAGGCCACCGAGGAGCAGGTGGACCACGCCGTGCGCGAATACGGCCAGGCCATCAGCGAACTGGCCATCGCCAACATCTTCCCCGGCGACATGCTGTGGAAGAACTTCGGCGTCACCCGCTACGGCCGCGTCGTGTTCTACGACTACGACGAGATCGAGTACATGACCGACTGCAACTTCCGCAAGATCCCTCCGGCCCCCAACGAAGAAGCCGAGATGGCCAGCGAGCCGTGGTACACCGCCGGCCCGATGGACGTCTTTCCCGAAGAATTCGCCACCTTCCTGCTCGGCCAGATGAAGATCCGCAAGGCCTTCATGAAGCACCACCGCCGCCTGCTCGACCCCCGCTTCTGGCAGGACGCCCAGGAAAAGATCCGCAGCGGCTACGTCGAGGACTTTTACCCCTACCCGGTCGAACTGCGCTTCTGCAACGCCTTCGCTGACGCCGTGCCACCGCCCGACGCCTGAGGCCCACCCTCCCGCACCCCGCCGGCCCGTCCGGCGGCGGCCTCCCGTTCGCGTAAACCCCAGTGTCGCCCGCGCCCGCCAGGCACCACTATCCGATCCGGATGCCGCAGCAGCGGCACCATCCCGAACTCATAATCGGAGGAGACACATGAAGAACCGGTTTCGCCTGCGGGCCCTCACTCTCGCCGTCAGCGGCGCCCTGATCCTGACCGCCTGCGGCGGCAGCGGCAGCCACCACGACAGCCTCAGCGGTACCGCCGCCGAAGGCCTCGCCATCGCCAACACCACCGTCAGTGTCAAGGACGCGGGCGGCACCGTGCGCACCGCCACCACCGACGCCAGCGGCAACTACAGCCTCGACACCAGCGGCCTCAGCTACCCGCTGATGCTCCAGGTCACCGGCAGCAAGGGCACTTGGCACGCCCTCGTCACCGCCGATGACCGCGGCAAGCCGGCCAACATCAACAACGTCACCGACAGCATCGCCCTCGCCGCCCTCGGCGTTGCCGCCAATGCCGACCTGCAATCCGCCTTCGCCGCCGGCAGCTTCCGCAACGTGAGCGCCGCCGCCGTCGCGAGCGCCGACCAGAAGCTCCTCGACGCCCTCGAAGCCGAACTCGGCAAACGTCCCGAGAGCCTGCGCAGCGCCCGCTTCACCCCCGGCACCCCCGACGCCGATGGCGACGAGACCGACCGCCTGCTCACCCTCGTCGAAGCCCGCCCGAGCGGCGGCGGCTTCGGCACCTACAACGTGCTGCCCGAAAAAATCTGGGCCGACACCTACACCACCAAGACCTACGACGGCGTGAGCGACGATCTGCTCACTGCCGGCTACGGCAAGACCGGCCTCGCCGCCGCCACCACCGCGATCTTCGGTAGCGCCGCCGATCTGCGCCGCTACGCCATCCACACCAACTACCGGGCGCTGGTGGACGCCAACAAGGCCGCCGGCGGCTTCGGCACCCTGTACGGGCCCAACATCGACATCAACGGCAACGACACCCTCGGTGAAGGCAAGATCGCCGGTCTCGAAGCCATCGCATACTCGGGTGACGCCAGCGGCAAGCGCAAGGTCACGCTGATGGTCCAGGTGCCCGACAGCTTCGATCCCACCAAGCCGTGCATCGTCACCGCCACCTCGTCCGGCTCCCGCGGCATCTACGGCGCCATCGGCACCTCCGGCGAATGGGGCCTCAAGCACGGCTGCGCCGTCGCCTACACCGACAAGGGCAGTGGCAATGGCATGCACGACCTGGCGCGCGATACCGTCAACATGATCGACGGCACCGTCCAGACCGCCTCCAGCGCCGGCAAGAAGGCCCACTTCGCCGCCGATCTCAGCAAGACCCAGCTCGACGCCCTGAACGCCGCCTTCCCCAACCGCATCGCCTACAAGCACGCCCACTCCGCCCAGAACCCCGAGCGCGACTGGGGCCGCAACACCCTCGACGCGATTGCCTTCGCCTTCTACGTGCTCAACGAGCAATACTCGACCGCCGACGCCAGTGGCAAGAAACCGCGCGTGATCCGCCCGGCCAACACCATCGTGATCGCCTCGTCCGTTTCCAACGGCGCCGGCGCCGCGCTGATGGCCGCCGAGCAGGACAAGCTCGGCCTCATCGACGGCGTGGCGGTGAGCGAACCGCAGATCCAGCCGAAGGACGTCGGCGGCCTCACCATCAAGCAGGGCAGCGCCACCGTGCCGACCATCGGTAAGCCGCTCCTCGACTACTTCACCTACGCCAACCTCTACCAACCCTGCGCCGCCCTCGCCACGGCGGCGGCCGGTGGTCCGCCCGCCGCAGCGCTGGCGCTCTACGCCGCCGACCGCTGCACCTCACTCAAGGAAAAAGGGCTGCTCAGCGCCGCCACCGCCCAGGGGCAAGCCGACGAAGCCCTGCAGAAGCTCCACGCCTACGGCTGGGCCGACGAACACGACGCACTGCACGCCACCCACCACGCCTTCGCCACGCCCTCCATCGTCGTCACCTACCTCAACGCACTGGGCCGCTTCAGCGTCGCCGACAACGTCTGCGGATTCAGCTTCGCCACCACGTCGGGCACCGGGGCCGTCACCGCCACCGCGGCCCTCGTCCAGTCGATGATCTTCTCGGTCGGTAACGGCGTGCCGCCCACCAGCGGCATCAACCTGGTTTACAACGACGCCGTCGGCGGCCCCACGCGGGACATCAACGCCCGCTCGCCCTCCACCAACCGCGCCGACGGCGCGCTGGACGGCGCCCTGTGCGCCCGCGCCCTCGCCACCGGCATCGATCCGGTCACCGGCGCGCGCCTCACCGGCCCCCAGCTCGCCCTCTCGGAACGCGTGCAGAAAGGCATCCGCGAGGTACAGGTGGAAGGCCAGCTCGGCAACCGGCCAACCATCGTCGTCGCCGGCCGCAGCGATACGCTGATTCCGGTCAACCACGCCGCCCGCGCCTACGTCGGCGCCAGCCAGCGGGCCGGCAGCAGCCTGCTGCGCTACTACGAAGTCACCAACGCCCAGCACTTCGACAGCTTCATCGACCTGCTGCCGGGCTACGACAACCGCCTCGTGCCGTTGCACGTGTACTTCAACCAAGCCCTCGACCTGATGTACGCGCACCTGCGCAGCGGCGCCCTGCTACCCGCCTCGCAAGTGGTGCGCACCACGCCGCGCGGTGGCGTGGCCGGCAACGCGCCGGCGATCGGCGCCGCCAACGTGCCCCCCATCGCCACCACCCCGGCGGCGGGCAACGCGATCACTTACGCCGGCGGCACCCTGAGCGTCCCGGACTGATCCGGTATCCGCCCAGACGAAAAAGCCCGGCACAACGTGCCGGGCTTTTTTGTGCAGCGCCACCGCGCATCGCCGGTCAGGTCCAGCCCGACTCCCGGATCCACGGCGAATCGCCCTGCCGCAGCGCCTCGCGGATGTAAGGCACCGTAGCCTCGGGCAGCGCGTTCCGCGCGCACCAGTACAAGTCGTCGCAGCGGTGCGGCTCGGCAATCCGCGGCTCGCCGGACCACTCGAGCGCACGCACAAAGAAGTCGATCCGATTGGTGTCGGAACGCCGATGCACCACCCCCACCGTAACCAGAGCCGCCTCGGCCACGTCGATCCCCAGCTCCTCGCGCATCTCACGCACGGCCGTGGCGCGGATCGACTCCCCCTCCTCCACGTGGCCGCCGGGCAGGCTGTAGAGGCCATCGAAGAAACCCGTGCCCGCGCGGCGCATCAGCAGCACGCTGCCGTCCCGCTCGAGCAGCACGTGCACACCGGTCGGGATGCCCGTCCGGCCCATCAGTGCTTGCCCGTGCTGCCGAAGCCGCCTTCGCCGCGCGCGCTCTCGTCGAACGACTCCACCACGTTGAAGCCCACCTGCAGCACCGGCACCACCACCAGCTGGGCCACACGCTCCATCGGCTGAATGACGAAATGATCGTGCCCCCGGTTCCAGACCGACACGAAGATCTGCCCCTGGTAATCCGAGTCGATCAAGCCCACCAGGTTGCCGAGTACGATCCCGTGCTTGTGCCCCAGGCCGGAGCGCGGCAGGATCATCGCCGCCAGACCCGGATCGGCGAGGTGGATCGCGATGCCGGTCGGCACCAGCGTGGTGTGCCCCGGGGCCAGATCGATCGGCGCATCCAGGCAGGCGCGCAGATCGAGCCCGGCCGAGCCACTCGTGGCGTAAGCCGGCGGCTGCTGCTTGAGGCGGTCGTCGAGGATGCGGATGTCAATACGGTGCATGATCGGAGTGCTCATGTTGGAAGGGTCAGGATTGGGGCAACAGGCCCGCCAGATGCGCGACGATGGCGCGAGCCACGTCCGGCTTGGGCGCCCGCGGCAGCGGATGCCGACCGGCGGCGTCGAACAGCACCACCTCGTTGTCGTCGCCGCCGAGGCCGTCCTGCACCAGATTGCCGACGATCAGCGGCAACTTCTTGGCCTTGCGCTTGCCCTCGGCGTATTCGTCCAGGTTGCGGCTCTCGGCGGCGAAACCCACGCAGAACGGCGGATTCGGCAGCCCGGCCACGTCGGCGAGGATGTCCGGGTTCGGCGTCAGCGTGATCGCCATCTCGGCGCCGGACTTCTTGATCTTGTGTTCGGCCGAGGCCATCGGGCGATAGTCGGCGACAGCCGCGACGCCGATGAACACGTCGGCACCGGGCAACGCCGCGAAGACCGCGTCGCGCATCTCCAGGGCGCTCCGGACGCTCACCCGCGCGCAGCCCGCCGGCACCGGCAGGGCCACCGGGCCGCTCACCAGGGTAACCTCGGCGCCGGCCTGGGCGCAGGCACGGGCCAGGCCGTAAGCCATCTTGCCCGAGCTGGAGTTGGTGATGCCCCGCACCGGATCGATCGCCTCGAACGTCGGCCCCGCCGTCATCACGATGCGCCGGCCAGCCAGCAACTTGGGCTGAAAGAAGCCGATCACCGCCTCGCACAACGCCTCGGGCTCCAGCATGCGCCCGAGGCCCACTTCGCCACAGGCCTGCTCGCCGGCGTCCGGTCCCAACAGCGTCACGCCGTCGGCCACCAGCTGGGCCGCGTTGCGCCGCGTCGCCGGGTGCTCCCACATCTGGCGGTTCATCGCCGGCGCCACCAGCAGCGGACAATCGCGGGCGAGGCACAGCGTGGTGAGCAGGTCGTCGGCCTGGCCGTGGGCGAGTTTCGCCATCACGTCGGCGGTGGCCGGCGCGATCAGGATCGCGTCCGCGTCACGGGTCAGGTCGATGTGCGCCATGTTGTTGTCCATGCGCGGATCCCACAGGTCGGTCCACACCCGGTTGCCCGACAGCGCCTGGAAAGTGACCGCCGTGACGAAGCGCGCACCGCTTTCGGTGAGCACCACGTGCACGTCCGCGCCCGCCTTGCCCAGCAACCGCGTGAGTTCTGCCGCCTTGTACGCCGCCACCCCGCCGGTCACGCCCAGCACCAGTTTCCTGCCCTTCAGCTCGCTCATGCCAATGTTATTATCCGCAACTTTCGGAAGCTGGAATTGTACACGCCATGGCAATCACCGACTGGCCCGTCGACGAGCGCCCCCGAGAGCGCCTGCTCGCCCAGGGCGCCGCAGCCCTGTCGGACGCCGAACTGCTGGCCTTGTTCCTGCGCGTCGGCATCCGCGGCAAGAGCGCGGTCGACCTCGCCCGCGACCTGCTCACGCACTTCGGCAGCCTCTCGGCGCTGTGCACCGCGTCGGCCCCCGCCTTCTCCGCCATCCCCGGCATGGGGCTCGCCAAGTACGCCCAGCTCCAGGCGGTGCTCGAATTGGCCCGACGCGCCCTCGGCGAGGAAATGGCCAGCCGCGACGTCATCGACTCTCCCGCCGCCGTGCGCGACTGGTTGCGCCTGAAGCTCGCCCGTACGCCCCACGAAGTCTTCCTCGTCCTGCTCCTCGACGCCCAGAACCAGGTCATCGGCAGCGAGGAGTTGTTCCGCGGCACCCTCGCCCAGACAGCAGTCTATCCCCGCGAAGTCGTCAAACTGGCCCTCGACCGCAACGCCGCTGCCATCATCCTCGCCCACAATCACCCCTCCGGCGTACAGGAGCCCAGCCACGCCGACAAGGCGCTGACCGACACGCTCAAGCAGGCGCTAGCGCTGGTGGACGTGCGGGTTCTGGACCATTTCATCGTCGCCGGCAATGCCCCGCCGTTCTCCTTCGCCGAACGCGGCCTGCTCTGATGCGCCCGCCTCCAGCGAGCACTTCACACGAAAATTGCAGCAAGGCCTTGATTCGACCGAACTTCATCACCTATAATCGACGGTCTTACCGAATCAAAACCAGTTTGGAGCAACAAATGGCTCGCGTTTGCCAAGTGACCGGAAAAGCACCGATGGTGGGCAACAATGTTTCCCACGCGAACAACAAGACCAAGCGCCGTTTCCTCCCGAACCTGCAGAACCGCAAGTTCTGGAGCGAAGCCGAGAACCGCTGGGTGCGCCTGCGCGTATCCAACGCTGCCCTGCGCACCATTGACAAGAAAGGCATCGACGAAGTCGTCGCCGAGCTGCGCGCTCGCGGCGAGAAGGTCTGAGCCTTTTAACACCAGGAGATAAATCGAAATGGCAAAAGGCGGCCGCGAAAAGATCAAGCTCGAGTCCACCGCTGGGACCGGGCACTTCTACACCACCTCCAAGAACAAGCGCACCACCCCGAACAAGCTTGAGTTCAGCAAGTACGACCCCGTTGCCCGCAAGCACGTGCCGTACAAGGAAGTGAAACTCAAGTAATTGCTTCCGGCACGCGATTACCGCTTGTTGCACTGCTAGCTTCAGACAAAAAACCCGCCTTGAGCGGGTTTTTTGTTGCCCGACACTTTTGAAGAACTCACCCGGAAACCAGCCCCGCCGATCGGCAACACAAAAACAAAACCGCCGGCACGCTTTCACGTGCCGGCGGTTGTGGATCACGACGTCAGGACAAAGCCCTGCGCGGACTCGAAGAAATCAAGCGCGCTGAATGTTCGACGCTTGCTTGCCCTTCGGACCTTGAGTGACCTCGAACTGAACCTTCTCCCCCTCCTTCAGCGACTTGAACCCAGCCATGTTGATGGCGGAGAAGTGCGCAAACAGGTCTTCGCTACCATCGTCCGGCGTGATGAAGCCGAAGCCCTTGGCGTCGTTGAACCACTTAACAGTACCAGTTGCCATATTGCAAGTTCCTTCTTGATTTCAGTAATACGATCCGGACTTCCGGTGTGCGCTCGGTCAGGAAAGGGGAGGACTTCCGCGGAGAACTTTCGAGGCTGCCGCCCCGAAAACGCGACGCCAGAACGTCGCCTCTACCTTGTCGCGAACACGGCTCGACTTTTACGTGACTTGATTCGCGGCGTCAACGCATTTGTCGGGTCTCTAATTTGCTGCAGCACAACAAATTTTCGTACTTTTTTTCACAATTTTTCTATCAAAAAAGACAAAAGTCTTATTTCCTCGCAACTTAATATTTTCGTGCAACGCACCAAAAACACCCCGCCGCGACACCTCGAAACGGGCTAAAAAACTGTGCCAATTCTCTCTTGCACAATCATCGAGGTTGTTTAGAATGAGTCGCATGGTCATCAAAAAGCAGGAAGAATCGGTTCTTGAATCAGAGGTCACGCGCGCCAAGCCGCCACCTCTGTTCAAGGTAATGCTCCTCAACGACGATTTCACCCCGATGGATTTCGTGGTGACCGTAATACAGAAATTCTTTGCCATGGACCGCGAACAAGCGACGCGGGTCATGCTCAAAGTCCACAGAGAGGGCGTTGGCGTATGTGGCGTTTTCCCCCGGGACATCGCCGCCACCAAGGTCGAGCAGGTCATCGCGTACGCGCGCCGGCATCAGCATCCGCTGGCGTGCGTCATGGAGGAAAACTGAAATGATCGCGCAAGAGCTGGAAGTCAGTCTGCACATGGCCTTTGTCGAAGCACGACAGAAGCGTCATGAGTTCATCACCGTGGAGCATCTCCTGCTCGCGCTGCTCGACAACCCGTCCGCTGCGGAGGTGCTGCGCGCCTGCGCCGCCAAGACCGACGAGTTGCGCAAGGAACTGACCGACTTCGTCAATGAGCACACACCCAAGGTGGAAGGCTCCGAAGACATCGACACCCAGCCGACCCTCGGCTTCCAGCGGGTCATCCAGCGCGCCATCCTGCACGTCCAGTCCTCGGGCAAGAAAGAGGTCACGGGGGCCAACGTGCTGGTTGCGATCTTCGGCGAAAAGGACTCCCACGCGGTTTACTTCCTGCAGCGGCAGAACATCTCCCGCCTCGACGTGGTGAACTTCATCTCCCACGGCATCACCAAGACGCCGCAGCCGGGTGCCAATCCGCAGCGCCCTTCGGGCGACGCCGAGCAGGGCGATCAGGAACAGGAAGCCGCGACGCCCGGCGGCGCCCTCGACAATTACACCCAGAACCTCAACCAGCAGGCACTCCTCGGCAAGATCGACCCGCTGATCGGCCGCGACAAGGAAGTCGAGCGCGTCATCCAGACCCTCTGCCGTCGGCGCAAGAACAATCCGCTGCTGGTCGGCGAGGCCGGCGTCGGCAAGACCGCGATCGCCGAAGGCCTGGCGCGCCGCATCGTCGAAGGCCGCGTACCCGACATTCTGGCCGACGCCCAGGTCTACGCTCTCGACATGGGCGCGCTGCTGGCCGGCACCAAGTATCGCGGCGACTTCGAGCAACGCCTGAAGGCAGTCCTCAAGCAACTCGTCGAGCACAACAACGCGATCCTGTTCATCGACGAGATCCACACCCTGATCGGCGCCGGCGCTGCCTCGGGCGGCACGCTCGATGCGTCGAACCTGCTCAAGCCGGCCTTGTCTTCCGGCCAGCTCAAGTGCATCGGCGCCACCACCTACACCGAGTTCCGTCAGATCTTCGAAAAGGACCACGCCCTGTCGCGGCGCTTCCAGAAGGTCGACGTAGTCGAGCCCTCGGTCAATGAGACCGTGGAGATCCTCAAGGGCCTGAAATCCCGCTTCGAACAGCACCACGGCATCAAATACTCCGCCTCGGCGCTGTCCAGCGCCGCCGAGCTGTCGGCCCGCTACATCAACGACCGCCACCTGCCCGACAAGGCCATCGATGTGATCGACGAGGCTGGTGCCGCCCAACGCATCCTGCCCAAGTCACGCCAGAAAAAGCTCATCGGCAAGACCGAGATCGAGGAGATTGTCGCCAAGATCGCCCGCATTCCGCCGCGCAACGTTTCCAACGACGACCGCGCCGCGCTCAAGACGCTCGACCGAGACCTGAAGAACGTCGTGTTCGGCCAGGACGCCGCCATCGAGGCGCTCGCCAAGGCAATCAAGATGTCCCGGTCCGGCCTCGGCAACCCGCAGAAGCCGATCGGCGCCTTCCTGTTCAGCGGCCCCACCGGTGTCGGCAAGACCGAAGTCGCCCGCCAGCTCGCCTACACCCTCGGCATCGAGCTGGTGCGTTTCGACATGTCGGAATACATGGAGCGTCACGCGGTGTCGCGCCTCATCGGCGCGCCGCCGGGCTACGTCGGCTTCGATCAGGGCGGCCTGCTCACCGAACAGGTCAACAAGAAGCCCCATTGCGTGCTGCTCCTCGACGAGATCGAAAAGGCCCATCCGGACATCTACAACATCCTGCTGCAGGTGATGGACCACGGCACGCTCACTGACAACAACGGTCGGCAGGCGGATTTCCGCAACGTGATCCTGATCATGACCACCAACGCTGGCGCAGAGACGATGCAGAAAACGGTCATGGGCTTCTCGGCCAAGCGCGAAGCGGGCGACGAAATGGCCGAGATCAAACGCCTGTTCTCGCCGGAGTTCCGCAACCGGCTCGACGGCACGATCTCGTTCAAGGCGCTCGACGCCGACATCATCATGCGGGTTGTCGACAAGTTCCTGATGCAGCTCGAAGCTCAGCTCCACGAGAAGAAGGTCGAAGCCCACTTCACCGAAAAGCTCAAGAACTGGCTCGGCCAGAAGGGGTTCGACCCCCTCATGGGCGCCCGCCCGATGGCACGCCTGATTCAGGACACGATCCGTTCGGCACTCGCCGACGAACTGCTGTTCGGCCGGCTCGCCAACGGCGGCAGCGTTGTCATCGACATCGACGACAACGGCAAGGCGCTGCTGCAATTCGAGGAATTGGCGGAAGCTACGGTATAGTTTTCATCGCGCACGCAAGCGATGACATGCGGGCGGCCTTGGCCGCCCGTTTGCATTTGTGCCGCGCATCCCACCCACTTTGATTTTCACGGAGTTGCCATGGAATTCCAGACCACCGATCTTTGCGATGCCAACGAAGGCAAGGTGCGCGCCGTCGCCCCGATGTTCCGCAGCTTTGGCGGCAAGACGCGCTTTGCCGGCCCGATCCGCACGCTGAAGGTTTTCGAGGACAACGCTCTGGTCCGCTCGACCCTCGAGACCCCGGGCAATGGCGCCGTGCTGGTCGTGGATGCGGGCGGCTCGATGCGTTGCGCGATGGTCGGCGACCAGCTCGCGCTGCTCGGCGTCAAGAACAACTGGGCTGGCGTCGTCATGTATGGCTGCATCCGCGACTCCGGTCCGATCGCCGGCATGAACATCGGTGTCTTCGCCCTCGGCACCCATCCGATGAAGAGCGTCAAAAAAGGCGCCGGCGACGTGGACATCCCGATTACCTTCGGTGGCGTCACCTTCACCCCGGGTCAGTGGCTGTATGCCGACGAAGACGGCGTGATCGTCTCCGAGGCGCCACTGCTGTAATTCGTCACACCGGAGCGACGCAGCGCAGCGAATTTTTATTTCACTGACGCTGACGTCGTTTTGCGATGTGAAAAACAGCAAACAAGGCACTGAAAGACAAAGAAAATTTATTTCTTATGTCTTATATAAGACCTGTTGCTGCCATGCAAAATCCTGCCTTATACTATCGACCATTGATCGCCGCCCCGAATCGGCCTCTCCGCCGCCCCGAGCCCCGATCAATCAGCGCACCAGCTCTCCGACGTATCGCCCGACGAAGGCAAGGCTTGCGCCACTAGGCTTCCCCTTCTCTCAATGTTTTTAAAGGATGTCGTATGTCTCTGACCCGCGAACAGCAAATCGCCGCCCTCGAAAAAGACTGGGCTGAAAACCCCCGCTGGAAAGGCGTCAAGCGCGGTTACTCCGCCGCTGACGTGGTTCGTCTGCGCGGCAGCCTGCAGCCCGAGTACACCCTGGCCCAGCGCGGCGCCAAGGTTCTGTGGGACAAGGTCAACGGTGGCGCCAAGAAGGGCTACGTGAACGCCTTCGGCGCGATCACCGCCGGTCAAGCCATGCAACAGGCCAAGGCTGGCCTCGAGGCCGTCTATCTGTCCGGCTGGCAGGTCGCCGCCGACGGCAACACCTCCGAAACCATGTACCCGGACCAGTCGCTGTACGCCTACGACTCCGTCCCGACCATGGTTCGCCGCATCAACAACACCTTCAAGCGTGCCGACGAGATCCAGTGGTCCCGCGGTATCAACCCGGGTGACGAAGGCTTCATCGACTACTTCCTGCCGATCGTGGCCGACGCGGAAGCCGGTTTCGGCGGCGTGCTGAACGCCTTCGAACTGATGAAGAACATGATCGCCGCCGGTGCCGCCGGCGTGCACTTCGAAGACCAGCTGGCCGCCGCCAAGAAGTGTGGTCACATGGGTGGCAAGGTCCTCGTGCCGACCCGTGAAGCCGTCGAGAAGCTGATCTCCGCTCGTTTCGCCGCCGACGTCATGGGCGTTCCGACCCTGATCCTGGCCCGTACCGACGCCGAAGCCGCCAACCTGATCACCTCCGATTACGACGAGAACGACAAGCCCTTCCTCACCGGCGAGCGCACCCAGGAAGGGTTCTTCCGCGTCAAGAACGGTCTGGAGCAGTCCATCAGCCGTGGCGTCGCCTACGCGCCGTACGCCGACCTCGTCTGGTGCGAAACCGGCGTGCCCGATATCGGCTTCGCCCGTGAATTCGCACAAGCCGTGCTGGCCGCCTGCCCGGGCAAGCTGCTGTCCTACAACTGCTCGCCGTCCTTCAACTGGAAGAAGAACCTGAACGACTCTCAGATCGCCTCCTTCCAGGAAGAGCTGTCCGCACTGGGCTACAAGTACCAGTTCATCACCCTGGCCGGCATCCACGTCAACTGGTACAACACCTTCAAGTTTGCCCACGCTTACGCCCGTGGCGAAGGCATGAAGCACTACGTCGAGATGGTCCAGGAGCCGGAATTCGCCGCTCGCGAAATGGGTTACACCTTCGTGTCCCACCAACAGGAAGTCGGCACCGGCTACTTCGACGATGTGACCACCGTGATCCAGGGCGGCTCCTCTTCCGTCAAGGCCCTCACCGGCTCCACCGAAGAAGAACAGTTCCACTAAGAAAAAACCCGATCGGCCGGTATCCCTCACCGGCACGCTTGGTTGAAACCCCCGCGGGCTCAAGCCCCGGGGGTTTTTTCGTGGACGGCGCCCAGCGCGGGGTCCGGTAGAATCGCGAACTTTTTCCGGCCTCGCCCCCCAGCCATGCAATCCCTCTGGATGATCGCCGCCAGTCTGCTTTTCGCCTGCATGGGCGTTTGCGTAAAGCTCGGTTCGAGCCAGTTTTCCACCGCCGAACTGGTGTTCTACCGCGGCTTCGTCGGCCTGCTGATGATGATGGCGCTGGCGCGCTGGCAGGGCATTCCGTGGCACACCCCACACTGGCGGCTGCAATTGTCGCGAGGACTGTCGGGCACGGTGTCGTTGATGAGCTACTTCTTCGCGCTGGGCGCGCTGCCCCTCGCCACCGCCGTCACCCTTAGCTACACCTCGCCGCTGTTCGTGGCGTTGCTCCTCGTACTGTGGTTCCGCGAACCCCTGAGCCGAGGGGCGGCGACCGCCATCGCGCTGGGCTTCACCGGCGTGGTACTGCTACTCAAGCCCACTCTCCAGGCCGACCAATGGTTTGGTGCGACGATCGGTCTCGGCGCCGGCATGCTGGCCAGCGTGGCCTACGTGAATGTGCGCGAACTGGGCCGTGCCGGCGAACCCGAGGCACGCACGGTGCTGTGGTTCTCGGCGGTGACCAGCCTATTCGGGCTGGGCTGGGCACTGGCCAGTGGCGGCCTGCACCCCATCGACGACCGCGGCGCCGCGATACTGCTCGGAGTCGGCGGCTTCGGCGGCTGCGCCCAGCTGGCGATGACCCGGGCGTACCGACTCGGCAAGACGGTCGTGTCGGCCAACCTGTCGTACTCGACGGTGATCTTCTCGAGCCTGTTCGGGGTCGCCCTGTGGGACGAGCGCCTGCCCTGGACCTCGATACTGGCCATCGCGATCATCATCGCCAGCGGCGTGCTGATCTCCCTCGCCTCGCGGCAACCCGCGCCAATACTGGAATCCGATTGAAGCGCCGCGTCTGCCGGACTAAACTGGCGACATCCCGTTCGCCCTGAAAGGCCCAGGCAATGATCACCACCGACCAAAAAGAAAACCGGGTGAACCTCACCGTCTTCGGCGAGTTCACGCTGGCCGACTACAAGGAGTTCGAAGAGGTCGTCAATTACAAGATCAAGTTCGAAGGGCCGGTCAGCCTGTTCTTCGACTTGCGCGAAATGAGCGGCTTCACCGTGGACATGGCCCTCGAGGAGCTGCGCTTCGCCCGCAGCCATGCCCAGGACTTCGCCCGCATCGCCATCGTCACCGACGACCAGTGGGTGACCTGGAGCGCTTGGCTGTCGCAGATTTTCATCGACGCCAAGGTCCGCGTCTTCGAGGACCCGAGCGACGCCGAGGCCTGGCTCGCTGGCGTCGAATCGCCGGTCGCCTGAGGGCCACGGCGTGCCGCAGCCCTTCACGCAGCTGGTCAGCGTCGCCGAACTGGCCAGCCTCGCCACGCCCGCCTGGCGGATCTTCGACTGCCGCTTCAATCTTGCCGACCTGACCGCCGGCCGCCAGGCATATGCCCAAGGGCATCTGCCTGGCGCTTTTTTTCTCGATCTCGAGGATGACCTGTCCGGCCCGCGTTCGGGCCTCAACGGCCGTCACCCTTTGCCCGACCCCCAGTTGCTTGCGGACAAGCTCGGCAGCGTCGGCGTCGCGCCCGGCACTCAGGTGGTGGCCTACGACGACGCCGGCGGCATGTTCGCCGCGCGCCTCTGGTGGCTGCTGCGCTGGCTCGGTCACGACCGGGTCGCCGTCCTGAACGGCGGCATCCAGGCATGGGCCGCGGCAGGACATCCCTTGGTCACCGAACAACCCGACGCCCGCGCCACCACTTTCGTAGCGCGACGGCAGAAGGGGATGCGCGTCGACGCCGACTTCGTGCTGAGCCACCTCCACAGCGCCGAGATGCAACTCATCGACGCCCGTGCCCCCGACCGTTTCCGAGGCGAGAACGAGACCCTCGACCCCGTTGGCGGCCACATTCCCGGCGCAATCAATCGCTTCTTCCGCGACAATCTGGACGCCAGCGGCGCCTTCAAGCCCCCCGCCCAGTTGCAGGAAGAGTTCGGCGCCCTCATCAACGGTGGCGACGCCCATCGGGTAGTCCTGTCCTGCGGCTCCGGCGTCACCGCGTGCCACAACCTGCTGGCCATGGAGGTCGCCGGACTCTCCGGAGCCCGCCTCTACGCCGGCTCGTGGAGCGAATGGTGCGCCGACCCTTCCCGTCCGGTGGCAACCGGCGCCTGAACCGCGCGCCGACGTGAAACGGGCGAAGCGTTGACGCTTCGCCCGTCTGCCAATCGACCGAGCGTCGCCTTACTTGCCGAGCATCGCAGCCAGCCCCGTCAGGGCGTCGCCCAGATCGAGATGGCCGCCCTCGGGCATCTGGCCGCTCGGGGTCATCTGGTCGACCACCTGCGGCAGAAAGTTGGCGATGTGGCCGGCGAGCTGCTCCGACGGAATGCCCAGTTGGGCCGCCATGTCGCCGAGCGCGCCACCGCCGAGGGCCTGACCGATCTGGTCGGCGCTCACCGGCAGGTTCTGGCCGGTGCCCACCCACGACGCGACCTGCTCACCGAGCCCCGCCTGACTGAGCTTGCCGAGCAGGCCACCCAGCCCACCCTGGCTCTGCAGCAGGCCGAGCACCAGTTGCAGCAGCACTGCCTGGCCGCCGCCACCTTGTTGCGGCTGGCCCTCGCCCGCCAGCGAACCCAGAACCTGTCCGGCCAGTTGATCAAGCAAACCCATATGCTGCTCCCTGAAAGAATGTTGTTCGAGACGTCGATGTCGCGCCCATTCGCCCGAGCGGGAAATGTGGCTGCGGTGTAACACTTTATACGCGGGCGGCGCGTCGGGTGTAACGCTTTGTGGAATCGCGGCAACACTGCACGGGCGTGAACTCGCCGGCAGTCCCGGTTAAAATCTGCGTTTCGCTTACCGGCAATCCATCATGACCCAGGACGAACTCAAGCAACAGGCCGCGCTGCGCGCGCTCGATTACGTGGTCGAAGGCAGCATCATCGGCGTCGGCACCGGCTCGACGGCCAATTTCTTCATCGACGGCCTGGCCGGCATGAAGGATCGCATCGCAGGCGCCGTCGCCTCGTCGGAAGCCTCGGCCAAGCGCCTCGCCGGCCACGGCATCAAGCTGTTCGACCTGAACGACGTCGAAAGGATGCCAGTCTACGTCGATGGCGCCGACGAGATCGACAACTCACTCGCGATGATCA
Organism: Zoogloea sp.; assembly: GCF_041911615.1. Taxonomy (GTDB): domain Bacteria; phylum Pseudomonadota; class Gammaproteobacteria; order Burkholderiales; family Rhodocyclaceae; genus Zoogloea. Next base: position 10,988 of record NZ_JAYROR010000101.1, on the reverse strand, counting down.
AAGGCGGTGGCGGAGCCCTCACCCGCGAGAAGATCGTCGCCGCGGTGGCCGACACTTTCGTCTGCATCTGCGACGCAACGAAGAAGGTCGACTGCCTCGGCCGCTTTCCGCTGCCGGTCGAGGTGATCCCGATGGCGCGCGCCCAGGTGGCACGCCAGCTTGGCGCCCTTGGTGGCCGGCCGGTGCTGCGCGACGGCTTCGTGACCGACAACGGCAACCTGATCCTCGACGTGCATGACCTGCAGATCGCCGACCCCACCCAGCTGGAGAGCCGCATCGACGGCATCGTCGGCGTCGTCACCAACGGTCTGTTCGCCCGTCGTGGCGCAGACGTGCTGCTACTCGCCACCGCCGGCGGCGTGCAGGTCTTCGAGCGGACTTGAAACACAAGCGTCACAAAGGCCTGTTAACCTCCCGTACTTGTCATCCACCGGATAGCCACAGGATTTTCAATGAACGAGCACACCTCCAAGAAGTTCGACGCCGAACTGGAAGGCATCCGCACCCGGGTCCTGCAGATGGGCGGGATGGTCGAATTGCAGATCGTGAAGGCGATGGAAGGGCTGACCGACGGTGACACGCTGCTCATCGAGCAGGTCATCGAGAACGACAACCGCGTCAACCTCCTCGAGATCGAACTCGACGAAGCCTGCAACCAGGTCATCGCGAAGCGCCAGCCCACCGCGGTGGATCTTCGCATGGTCAGCACCGTGCAGAAGACGATCACCGATCTCGAGCGTATCGGCGACGAGGCGAAGAAGATCGCCAAGACCGCCAAGCAGCTCCACGACACCGGCTCGCCCTTCACGCCGCAGATCCGCCTCGGCCACATCGCCGACGCGGTGGTGGACATGCTGCGCACCGCCCTGGACGCCTATGCCCGGCTCGACACCGTCTCGGCGGCCCAGGTGGTTCGCCAGGACAAGGAAGTCGATGCCGAGTTCAAGGGCATCATGCGCCAGCTCATCACCTACATGATGGAAGACCCGCGCACCATTTCCCAGGCCATCGAACTGATGTTCGTCGCCAAGTCGGTCGAACGCATCGGCGACCACGCCAAGAACATCGCCGAATACGTGGTGTACATGGTCAAGGGCCGCGACGTGCGCCACACCAGCCTCGAGGAAATCGAGCGCGAAGCCACGCGCTGATCCCGATCCGGGCTTGATCGCCGCGGGGGACGGTTCGCCGTCCCCCGCGTCTTTATTCAGAGATCAACGGACTGAGTGGGCACAGCTCTTGCTGTGACAGCGGGATGACCGTGCGGGCTGATAAAATCGGCCCATCCTCCGACCTCGGACGCCACTCGCCCACCATGCCGCTCAAGTTCGAACTCCTGCAGGCCGACGACCACTCCCGCTATCTGCTGCGCGGAAAGACCGACATCCTCTTCAACCTGCGCCACCTGGTGCAGAAGCGGGCGATGATCAGCGCCTTCATCGACGCCAGCGCCGACTCCTTTCTCACTGCGCTGCTCGAAATCGACGCCGACAACGGCTACCTCATTCTCGACGCGGCCACCGACGACGCGATCAACCGCCGCGTCGAAGCCGCCGACCAGCTGATCTGCGTCACGCAGCTCGACAAGATCAAGATCCAGTTCGCGGCCCGCGGGCTGGTACGCATCACCCACGCCGGCCATGCCGCCTTCCGCTGCGCGCTACCCGACGTCCTGTTGCGCCTGCAGCGCCGCGAATACTATCGCCTGATCGCCACCAACCCGCACAACCTCAGCTGCCTGATCCCGGTGACCCGCGACGGCGAGCAGCGCATGATCTCGGTGGAAGCCACCGTGCTCGACATCAGTGGCGGCGGCCTCGCCCTGCTCGTGCCGCCCGGCGACCCGAGCTTCGAGCCCGACCGGATCTTTGCCGACTGCCGCCTGATGCTCCCGGAAAGCGGCCCCATCACCACCTCGCTGCGCGTCCGCAACCTGTTCCGCATCACCAACCGCGACGGTAGCGTGATGCTGCGCGCCGGCTGCGAATTCATCGACCTTTCGAGCAGCATGGCCTCGACGATCCAGCGCTACATCTTGAAAGCCGAACGCGAACGCAACGCCCGCGAGCGAACCCGCTGAATCCCGCCCAAAAGCAAAAAACCGGCAGTTGCCGGTTTTTTTGGGACCACTTCGTCCTCAGAAGAGTAACGAGAAAGCCGTCTCGCCCTGCCCGAGGGTGCGATCCCGCGGGGGAAGTCCAAGCTTACGTCGGGCATCCACCGAGACCGAATCGCGACCAGTAGGTCGCCTCTCCCGTCAGACGGACATGTTCATGATGTCCTGGTAGGCGGTGACGAGCTTGTTGCGCACCTGCACCATCTGCTGGAACGACAGGTTGGCTTTCTGCAGATTCACCATCACGTCCTGAAGATTGACGTTGGGGTCGCCCGACGAGAAGCCCTTGGCCATTTCCTGGGCCTGCATCTGGGCCGAACTCACCTGTTCGATGGCGCCCTGCAGAACCTGGCCGAAATCCACCTGGCCCTCGGCCTTTGCGGCCTGGGCCGGCTTGCCCGACGCCACCTGCGACGTGGCGCGAAGCTCGGACAACATCTGATCGATTCCGCGGGTATCCATGATCCTGCTCCTTTTTCTCCACTATAGCAGAGCAAGCCGCGTGCCAAGCGGCAGGATGACACTTCAGCCGCTGAACAGCCCTTCCTCGCGGTACTGCTGGAGCTTGTAGCGCAGGGTGCGTTCGGAGATGCCGAGCTGCGCCACGGCACGCTTGCGCGACCCGCCGACCTCCCGGAGCACCTGCAGGATGTGTTCGCGCTCCAGATCCTTCATGTTGGCAGGGCGGCCGGCGTCGCGGGCATCGGCGGCAGCCTCGACGGCAGGATTTGCCGGCTCCACGGCAAAACTCGCCGGCACCACCGGCGGCGGCACGGCAAGACGCACCGGCTCGCCGTTCCAGTGGGGCAGGCACAGGCGGATGGTTTCGGCCGAGACCGCCTGACCGCTGCTGAGGATCAGCGCGCGCTGAACGGTGTTTTCCAGCTCGCGGACGTTGCCCGGCCAGTGGTAGGTCACGAGTACCGACTCGGCCTCGGGCGACAGGCGCCCCGCACGCTTGAGGCGAACACCGTGGAGCAGCGCGAAATGCCGGGCCAGCGGCACGATGTCGCCCGGGCGCTCGCGCAGCGACGGAATCGCCAGCGGGAACACGTTGAGCCGGTAGAACAGATCCTCGCGGAAGCGCCCCGCCGCCACCTCCTTGCTCATGTCGCGGTTGGTGGTGGCCAGCACGCGGATGTCGAGCGGAATCGCCTTCTTGCCGCCCACTCGCTCCACCTCGCGCTCCTGCAGCACGCGCAGCAGCTTGGCCTGCAGACCCAGCGGCATCTCGGAGATTTCGTCCAGCAGCAGCGTTCCGCCCTCGGCCTGCTCAAACTTGCCCGGCTGGGCCGTGGCGGCGCCGGTGAAGGCACCCTTCTCGTGGCCGAACAGGGTCGCCTCGAGCAGGGTGTCGGGGATCGCCGCGCAGTTGATCGCGACAAAGGGGCCGCTGCGGCGCGGCGAATGCTCGTGCAGATAACGCGCGAAGACCTCCTTGCCGGTCCCCGACTCGCCGGCCAGCAGCACCGTGGCGTCGGTCTCGGCGACCTTGTCGGCCAGGGCCAGCAGCTTGCGGGTGTGGGGGTCGGCGGCGATCATGTCGTCGTCGCGGCGGGCCACGGCGTAGCGCTCAACGTGTTCGAGGAGCACCTTGGGCTCGAAGGGTTTCATCAGGAAATCGCAGGCACCGCCGCGCATGGCGTCGACGGCCTTCTCGACGTCGCCGAAGGCGGTCATCAGCAGCACCGGCAGCTGGGGCAGGCGCTGGCGCAGCTCGGCCAGCAGCTGCAGGCCGTCCATCGGCTGCATCTTGAGGTCGGACAGCACCAGGTTGAAGGCCTGCTTCTCGACCTCGGTCAGCGCCGCCGGCCCGTCGCCGACGCCGGTGACCGCGTGGCCGGCCACTTCGAGGGTCAGGCACACGGCGTCGCGCAGGGGCGCATCGTCTTCGACTACCAGGATGTTGAGGGCTTCAGGCATGGACATCTCTCAAAAACGGGATGCAACCGGGCGTCAGGCGCCCATGGCGAGGGTCAGCGAAAAAACCGTGCCGTGACCGGGTTCGGACGCGATGCCGATGTCGCCCCCGTGGGCCCGGGCGACGCCCCGCGCGATTGCCAGGCCCAATCCGGTTCCATCGGGCCGAGTGGTAAAGAACGGCTCGAAGAGCCGCGACTGAAGGGCCGGCTCGATGCCGCGGCCGTTGTCGGCAACCGTAAAGCGCACCACGGCGCCATCGGGCGCCGCGTCGAACTGGATCTTTCCGCCGGCTTCGAGCGCCTGCACGGCGTTCTCGAGGAGGTTGGTCAGCGCCCCCGCAATCGCCTTGCGGTCGCCGACGACCACGGTGTCGCCACAGGCGCAGGCGGAGTCCAGCTGAATGCCCTTGGCGCGGGCCAGGGGGTCGAGGGTCTGGGTGAGTTCGGCCACCAGCTCGCAGATGCCGAAGGGCTCGCGACCGAGGGTTTCGCCGCGGGCGAACAACAGCATGTCGCGGATCAGCTTTTCGAGGTGGCGCAGGCGCTCGATGGCGCGGTTGCCGATGCGCTCGCGATCGGCCGGCCCCATTTCCTGCTGAACCAGGGTCGCGGTGTAGAGCAGCGCGGCGGCCAGGGGCGTGCGCAGCTGGTGGGCCAGACCGGCCACCATCTCGCCCATCGCGGCGAGGCGTTCGTTGCGCTCGGCGGCCAGACGCATGCGATGGGCGTCGGTGACGTCGCTGAGCAGCACGATGTGGCCGTCGCCGGATTCGAGGGCGGCGTCGACGCGGGTCACGCGGCGCGCCTCGCCGGCGGCGTCCACCTGCCACTCGCCCGGGGTCTCGGTGGCGGCGAGGCGCGCGGCCGAGAACGCGGCCCAGTCGACGCCCGCCAGGGGCGCACCGAACATGGCCTCCACCGCCCGGTTGGCCTGCATCACGCGCCCCTCCCGGTCGAGCACGACGACACCCGCCGGCAGCGCGCCCATCAGCACGCTGAGCCGCTCGGTGAGCTGGCCGACCTGGGTCTGCAGGCCGGCGTAGGCGCCGGTCAGGGCCTCGGACGCCTCGCTGAACTGGCGAAAGGCTTCGGCCAGCTGGCGGGCGTCGAGACGGTCTTCGGTGGCGGGCAGGTTCATGGAGGCATCGGGGCGAAATTCACCGGTTCGCAGCTTAGGCCTGCCGGCGGCAAGCCGAGCCGGCAAAAAGGCGGCAAAAAGTGCTGCTAATCCCGCCCTTGATCCGCTTGCGGCTCGCCCAGAATGCGAGCATCCGTAAGAGGGGAATGTTTCCATGGCAGCAGAAGACGCCGCCGTTGCTCCGTCGCCGCCGGCCTCGCCACTCAACCAGGTGCTGGAGAACATCCGCAATCTGTCGCAGCGCCAGAAGCTCGCCGCGGGCGCGGCCCTGGCCTTCGCGATCGCGTTGATCGTCGGCGTGGTGCTGTGGAGCCGCCAGCCGGACTACGCCGTGCTGTTCTCCAACCTGGCCGAGAAGGACGGCGGCGCCGTCGTCGCCTCGCTGCAGCAGCAGAACGTGCCGTACAAGTTCTCCGACAACGGCAACGCCATCCTCGTGCCCGCCGTGCAGGTGCACGACCTGCGCCTGCGCCTCGCGGCGCAAGGCATCCCGAAGGGGGGGCTGGTGGGCTTCGAGCTGATGGAAACCCAGAAGCTCGGCCTGTCCCAGTTCCACGAACAGATCAATTACCAGCGCGCCCTCGAAGGCGAGCTGTCGCGCACCATCTCGTCCATCGCCAGCGTGGCTGGCGCCCGCGTGCATCTGGCGATCCCCAAGCAGACCGCGTTCCTGCGCGACGAGCAAAAGCCCACCGCCTCGGTGATGGTCAACCTGCACACCGGCCGTGCCCTCGACCCGGGCCAGATCGCCGGCATCGTGCACCTGATCGCCTCCAGCGTGCCCAACCTCACCAACGACAACGTGAGCGTGATCGATCAGGACGGTACCCTGCTCACCAAGAAGCCCGATCCGCTGCGCACCAACCTCGACGCCACCCAGATCAAGTACACCCGCGAGCTCGAGGAAGGCTACATCGAGCGCATCAACGCGATCCTCACGCCGCTGTTCGGCAAGGGCAACTTCCGCGCCCAGGTGTCGGCCGACGTGGATTTCAACGTCACCGAGCAGACCGCCGAGACCTATCGCCCCAACCCGTCGCCCGATCAGGCGATCCGCAGCCAGCAGAGCAACGAGAGCACCACCCGCGAGCAGGCCGCCCAGGGCGTGCCGGGCGCGCTCACCAACCAGCCGCCAGTGCCCGCCACCGCGCCGCTCACCACCCCGCCGGTGCCCGGCACCGCCGGTCCCAACCAGCAGCCGCCGCTGTCCGCCACCAAAAGCGCCACCATCAACTACGAGCTGGACAAGACCATCCAGCACACCCGCAAGGCCCTCGGCCAGATCAAGCGCCTGTCGGTGGCGGTGGCCCTCAACCAGAAGGAAGAAAAGGACAAGAACGGCGTCGCCAAGCCCGTCCCCCTCACCGAGGAAGAGCGCAAGCGCGTCGAGGATCTGGTCCGCGAGGCGGTGGGCTACAGCAAGGACCGCGGCGACACCATCAGCGTCGCGAGCAGCCCCTTTGTCGCCTCCGACAAGGATCTGCTCGAAACCCCGATCTGGAAGGACCCGGACAATGTCGCCCTGTTCAAGGAACTCATCAAGTATCTGGTCATCGCCGGAGTGATCGCCTTCGTGGCTTTCGGGGTGATCCGCCCGCTGATGAAGCAGGTGCTGCCGCAGCCCGAGCCCAAGGAAGAGGAAGAAGGCGCCGAAGCGCGCGAACCGGGCGAAGGCGAGGCCGGCGAAGGCGAGGAAGGCGAAGAGGACGAAGGCGCCGAGGTGGCCCTGTCGCCCGAAGCCGCCGCGCGCCTCGCCTACGAGGAAAAGCTCGCCAAGGCGCTGGCCCTCGCCAAGGAAAACCCGCGCATGGTCGCCAACCTGATCAAGGAATGGATGGGAAGCAATGAGCAGCAACGATGAAGGGCTCGAAAAGAGCGCCCTCCTCCTCCTGACCCTCGGCGCCGACGAGGCCGCCGAAGTGCTCAAGCAACTCGGCCCGAAGGAGGTCCAGAAACTCGGCGCCTCGATGGCGGGAATGCCCGCCCAGCCCCGCGAACGGGTCGAGACCATCCTCGACGAGCTGATCGCCTTCTCCGAGAAAGGCTCGCCCATCGAGGCCGACCACGAGCACATCAAGGCCATGCTCACCAAGGCGCTGGGCGACGAGCGCGCCAACCACCTGATCGGACGCGTGCTGCAAGGCTCCGACACCGCCGGCATCGAAAGCCTCAAGTGGATGGACGCCGCCACCGCCGCCGATCTCATCAAGAACGAGCACCCGCAGATCATCGCGACGATCCTGGTTCACCTCGAATTCGACCAGGCCGGCGAAATCCTCAAGAACTTCACCGACCGTCTGCGCAATGACGTACTGCTGCGCATCGCCACCCTCGACGGCGTGCAGCCGGTGGCCCTGCGCGAGCTCAACGAAGCCCTCACCCGGATGCTCTCCGGCGCCACCACGATCAAGAAGACCGCGATGGGCGGGGTGCGCCACGCCGCCGACATCCTCAACTTCGTGGGCTCCGCCGCCGAGACGGCGATCCTCGACAACGTGCGGGAATACGATCCCGACCTCGCCCAGAAGATCCTCGACGAGATGTTCGTCTTCGAGAACCTCATGGACCTGGACGACCGCGGCATCCAGACCCTGCTGCGCGAGGTGCAGAGCGATTCGCTGGTCATCGCCCTCAAGGGCGCGCCGCCCGAGATGCGCGAGAAGATCTTCAAGAACATGTCCCAGCGGGCCGCCGAAATGCTCCGCGAAGATCTCGAATCCCGCGGCCCGGTGCGCCTGTCCGAAGTCGAGGCCGAGCAGAAGGAAATACTCAAGACGGCCCGCCGTCTGGCCGAGGAAGGCCAGATCGCCCTGTCGAGCGGCGGGGGCGACGATGCCTTCGTGTAACGCCGGAGCCACGCGATGAGCCCCCATCAGGCCGCCGGCGCCTACCGACGCTGGAATCCGCCGTCCTTCGACGAAAGCCCCGCCGCGGCGGTCGAGCCCGAGGCCGTGCTCGTCACCCCGCCGCCGCCCGCCCCGCTCCCCGAGCCGGAGCCTGAGCCCGAACCCATACCGGAATTCGTCGCCCCGCTGCCGCTGCCCGAGCCGGACATCCACCTGCCCACCGCCGAAGACATCGAGCGCATCCACGACGAGGCGCGCAAGGACGGCTACGCCGCCGGCTACGAGGAAGGCACTGCCCGCGGCCGCATGGAGGCGATGCAGTTTCACGGGCTCGTCCAGGGGCTCGAGACGGCGCTCACCACCCTCGACCAGGAAGTCGCCGACGAAGTGTTGGCGCTGGCCATCGAAGTGGCCCGGCAGATGATCCGCCACAGCCTCGTCGAGCACCCCGAATCCGTGGCCGAACTGATCCGCGAGGCCCTGCTCCAGCTCCCCCAGACCCACGCCATGGTCCACCTCCACCCCGACGATCTGGCGATGGTGCGCGACTACCTGGGCGAGCAGCTCACCCACGGCGGCCATCGGCTGGTGGAGGACAGCAGCATCGCCCGCGGCGGCGTGCGCATCGACGCCGGCGGCAGCCAGATCGACGCCACCTTGCAGACCCGCTGGCGGCGGATCATGGACAACCTCGGCCGCAACGTGCAGTGGGACGGGGACGGCAGTTGATGGAACACGGCACCGAAACCTGGAAATCCTTCCTCGCCGACGGCCGCAAGCTGGTCGGCGCCACGCCGCCGTACCAGGTGTCGGGCCGCCTCACGCGGATCAACGGCCTCGTGATGGAAGCTTCCGGCCTCAAGCTGCCGCTGGGTTCGGGCTGTCGCATCGTGGTGCCCGGCGGCAGCTCGGTCGAGGCCGAGGTGGTCGGCTTCCACGGCGAAAAGATCTTCCTGATGCCCACCGACGACGTCTTCGGCCTCGCGCCGGGCGCCCAGGTGCTGCCGGTCGAGGCCACCCAGCCGCCGCTGATCGCCGGCGAGCGCATCGAACCGCGCCGTCGCGCCTCCGACCGCGCCAAACACCTGCCGATGGGCGACGAACTGCTCGGCCGCGTCGTCGACGGCGCCGGCCGCCCGCTCGACGGACTCGGCCCGCTCGCCGTGCGCCACTCGCGTCCGCTCCAGTCGCGCCCGATCAACCCGCTGCAGCGCGCGCCCATCAGCCAGTCGCTCGACGTGGGCATTCGCGCCATCAACGGCCTGCTCACCGTCGGCCGCGGCCAGCGGATGGGCCTGTTCGCCGGCTCCGGCGTCGGCAAGTCGGTGCTCATCGGCATGATGGCCCGCTACACCGCCGCCGACGTGATCGTCGTCGGGCTGATCGGCGAGCGGGGCCGCGAGGTGAAGGAGTTCATCGAGCACAACCTCGGCCCCGAAGGCCTGGCCCGCTCGGCGGTGATCGCCGCGCCGGCCGACTGCAGCCCGCTGATGCGCCTGCAGGGCGCCTCCTACGCCACCACGGTGGCCGAATACTTCCGCGACCAGGGCAAGCAGGTGCTGCTCATCATGGACTCGCTCACCCGTTACGCCATGGCCCAGCGCGAGATCGCCCTGGCCATCGGCGAACCGCCGGTCACCCGCGGCTACCCGCCGTCGGTGTTCGCGCGCCTGCCGGCGCTGGTGGAGCGTGCCGGCAACGGGCCCGAGGGTGGCGGCTCGATCACCGCCTTCTACACCGTGCTCGCCGAAGGCGACGACCAGCAGGACCCGATCGCCGACTCGGCCCGGGCCATCCTCGACGGCCACATCGTGCTGTCGCGCAACCTCGCCGACCAGGGGCACTACCCCGCCATCGACATCGAGCAGTCGATCTCCCGCGCGATGCACAACCTCGTCAAGAGCCAGCACTTCGACATGGTGCGGCGCTTCAAGCAGCTGTTCTCGCGCTACCAGCGCTCCCGCGACCTGATCGCCGTCGGCGCCTACCATGCCGGCTCCGACCCGGTGCTCGACCAGGCCGTGGCGATGTACCCGCGGCTCGAAGCCTTCCTGCAGCAGCGCATCGACGAAAGCGAACCCTACGAATCCGCGGTCGAGAAGCTCCACGCCCTCTTCGGAGCCACCCCATGACCCGCCCCCCTTCCCCGCAAGGCCATCGCGCCCCGGCCCTAAAGAATTCCGTCCCCCGCCCGATAACGCCGAAGGAACGTGAAGATGACTGAGCCGTTCCCGCTGCAAACCCTGCTGGACCTGGCGAACAGCCGCATGGACGACGCCGCGCGCAAGCTCGGCGAGCTGATTGCGAGCGAGCGCGCCGTGGAGGAAAAACTCTCGCTGCTGGTCGACTATCGCAACGAATACCAGGCCCGCTTCCTCGAAGCGGCCCGCAACGGCATCGGCCCCGACGCCTGGCGCAATTACAGCGCCTTCCTCGGCAAGCTCGATGATGCGATCGCCCAGCAACAGAAGGTGGTCTCCGACTCCAAGCAGCGGACCGAGCGCGGCCAGCAGGCCTGGGTGGATGAGCGGAACAAGGTGAAGGCCTTCGACACCCTCTCCCACCGCTACCAGGCCGAGCAAGCCCGCAAGGAAGCCAAGCAGGAGCAACGGCTCACCGACGAACACGCCGCCAAGCAATTCCGCGATCGCAACGACGAGGAATGAGCGTCGCCGGGCCCGGCCTGGCACGTGGATTGCTGAGTGACGGACGTCTGCATCCTCACCAGGACTCCCATCATGCCCGGACCGGCCTTGAACCCCATCGCCAACACCGCTCCTGTCGCCCCCGCCAAAGCCGCCACCGGCTCGCGCCCCGACGCGCCCGACACCGCCGGCGGCACGTCCGCGCCCGAGCAGGGTTTCGCCTCCGAACTCAAACGCCAGATGCAGGGCGACGCGACGCCCGAGCAAGGCGCCGACGCCAAGGCCGCGGCGGCCCGGGCCGCCGGCGACGACAGCGCCGAC
>NZ_JAYROR010000100.1:0-4850 GCF_041911615.1 Zoogloea sp. | reverse complement strand
GGGTGCGTTCGGCCGGGTCGGCGGCGATGTCGGCGCCCCACGCCTGGTAGGCGACGCTGGCGCCGGAGTAGCCCAGGTAGGTGAGCGCCAGCGCGCCGGCGAGCCAGCCGGCGGCCGGGCCGGCGGGCGGATTGAGCAGGGCGACGAAGCCGGCGGCCAGGGGCAGCAGGGCCAGCGCCACCATCTGGCGGCGTGGCAGGCGGTCGGCGAGCCAGCCCAGCCAGGGGTCGATGCCGGCGTCGAGGAGGCGCGCGCCGAGGAGGATTGCCCCCAGCAGCGCCAGCGACAGGCCGCTGCCGTCGGCGTAGAAACGCGGCACGTGGACGTAGACCGGCAGCGCCGCAAAGGCCAGCGGCAGACCGAGCAGGCCGTAGGCGAGCACGCGGCCGGCGGGGAGGCGTGCGGCGGCCATGTCAGCCGGCGGGCCGTCGCAGCAGGGCGGCGCGCAGTTCGGGGGCGCTGGTGCGCGGGTCGAGCCAGATGCCGAAGAAGCGTCGCGCGAAGTCGGCGTCGGCGATCTCGCCGAGGGGGCGCCCGTTGAAGACGAAGCGCGCGGCGTCCGGGTGATAGACGCCGACGATGTGGTCGCCGGCCTTCACGTCGGGGAACAGGCGGGTCATTTCGGCGCCCCAGCGGGCCAGGGCGGCTTCGTCGGCGCCGAGCTGGCGCATCTCGCGCACGCTGGCCTCGGCGATGGCGCTGCCGGGAATGCTGCGCTTGTAGTCCAGACGCAGTGCGAGGGGCGGGCGGCGCGGGTCGTCGCCGGCCCACAGGCGCGCTTCGTAGACGAGGAAGCCGAAGCGTCGGAACTCGCCCTGGCCCCAGCGCTGCAGGCCGTCGGTGGGGTCGGCGGCGCGGGCGGCGGGTGACCCGACGAGGAGCGCGGCGAGGGCGCCGAGCAGGCGCCGCCGGGTCCGCTCAGGCGACGGGCGCGGCATGGTTGGGGGCCGGCGCGGGGTGCCGGCAGGTCATCGGGACGCAGCGGATGCCGCGTACTTCCTCGGACGGGCCCTCGGCCTCGAAGCCGAGGCGCCGGTAGGCGGCCATCGCGCCGCGGGCGGCGTTGATGGTGATCGGCCCGAGCTGGCCGGCGCGCCGCGCGGCGCGGCGGGCGGGCTCAGCGGTGGACGAGTTCGAACTGGACGACATCGATGCTTCCGGCGCGGAAGCCGGCCTCGCAGTAGGAGAGATACATGCGCCACAGGCGCCGGAAGGGCTCGTCGAAACCGAGCCGTTCGATCTGCGGCCAGCGCGCTTCGAAGGTGGCGCGCCAGTCGGCCAGGGTGCGGGCGTAGTCGGCGCCGAAGGCGAACTCGTCGCTCACCGCCAGGCCGGCGCGTCGGGCGGCGCTCCGGAAGGCGGCGCGGGAGGGCAGCATCCCGCCGGGGAAGATGTACTGCTGGATGAAGTCGGTGCCGCGGCGGTAGGTGGGGAAGAGCGCGTCGTCGATGGTGATGCTCTGCACCACGGCGCGGCCGCCGGGTTTGAGGGCGCGGGCGACGGTCTTGAAGTAGCCCGGCCACCAGCGCTCGCCGACCGCTTCGAACATTTCGATGGAGACGATGTGGTCGAAGCGCTCGGTGGTGTCGCGGTAGTCCTGCAGGCGCAGGTCGGCCTCGGGGACGCGGCTCTTCGCCCACGCGAGCTGGGATGGCGACAGGGTGAGCCCGGTGACGGCGAGCCCGGCGCGGGCGGCCATTTCGGCGAAACCGCCCCAGCCGCAGCCGATCTCCAGCACGTGCTCGCCGGGCTGCGCGTCCAGGCGGCGCAGGATGCGGCGGTACTTGGCGTCCTGGGCCGCGGCGAGGGTGTCGGCGTCGGCCTCGCGGTAGAGGGCCGCGGAGTAGCTCATGCCGGCGTCGAGCCACAGGCGGTAGAAGTCGTTGCCCAGGTCGTAGTGGGCCATGATGTTGCGCTTGCTGCCGGCGCGGCTGTTGCGGTTGAGCCAGTGGCGCACCCGCGCGGCGAGCAGCGGCCGCCACGCGCCGTAGAGGGCGCGACGCAGCACGTCGCGGTTGCTGGCGAGGACGGTGAGCAGGCCGGCCAGGTCGGGGGAGTCCCAGCGCCCTTCGATGTAGGCTTCGGCGAGGCCGATGTCGCCGCGGGCGAGGATCATCCCGAAGGTGGCGGTGTCGTGCACCTGCAGGGTGACGGCGTGCTCGCCGTGACCGAAGACGACGTTGCTGCCGTCGGGCAGGCGCACTTCGAGGGGGCCGCCGCGGAGCTTTTCGAGCAGGCCGAAGACGGTGCGGGTGTCCCGGTCGAGGCCGTCGCGCAGGGCGGTGCCGCGCAGGCTGAGTGTGGAGTTCATGGTGTCGGCTCCTGGAGGGGTGGATGCACGGGGCGGGCGCCGTGGAAGGGCACGCCCTTGCGCCAGAGCCGCAGGGCTTGCCAGTGGATGCGGGCGACCACGCCGAGGGTGAGCAGCGGCATGCGCAGGAAGGCACCGAGCAGCGCGCGGTTGCCCCAGCCCCGCGGGCGGCCGGTGATGGCGGTGAGCAGCAGCGGGCCGTCGTCGTCGGCGTAGTCGATGTGGGCGGCGTGCACCGCGCGTCCGGCCTGGAAGCGGAAGCGGTAAGCGCCTTCGACGCGGTTGAAGGGCGAGACGTGGAAGCACTTGTCGGCGCTCAGCACCTCGCCGTCGGCGATGGGGCGGCCGTCCGGGTGGTGGAGCAGGTAGTCGTGACGGCCGCCGAAGGTGTTGTTCACCTCGGCGAGCACCGCCACCAGCCGGCCGGCGGCGTCGTGGCAGTACCAGAAGCTCACCGGGTTGAAGACATGGCCGAGCACGCGCGGGAAGGTCTGCAGGACGATCTCGCCGTCGGCCTTCAGGCCGTGCTGGTGTAAAAGCGCTTCGATCCACGGCACAAGCGGGCTGCCGTCGCGAGGGCCGTGGTCGTCGCGGTGAAAAGCGAGAAGGTTCCAGCGGTCGATGCCGAATACCCGGCAGCGGGCCGATTCGAGGGCGCGCAGGGGCAGGCGGACGTAGAACACGGGATAGACGAAGGCGTTTTCCGCCGGACGCAGGCGACGGTGCATCACGTGGCCGAGGCAGAGTTGCGGGCGGGCGTCCATGGCGGTCGGGGCCGGGTTCAGGCGGTCTGAGCCTGGCGCGCAGCGACGACCGGCTGGCCCTGCCAGGGGGCGAGCACGCCCAGCCGGTTGGCCACTTCGAGCGCCGACTTGAGGCCGTCCTCGTGGAAGCCGTAGCAGCCCCAGGCGCCGGCCAGCCACACGCCGCCTTCGCCCTGCACGGCGGGGAGGTTGCGCTGGGCGGCGATCGCCGGGGCGTCGAAGATCGGGTGGGCGTAGTCGAACTCGGCGATCACCCGCGCCGGGTCGGGCTCGCGGGCGGGGTTGAGGGTGACCACCACCGGCGTCTTGAAGGGCAGCGGCTGCAGCTTGTTGATGAGGTAGGAGACGCCCACCGGGCGGTCGTCGCCCGCGGCGCGGGCGGCGAAGTAGTTCCACGCCGACCACAGTTTCTCGTCGCGCGGCAGCAGGGCGCGGTCGGTGTGCAGCACGGCGCGGTTCGGCTGATAGCGGATCGCCGACAGCACCTGGCGCTGGGCGGGGCTGGCGGTGGGGCCGAGCAGGGCCAGCGCCTGGTCGCTGTGGCAGGCCATCACGACCTGGTCGAAGCGGTCGCTGCCGTGGGCGTGATCGACCCTCAGGCCGTCGCCGTCGCGCACCACGGCGTGTACCGGGCAGGCCAGGCGGACGTCGTCGAGGCGCTGGGCGATGCGGCGCACGTACTCGCGTCCGCCGCCCTTCACGGTGCGCCACAGGGGGCGGTCGAAGATCTGCAGCAGACCGTGGTTGTGGCAGAAGCGGATGAAGGTGGCGGCCGGCATGTCGAGCATCTGGCCGGTCGGGCAGGACCAGATCGCCGCCGCCATCGGCAGCAGATACCAGTCGACGAAGGCGCGGGAGTAGCGCCCCTCGGCCAGGAAGTCCCGCAGCGGACGGTCGGCCGTCGGCGCGCCGGCGAGCCAGGCGGTGCATTCGCGGTTGAAGCGCAGGATGTCCGAGAGCATCGCCCAGAAGCGTCGCCGCACCAGGTTGCGCTTCTGGCCGAAGATCGTCGCGAGGTTGCTGCCGGCCCATTCGAGGTCGGGCGATTCGAGGCTCACCGCGAAGGACATCTCGGTCTCGACGCTTTCGATGCCGAGCAGGTCGAACAGGGCGATGAGGTTGGGGTAGGTCTTCTCGTTGAAGACGAGGAAGCCCGTATCCACCGGATGGGTGTGGCCTTCGAGGGTGACGTCCACGGTGTTGGTGTGGCCGCCCAGGTAGGTGCCGGCCTCGAACACGGTGACCGCGTAGCGGCTGCCCAGCAGCCAGGCGGAAGCGAGTCCGGCGATGCCGGCGCCGATCACGGCGATGCGCGGGGGCGTGCTCATGACGCGTCAGCCAGGCGTGACGTCGCGGCGGGGGCTGCCGGCGGGCGTCTCGGGAATCGCTGCGATACGGAGCTTCATTTTGTTTGTCCTGGACAAATCGAAGGTGTGATCGTACGATAGGTATTGAATATGGTTTTGTCAACGGTTTGTACATCTTTTGTTCAGGACAAAATGAGCGATCTTCGTTTCAGCATCGCCGCTGTCGAACGCGATACCGGGCTGTCGAAGGACGTGCTCCGGATGTGGGAGCGCCGTTACGGCTTCCCGGTGCCGGAGCGCGACGCCAACGGCGAGCGCTGTTACCCGGCGTCCCAGGTGGAGCGTCTGCGCCTGATAAAACGGCTGATCGACCAGGGCCACCGGCCCGGCAAGCTGATCGCGACGCCGGTGGAGGCGCTCGCGGCGCTGGCCCCGCGCCGCCCGCGTGCCGCCGAGCACGCCGCGCCG
>NZ_JAYROR010000099.1:0-92165 GCF_041911615.1 Zoogloea sp. | reverse complement strand
GCTCCGCCGCCTGTCGCGGTCGCACCGGCGCCGGCCAAGCCGACGGTTCCGCCGGTCGCCGCCGTCGCACCCGCGCCGGCAGCCAAGCCGGTCACGCCGCCGCCCGCGCCGGTCGCCCAGGCGCCGGTCGTCAAGGAAGAACCCAAGCCCGCCAAGCGGCCCGAGCCGAAGGACGATACGCCGGCCCAGGCCGCCGCGGTCACCAAGGCCGTGCAGAGCTGGGCCGGCGCCTGGTCCAAGAAGGACGTGAAATCCTATCTCGGCCACTACGCCCGCGATTTCGAGCCGCCCAAGGGCTTGAACCGCAAGGACTGGGAGGAAGAACGTAACCAGCGCCTGACCAAGCCGGGCGAGATCGAGGTCAATCTCGAGAACGTCAAGGTCGTCAGCGTCAGCGGCGACCGTGCCACGGTGAAACTCCGCCAGCACTATCGCTCGGCCAACTTGTCTACCTCGTCGAACAAGACGCTCAATCTTGTACTTCAGGACGGCAAATGGGTGATTCAACAGGAGCGGGTCGGCGGTTGATGCAGCGCTTGCAGGTCGCCTTGCGTAGAGGGCTCACGCTGCTCGTGGCGTGTAGCCCTCTTCTGACATGGGGCGCGCCCCCCGTGCCCACGCCCGGCGGCGACCCGGACGCGGCGCTGGGTGCCGTCTTCAAGGACATTGAGCAGAGCCGGCTTGCCAGCGCCCTCGAGAAGGTCGACGCGCTGATCACCGCGTACCCCAACTTTCGCCTCGCCTACCTGATCCGCGGCGATCTGCTGCTCGCCCGCGCCCGCCCCATCGCCACTTTCGGCAACCAGCCCGACGCCCCCGCCGACAAGCTCGCCGACCTGCGCGAGGAGGCCGTCGCGCGCCTCAAGGCCTACCGCAACCGTCCACCCAGCAACTACGTGCCGCGCTACCTGCTCCAGATGGAGCCCGAGCAGAAGTACGCCATTGTCGTGGACACCCAGCGGGCCCGCCTTTACATCTACCAGAACGACAACGGTCGGCCGCGCTTCGTGGCCGACTACTACATCAGCCATGGCAAGCTCGGGGCCGAAAAGCTCCGCGAGGGTGACAAGCGCACGCCGGTCGGCGTCTATCACGTGACCGCCAACCTGCCGCGCCAGAAGCTCTCGGATTTTTACGGCAACGGCGCCTTCCCGATCAGCTATCCCAACGAGTGGGATCGCCAGCAGGGCCGCGACGGCCATGGCATCTGGCTGCACGGCACCCCCAGCGACACCTACTCGCGTCCGCCCCGCGCCTCGGACGGCTGCGTGGTGCTCACCAACCGCGATCTCGACGCCCTGGCCGGCTATCTGCAGATCGGCCTCACGCCGGTCATCATCAGCAACACGGTCGAATGGCTCAGCGTGGATGACTGGGCCGCGGAGCGCAGCGCCCTCAACCGCCAGATCGAATCCTGGCGCAAGGATTGGGAAAGCCGCGACGTGGAGCGGTATCTCTCCCACTACTCCAAGGATTTCCGCAACAACGAAGGCGGCTTCGACCGCTGGGCCGAGCAGAAGCGCGCCGTCAATGCCAGCAAGAGCTGGATCAAGGTGCAACTCGACAAGGTCAGCGTGTTCCGCAGCCCCGGCAAGCAGGATCTCGTCGTCGTCACCTTCGAGCAGGACTACCGCAGCAACAACCTCTCCAACGTCCTCAAGAAGCGCCAGTACTGGCTGAAGGAAGGCGGACGCTGGAAGATCGTCTACGAAGGCTTCGCCTGATTCCGCCGGGCGGCTCGCCCCCAACTCACGAGGACTCAACCCCATGAAGAAGATCCTGCTCGCCCTCGCCCTGGCCGGTCAGGCCCTGGCCGCCGCCGCCGGCAATCCCCAGGTCGAACTCAAGACCAGCGCCGGCAGCATCGTGGTCGAGCTGTACCCCGAAAAGGCCCCCAAAACCGTCGCCAACTTCCTCGAATACGTGAAGAGCGGCTTCTACGACGGGCTGATCTTCCACCGCGTCATCGACGGCTTCATGATCCAGGGCGGCGGCATGAACGCCAGGATGGAAGAGAAGCCGACCCGCGCCCCGGTGAAGAACGAAGCGAAGAACGGCCTCAAGAACGACGCCGGCACCATCGCCATGGCCCGCACCCAGGACCCGAACTCGGCGACCGCGCAGTTCTTCATCAACCTCCAGAACAACGCCCCGCTCAACTACCCGTCGCCGGACGGATTCGGTTACACCGTGTTCGGCAAGGTCACCAACGGCATGGACGTCGTGCGCAAGATCGGCAAGGAAGTCACCGGCAACCGCGGCTTCCACGAGAACGTGCCGCTCACGCCGGTCGTCATCCAGTCGGCGCGCCAGCTACCCGAAGAATCCGCCAAGTAAGCAACCAGCCCAACCACTACCCAACAGGAGCTCCCCATGGCTGTCAAACTCACCACCAACCACGGCGACATCGTCATCGAACTGAACGCCGAAAAGGCCCCCGAGACCGTCAAGAACTTCATCGCCTACGTCGAGGCCGGTCACTACGACAACACCATCTTCCACCGCGTCATCAACGGTTTCATGATCCAGGGCGGCGGCTTCGAGCCCGGCATGAAGCAAAAAGCCACCAATGCGCCGATCAAGAACGAAGCCGACAACGGCCTGAAGAACGTCGCCGGCTCCATCGCCATGGCACGCACCCAGGATCCGCATTCCGCCACCGCCCAGTTCTTCATCAACGTCGAGGACAACGACTTCCTGGACTACAAGGCGCCCAACATCCAGGGTTGGGGCTACTGCGTGTTCGGCCAGGTCAGCGAAGGCATGGACGTGATCAACAAGATCCGCAACGTCAAGACCGGCACCGCCGGCTTCCACCAGGACGTGCCGAAGGAAGACGTGGTCATCCAGCGCGCCGAAGTGGTTTAAGCGGCACCCCGGGGCGAGACGCACATGCAAATCCATTTCATCTCCGATCTGCACCTGTGTGCCGATCGCCCCGCGCTCACCGCGGTGTTCGAGCGCTATCTCGCCGGCCCCGCCCGGGGGGCGCAGGCGCTCTACATTCTCGGTGATCTCTTCGAATACTGGGCCGGCGACGACGATCTCGACGACCCGCTCAACACCCACGTCGCCGCGCAGCTCGCCGCCCTCGCCGCCGTGGGGTGCCGGATTTACTTCATGCCCGGCAACCGCGATTTCCTGCTCGGCGCCGATTTCGCCCGGCGCGCTCACCTCGAAATCCTGCCCGAACCCACACTTGTCCCGCTGGGCGACACGTCCGCCCTGCTCTGCCACGGCGACAGCCTGTGCACCGACGATCTCGCCTACCAGGCCTTTCGCCAACAGGTCCGCAATCCCGCATGGCAAGTGCAGTTCCTCGGCCAGCCGCTGGCCACGCGCAAGCAGATTATCGCCGGCGTGCGCATGCAGAGCGAGGCCGCCAAGTCCGGGAAGGCCGCGGCGATCATGGACGTGAATGCCGAGGCCGTCGCCGCCCTGCTCCGCCAACACGGTTTTCCACGTCTGATCCACGGCCACACCCACCGCCCGGCCGAACACCGGGTCGACGTGGACGGCCACACCTGCGAACGCTGGGTCCTGGCCGACTGGCAGGGCAACCAGGGCGAAGTCCTGATCTGGGCTGACGGCACGCTTCGCCGCGCGAGACTCGAATAAAAAACGGCGCCCAAAGGCGCCGTTTTCCTTTCTAAGCCGCCGTCAGGCGCCGATCTGGGCAAGACCGCGCGCCAGGTCGGCCTTGAGATCCTCCACCGACTCAAGCCCCACCGCCACGCGCAGCAGGCTTTCACGGATACCGGCCGCCTCGCGGGCTTCCGGCGAAATGCGCCCATGGGTTGTGGATGCCGGGTGGGTCAACGTCGTCTTGGTATCGCCGAGATTGGCGGTGATCGACACGACACGGGTCGAATCCACCACTTTCCAGGCCTCCGCGCGGCCCCCTTTCACCTCGAAGCTGACGATCGCGCCGCCACTGCGCTGCTGACGCTTGGCGAGTTCGAACTGGGCGTGGGACGGCAGGCCCGGATAGAACACCCGCGCCACCTGCGGCTGCGCCTCGAGCCAGGTTGCCAGTTCGAGGGCGCTGGCCGACTGGGCTTCCATCCGGATCTTGAGCGTCTCGAGCCCCTTCAGGATCACCCAGGCGTTGAACGGCGAAATGCTCGGGCCAGCCGTGCGGAGGAATTTCAGCACCTCGTCCACCAGCACCTTGCTCCCGCACACCGCACCGCCCAGCACGCGGCCCTGACCGTCGAGATACTTGGTGGCCGAATGGATCACCAGATCCGCACCGAACTTGAGCGGCTGCTGCAGGGCCGGCGAGCAGAAGCAGTTGTCCACCGCCAGCCATGCCTTGGCCTCGTGGGCGATGGCCGCCACGGCGGCGATGTCCACCAGCTCGGTGAGCGGATTGGACGGCGACTCGACGAAGAACAGCTTAGTCTTCGGCGTCACCGCCGCCCGATAGGCGTCCAGATCGGTGGCCGGGACAAAGGTCGAGGCGATGCCGAAGCGCGACAGGATGTTGCCGAACAACTGCTGGGTCGCACCGAAGACGCCGCGCGACACCACCACATGGTCACCCGCCGAAAGCAGCGCCATCACGGTGGACAGGATCGCCGCCATGCCCGAGGCCGTCGCGATGCAGGCTTCGGCGCCTTCCAGCGCGGCGAGGCGCTGCTGCATCGCCGTGACCGTGGGGTTCGTGAAGCGGGCATAGACGTTGCCTTCCTCCTCGCCGGAGAAGCGTGCCGCCGCCTCCGCGGCGCTGCCGAACACGAAGCTCGAGGTGAGATACAGCGCCTCGGAATGCTCGTTGAACTGGCTGCGCTCGATCCCCGCGCGAACCGCGAGGGTATCCGGATCGAGGTCGTTCATCGGTTCGGCACTCAATTTTCGCTCCGGGAAATGAGGTTCAGGTCCATCTGGCCCGGCCCGTCTTCGGCGCCCGGCTTGTTGGCCGCGTCGTTGCGCTGGTTTTCGACCCCGCTGAGGTATTCCGGGGTGACATCGCCGGTCACGTAACAGCCGTCGAAGCAGGACGTCTCGAACACCGAGATCGCCGGGTTGATCGCCTGCACCGCCGCCTTGAGATCGTCGAGATCCTGGTAGATCAGCGCATCGGCGCCGATCTCGCGGCAGATTTCTTCTTCGGTGCGGTTGCTGGCGATCAGCTCGTTCTTGCTTGGCATGTCGATGCCGTAGACGTTGGCATAGCGCACCGGAGGCGCCGCCGATGCCATGTAGACCTTGGTCGCGCCGGCGTCGCGGGCCATCTGCACGATCTCGCGGCTGGTGGTGCCGCGGACGATGGAGTCGTCCACCAGCAGCACGGCCTTGCCCTTGAACTCCTGGTGGATCGTGTTGAGCTTCTGGCGCACCGATTTCTTGCGGATCGCCTGGCCCGGCATGATGAAGGTGCGGCCGATGTAACGATTCTTGACGAAGCCTTCGCGATACGGCACACCCAGGTGATGGGCCATTTCCATCGCCGACGGACGGCTCGAATCCGGAATCGGGATCACCACGTCGATCTTCAGGTGCGGCATCGTCGCGCGCAGCTTGTGGGCGAGGAACTCACCCATCTTGATGCGTGCGTCGTAGACCGAGATGCCATCGATCAGCGAATCCGGACGCGCCAGATACACGTACTCGAACATGCAAGGCGCGTGCACCGTGTGGCCGGCGCATTGGCGGCTATGAAAGCGCCCTTCGGTATCGATCAGGATCGCTTCGCCCGGCGCCACGTCGCGCACCAGCTTGAAGCCCATCACATCCAGCGCCACGCTCTCGGAGGCCACCAGCCATTCTGTACCCTTGGGGGTATCGTTGCGGCCGATGATCAGCGGGCGGATACCGTACGGGTCGCGGAAAGCCAGCAGGCCCGTGCCCGAAATCATCGCCACCGTGGCGTAAGCGCCACGACAGCGGCGATGCACACCGGCCACTGCGCTGAAGACCGTTTCCTCGTCGAGGCGGAAGCTCTTGGCCGCGGCCTGCAGCTCATGGGCCAGCACGTTGAGCAGCACTTCCGAGTCGGAATTGGTGTTGATGTGGCGCAGATCCTGCAGGAACATCTCGCGCTTCAACTCTTCCGAGTTCGTCAGGTTGCCGTTATGGGCCAGCATGATGCCGAACGGCGAATTCACGTAGAACGGCTGGGCCTCCTCGGCGGCCGACGCCGAACCGGCGGTCGGATAGCGCACGTGGGCAATACCCCAGTGGCCGGGCAGATCGCGCATGTTGCGCGTCCGAAACACGTCGCGCACGAGGCCCGAGCCCTTGTGCATGTGAAAACGCCCGTCCTGCGACGTGGCGATGCCCGCGGCGTCCTGCCCGCGGTGTTGGAGCACCTGCAAGCCATCATAAAGAAGCTGATTGACGGGTGTCGTCGCTACTACGCCCAGAATCCCACACATTTCAAACCACCTATCGGTATCGAAGTCTTTTTGCCAGCGGCTCGGGGAGCCAGGGTTTGGAGGCCGTGACGGCGGTTTCGAGCGGCGCCGACAGACTGGCCTCCCGCCACCAGCTTTCCTTGGCGAGGCCGCCGATGCCGACGAGCAACGCCATTGCAAACACGATCAGACCACCCCGCGCGGCACCGAAGCACGCGCCCAGGAAACGGTCGGCAGCCCCGAGGCCGGCTGCGCGAATCAGCTCGCCCAGCAACCAGCGCAGGAGCGCCACCACAATGAGTACGACCACAAAAATGACCAAAAATGCCGTCGGCCCCTGCAACACGGGTTCCTTGACCCATGCGGATGTGAGCGGCATCAGCTGATCCATGAAATGCCGTGCCACGAGGAACGCCAGCACCCACGCCCCCAGAGCGACGATCTCGGAAAGCAGCCCACGCCAGAAGCCCAGCAGCGCCGACAAGCCGACGAGGCCGAGGAGCGCGTAATCCAGTCCGCTCAAGACGCGTCGTGTCTCAGGGCTTGGCCGCCACCGAGGCCTGCACGCCGAGCACCTTCTGGATGCGCGCCGCGGCCTTGTCGGCGGCTGCCTTGTTGGGGAAAGGTCCGGCACGCACACGGACCTTGTCGCCCACGGTTTCGGTATAGGAAGGATAGCCTTCGGCCTTGAGCTTGGCCCGCAGCACCGCCACGTTGCCGGCCTCGCGGTACGCGCCGAGGGAGATCAGGTGCGGCTTTCCGCCCGCATCGGCGGGCGCGCTGCCGGACAGCAGGGCCTTCGCCCGCTCGGCGTCGGCCTGGGCCTTTTCGCGTTCCCGCTCCTTCTGCTCCCTTTCCTTTTGTTCCTTTTCCTTCTGCTTGGGATCGGGCTTGGGTTCGGGTTTCGGCTCCGGCTTCTTCGGCTCGAGCTTCTTGGGTTCGGGCTTGGGCTCCGGTTTGGCGATCTCGGCCTTGGGCGCTTCAGATTTGCGCGGGGGCGGGATGAGCTCCTCGCCGGGCTTGAAAACCGGGCCGTCCACATCGGGATCGACACGACGGCCGGGCTTCTCCTCGATGACCGGTGCGGCGGTTTCCTCGACGACGGAACCCGCAACCGGCTGACTCGGCGCCGGCGCCTTGCCGGTAATCACGCGGGAGGTGAAATTGCTGCCTTCCTGGCTCGGAATGCGGATCTGGACATCCTGGGAGGGCGGACGCGGCTCATGGTCCATGACCATCGGCAGCACGATGGCCGCCGCCAGGGCCAGCGCGGCGGAACCCACCAGGCGCCGGCGCGCGCGCTTCTTCAGATCGATCTGCGGATCGTTGTCGGCCATACTTGCAGCAACACCTATTGCGGCGATTTCCTGGCGGCCATCACGTCGGCCACCGTCAGGAAAGAGCCAAAGACTACGATTCTATCACCCTCGGCGGCCCGCCCGCGTGCGACCTCGTACGCACTGGCCGGCGATGCGTGCTCGACGATCTCGGCGGTGACGCCGGCCTCGCGCAGGATCGCCGCCAGGCGCTCGGCCGTCAGGCCGCGGGGGCCCGGCAAGGTGGCCACCAGCCAGTGGTCGACCCGGTCTCGAAGGAGGCGGATCACGCCGCCCACATCCTTGTCGGCAAGCATCCCGACCACCGCCCAGGTCTCCGGAAAATACCCCATGCTGGCGAGGTTTTCGTTGAGCACACCGGCCGCCTGCGGATTGTGGGCCACATCGAGCACCACCGTCGGACGCCCCGGCAGCACCTGAAAGCGCCCCGGCAGATCGACCAGCATGAAGCCCTGGCGGATGGCCTGCATCGGAACCGGCAGGATGTCCTTCACGGCTTCGCAGGCCGCCATCACCGCCGCCGCGTTGAGTAGCTGGTTGGTCCCGCGCAGCGCCGGATAAGCCAGACCACCACGACGGCTGCCGCCCGCCGTCCAGAAAGCCCATTGATTCTGATCGCCGGCAAAACCAAAGTCCCGGCCGCTGACCTGAAGCTGGGCGCCGATCGACTCGGCGTGGGCCAGCAGCGACGCGGGGGGCATGGGATCGCCGCAGATCGCCGGTTTGCCCGCGCGGAAGATGCCCGCCTTCTCGAAGCCGATGGCTTCCCGGGTGTCGCCGAGATAATCCATGTGATCCATGGCCACACTGGTGACGATGGCGCAATCGGGCTCGAACACGTTGACCGCGTCCAGCCGTCCGCCCAGGCCGACCTCCAGGATGATCGCGTCGAGTCCGGCGCGGCAGAACGCCACCCAAGCGGCAAGCGTGCCGTGCTCGAAGTAGGTCAGCGGAATCTCGCCGCGGGCACGCTCGACTTCGGCGAAGGCATCGACGAGCACCGCATCGGCAACATCGCGACCGTCGATTCGCACGCGTTCGTTGTAGCGCAGCAGATGCGGCGAGGTGTACAGCCCGACGCGTTTGCCCGCCGCCAGCAGCACGGCCTCGAGCAAGGCGCAGGTCGAGCCTTTGCCGTTGGTGCCACCAACAATGAAGAGCGGACAGGTTTGTGGGTAAGCCAGCGCGTCGCGGACGGCGCGCACGCGATCGAGACCGAGCTGGATCGACTGGCCGTGGCGTGCTTCGAGCAGGCCCAGCCAGCCATCGATAGTTTCAGGCAACTGCATGGGTCACGCGGCGGATTTGACGGACGCCTGACGGGTCAGGAGCGTGAGGAGCTCGGCCAGGCGGTCGCGCAGCTCGCGCCGGTCGATGATCAGGTCGATCGCGCCCTTTTCGAGCAGGAACTCGGAGCGCTGGAAGCCCGGCGGCAGCGTCTCGCGCACGGTCTGCTCGATGACGCGGGGGCCGGCGAAGCCGATCAGGGCGCCGGGCTCACCGATCACGAGATCGCCCATGAAGGCAAAACTGGCGGACACGCCACCCATCGTCGGGTCGGTCAGCAGCGTGACGAACGGCAGCTTGCGCTCCGCCAGCAACGTGATGCCGGCGGTGGTCTTGGCCATCTGCATCAGCGAGAACAGACCTTCCTGCATCCGGGCGCCGCCCGAGGCGGTGACGCAGATGAACGGCAGGCGTTGCTCGACCGCGGCCCGAACGCCACGGATGAAGCGCTCGCCGACCACCGAGCCCATCGAGCCACCTAGGAACTCGAACTCGAAGCAGGCGATGACGACCGGCACGGTCTTGATCGCGCCCTGCACCACCACCAGCGCGTCGGATTCGTCCGAGTCGGCATGGGCGGCGGCGAGACGATCCGGGTAACGCTTGGAATCCTTGAACTTCAGCGGATCGATCGGCACCACTTCGGCACCGATCTCGAACTGACCTTCGGGATCGAGCAGCAGTTCGATGCGCTGACGCGCGCGGATGCGCTGGTGATGGCCGCACTTGGGGCACACGTTGAGATTGCTCTCGAGGTCGGAACGATACAGCACCGCCTCGCAGGCCGGACATTTGCTCCAGAGCCCTTCGGGAATCGCCTTGCGGCCGGACGGCGTGTCACGCTTGATCTTCGGCGGCAGCAGCTTCTTCAACCAGCTCATCAGCGCTCTCCCACGGTGTCGATGGCGGTACGGATGCCCCGCAGGAAGGCGGTCACCTTGGCGGGCGCCTCGTCGCGGCTGCTCTGTTCGATCTCTTCGATGATGCGGCTGCCGATCACCACCGCATCGGCCAGGCCGGCGATGCGCGCCGCGGTGGCCGCGTCACGAATGCCGAAGCCCACGCCAACGGGCATGCCGACCTTCTCGCGGATCGCAGGAATGCGTCGGGCGACCTCGTCGAGATCGAGGGTTGCCGAGCCGGTGACCCCCTTGAGCGACACGTAGTAGATGTAGCCACTCCCTACCGCGGCGACATCGGCGAAACGCTGCTCGGTCGAGGTGGGTGCCAGCAGGAAGATCGGATCGAGCCCGGCGCGGCGGCAGACGCCCGCGAACTCGATGCACTCCTCGGGCGGGTAGTCCACCACCAGCACGCCGCTGACGCCCGCATCGGCGGCCGCGCGGGCAAAGGCCTCGGCACCCATCGCCTCGATCGGATTGGCGTAGCCCATCAGCACGACCGGCGTGGTGTCGCCGGTCGCACGAAAGGCGCGAACGAGGTCGAGGAGCTTGCGCGTCGTCATGCCAGCGGCGAGCGCCCGTTCGGAAGCGCGTTGAATCGTGGGTCCATCGGCCATCGGATCGGAGAACGGCACGCCCAGCTCGATGATGTCGGCACCGCCGGCCACCAGCGCCTGCATGAGCGGCAGCGTCATCTCGGGGGACGGATCACCCGCGGTGATGAACGGAATGAGCGCCTTGCGGCCCTCGGCAGCAAGCCGCGTGAAGGTGTGTTGGATTGTTGACATGGATGGTATGAATGGTCAGCGGCCCCGCCCGGCAATACCGGCGAGGCCGTGAAGATCAGAACTGGATGCCGGATTTCTCGGCGACGGTGTGCATGTCCTTGTCGCCGCGGCCGGAGAGGTTGACCAGCAGGACCTTGTCCTTGGGCAGGGTCGGCGCCAGCTTCGCCGCGTAGGCCAAGGCATGGGACGACTCCAGCGCCGGAATGATGCCTTCGAAACGGCACAGATCGTGGAAAGCCTGCAGCGCCTCGGCGTCGGTGATGCCGACGTATTCGGCGCGGGCGCTATCCTTCAGCCAGGCGTGCTCGGGGCCCACGCCAGGATAATCGAGACCGGCGGAGATCGAGTGGGTCTCGATGATCTGACCGTCCTCGTCCTGCAGCAGGTAGGTGCGGTTGCCGTGCAACACGCCGGGCCGACCCGCGGAGAGCGAAGCAGCGTGCATGCCCGAGTCGATGCCGCTGCCGGCCGCTTCGACGCCGATCAGGCGCACGTCGCGATGCTCGATGTACGGATGGAAAATGCCCATCGCGTTGGAACCGCCGCCGACACAGGCGATCACGTAATCGGGCTGACGGCCGGCCATCTCGGGCATCTGCTCGATGCATTCCTTGCCGATCACCGCCTGGAAGTCGCGCACCATCATCGGATAAGGGTGCGGACCCGCCACCGTTCCGATGATGTAGAAAGTATTGTTGATGTTGGTGACCCAGTCGCGCATCGCTTCGTTCAGCGCATCCTTGAGGGTCTTCGAGCCGCTCTCGACCGGCACGACAGTGGCGCCAAGAAGCTTCATCCGGTAGACGTTGGCGGCCTGGCGGCGAACGTCCTCGGAACCCATGTAAACCACGCACTCCATCCCGTAGCGGGCGGCCACCGTGGCGGTCGCAACGCCGTGCTGCCCCGCTCCGGTCTCGGCGATGACTCGCGGCTTGCCCATGCGGCGGGCGAGCATGGCCTGCCCGATGCAGTTGTTCACCTTGTGGGCACCCGTGTGGTTGAGGTCCTCGCGCTTCAGGTAGATCTGCGCGCCGCCGAGCAGGCCCGACCAGCGCTTGGCGTGGTAGATCGGGCTCGGACGCCCGACGTAGTGCTTCAACTCGTACTCGAACTCGGCCACGAAGGCCGGATCACGCTGGGCCGCTTCATAGGCCTGCCGCAGCTCGGTCAGCGCCGGGATCAGGGTTTCTGCGACGAACACGCCGCCGTACGGGCCGAAGTGACCACGGGCATCGGGTAGATCGTAGGGGGCATCAGCCATGTGCATTTTGGACTCCGGCAACAAATTCGGTGATACGGACGGCGTCCTTGATGCCCTTCGCGGCCTCGACACCGCTGGAGACATCCACCGCCCACGGGCGGACGCGTCTGACGGCCTCGGCCACATTTCCGGCGTTGAGCCCACCGGACAGGATCAAGGGCAAGGGAAGTCCGGACGGAATCAGCGACCAGTCGAAGGTTTCGCCGCCACCGCCATAGCCTTCCACGAACGCGTCGAGCAGCAAGCCTTGGGCGCTTGGAAAGGCAGCCGCGTATTTTAACAGATCGAACCCCTGCCGCATCCGCGCCGCCTTGACATAGGGCAGCCCGAAGCCGAGGCAGTCGTCCTCGCCTTCGTCGCCGTGAAACTGCAGCAGTTGCAGCGGCACGTTGGCAACCACGTCCTTGACCATATCGCGCTCGGCGTTGACGAAAAGCCCGACGATTGTCACGTAAGGCGGCACGAGGCGCGCCAGCTCGGTGGCCAGTCGGACCTCCACGAAACGCGGGCTGGGCGGATAGAACACGAAGCCGATCGCGTCGACGCCGGCGTCCACGGCGGCACGAACGTCTTCCTCACGGGTCAGCCCGCAGATCTTGATTCGGGTGCGATGCACGTTCAGGGCAGCAGCAGTTGAGGAGCCGCGATGATACGCCCCCCGCCCGGCAGCGGCCACCGTTGCGGATACTCCACGCCGCACAGGTAAAGCCCGTCGGGCGCAAAGGTCGGCGCCGCGAGGGTGCGATTGCGCGCCGCAAGGAGTTCGGCCATCCACTCGACCGGTCGTCGCCCCTTGCCGATGAAGACCAGCGAACCGACCAGGTTGCGGATCATGTGATGAAGGAAGGCGTTGGCGTGAAAATCGAACAGGACGTAATCCCCCTGACGCGCGACAGACACCGAATGAACCTGCCGGACGGGCGACTTAGCCTGGCACTCCGCTGCCCGAAACGACGTGAAATCATGCTCGCCGACGAGGCACAGCGCGGCTTTGGTCATCGCATCGACGTCCAGCGGCCCAAACGTCCAGCCGACCCGCCCACGCAGCAAACCAGGACGAATCTTGCGGTTGAGCAGGACGTAGCGGTAGCGCCGTGATTCGGCGCTGAAGCGGGCGTGAAAATCCTCATCCACCTCCACCGCCCACAGCACCCCGACACTTGCCGGCAGGTGGCTGTTCACCCCGCGCACCCAGGCCTCGAGCGGGCGGCGAACCGTCGTGTCGAAATGTGCCACCTGGGCCGTAGCATGCACACCGGTGTCGGTTCGCCCCGCGCACATCAACTTCACCGGCACCTGAGCAATCTGCATCAGCGCTGCCTCGAGGGCATCCTGCACCGTGCGCCCATGGGACTGGGTCTGCCAGCCCTCGAAAGCGTCCCCGGCATACTCGATACCTAACGCCACCCTCACTGGCTCGCACCCCACGCTATTGCCATCGCCACTCCAACCATTGCCATCCGATCCCACCACCGCAAGGTCGCGACGTTGACAGACAGGGCTTCGGAAGGCGACACCATCCCTTCTTCGCCGATCAATGCCCGCCAACCACCCGCAGGCGGTGTTTCCACATAACGCAACACGAGGAGAACCCGAACCGCTAACCGTTCGACCGACAGCCCCAGCCCCGCCAGCGGCGACGCCAGCGTGATCAAGCCCGCGACAAGCGCGTGCTCGCCCGTGGTCTCGAGCAACAGCGCCACCAGCAGCACGACCAAGACAAGACGCAGGCCGTGGAGCAGTGCGAGCGCCAATCCTTCGCGGGTCGGGGCCAATCCAGCCAGGGCCGACATCACGGCTTCACCCGGCGTAAAGCAACCGAACAGCACCACCAACACGAGTACGAGGAAGCGGCTCCGCCTGAGCAGGCGCCAGGCACGCCGACGCGCGAACCATCCGGCGAGCACCATAACGACAAGCCCGAAGCCCCCCAACGCGGGGCCTCGGGCCAGTTGTGAAAATGCGACCAGCGCAATCCAGACAACGAGGCGCGTAGCCGGATGAAGCATCAACTACAACCGG
This sequence comes from Zoogloea sp., assembly GCF_041911615.1. Lineage (GTDB taxonomy): Bacteria > Pseudomonadota > Gammaproteobacteria > Burkholderiales > Rhodocyclaceae > Zoogloea. Next base: position 78,209 of record NZ_JAYROR010000099.1, on the reverse strand, counting down.
CTCCCCGCCACCACGTCACGACCTCATCCTCGTACATTCCGCTCAGGACAGACGGGACAGGATCGTGCGCGCCTCTTCCTGCTGACGCCCGGAACCTTCGCGGAGCACTTCTTCCACCAGTTCGCGGGCACCATCCTTGTCGCCCATCTCTTCGTAGGCCCGCGCCAACTCCAGCTTGGTCGCGACTTCCTGCTGCAGATCCAGATCGAGCGGAGGCTCGGTCGGCGGCCCGGCATCGGGCAGTTCGATCGCAGTATCGATCTCGGAACTCAGTCGCGTCGGGCTCAGATCCGCAACTGCAGTCCGCGTGGGGGCCTTGGGTTCGGCCTTGTCGTCCAGTTCGAAGTCAAAATCGAGCAGACTGCTGTCGAAACTCGTCCGTTCGAGGTCCACCGTCGCGGAATCCAGGGACTCACGGATTCCGTCGTCTGCCAGCGTTGCGGTGAGATCCACATCCACCGTCTGATCGCCGGCATCCGGGCTGTGGGTACCGAACTCGGAACTCAGCTCGAAATCGAGATCGCTCGGATCCGGCAAACCCAGATCGGTGCTCAGACGCTGCGGTTTGGTAGACGTGGACTGCAGGCTGGGCGGCATGGCGTCGCCTGCCACCAGGGTCGAGCCCATGTCGAAAGACTGATCGAAACCGAGATCGAAATCGAGACCACTGCTCGCCGAGGGCGCGCTGCTGTTGAGCGTTACCGTCCGGGCGCTGTTGGCGTCATTGCCGGCATTGAGATCCAGATCGAAATCGAGGGAAACGGGCTCCGGATGCGCCACGTCAGCCACCTGCTGAGTGTCGGCCGACACTGCCCGATCGATGTCCTCCATGCTGGTGTACTGATTGAGATCACCAGGCAACGCCCAGGTGTCCTTCAGCTGTGAAGGCGACTCGAGCGGATCGTCGCTCACTGGCGGCTGCGGCTCGTTAGCGACAAATGCGGGCTGGGCTGCTGGCACGCGCGCTGCGCCGGCCTGAACGAAGCCCGTGGCACCGCCCACGGCACCCGAAATGGTCTGTGGCCCCGCCGGCACGGACGGCGGCGAAGGCATCGCTGCGGGCCCCGCCGGCACGCCAGGTGCGGGAATCCGGTACAGGGGGCTGTCAGGATCGACCTTGCGCCCCAGCGCGGCGGCCTTTTCCCAGTCCTGACCATTACCACCGGTCAGAGAATACAGCTCCGTAGCCGTGGTCTCGAACTGCTTGAGGTTCTTGCGCTGCGCGTAAATCTCGAGGAGCTTGAGATGCACCCCCGTCCGACCCGGATCGGTCTTCAGCGCATCGAGCAGGATTTCCTCGGCCTGGGCATCACGCCCGTAAGCCATGTAAACATCCGCCTCGGCCACCGGATCGACGCCTTCGTCGGTATCGATCGAAGACAGGCCGGACTGACTGAAGTCGGTCTGAATCTGGCTGCTGCTGCCGGTATCGACGCTCTGACCGCCCGCACTACCGAACACGGAATTGGAGCCGTCACCGAACTCGGACAGCGCCGGCGTCGTCGTCGGAGCACCCTGACCACTGCGCCGCTGATACAGCTTGTAGCCGCCCCAGCCCAGCAGCAAGGCCAGCACGCCTCCGATACCGAGATAAAGGGACGAGTCGTCGCTCGGCGCGTTCGACGGGGCCTCCGGCGGCGGACTGGCGGGAGCCGGCTTCGGCGCCTCGGCGACTGGCGCGGGCGGAGCAGGCTTGGGTTCGACGATCGGCTCAGGCGCCTTCGGTAGCGCAGCGGGTTTTTCCGCTTCCGGCACGGCTGCCGGAACCGGCGCAGCAGGAGGCACAGGAGCCTGCGCGACGGGCGGGGCAACGGGCGCGGCTGCCTGCGCGGGGGGGGCGTCGGACTGCATCTGCGCCATGCCCTGGCTCTTCAGCTCGACCAGACGTTGCAACTCCTTGATGCTCTTTTCGAGCTCCGCGAGACGGGTGTTGGCTTCGCGCAATGCCTTGTCGCGGGAGACCAGATCTTCTTCGAGCGCCTGCAGACGGGCAACGGATTTCTCGCCCCCGGCCGCCCCCGCGCGCAGACCTTCCTCGCTCTTGGACACCTTGAGCTGATCGCTGGTGCCCGCAGCGGCCGGCGCCCGATCTTCGACCTTGGCGCCGATCTTGCCGGCACTGCGCTGAACGGCAGGTGTTTCCTTCGCGGGCGCTGCCGCAGCCTGCTCGGCGAGCTTCTGCCGGTAACGTCCGAAATCGGCAGACTGGGCAACGATCTGCTGACGCCCACCTTCACCGCCCTGTCGAATGCTCTCCGCATCGGGGATGCGCAGGATCCGACCGGCCTGAAGGCGGTTCATGTTGTCGCCGGCAAAAGCAGCCCGATTACCCTGGAACAACGCCGTCAGCATCTGCTCCATCGAGACGCCTTCGGGACGATTTTCCATCGCGATCCGGTTGAGGGTATCGCCCGGCTGAACGGTGTAAGTACGACCCGCACCCGGTGCAGCGACAGGCCGGGCTGCACGAGGGGTTGTGGCACGCCGACTTGCAGCCGCCTCAGCCCGCGCGTAGGGCGTCGCACCTCGCATTTCGGGGGAAGCAACCGCAACGGCTGCACGCGGGGCACCGGCATCCGGCGGATCGAGCAGGAAAGTGTATTCCCGAATGAGCCTGCCAGCCGACCAGTTCAGCTCGACCAGCATGTCCACGAAGGGTTCGTTGATCGGCCGATCGCTCGTGACCCGCACGACGGCTCCATTGCCGCGACGCTCGACGGCCATGCGCAGCCCGCTCACCGAAGAGGGGTAATCGACACCGGCCTGCCGGAAGGCTTCGACGGAAGCGAGCCGGGCGGTCATGTTCTGGATTTCTTCGGGCGAGGCGGCAATCTCCACCTCAGCCCGCAACGGCTGGCCGAGCCCACTCAGGACGGTGATACGCCCCAGCCCCGCGGCGGTGGCGCTGAAGGACAAGGCGCTGATGGAGGCCGCGAGCAGGGTGCGCTTAAGCCGACTTTTCACGAGGTTCTTATGCACGAAGGCTGATCATCGAAATCGAGTTATCGATGAACATAACATCATGGGTTTGGTGAGGCAAGTTCAAGCGGTGTTTGAACTTAGCACTAAATTACACTGCATATAAAAAAAGGCGGCTTGCGCCGCCTTTTTTTGCATCAACCCTCGAGCAGGACGCGCAACATGCGCCGCAGCGGCTCGGCTGCACCCCAGAGAAGCTGGTCGCCCACGGTGAAGGCCGAGAGGTACTCGCCCCCCATCGCAAGCTTGCGCAAACGGCCGACCGGCACCGTCAGCGTGCCAGTCACCGCCGTCGGCGTCAGGTCGCGCATGGACGCCTCGCGCTGGTTCGGCACAACCTTCACCCAGTCGTTGGCGGAGGCCAGCATGGACTCGATCTCGTCGATCGGGATGTCCTTGCGCAGCTTCAGGGTCAGCGCCTGGCTGTGGCAACGCATTGCACCGATACGCACGCAGAGACCGTCGATGGGCACCGCCGGCGCGCTGAATCCTTCGCCGCGACCGAGAATCTTGTTGGTCTCGACGCCGCCCTTCCATTCTTCCTTGGACTGGCCGTTGCCCAGATCCTTGTCGATCCAGGGGATCAGCGAACCGGCCAGCGGCACGCCGAAGTTGGACGACGGGAACGCGTCGTCGCGCATGGTACCGGCCACTTCACGATCGATGTCGAGGATGGCGGACGCGGGATCATCGAGCAGTTCCTTGACGGAGCGGTTGAGCTCGCCCATCTGCGAAAGCAGCTCGCGCATGTTCTGAGCGCCGGCACCCGACGCGGCCTGGTAGGTCATGGAGGTCGCCCATTCGACCAGATCGCGCTGGAAGAGGCCACCGAGCGCCATCAACATCAGCGACACGGTGCAGTTGCCGCCGATCCAGTCACGCCCCCCCTTGGAAAGGGCATCCTTGATCACGTTCATGTTGACCGGGTCGAGGATGATGACAGCCTTCGGGTCCATGCGCAGCGAGGACGCGGCATCGATCCAGTGGCCGTTCCAGCCGGCGGCGCGCAGTTTCGGGTACACCTCGTTGGTGTAGTCCCCACCCTGACAGGTGATGACGATGTCCATCGCCTTCAGTTCGTCGATGTTCTTCGCGTCCTTCAGCGCAGGCGCTTCCTTGCCGAAGTTGGGCGCCTTGCCACCCGGATTGGAGGTGGTGAAGAACACCGGCTCGATCAGCGCGAAATCGTTTTCCTCGCGCATGCGCTGCATGAGCACGGATCCGACCATGCCACGCCAACCAACCAGACCCACTCTTTTCATTGATTTCCCCGATCAGACTTGAACTGCTTTTATAGGTGAGTTACAGCGCCGCGATGACCGCGTCGCCCATTTCCTTGGTACCGACCCGACGGGTGCCCGGTTCGTAGATGTCGCCGGTGCGATACCCGGCGGCGAGCACTTTCTTCACCGCGGTCTCGATCCGCGCCGCCTGCGTTTCAAGGTTGAAACTGTAACGCAGCATCATCGCGGCCGACAGCATCGTGGCGAGCGGGTTGGCGACGTCCTTGCCGGCGATGTCGGGCGCCGAACCGTGGCTCGGTTCGTACATGCCCTTGCCTGCGGCGTTGAGCGATGCAGACGGCAGCATGCCGATGGAGCCGGTGAGCATCGACGCTTCGTCGGATAGGATGTCGCCGAACATGTTGCCGGTCACCATCACGTCGAACTGCTTCGGCGCGCGGACCAGTTGCATCGCCGCATTGTCGACCAGCATGTGGGAGAGCTCGACGTCCGGGTAGTCGGCGGACAGCTCGATCATCACGTCGCGCCACAGCTGGGTCGTTTCGAGGACGTTCATCTTATCCACCGAGCACAGCTTCTTGCCGCGCTTGCGGGCAGCCTCGAAGGCCACTTTGCCGATGCGGCGGATCTCGGACTCGGCGTAAACCATGGTGTTGAAGCCGACGCGCTCGCCGTTCTCCTCGCGAATGCCGCGGGGCTGACCGAAATAGATGTCGCCCGTGAGCTCGCGCACGATCAGGATGTCGAGGCCGGAGACGATCTCGGGCTTCAGCGAGGACGCGTTGGCCAGCTCGGGATAGAGGATCGCCGGACGCAGGTTGGCGAACAGCTCCAGCTGCTTGCGGATGCCCAGCAGACCGCGCTCGGGGCGTTGATCGCGGGGGTAGTTATCCCACTTGGGACCACCGACGGCGCCAAGCAGCAGCGCATCGGCCTCGTCGGCCAGCTTGACGGTGGCTTCCGGCAACGGCGTGCCGGTCGCATCCACCGCAGCGCCCCCGACAAGCGCGAATTCGGCTTCGAAATTCACGCCATCGCCCCGCAGCGCCTCCAGCACGCGCAGCGTCTGATCCATGATTTCGGGGCCGATGCCGTCACCCGGCAGAACACAGATTTTCATCTTCTATTTCCAGTTTGTTATGGGTTGGCGCGGCGGCGCAGGCCGCCGGGGCGATCAGGCAAACAGCCAGGGCTGGTCAATGCGACGGCGGGCTTCGTAATCGCGGATCTTGTCGGAGTGACGCAGAGTCAGTCCGATATCGTCCCAGCCGTTGAGCAGGCACTCGCGACGGAACGGATCGACGTTGAAGGGAATCACCTTACCGTCAGGGCGGGTGATCGTCTTGGCGTCGAGATCGACCGTGAGACGGTAGCCGGTGGTGGCGTGGCACTGGGCAAACAGCGCGTCCACCTCTTCGGCCGCCAGCTTGATCGGCAGCAAGCCGTTCTTGAAGCAGTTGTTGAAGAAGATGTCGGCAAAACTCGGGCCGATCAGCACGCGGAAGCCGAAATCCTCGAGCGCCCAGGGGGCATGCTCACGGGAGCTGCCACAGCCGAAATTGTCGCGGGTGAGCAGAACCTGGGCCCCCTGATAACGGGGCTGATTGAGGACGAAGTCCGGGTTTCGGGGACGGCCGGCGTTGTCCTGGCCGGGCTGGCCGACGTCCATGTAACGCCATTCGTCGAACAGGTTGGGGCCGAAGCCGCTACGCTTGATCGACTTGAGGAACTGCTTGGGAATGATCGCGTCGGTATCCACGTTGGCGCGGTCCATCGGCGCCACGAGCCCGTCGAGTCTGGTGAAAGGTTTCATCTTACTTGGCTGCCTTCTGGATGGCTTCGCCACCCTTTTCAATATCCTTGCCGAGCCCCTGGATGGTGTTGCAGCCACTCAGGAAAAGCACGGCGAAAACGCCGATGATTGCCGCAAATCTGCGCATCACCCTGTTCCTCCGCTCGCTTAGCCGAGTTCACGCACGTCGGCAAAATGGCCGGCGATCGCAGCAGCGGCGGCCATGGCCGGGCTCACCAGGTGGGTACGCCCACCTGCCCCCTGGCGGCCTTCGAAGTTGCGGTTGGACGTGGACGCGCAGCGCTCGCCCGGCTCAAGGCGATCGGCGTTCATCGCCAGGCACATCGAACACCCCGGCTCGCGCCACTCGAAGCCCGCCGCGACGAAGATCTTGTCGAGCCCTTCGGCCTCGGCCTGGCGCTTGACCAGACCGGAACCCGGCACGACCAGCACCAGCTTGACGTTGTCGGCCTTGCGACGCCCCTTGGCGACGACGGCAGCAGCGCGCAGGTCCTCGATCCGGGAGTTGGTGCACGAGCCGATGAACACCTTGTCGATGGCGATCGACTTGATCGGCGTGCGCGGCGTCAGCCCCATGTATTGCAGGGCGCGGGCCATGCCCTCGCGCTTCACCGGATCCTTCTCGAGGGCCGGATCGGGGACCACGGCATCGATCGACGCGACCATCTCGGGCGAAGTGCCCCAGGTGACCTGCGGCAGGATCTGGGCCGCGTCGAGCTCGACCACCGCGTCGAACACCGCGCCATCGTCGGAATGCAGGGTACGCCAGTATTCGACGGCGCGATCCCACTGTTCGCCACGGGGCGAGAAGGGACGATCTTTCAGGTATTCGATGGTCTTGTCGTCCACGGCCACCAGACCGGCGCGGGCACCGGCCTCGATCGCCATGTTGCAGATGGTCATGCGACCTTCCATCGACAGGCTGCGGATCGCGCTGCCGCCGAACTCCATCGCATAGCCGGTGCCACCGGCGGTACCGATCCTGCCGATGATCGCGAGTACGACATCCTTGGCGGTGACACCGGCGCCGAGCTTGCCCTCGACGCGGATGAGCATCGTCTTGGATTTCTTCTGCAGCAGGCACTGGGTCGCCATGACGTGCTCGACCTCGGACGTGCCGATGCCGTGCGCGAGGCAGGCAAAGGCGCCGTGGGTGGAGGTGTGCGAGTCGCCGCAGACAACGGTCATGCCTGGCAGCGTGGCACCGTTTTCCGGGCCGATCACATGAACGATGCCCTGTCGCTGATCCTTGAACGGGAAATAGGCCAGCGCACCGACTTCGCGGATGTTGCTGTCGAGGGTTTCCACCTGCTGACGGGAGACCGGGTCCTGAATGCCCTTGTCCCAGTGGTCGGTGGGCGTGTTGTGGTCGGCCGTGGCCACGATGGAATTCACGCGCCAGGGCTTGCGCCCGGCCAGCTTGAGGCCTTCGAAGGCCTGCGGGCTGGTGACTTCGTGAACCAGGTGACGATCGATGTAGATCAGCGCGGTGCCGTCTTCTTCGACGTGCACCACATGGCTCGACCACAATTTTTCGTAAAGCGTCTGCGCTTGCATGGGCAATTCTTCGGTCTGGATTGACGCCGGGAGAGGCGGGGAAACTTTCATTATTTCACAGGCCTAGCGCGCTGAGTAGCTCGCTCGTAGAGCGGCATCACCCGCGCGGCGTAGTCGCGGAGGTCTTGCTGGCGCGACTCGTTGGACGGGTGGGTCGACAGCCACTGCGGCGGCGCGCCGTTGGACACCTTCGCCATCTTCTGCCACAGCACGATGGCGGCGCGGGGATCGTAACCGGCGCGAGCCGCCAGTTCGACACCGATCCGGTCGGCCTCGGTCTCGTGTTCGCGGCTGTTGGGCAGCTCGAAGCTGACCTTTGCGACGGTGCCGATCAGGTCGGTTCCCGCCTGACCGACCCCCAGCGCCGCGCCCAGCACGGCCACGCCGATATTGGTGGCCATCGCCTGGGAGGCGCGCTCGCGGGCGTGTTCGCGCAGCGCGTGGGCGATCTCGTGCCCCATGATCGCGGCGATCTCGTCGTCGCTCAGATCGAGCCGCTCGATGATGCCCGAGTAGAAGGCGATCTTGCCGCCGGCCATGCACCAGGCATTCAGCTCGTTCGAGCTCAACACATTGACTTCCCACTGCCAGCCCGGGGCATCCGGGCGAAAGGCGCCCGTCGCGGGAATCAAACGTCGAGCCACCGCGCGCACGCGCTCGACCTGCTCCTTATCGCGGTTGAGGGCGTTCTTCTGACCGGCCTGCTGGAGAATCTGGTGGTAGCTCTGGGCCGACGCCTGATCCATCTCCTTGGCCGACACCATCATCGTCTGGCGACGCTCGATGCCCACCGCGCCGCCCTGGGTGGTCTGTACTGTCTGGCAGGCGGTCACCACGCCGGTTGCGATCAGCACGGGCAGGAGGCCGCGCGCCCATTCGAATCGTTTGCTCATTTTGCTCCTGGACATGTCGTTTGATCGATCAGGCGGCACGCGCCTTGGGGCCCGTCCGCCAGCCGAAGGCCAACATCAGCAGGCCGAACAGCGCGAACAGCGAACCAATGGTGTAAGTCCATGCCGGTCCGATCCAGTCCCAAGTGTAGCCGCTAATCAGCCCCCCGATCATGCCGCCCGCGCCAAACGAGATGCTTCCGAACAAGGCCTGCCCCCGCGCCTGATGCCGGGCCCCGAACCACGCATTGACCGCGGCAACCGACGCGGCGTGATGGGAGCCGAAAGTTGCGCCATGCAGGAGCTGCGCGAAGAGCAGGATCGCCAGCACCTCGACACCCCAGCCGATCAGCACGAATCGCAGCACCGCCATCGCGAAGCTGAAGAGCAGGATGCCGCGCAGCGAAAAGCGTTGCAGCAGCCGTGGCATGCCCATGAAAACGACGATTTCCGCCACCACGCCGAGCGTCCACATCCAGCCCACGAAAGACTTGCTGTAGCCGTGAGCCACCAGATGCAGCGAGTAGAACACGTACAGCGCCCCATGGCCCGCCGCCATGCAGAAGCTCGCGGCCAGTAGTGCGCGCACCTCCGGCCGGCGCAGGATGTCGCCCAGGGGAACATGCGGCTGCGACATACCCGCCGTCCGGCGCGCCTCCGGAATCGTCAAAGCACACAACAGGATGCCGCCCAGCGTCGCGAGCAGGACCCACAGCAGCGCGCGCACGGGCCAACCGTCAAGCAGATAGCCGAGCCCCAGCACCGCAGCGATGAATCCGACCGACCCCCACACCCGGATGTTGCCGTAACGCCCGGCTTGCCCATCGAGATGAGCAAATGTGAGGGTCTCGACCAGGGGCAGCGCCGCGCTCCAGAAGAACGCCAGGAACGCCATGCTGGCGAACAGCACGGCGTAGGCGTCGCCGTACAGGAAGCCCGCGAATCCAACCATCGACAGCATCGCCGACGCACGCACGATGGGCGTGCGCACCCTCATCCGGTCGGCCAGCCAGCCCCACAAGGTGGGCGAAACCATGCGCATCACCGCCATCAGCGACATCAGCATGGCGATCTGTCCGGCGTTGCAGCCGACGGACTGGAGATACAGGCTGAAATACGGGGAAAAGGCGCCGATGAAGGCAAAGTAGAAAAAGTAGTAGCCCGAGAGGCGCCAGTAAGGAATCATCGACGGAATTGTATCGCCCAACAAAAAAGAGCGCCCGCGAGCGCTCTTTTCAGGGTGGAGCAGATCGACGCTCAGTTGAGCAGATGGCTCTTCAGGATGTCGTAGAGCTCGTCCTTGAGCTGCAGGCGACGCTTCTTGAGGTCTTCCAGCTCGAAGTCGGTGGCCAGTTCGGCATTCACCTCGACGCGCACCACATGGCGATTCACATCGTGGTATTCGTCGAACAGGCGGGCGAAATGCCCATTGGAAAGCTTCAGGGCGTGAATCTGCTCCCGGTACTCGGGGAATTCGTGGTTGAGATCGTGTTGGTCCATGCATTACCTCCCGTTGTCGTCAATTTTTGAGTGCCTGTGAGACGACTTTACGCCCCAAAAGCGTGCAAAAAGTTGACGGCGATCAACCCTTGGGACGCGGTGACGGAACGCACTGCACGCCCGTCGGCGCGAGCCCCGCAATCCTCGGCGTCGGGCACGCCACGTCGGCATTCTGGGCCCGGTGACGCAGCGCGTGGTCCATCAGCACCAGGGCCAGCATGGCCTCGGCGATCGGAGTCGCACGGATGCCGACGCAGGGGTCGTGACGGCCGTGCGTATTCACCACCACCGCTTCGCCCGCCTTGTCGATCGAACGGCGATCGAGGCGTGTGCTCGCAGTGGGCTTGATCGCCATGCTGACGATCACGTCCTGACCACTCGAGATGCCACCGACCACGCCACCGGCGTTATTGGACAGGAAGCCTTCAGGGGTCATCTCGTCGTTGTGAACGGTGCCAAGCTGGCTGACGCTGTCGAAGCCGGCACCGATCTCGACACCCTTGACCGCGTTGATGCTCATCATCGCGTAGGCGATGTCGGCGTCGAGACGGTCGTAGACCGGCTCGCCCCAGCCGACCGGCACGCCGGTAGCCACCACATTGATGCGGGCACCGACGGAATCGCCGGACTTGCGCAGTTCGTCCATGTAGGTTTCGAGTTGCGGCACGATCGCCTGGTTAGGCGCAAAAAAAGCATTGCCGTCGATCTCGTCCCACGAGACGAAAGGAATCTCGACCGGGCCGAGCTGGGCCATGTAGCCGCGGATCACAATGCCGTAGCGTTCGAAAAGCCACTTGCGGGCGATGGCGCCGGCGGCCACGCGCACCGCCGTCTCGCGCGCCGAAGACCGGCCGCCACCGCGATAATCGCGGATGCCGTATTTCTGCCAGTAGGCGTAGTCGGCGTGACCAGGCCGGAACTGCTCGGCGATGTTGCCATAATCCTTCGAGCGCTGATCCTGGTTACGGATCAGCAGCGCGATGGGTGTCCCGGTGGTCACACCCTCGAATACCCCGGACAGGATCTCAACGCTGTCGGGCTCCCGACGCTGGGTGACGTGACGCGAAGTGCCCGGCTTGCGGCGATCCAGTTCGATCTGGATGTCCGCCTCGCTGATCGCCAGCCCCGGCGGACAGCCATCGACCACGCAACCGATCGCGGGGCCATGGGATTCGCCGAAGGAGGTGACGCAGAACAGCGTGCCGAGCGTGTTACCGGACATGGAAGAACTCTCGAAGGGACAAAAAGACAGCTATTGAGTCTAGCACGCCGCCGGCACCCGGGCCGGCGGCGCCAGCGCAGGCTTACTGGAAGAACTCGTCGAGACGACCGAAGACCGGATGATCGCCGTCGTGCTTCTTGACGTACTGGACGTCCTCGAGCTTTTCCACCTGACGGATCATCTTCTCAAGCCGCTGATCCTCGAAGACCAGCAGCCAGATGCGGCTGGTATCGCCACTGCCCACCGGCATGCACAGGATGCCTTCGACGTTGAACGCACGGCGCGCGAAGAGACCGCAGATGTGGCTCATCACCCCCGGGTGATTGGCGACGGCGAGTTCGAGCACGACCTTGTGAAAGCCGTTGTGCTCGGGCACGTCCGGAATGTACTCGGACATGGGCTTGGTTTCGGGCGTGTTTTGTGCAGACATCGTGATCTCCTCGGGCTCAGCCGATCATCTCGGAATTGGCGGCGCCCGGCGGCACCATCGGGTAGACGAATTCGTTCGGATCGATCGTCGCGTGGATGAGGCAGGGACCCGGCGTGTGCAGGGCCTCGGCCAGCGTGGCGCGGGGATTGGGCGACGGATCGAGGTCCACCGCGCGCATCCCGAAGCCTTCGGCGATCTTCAGGAAATCGGTCGGGCGCTCGTAGCGGGACGCCATGATGCGCTTGCCGTAGAAGAGGTTCTGCTGCTGGTGCACCAGGCCGAGGGACTGGTTGTTGAACAGCACGATCTTGACGTTAACGTTTTCCTGGGCGGCGGTGGCCATCTCCTGGATGTTCATCTTCAGGCTGCCGTCGCCGGAGAAGCACACCACCGTGCGGTCCGGCTCGGCCAGGGCGGCGCCGATCGCGGCCGGGAAACCGAAGCCCATCGTGCCGAGGCCGCCGGAGTTGAGCCACTGGCGCGAACGACGGAACGGGTAGGCCTGAGCCACCCACATCTGGTGCTGGCCCACGTCGCTGGTGATGATCGCGCTGTCGTCCAGGCTGTTGGCGACGGCGTGGATCAGGCCGTAGGGCGAACGCGGATCGTCGACACCCGGCATGGCCAGCGGGAAGCGGCCCTTAAGGCTCTCGACGTGCGACAGCCAGCGCTTGCGCAGTTGCGGCTTGACGCGCGGCAGCAGCTCGGAGAGCACCTGCCCCACATCGCCGGCGATGGCCACGTTGGCGTTCTTGACCTTGTGCAGCTCGGAGCGGTCGATGTCGATGTGGATGATCTTGGCGTTCGGGCAGAACTCGGCGGTCTTGCCAATGGCGCGGTCGTCGAAACGCGCGCCCACGCAGATCAGCAGGTCGGCCTCCTCGAGCACGTAGTTGGTGTAGCGGGCACCGTGCATGCCGAGCATGCCGATCGACAACGGATGATCCATCGGCATGGCGCCGAGGGCCATCAGCGTCATGGTGGTCGGCAGGGAAGCCTGCTCGGCGAGCGTCACGGCAAGCTGACCGGCGCCGGAGTGGATCACCCCACCACCCAGGTACAGCACCGGGCGCTCGGCCGCCTCGATCATCTTCGCGGCTTCTTCGATGGCGGCGATGTCGAAGGTCGGGGCCGCGTCGGGCACGACCACATCCGGGTATTCGTCGAAGCTCACCATCTGGTTCTGGACGTCCTTCGGCACGTCGATCAGCACCGGACCGGGACGGTCGGACATGGCGATGCGGAAGGCTGCCGGCACCACGTTGAGCAGATCCTTGGCCGAGCGGACCAGGAAATTGTGCTTGGTGATCGGGATCGTCAGGCCGTAGGTATCGACTTCCTGGAAGGCGTCGGTGCCGATCATCGAGAGCGGCACCTGACCGGTGAGCGCAATCATCGGGATCGAGTCGAGCTTGGCGTCGGCAATGGCGGTGACGAGGTTGGTCGCGCCCGGGCCGCTGGAAGCCAGACAGACCTCGGGCCGGCCGGACACCCGGGCCATGCCCTGGGCGATGAAGCCGGCACCCTGCTCGTGACGACACAGGACGTGGTGGATCTGCTCGCTCTTCGAAAGGGCGTCGTACATCGGCAGGGCCGCACCGCCGGGCACACCGGCGATCGTGCGGATTCCTTGCCGTTCGAGCAGCTTCACGATCAGGTCTGCTCCAGTCATTTGCATCATCGAGATTCTCCTAGTGGCTTGGGGAGCCGAACTGCGATCCGGGCCAGGGGCACAACTAAAAAAACAAAACCCCCGCCGGTTACGCGCCGGCGGGGGTCTGCTGAATTCTCTCTGGACTGCCTTTGGACCCTTACGACGCGCGCTCACCTACGCTTACTACGCGTACTACAACAACGGCGTCGACAGGCAGGAAGTGGGCGAAACGGGTCACGACAGTCACGAAGTCATCTACAAGACTAAGCTTTGATTATTCTCACAACGGCTGGAAAACACAAGTGATTTTTTGCACCGCACCAGCCCCATCGGTGGCACACATCACGCACCGGGCGACGAATCCCGCAACACTCGACGAAGGATCTTGCCGACGTTGCTCTTGGGCAGCTCATCGCGAAACTCCACGAAGTGAGGCACCTTGTAGCCCGTGAGCCCCTCGCGGCAATACGCGATGAGCGCCTCGGCGGTGAGCGCCGGATCCTTGCGCACCACGAAAATCTTCACCGCCTCTCCCGAACGCTCGTCCGGCACACCCAGCGCCGCCACCTCGAGCACCCCGGGGTGAGAGGCGACGACGTCCTCGACCTCGTTGGGATACACGTTGAAGCCGGAGACGAGGATCATGTCCTTCTTGCGATCGACGATTCGCACAAAACCCGACTGATCGATGGTGGCCACATCCCCCGTGCGCAGGAAACCATCGTGCGTGAAGGCCCGCGCCGTGTCGTCCGGGCGGTTGTAGTAACCCTTCATGACTTGCGGCCCCTTCACGCACAGCTCGCCCGGCATACCCATCAACACCTCGTAACCGTCGTCGTCCCGCAAGCTGATGTCGGTCGACGAAATCGGCAGGCCGATCGAGTGATTGAAGTCGGGCAGATCGAGCGGGTTGATGCATACCGCCGGCGACGTCTCGGTCAGTCCATAGGCCTCCGCCAGGGGCTTGCCGGTGACCTGCTTCCAGCGCTCCGCCACCGCCTGCTGAACGGCCATGCCGCCGCCCAACGCCACCTTCAGCGACGAGAAATCGAGCTTCTCGAATTCGGGATTGTGGAGCAGCGCATTGAACAGCGTATTGACGCCGGTGATCACGGTAAAAGGATACTTGCCGAGCTCCGCCACGAAGCCCGGAATATCGCGCGGATTGGTGATCAGCACGTTAGTCGCACCGATCTTGAAGAAGGTCAGACAGTTCGCCGTGAGGGAGAAGATGTGGTACAGCGGCAGCGCGGTGATGATGATCTCCTCGCCCTCCCTCACGTACGGGCTGATCCATGCGTGAGCCTGCTGCAGATTGGCGACGATGTTGCCATGCGTCAGCATCGCCCCCTTCGCGACACCCGTGGTCCCACCAGTGTATTGTAAGTAAGCTAGGTCGTCATGACCGATGGCGACCGGTCGTGGGGCGTGGGCAGCGCCCAGGCCCAGTGCGTCCTTGAAGCTCACCGCACCGGGCAGACTCCAAGCCGGCACCATTTTCTTCACGTGACGAACGACGAAATTGACCACCAGCGACTTGGGAAAACCCAGCATGTCGCCCAGGCCGGTGACAACGACGTGTCGTAACGACGACACGCTGCCGATCACCTCCTGCAAGGTGTGGGCGAAATTCTCGACGATGAGGATCGCCTCGCAGCCGGCATCGCGCAACTGATGTTCGAGTTCGCGGGCGGTGTAGAGCGGATTGACGTTCACCACCGTGTATCCCGCCCGCAGGATGCCGAACATCGCGACCGGATACTGCAGGCAGTTGGGCATCATCAGCGCAACGCGGGCACCCTTGGCGAGCTTGAGCTCACCCTGCAGATAGCCCGAAAACTGGCGCGACAGCACGTCCAGGTCGCGGTAGCTGATCGACTTGCCCATGCAGACGTAGGCCGTCCGCTCGCCAAACTTGCGCACGCCCTTGTCGAACAGATCAGCGAGCGACGCAAACTCGCTGACATCGATTTCGGCGGGCACGCCAGGGGGATAGCTCTTCAGCCAGATCTTGTCCATCTTGTCTCCTTTGTAGTTGGCGATCGAGTCCTGCCGGAGACCCGACCCTGCAACGCAAGGCCCTCCAACAGGAACCCGCCCTCCCCAGGCGGTCCCGGTGTCGTCCGACACCGGCGTCCAACATACTTTTCGACTGGCGTTAGAACGCCTTTTTGTTAGGCCGCCCTGCCCCCTGAGCGGACAGCCTGCTTGCTACCTGGCCCAGCCTGAATCAGACCTTGTCTTCTTCGGCAGGCCAGTTACGGATGTAATTCTTCAACATACGGTTCTCGAAGCTCTGCTCCTCGAGCACGGCCTTGGCCACGTCATGGAAAGACACCACGCCCATCAGTGTCGTGTCGTCCATCACCGGCAGGTAGCGCTGGTGGTGCTCGACCATCTGGCGACGAAGCTCGTCCATATCCATATTCACCGACGCGGCAACGGGATTCTTGAGCATCGCGTCCTCGACCGGCAGGCTCTGCCATCCGGCACCCGCCTTCTGCGTCGCCACGAGCACCTCGCGGAAAGTGAGCAGACCGGCCATGCGCCCCTTGTCGAACACAACCAGCGAACCCACGTCCTGCTCGGTCATGACCGCCACGGCTTCCGCCAGGGCCTTGTTGGGGGAAATCGTGAAGAGGACCTTCCCCTTGATCGCCAGAATCTCGCTAACCAGCATTTTCTTTCCTTTGAGCGACGTCGATACGCCTGAAAAACCATACCTTTTCGCATGGTATTCGATTGCGCCGACGGAGAGAAGCGCACCCGGATAAGGGCTTACCCGGGCTTGCGCAATTTCTCTCGCTCACGTCGACACCGCACAACGGACAATGCGTCGCGCAGCCGACACTCAGCGCTCGAGGAGCTTGAGCTTGTCGGCCACGCCACGCCATGCGTCGGCATCCACCGGGGGCTCCTTGCGCTCCACGATCGGCGTCCAGCTGCGCGCCAACTCGGCATTGAGGGCAATGAAACCCTCCTGACCTGCCGGCACATCGTCTTCGGCAAAAATTGCCTCAGCCGGGCATTCGGCAACGCACAGCGTGCAGTCGATGCACTCCTCGGGGTCGATCACCAGAAAATTCGGACCTTCGCGAAAACAATCCACCGGGCACACATCGACACAGTCGGTGTACTTGCAGCGAATGCAGTTTTCGGTGACGACGTAAGTCATGGGGCGCTCCTGAACATGGTGCCGCACGTCCCGCGATGCGAGGCCGGTGGCTGGCTGATAATGGGGAAGAGGGGCTGAAATATACCGCATTCACTCCCCGGATGAGGCCGCCCGCCCCGCGCAACACGCCTTCTCACAGGGGCGGCCTGCAAGTACGACAGCCCTGACCGACAAATGTTCGCAGCACACAACACGGCTACCACAGATTGACGCCGCTGGCGAGAAAAGCGCTTTTCTTGGCGGAAAATATTCGCTAGCATCCCGCCATCTCTTTCTCGTTGCGCGGGTCAAACGGTTTCGACCACCCCTGAAACGTCCTCCCTCCCCTGCAACACCGACAACTCCCCCTGAATTTGCGAGGAACCATGAGCGAACACATCCATTACGTCACCGATGCAAACTTCGAAGCTGAAGTTCTGCAATCCACCAGCCCGGTCCTGGTCGACTACTGGGCCGAATGGTGCGGCCCGTGCAAGATGATCGCGCCGATCCTGGACGAAGTGGCGAAGGAATACGATGGCAAGCTCAAGGTTGCGAAGCTGAACATCGACGAAAACCAGGAAACCCCGGCCAAGTACGGCATCCGCGGCATCCCGACGCTGATGCTCTTCAAGGGCGGCAACATCGAAGCCACCAAGGTGGGCGCCCTGTCCAAGTCGCAGCTGGCAGCCTTCATTGACAGCCACCTGTAAGCGGGTTACATTCGCACGCTAGTATTTCATTGACGACACCCTCGGGGTCATCCGCCCGATAACCCCGGTGTCGTCGTACAGTCCGAGCACTTCTGCTGCTGTACATGCCTTGGCGCATCTGCCATGGCCCTACTCTTCCTTCCCCTCCTTCCTGTCCCCCACCGCTGCCTGCCATGCAACTCTCGGAGCTCAAGTCTCTCCACGTCGGCCAATTGCTCGAAATGGCCATTGCCAACGAAATCGAAGGCGCCAACCGCCTGCGCAAGCAGGAACTGGTCTTTGCGCTGCTGAAAAACCGCGCAAAGAAGGGTGAACCGATCTACGGCGACGGCGTCATGGAAATCCTGCCCGACGGCTTCGGTTTCCTGCGCTCACCCGATACCTCCTACCTGGCGGGCACCGACGACATCTACGTTTCCCCGAGCCAGATCCGTCGGTTCAACCTGCATACGGGCGATACGGTCGAGGGCGAAATTCGCACGCCGAAGGAAGGCGAGCGTTACTTCGCGCTCGTGAAGGTCGACAAGGTCAACTTCGAGCCGCCCGAGGCTGCCAAGCACAAGATCCTCTTCGAGAACCTGACGCCGCTGCACCCCAATCAGTGCCTCAAACTCGAACGCGACATCCGCGGTGAAGAGAACATCACCTCCCGCGTGATCGACATGATCTCGCCGATCGGCAAGGGGCAGCGCGGTCTGCTGGTTGCCCCGCCAAAGAGCGGCAAGACAGTGATGCTCCAGCACATCGCCCATTCGATCACCTCCAACCACCCCGACGTGGTCGTGATCGTGCTGCTGATCGACGAGCGCCCCGAGGAAGTGACCGAAATGCAACGCTCGGTGAAGGGTGAGGTCGTCGCCTCAACCTTCGACGAGCCCGCCATCCGCCACGTTCAGGTGGCGGAAATGGTCATCGAAAAAGCCAAGCGTCTCGTCGAGCACAAGAAAGATGTGGTCATCCTGCTCGATTCGCTGACCCGCCTGGCCCGCGCTTACAACACCGTCGTCCCCGCATCCGGCAAGGTGCTCACGGGTGGCGTGGATGCCAATGCGCTGCAGAAGCCGAAGCGTTTCTTCGGTGCGGCACGCAATATCGAAGAAGGCGGCTCGCTGACAATCATCGCCACCGCACTCATCGACACCGGCAGCCGCATGGACGACGTGATCTACGAAGAGTTCAAGGGCACCGGCAACATGGAAATCCACCTGGATCGGCGCATGGCAGAAAAGCGCGTCTATCCGGCGATCAACGTCAATCGCTCGGGTACCCGCCGCGAAGAACTGCTCCTCAAATCCGACGTGCTGCAGAAGGTCTGGGTGCTGCGCAAGCTGCTGTATGGCATGGACGACATCGATGCGATGGAGTTCCTGCTCGACAAGATCAAGGCGACGAAGAGCAACGGCGAATTCTTCGACGCCATGCGTCGGGGCTGATCCCGACCTGAGCCTGCGATGCAGACCGCTGCGTCGCCGGCATCCCAGCACGCGCAAAGCATCACGAAACCCGACTTTCGGGTCGGGCGATCCGATTGTCTGGCCCGCAGCGGAGCCATTGTGCCCCACTCTGGTTTGGCCAGAAAACAGTGGCACTCAACTTGCCCTGCGCATTACAATGCGCAGCCTTATGCGGACGTGGCGGAATTGGTAGACGCACCAGATTTAGGTTCTGGCGCCCATGGCGTGAGAGTTCGAGTCTCTCCGTCCGCATTCCCGATCATTGCCTGACGTCCTTCAACGCAGGCAACCCTCCTTCGAATTTTCGATCTCCCAAGACTGGCGCCGATGCGCCTGCGGTGGGCTTATTCCACCGCCGCCTCCGGCTCGTCGCGGAAGCTCTGCGCGATCTGCGCAAACTGATCTGCCACTCCTTGCAGCGCATCGATCACATCCGGGTCGAAATGGCGTCCCTTTTCGGCGAGGATCATCTTGATCGCCTCTTCGTGCGGGTAAGGCGGCTTGTAGACACGCCGGGAAATGAGGGCATCGTAGACGTCAGCCACCGCCATGAGACGGGCCGAAAGCGGAATGGCATCGCCGGCGATCCCCTGCGGATAGCCGCTACCGTCCCAACGCTCGTGATGTGAGTAGGCGATCTCGGCCGCGTAGAGCAGGAACGAGGCGTCGCTCACGCCACCGAGCGCACTTTCGGCCTGCAGAATGGCATTTCTCCCAGCCTCGCAGTGCTTCTTCATGATGACCCATTCTTCCGGCGTCAGCTTGCCCTGCTTGAGCAGGATCGAGTCCGGCGTCGCCACCTTGCCCACATCGTGCAACGGTGCCGACTTGAAGAACTGCTGAATCACATCGTCGTTCAGGACCGCACTGAAACGCGGGTGCGAGCGCAGGGCCTCGGCCAGAATCCGCACGTAGTGCTGGGTGCGGCGGATATGGTTGCCGGTTTCGTTGTCCCGGGCCTCGGCGAGCGCGCAGAACGCCGTAATCGTAGCGGCCTGCGCTGCAATCACCTCCTGCTTGCTCGCCACCAATCGATCGGCCTGCTCGCTGATCTCGGCAGTCCGCTCGGCCACGACAAGTTCCAGATCCGCATTGCGCCGCTGCAGTGCGCGCGTGGCCCTGGAGAGCGCCAGATGAGTCCGCACCCGTGCCAGCACCACCGGCGGCGAGATCGGCTTATGGATGAAGTCCTCCGCGCCGAGGGAAAAACCCAACTCTTCGTCTTCGGGGCGATCCAGACTGGTCAAGAACATCACCGGAATCGAGCGCGTTGCATCGTCGGACTTGAGCCGCCGGCATACCTCGAAGCCGTCCAGTTCCGGCATCATGACGTCGAGCAGAATCAGATCCGCCCGACCACCCGCATCCAGAAAACCGAGCGCCTCCAGGCCATTGGTAGCCGGATGCACGTAATAATGTTCGGACAACACGTCCTCGAGGATCAGCAGATTGTCGGCCTGATCGTCAACAATCAGCACATGCGAGCGCTGTTTCATTCCCTACTCCAGAATCCGGCAATCTCTGCTTCGCCGGTTCTCAACGCTTGATATTTGGACCATCCGACAGTCTCGGATCGTCACCCCACTCATGGCCTTGATCCACAGTTTTCCACCTGTCGCCACCCCCTCGGCCACCGTGTTGATTCTCGGCAGCATGCCGGGCGTGGCGTCGCTCGAAGCGCAGGCATACTACGCCCATCCTCGCAATCTGTTCTGGCCGATTCTCGGCGCGCTCGTGGGGGCACACCCCCAATTGCCCTACCCCGATCGTCTGACCAAGCTCACCGACGCGAACCTGGCGCTCTGGGATGTCCTTCAGAGCTGTGAACGGGAAGGCAGCCTGGACGTCGCGATCGACCGCCACAGTGCAGTCCCCAACGACTTCTCCAGCTTTCTCTCAGACCATCCCCACATCGGGCGGATTTACTTCAATGGCGCCATGGCCGAATCCAGCTTTCGACGCCATGTGCTGAAGACCTTGCCGCTCGATCGTCCTCTGATCCTCCAGCGACTGCCGTCCACAAGCCCCGCCAACGCCGGCTACTCTTACGCAGCGCGGCTAGACGCATGGCGACAAATTATAAGCGCGACAGACGACCCCACTCAGCGCTCCAGCACATAAGCCCCCGGCGCATCGCCCAGAGACGGATACGCATCGGTTGCCGCGGGGCGAGCCTCGACGAGTTCGCCGCACTGCGGACGAAGCCATTTCATCCAGTCGTCCCACCAACTCCCTTCCTGCACGCTCAGCCCACTCAACCAGGCCTCGGCCTGATCGCCGCGTTCCGCAGCCCCCACCCAGAAGCTTCGCTTGGCCGGCTTCACCGGCGGATTGACGATGCCGAGAATGTGTCCCGACGTGGACAACACAAAGCGCTTGGGGCCATTCAGATAGTTCATCGTCCGAAAAGTCTGACGCCACGGCGCGATATGGTCATCCTCCGCCGAAACGGCATAGACGGGTTGAGCGATCGCGCCCAGGTCGATCGGTTCGCCCGCCACCGTCAAGGCATCCTTCTCGATCAGCTTGTTGTGCAAGTAAAGCTCGCGCAGATACCACGCATGCATCGCATAGGGCATGCGCGTCGCATCCATGTTCCAGTAAAGCACGTCGAACGGCGGTGGCGTCTCGCCATACAGCCAGCCATGCACCACGTAATGCCAGATTAGACTGTTGGCCCGCAACAGCCTGAACGCCGACGCCATTTCCGCGCCATCCAGATAGCCCTTGCGTGCCATGTTCTGGGTGATGAAGCGAATACTGCCTTCGTCGACGAAAACCTCGATATCCCCGGGCTTGTGGAAATCCACCAGTGTCGTGAACAAGGTCCAGTGCGCAACCGGCACCGCCTCCGGCCCAAAATGACGGTTCGCCCAGGCCATGTAGGTCGACAAAGCGGTGCCCCCGATGCAATAGCCCACGGCATGGACCTTCGGCGCACCCGTGAGCCCCCGTGCGGTATCGATCAGTGCCTGGATGCCTTCGGTCAGATAATCGTCGAAGCGGATGTCGCGCATCTCGTCGCCAGGGTTCTTCCAGCTCGTGATGAACACATCAAAGCCCTGACCAAGCAGGTAACGAACCATGCTCTTCTTGGGATTGAGGTCGAGGATGTAAAACTTGTTGATCCATGGCGTCACGATCACGATCGGCGTCGCATGGACGCGAGGCACGGTCGGTGCGTAATGCAGCACTTCCAGCAGACGATTCCGAAACACGACTTTGCCAGGCGTCGTGGCCAGGTTCTCCCCAACCTTGAAATCATCCGGATCGGTCATCCGGATGTTCCCGGCAGCCACGTCGTCCAGAAAATTGCGGAAACCACGAACCAGACTCTCACCGTTCGATTCGATGGCCTTTCGCATCGCGACGGGATTGGTCCACAAGAAATTGGACGGTGCTATCGCATTGAGCCCATTTCGCCACCAGAAGGCCGCCCGACGTCGTTCCTTTTGAGACAAGCCCGGCGTTTCGTACAGCATGTCCTGCATGTGGTGCGTCAGCAACAGATACCAGCCCTTCACCAGATCCCAGGTCGGCGACTCGGCCCAGACAGGATCGGCAAAGCGGCCGTCGTCAGCATTCGGCTTGGCCGGCCCGGTGCTCGGCAACCCCGCCAGCCTAAGCCAAGTGTGTCTCTGTAACGCCCAAAGGCTATCCGAAATTCGACCCAGGGCCTCCGCCAGTTCCTGCGGATGAGCCATCCAGGCCAACTGCGCATGAATGAGCGGCGCGGCCATTCCGAGCGGATCGACGGTCGACTCGACGGACTCGTTCAACCGTCGCAACGATTTGCGCGCCGTGTCGATGGAAGGCACGAGAGGACGACGAGACATGGTGTGAACTCCTTCAGTCATGAGCGGCCTATGATGGCCAAAACACGATTTCGCCCGCACCCTCAGCCTGAACGAAGCGGTCTGACCTTCGATTGACATTCGTCAATCCGGTTGCGAAGATGGCTCGCCCTATAATTACAACACCCCGAGTACCCAAGAGGAGCGACGCCATGTTCAAGAGTATCCTTGTTCCAACCGACGGTTCCGACCTCTCCGCATCTACGGTTTCGCGCGCAATCGAATTCGCCCGGGAAGCCAACGCGAGGATCACCTTTTTCTACGCTCAGCCCGACTTCCCCACCCCGATTTACGGAGAAGGCGCCCTTTTCGACCCCACCACGCCCGAGCAGTTCAGCCGTGCAGCGGCGGCCGAAGCCGAGAAGATCCTCGCCCAGGCCAAGGCTGCTGCTGAAACAGCGGGCGTCAAGGCCGACGGTGACACGGTTGTCAGTGAAGTTCCCTTCGAGGCCATCATCGCATCAGCGGAGCGCAACCGCTGCGATCTGATCTTCATGGCCTCCCATGGACGCCGTGGTCTGAGTGGCCTGCTCCTGGGCAGCGAGACCCAGAAGGTTCTGACTCACAGCAAGATTCCGGTTCTTGTCTATCGCTAAGCAAAGCGGGCCGATCATATTGGGCGACATCAAAAACAAAGGCCTCGCAAGTTCTGCGAGGCCTTTGCTGCTTTCAAGAGGCGATCACTCGAGCCCTTGGTAACGCACCGCTACAGTCGTGCTCACCGAGCCTCCAACTGGTTGATCTCATCCGATGTACGCTGAAAAAACAGCGTCGCCAAACTCGATGCTGCACACACCAACCAGAAACCAAAGAAACCGATGGAATATGTGGCCACTTCGGAGTAATGCACTGGCACTCCGAAAAGGTATAACTCCTGAGGATTGACAACCGTGAAAAAAATAATCTCGGCAATCCCCGCAACCAGAAACGACGGCCACAAAACTTGAATCAGTTTCATCTTGCTCAGCTCCCAGTTAGGCATCGATAACACATCAAACCATCAACCGTGCGACCGCCGCTCGTCTTCCGCAATATGATTCTTCGCAAAACGGTATAGATACACACCCATCACCACGACGAATCCAATCGTGAACAAGCTCAGAAGGCCAATATCGGTACTGAACAATTCTTTCCAGGCCATGATTTCCTCCACTCCATATCAATCGACAGGTTTGAGATCGGCTGAATCGATCCGGATCTCCGTCTCTGTGGGGAGGAATGCGGCCCCTGACAACCGCCAGTTGCGGGGCTCGTCTTCTAATAAAACCTTCCAATGCGCGCTCGCCAGGGCAGACTGAATTCTGCCCCGATAAACGTCACCGTCACGCGTCAAAACCAGTTGCTGATCCAGCCCACCCTTTGTCGGATGGGCCAGGGTAACCAGCAAGCGAGGAGGCAGCTCAGTGCCCGGCTTGGCGTTCAACAGCACGCTCATCTCTTCGGCCGTGAACTTAACCTGCGCCGTCAGGCCGAGCGCCTGGGCAGCCGTTGCCCTCGCCAGGGTCTGATTGATGGCAAGACCCTGCTTGTAGTAATCGTCCGCAACCAACCCGTCGAAAGACTTGATTGCCAGCCATAGAGTTATGAAGCCCGCCACGATGGCGGTCGCAGGCATCAACATCAACAACCAGGTCCAACGCTCCTTGTACCAAGGGGTTGCAGAGCGGGAGGTTTGGGTTGCAGTCATATTCATTTTTCTCGGTGCGTCAACGCGGCATCAGGAACGAAGTCTTTTCTCGCACACGGACGCTCTCATCATCCAGTGCCTTCACTTCGATATAGATCGTATTCGATCCGGGCTTACCGGACTCGGGAGGCACGGCCACTTCAACAGTGACTGATTTCAGTCCGGCAGCGTCCACCTCAAAAGGTTCCATCGGGGTAATGCGAACACCGTCCAGCCCGCTCGCCGACAAAGCGAAACGTCTTGGACCTTCGGTCATGTTCATTACATGGAGATTATAAACGTTCGCAATCAACCCCCCTTCAACTTCGCGGCTAAGAGTGGAACGATCCTTGATCACGTCGACTCGTAACGTAGAACGCGTTGCCAACCCCCAGACAAACGCCGCACAAATCGCCATCAGCACGCCCGCGTAAATCATGATCCGCGGACGCATCACATGCCCGATGATCTCCTTCCGCCCCCAATGACGCTTCATCGCATTTTCGGTGGTGTAGCGGATCAAACCCTTTGGGTAATCCATCTTTTCCATCACCTGATCGCAGGCATCGATGCACGCAGCACACCCGATGCACTCGTACTGCATGCCGTTCCGGATATCGATGCCAGTCGGACAAACCTGCACGCAGATACCGCAATCGACACAGTCGCCTTTCGATACCGTGCGCGGATCCACGCCCTTCTTGCGCGCCCCCCGCGGCTCGCCGCGCTCTGGATCGTAGGTAATGACCAAGGTATCTGGATCGAACATCACCCCCTGAAAGCGGGCGTACGGACACATGTACTTGCACACCTGCTCACGCATGACACCCGCAAACAGGTAAGTGAAACCGCCGTAGAATAGAATCCAGAAGAGTTCCCACGGACCAAAACTGAAATTCGCAGCCTCCCGCACCAACTCACGAATCGGTGTGAAATAACCGACAAAAGTGAAACCAGTCCAAAGCGCCAGTGCGGCCCAAGCACCAAATTTAGCGGCCTTCAGCGCGAATTTGCGGCCAGTCATCGGCCCTTGATCGAGCTTCATGCGCTGCGCGCGATTTCCTTCGATCTTCTCCTCGATCCAGGTGAATATCTCTGTATAAACAGTTTGGGGGCATGCGTAACCACACCACAAACGCCCCGCGACGGCCGTGAAGAAGAACAAGGAATAGGCACTGATGATCAGCAGAATTGCCAGGAAAAAGACATCCTGAGGCCAGAAAACCCAATCGAAAATATAAAACTTGCGGTCTACGAGGTGAAGCAGAACCGCTTGTCGTCCATTCCAGGGCAGCCAGCAAAGCCCATAGAAAATCACCTGGGTCACCCAAACCAGCGTCCACCGCCAAGTCGCGAACATCCCGCTAACCGCGCGCGGATACACCTTCTGCCTGACGGCATACAACGTATCGTCGGCCTCTCCAGCGGCCTTGCTCGGAGAAGCGGATGCCTTCTGGGCTCCGGTATCTGGCTGGGTCATGATCTAAATTTAATTATATTCTAATATATTTGTTCAAAAACTCCCCGGGATGAACCCGGGGAGCATGAACTGAAGAACAAGAAAGACTTCCTAAAAAATCAGTTCTTGCCTTCTGCCGGAGCCGCTTCCTTCTTCGAAAGGCTCAGCACATAACCGGCCAGCAGATGAACCTTGTCTTCGCCAAGGAACTCCTGGAAAGCAGGCATCTTGTTGGTACGTCCATTGGTGACGGTTTCGATGATCGTCGCTTCAGCGGAACCGTACAACCAGGTCTTATCGGTCAGGTTGGGTGCGCCAATGGCCGGCGTCCCCTTGCCTTCCGGACCATGACATGCCGCACAGTTCTGGGCAAACAGCTCCTTCCCTTGCTGGGCACGCAGCGAATCGTGAGCCAGACCGGACAGGGACCGGACATAGTTGGCGACGTTCTTGACGCCATCCGCGCCAAGCGCGGGACCGAACGGAGGCATCATGCCCTGACGGCCACCGAGCACTGTGGTCTTGATGGTTTCCGGCTCACCACCGTACAGCCAATCGTTGTCCGTCAGATTCGGGAAGCCCTTGGCACCCTTTGCATCCGCACCGTGACACTGCGCGCAGTAGGTCAGGAACAGACGCTGCCCCATTGCATTGGCTTCCTTGTCCTGCGACACCGCATTCAGATCCATGCTGCGGAACTTGGCGAAGATCGGACCGTATTTTTCAGCGGCGGCCTTCTGCTCGGCCTCCCATTGGCCCGTCGAGGACCAACCCAGCTTGCCCTGATTGTTGCCGAAACCCGGGTACATGCTCAGGTAGGTGATCGCGAAAATGATCGTGATCCAGAACATGTACATCCACCAGCGCGGCAGCGGGTTGTTGTACTCCTGCAGCGTTTCGTCCCAGACGTGATCGTGCAGACCAACCGGACCGGACGTCCGCTTGGTGGTATTCGAGACGAGCACGAACACGCAGAAACCGATACTCAGGAACACCAGCACCATCACGTAGGCGTTCCAGAAACCGCTAACAAAGTCAGCCATTTTTATTTCCTTCCTTGGATTGCCGTCCCGCTTGAGGGGACGGCAAGTCGTCCTCGCTGAACGGCAGGAGCGCAGCCTCTTCGAATCCCTTGCGTGCCCGACCACTGAAAGCCCAGATGGAAATGGCGATGAAACAAACCAGTCCCACAACGGTGATTAGTGCGCGTGCATCATTGATATCCAAGATCTGACTCCTGCGTTCTCAGAATGGTCGCCAAACGGTTTAACTGCCCGGGTTGAGTTCAACCCGACGAGCTTCGGCATTGTCACCAGAACCGGTGATGCTGACGGGCGGCTTCATGTTGATCCGATCCTCTGCAACACCAGCGGCCTTGAGGGCTTCGCGGACAGCTTTAGCACGCTCCTTGGCCAGCTCGAGGTTCTTCTCGACGTCACCGGTTTTGTCGGTATAGCCGGTCACGTCAATCTTGGCATCGGCTTTCCCCTTCAGGAAATCAGCCGCCGCATTGACCGCAGCAGTGGCATCGGCCGGCAATGAACTCGAGCCGACTTCGAAGAAAACCTTACCCAGCGCGTCCGCGGCAGCGGCGGCAGGTGCAGGCGCTGTCGCGGCAGGCGCCGGAGCGGGCTTGCCGGCGTTCAGCGCGGTGCCAAGCCCTTGCAGGTAAGCAATCACGGCCTCCAGCTCGGTCTTGCCTTCCAGCGCCTTGCGAGCACCCTGAATTTCCTCGTCGGTGTAGGGAACGCCAACTTTGCGAAGCGCGGTCATCTTGGCTTCGATGTCATCGATCTTCGCCGGACGATCAAGCCACGGGAAAGCCGGCATGTTGGACTCGGGTACCACGTCACGCGGGTTCAGCAGGTGGATGCGATGCCACTGGTCCGAATACCGGCCGCCGACACGGTGCAGGTCCGGGCCGGTACGCTTGGAGCCCCAGAGGAAGGGGTGGTCATAAACGTACTCGCCGGCGACGGAGTAATGACCGTAGCGCTCGGTTTCAGCACGGAAGGGGCGAATCATCTGCGAGTGACAGTTATTGCAGCCCTCGCGGATATACACGTCCCGCCCGACCAGCCGAACAGGATCGTAGGGCTTGAGCCCTTCGACCGGCGTGGTGGTCGAGTGCTGGAAGAACAGCGGAACGATTTCGACAAGGCCGCCGACGCTGACGGTCAGCAGCGTGAAGACGATCAGCCAGCCAACCTTGCGTTCGATAAAGTCGTGATTCGATTGAGCCATGATTATTTTTCCTCCCGATCAGGCGTGAGCGCCGGCAGGTGCCAGCACCGGAGCGTCGTATGCCTTCTGACCGGCGATCGTCTTCACCATGTTGTAGAACATGATCAGCATGCCGGTCAGGAACAGCACGCCGCCCACGACACGGATGGTCCAGAACGGGTAGCTGGCCTTGACAGACTCGACGAAGGAGTAGGTCAGGGTACCGTCCGGGTTGGTGGCACGCCACATCAGGCCCTGCATCACACCAGAAATCCAAAGCGAGGCGATGTAAAGCACGACGCCGATGGTCGCGATCCAGAAGTGGGTAGTGATCAGCTTGGTGGAGTACATCTCGGTCTTGCCGTACATGCGCGGGATCAGGTAATACATCGCGCCGATCGACACCATCGCAACCCAGCCCAGGGCGCCGGAGTGCACGTGGCCGACGGTCCAGTCGGTGTAGTGCGACAGCGCATTGACCGTCTTGATCGACATCATCGGACCTTCGAAGGTCGACATGCCATAGAACGACAGCGAGGTGATCAGGAACTTCAGGATCGGGTCGGTGCGCAGCTTATGCCAGGCGCCGGAGAGCGTCATGATGCCGTTGATCATGCCACCCCAGGACGGAGCCAGAAGGATCAGGGAGAAGATCATGCCGACGGACTGGGTCCAGTCGGGCAGCGCGGTATAGTGCAGATGGTGCGGACCCGCCCACATGTAGGTGAAGATCAGTGCCCAGAAGTGCACGACCGACAGGCGGTAGGAGTAAACCGGACGACCTGCCTGCTTCGGCACGAAGTAGTACATCATGCCCAGGAAGCCCGCGGTCAGGAAGAAACCCACCGCGTTGTGGCCGTACCACCACTGGATCATCGCGTCCTGAACACCAGCGTAGGCGGAGTAGGACTTCGTCAACGTGACCGGGATCTCGGCGCTATTGACCAAGTGCAGCAGCGCGACGGTGATGATGAAGGCTCCGTAGAACCAGTTGGCCACATAGATATGGGTGGTCTTGCGCTTACCGATCGTACCGAAGAACACGATGGCGTAGGAGACCCACACCACGGTGATCAGGATGTCGATCGGCCACTCGAGTTCGGCATACTCCTTGGATGAGGTGTAACCGAGCGGCAGGGTGATCGCCGCAAGCAGGATGACAAGCTGCCAACCCCAGAAGGTAAAGGCAGCAAGGCCGGGAGCGAAGAGCGTGGTGTGGCAGGTACGCTGGACGCAATAATAAGACGTTGAAAAGAGAGCGCAGCCACCAAACGCGAAAATAACCGCGTTGGTGTGGAGCGGCCGGAGCCGTCCAAAGTGGAACCATTCGGCAACGTTCAATTCGGGCCACACGAGCTGTGCTGCGGCGATAACACCGACCAGCATGCCCACGATGCCCCAAACCACCGTCATGATGGCGAACTGCCGCACGACTTTATAGTTGTAAGTCTGCGATTGCATGTGAGTCACCTCAAGAAAGAAAAACAAAAACCCCCCAAACCCGCTCGACGGACGGACCGCCGGCAGGCTTCGCGGAAGGATACCCCGCGATTAGGGCGACATTTTGACACAGATCAACTTTATTGCAGCGCAGAACGGTGAAAGACGTTGTGGTGTGTGGCGTTCCACGAGCGGAGCCCCCCTCGAAATCCCCGTCACGAACCGCTCGAATCGCCCCACGCAGAGGCTTAGCCTCGGGCGCCCCCTCTAGCCGCACGTCCCTGACGCCCCAACCAAATATCAATTTTTACCGAACAAAACCTACAAACAATCTTGATTTTCTTTATCGCCACACTCAGCTAACCTGAACAGACAACCCCTCTACATACAGGAGACCCCTCATGAAATCCCTCGCCCTGCTGACCGCCACCCTGGCGCTGGGCTTTTCGCTCGCAGCCGGCGATGCCGACGCCGCCAAACGCTTTGGCGGTGGCAAGTCTTCGGGCATGCAGCGCCAGGAAATGAGCCAGCCCCATGCGCCCAACGCCACGCCGGCCTCACCCGCTCAAGCCCCGTCCGCCACCATGGCGCCACGCAGCAACCAGCAGGCAGGCATGCCCGCGGCAGCCCAGACGCCGCAGAAGCGCTCGTGGATGGGGCCGATCGCCGGTCTGGCTGCCGGTATCGGTCTCGCCGCACTGGCCTCCCACTTTGGCTTTGGTGAAGAACTCGCCTCGATGATGACCATGGCGCTCATCGCATTTGCGGTGATCGCGCTGATCGGCTTCTTCATGCGTCGACGCGCCCCGCAGCAGCCGACCCTTGCAAGCGCAGGCGGCATGCGTTTCGACGGTGCGGCGCAGCCCCACGACGCTCCGCCCGCCTCCCCCCCGAACAGCAGCGTGGGCGGGGCGAGCAGGCGCAGTGGCGTACCGTCCGATTTTGACGCGGACGGCTTCGTACGCAACGCCAAGGTCAATTTCATCCGCCTTCAGGCCGCCAACGACGCCCGCAATCTCGAGGACATCCGGGAATACACCACCCCGGAACTCTTCGCAGAAATCAAGATGAACTGGATGGAGCACGGCAACGCCGCGCAGAAGACTGACGTGGTATCGCTCAACGCCGAAGTGATCGACGTGACCGAGGAGGCTGCGCGCTACATCGTCAGCGTGCGCTTCACCGGTCTGCTCCGCGAGGACGCGAATGCCGCACCGGAAGGGATCGACGAAATCTGGCACATGACCAAGCCGCGCGACGGCAAGACCGGCTGGGTCGTCGCCGGCATCCAGCAAAATAGCTGATCCACCCACGCCCCGCCGCCGGCGGCCTCAGGGCACCCCGGCGGCGGCCCGCTCCCGGGCTCGTCACTCCTCGGCCGCAGGAGTTGGGCCGCCATTATTTTCCAGCGATTCGAAGCCGGCCCGAGCCGCCTCAGAAATGGCCAGCACGCACGGATGGGTCAGGCGTCGCTCGACGGAAATCGCGAAGTATTCCACCCGCACCTCTTCGGCACGCCCGAGGAGCACCAGGTCGCCACTCGCCAGGGTCTCCTGCTCGATGGCCGACGGCACCGCGAAAACCCCCACGCCAGCGCGGCCGAAAGCCGTCATCAGCGCCGTGTCGTCGAATTCGCCCACGATCCTCGGTCGCAGTCGTTTTCGATCGAGCCAGTCGATCAATTTTCGACGAATCGCCGAATCTTCGCCCGGCAGCAACGCCGGCAGTTCGGCGATGCACGCCGGAAACGGCTGATCGCGGCCACTCAGCAGGCTACGCGCGGCAAAAAAACTAAGCCCGGAATCGCCGAGACGATGGTTGTAGGCCCGCACGTCCACCGACGGCGGGATGGGCGAGTCCGCGATCACCAGATCAAGCCTGTGGATCGCCAACTCGGCCAGCAGGCGATCAAGCCGCCATTCCCGGCAGATGATGCGCACCGGATCGGCCGGGTCGACGGCAGGGTGCAGCAGCCGGTAGGCGAGCGACTTCGGAACCGCGTCCGAGACGCCGACGCGAAATTCCGCCGGCCGCCCCTTGGGGTAGTGCCGCAGCGCCTGCTCGAGCTCGGCACCGAGCGAGAACATTTCGTCGGCGTACTCCATCGCCAGCCGGCCCGCGGGCGTCAGTTCGAGGGCCCGCCCTTCACGGGAAAAAAGCTGCGTGTCGAGACTCTCCTCGAGCAAACGAATCTGTCCGCTGATGGTCTGAGGCGTGATATGGAGCGCTTCACCCGCCTTGACGACCCCACCACTGCGGGCCGTCTTCCAGAAGTAAAAGAGGTGTTTAAGATTCATCAATCGCCACAAACAGTTCGAAATTATCGAAATACATTAAAACATATTGCGACTTTTCTTTGCACCGTGAAGACCTTACATTCACGGCTTACAACGACGACAAGGAGATGAGAAGAATGGAAATCCAGATCAAGTCAACCGGCCTGCCCGCCGCCCAGAAACTCCGTCAGCACGCCAGTCAGCGCCTCCAGGCAGCGCTGGGTCGCTGCGGACATATCGTGCAACGGGTGAGCGTGCGTCTGAGCGACATCAACGGTCCCAAGAGCGGCGGCGCGGACAAACTGTGCCGCATCGTGATCCAGATGAAGAGCCGTTCCGTCGTCCTCGAGGAGCTCGGTGCGGACATGAGCCGCGTCATCGATCGCGTCGCCGAGCGCGTACACCTCACCGTCGCGCGTCAACTCGACCGGATTGTGGCGACCCGGCCGCAGCGCGTCGCGCCGCTGCGTCCGGTGCTGGCGACCGGCTGACGCCTCCCGCCGCCGGAGTTTCCGGATAAAATCGCGGCCCGTACGCCAACTGCGGGGCCGGCAAAGCAGTCCGCCCCGCCCGAACGCCATGCTGCGACTATCCGAACTCCGGCTTCCCCTCGATCACCCGGCCGACGCCCTTCCGGCCGCCATCATCCGCCGCCTTGGCATTGCGCCCGCCGATCTGCTTCGTTTCGACGTATTCAAGCGCAGCTACGACGCGCGCAAGAATCAATCCCTGTCCTTCATCTACATCGTCGACATCGCGGTGCGTGACGAAGCTGCGCTGTGCGCCAGGTTAGCGAGTGATCCTCACCTCCGGCCCACGCCCGACATGGCCTACCATTTCGTCGCGAAGGCGCCCGACGGATTCGGCAATCGTCCAGTGGTGATCGGATTCGGGCCTTGCGGCATCTTCGCGGCGCTGGTGCTCGCCCAGATGGGATTCCGTCCGATCGTCCTCGAGCGCGGCAAGGCCGTGCGCGAGCGCACTCAGGACACCTGGGGCCTGTGGCGCAAGAACAACCTCAACCCCGAATCCAACGTTCAGTTTGGCGAGGGCGGCGCCGGCACTTTCTCGGACGGCAAGCTCTACAGCCAGATCAAGGATCCGAAGCACTTCGGGCGCAAGGTGCTGACCGAATTCGTCAAGGCCGGCGCACCCGAGGAAATTCTTTACGTCTCGAAGCCCCACATCGGCACCTTCCGGCTGGTCGGCATGGTCGAGAACATGCGCGCCGAGATCATCGAACTCGGCGGCGAGATCCGCTTCCAGCAGCGTGTCACCGACATCGTGATCGAGGACGGCCAGGTACGCGGGGTCAAGACCGCCACCGGCGACGAGATTCGCACCGATCACGTGGTGCTGGCGCTCGGCCACAGCGCTCGCGATACGTTCGAGATGCTCCACGCAAAGGGCGTGTTCATGGAAGCCAAGCCGTTTTCGGTGGGCTTTCGCATCGAACATCCACAGTCGCTGATCGACAAGGCTCGCCTCGGTCCCCACGCCGGCCATCCGCTGTTGGGCGCGGCCGACTACAAGCTGGTGCACCACGCTTCGAACGGTCGCGCGGTGTACAGTTTCTGCATGTGCCCGGGGGGAACCGTGGTCGCGGCAACGTCGGAGCCGAACCGGGTCGTCACCAACGGGATGAGCCAGTATTCGCGCAACGAGCGCAACGCCAACGCCGGCATCGTGGTCGGCATCACGCCCGACGACTACCCCGGCGGCCCGCTCGCCGGGATCGAATTCCAGCGCCAGCTCGAAAGCCGCGCCTTCACGCTCGGTGGCGGTAATTACGAAGCGCCGGGTCAATTGGTCGGCGATTTCCTGCAAAGTAGGCCGTCGACCAAATTGGGCAGCGTCGAACCTTCGTACAAACCGGGCGTGCATCTTGGCGACCTGTCCACGGCACTGCCCGATTACGCGATTGCCGCCATCCGCGAGGCGATCCCGGCGTTCGACCGCCAGATTCGCGGTTTCAACCTCTACGATGCGGTCCTCACTGGCGTCGAGACGCGTACGTCGTCGCCCCTGCGAATCACGCGCGATGAAACCTGCCAGAGCCTGAACGTCAAAGGCCTCTTCCCGGCCGGCGAAGGCGCGGGCTACGCCGGGGGCATTCTATCGGCGGGCGTGGACGGCATCCGCGTTGCCGAAGCGGTGGCACTGGATCTGGTCAAGCCGGCCTGAGCGCCGGCCCACGGCTCAGCGCAGCGTGAAGCTGCGGAAACGGTTCGGGCGGCCGAGAATCAATCGCCCGAACTCGTCCAGCATTGCCGGACCGATGGCCTCTGCCGACAAGGTGCAGCGGGCATAGCCCAGACGCTCGAGATTACGGGTTTCGAGCACCACCTCGTGACGCTCGAAATCGACCCGCCACACCGCGAGTACGCTGATCTCGTCGGCCACGGTGAAACAGCCGTATTCGAGCTCGCGCTGACTGTTGCGGCGCTCCTGGCATTCGAAGCGCAGCCCGAGATCGAACAACACCTGTCGCAGGCGCTCGACACCCGCTCCCGACCGCTCGAACGTGCGCTCGCCTCGCCCCTTGAGGGTGAAACCGAGGGTAACGCGTTCGATGTGCCCGCCATCCCGCTCGGACTGGGTGCGAAAATCCGCGAACCCCTCGAGCCAGCTCAGGTTCCGGAAAGCGTCGTCGCAATCGAGAAAGTAATAGCTCCGCGCGACACTCGGCTTGAGGTAGTTGAGCTGCGTGGTAAGGTCGTGAAAGTACTCGAAGACTGTGCGCAGACGCCGGTCGAGCCCACAGCGCACGGCATCGATCTGCTGGGTTGCCTCGCTGGCACGACGCTGGCTGTCCGCAACTTCGTCCTTGAGCTGGTCGAGCAGGCCCCCCACTCGCGGAAACGGCGTCTGCGCCGGCGCGGCGGAGCGCGCTGCGGCAGGTCTGGTTTCGACCTCCGCCGTGGTCTCCGGAGGCGACGGGATCAGCTCGGGCACTGCTTCGGGGAAGGCCGTCGCGGACACGCGCAGGCCGGTTGCCCGCGCATCGATTTCCTGCACCCGTTGGCGCGCCGATTCGAGGTCGAATGCGTCGATGTCGGCCATCAACGCGGCCGCATCCGGATCCAGCCCGGCTGGGGAGTCCTCCGAGGAACCCGGAACGAGACGCAGCATGGTGGGTTTTCTACGCACGGGCGAAACATGTCGATACAAAGCGGGATGACATTATCGTTCGCGCGCTTCCCCCTCCGCAAGATGCACGCGCGCATCTCGGCGTCGGCACTTGCTTCATCGGCGCGGGCCGCACGTCCGGCCGGGCTGCCGGATCCGCGGCCGCGCGCATGGATCACGCCGACACGGAACGCCGGATCAAGTGGTCGAAGGCACCGAGCGAGGCCGTGGCGCCCGCCCCCATCGCGATGATGATCTGTTTGTACGGCACCGTTGTGCAGTCGCCCGCGGCGAACACGCCGGGCACCGAAGTCTGGCCACGGGCGTCGATCTCGATCTCGCCGCGCGGCGAGAGTTCGACCGTTCCCTTGAGCCAGTCGGTGTTCGGCAACAAACCGATCTGCACGAAGATGCCCTCCAGTTCGACGAGATGCACTTCGCCGCTGATCCGATCCTTGTAGCGGATGCCGTTCACCTTCTGGCCATCGCCGGTCACTTCGGTGGTCTGGGCAGACTTGATGACCGTCACGTTGGACAGGCTGGCCAGCTTGGTCTGGAGCACCGCATCGGCGCGCAGCGTGTCGGCGAACTCGAGCAGCGTCACGTGACTGACGATACCGGCGAGATCGATCGCCGCCTCGACGCCCGAGTTGCCGCCGCCGATCACCGCAACGCGTTTGCCCTTGAACAACGGACCATCGCAGTGGGGGCAGAAACACACGCCCTTGGCCTTGTACTCCTTCTCACCGGGCACGTTCATCTCGCGCCAGCGGGCGCCGGTGGCGAGGATCACCGACTTGCTGCGCAGGGTCGCACCATTGTCGAGCTGCACCTCGATGAGGCCGCCGGGCACGAGCTTCGCGGCACGCTGGAGATTCATCACATCCACCGGGTACTGCTTGACATGCTCCTCGAGCGCCTTCGCCAGCTTGGGCCCTTCGGTTTCCTTCACGGAGATGAAGTTCTCGATGCCCAGAGTGTCCATCACCTGGCCGCCAAAGCGCTCGGCGACGATGCCCGTGCGGATGCCCTTGCGGGCGGCGTAAATCGCCGCCGCGGCACCGGCCGGTCCCCCACCGACGACGAGCACGTCGAAGTCGTCCTTGGCCGAGATCGCCTCCGCCGCGCGAGCCGACGCACCGGTGTCGACCTTGGCGAGAATCTCCTCCACGGTCATGCGGCCCTGGCCGAAGGGCTGGCCATTGAGGAAGACGGTCGGCACCGCCATGATCTGCCGCGCATTGACCAGATCCTGGAACAGCGCGCCGTCGATCATCGTGCTGGTGACATTCGGGTTGAGCACCGCCATCAGGTTGAGCGCCTGAACCACGTCCGGGCAGTTGTGGCACGACAGGGAAATGAAGGTTTCGAACTCGAACTTGCCGGGCAAGGCCTTGATCTGCTCGATCACCGCCGCGTCAACCTTGGGCGGATGCCCCCCCGTCTGCAGCAGTGCGAGCACCAGCGAGGTGAACTCGTGGCCCATCGGCACGCCGGCAAAATGAATGCGCGGCGCCTCGCCCGGCACGCCGACGGCAAACGACGGACGTTGCGGCGCCGCACCATCCTCCCGCACGGTAACCTTGTCCGAGAGTTCGGCGATGTCGAGGATCAGGGCGCGGATGTCGGCCGCCTTGGCGCTGTCGTCCATCGAGGCGACGAGTTCGATCGGGCGCTGCAGCTTTTCGAGATAGGCCTTGAGTTGGGGCTTGATGTTGGCGTCGAGCATGAGGATCTCCGTTCTTTAGGTGTTCAGTGCGTTGAATGGGTACAAATCGCATCGCGGTGGATGACATCGCCAAGCGTTCATCGGTGCGAACGCTTGACGCTGCAATCCACGCCGGACTGATCCGGCGAGAGGGCTCAGATCTTGCCGATCAGGTCGAGCGAGGGCGCAAGGGTCGCGGCACCTTCGGTCCATTTGGCGGGACAAACCTCACCCGGGTGGGTCGCCACGTACTGCGCGGCCTTGACCTTGCGCAGCAGCTCGGAGGCGTCCCGGCCGATGCCCAGATCATGAATTTCGGCAACCTTGATCTCCCCCGCGGGGTTGATCACGAAAGTGCCCCGCAGCGCCACCCCCTCGTCGGCGATCAGCACGTCGAAGTTCTTCGAGATTGCGTGGGTCGGATCGCCGATCATCGGATAGGCGATCTTGCGAATCGTGTCCGACGCGTCATGCCACGCTTTGTGAGTGAAGTGCGTGTCGGTGGATACCGAGTAAACCTCGACGCCCATCTTCTGAAATTCCGGGTACAGATCGGCCATGTCGCCCAGTTCGGTCGGGCAGACGAAGGTGAAGTCGGCCGGGTAGAAGAAGAAGATCGACCACTTGCCGGCCAGATCGGCCTCCGAAACCTTGACGAACTTGCCGTTGTGGTAGGCCTCGGCGGCGAAGGGCTTGATCTTGCTGTTGATGATTGCCATGTCGTTCACTCCTGTTGGGATGTCGTTGAAGAAGACAGAACGAATGGTAGTGATCGCGCCTAAATTGATCTAATTGATTGTTCGGATTTTATCGATTGGATTTATCTATCAAATCCGATCCCCCCAGACACCGACACGCACCCCGCAAGCGCGCCTCGCCAGCGCACAATGGCACCCTTCCCGTTCAGCGAAACTAATCCGCCGCGCCCGATGAACTATCTCGCCCACGCCTTGCTTGCCGGCCCGCTTGCCACCGACAGGATCGGCGGCATCATTGGCGATTTCGTCAAGGGGCCGCTGTCGCCACGCCCTGCGGGGCTCAGCGCAGCGCTCGTCGACGGCGTTATGCTGCATCGACGCATCGACAGCTTCGCCGACCGTCACCCCGCCTTCATTCGCAGCCGGATGCGCGTCAGCGCCGACCGGCGACGGGTCGGCGGAATCATGGTGGATCTGTTCTACGATCACTTCCTGGCGAGGCACTGGGCGCAGTTCAGCATCCAGCCCCTGCACGCATTCACCGCCGAGACCTACCAGCTGATCGCCCGTCACACCGATCCCCTGCCCGCAGACTTCCTGCCTGTCTTCGAGCGGATGGCCAGCCACGACTGGCTCGCCAGCTATCACGACAGCAGCAACGTCGCCCTAGCCCTCGACCGGATGTCGCGTTTCCGCCTGCGCCAGCCCAATACCCTGGCGGGCGCTGGAGAGGAACTGGAACGGGAATACGCCGGCCTGGAAGCCGATTTCCTATCTTTCCTTCCGGATGCCCTGGCGTTTGCCGCGCAGGTTCGCGAAGCGCGGCCATGACAGCCGGCCCGAAAAAGAAAATCCGGCTCGAAACGATGACGTTTCGTCCGGATCAGATGGAATACCGATGGCGGAGGCGGTGAGATTCGAACTCACGAACGGTTTCCCGTTGCCGGTTTTCAAGACCGGTGCAATCGACCACTCTGCCACACCTCCGCAGGGCGCGGATTCTAGCACGGCGCGTGCGGTTGAAACTTTTTGGCCGCTCCGTTACTCTCAATCAGCACAGTTCATCACTGTTTTTGATCAATTCGGAGGAATTTCATGCAACTCGACACTTACGGTCAGCAAACGCAGGTTTTGTCGCAAGGCGCCAGCCGCGTATTGCGCAATACCTACATGCTGCTCGCCCTTACGATGGTGCCGACCGTTGCCGGTGCCTTGCTGGGCGTGCAGATGCAATTCTCGTTCCTGCCGGGTAACCCCTTCATCGCCTTCGCGCTGTTTCTGGGGATCTCGTTCGCCTTTTTCTACGGAATCGAGAAAAACAAGAACAGCGGTCTCGGCGTCGCATTGCTGCTGGGCTTCACGTTCTTCATGGGCCTGATGCTGTCACGCGTACTGCAGGTGGCACTGGGCTTCTCGAACGGCGGCACGATGATCGCCCTCGCAGCCGGCGGTACCGGTGCGATCTTTGCCGTCCTCGCGGGCGTTGCGAGCGTCTCGAAGCGAAACTTCACCAACATGGGCAAGTTTCTCACCGTCGGACTGGTCGTCGTCCTGCTTGCCATGGTTGCCAACATCTTCCTTCAGATGCCGGTGCTTCATCTGGTGATTTCCGCTGCAGTAGTGCTGCTGTTCTCGGGATACATCCTGTACGACATCAGCAACATCGTGCAGGGTGGCGAGACCAACTACGTCACGGCGACGCTGGCCGTCTATCTCGACGTCTATAACGTCTTCGTCAGTCTGCTCAATCTGATCATGGCCTTCACTGGCGAGCGCGACTGAGCGCAGCCTCCTTCAGCAAAAAAGGCGACCATCTGGTCGCCTTTTTTTGTGTTAACAACAGCCTCACGCGAATCCACCCCGCTCGAACACGGCGATCGACTCCACGTGAGACGTCTGCGGGAACATGTTGGCAATCCCAGCCCCCCGGAGTCGATAGCCCTTCTCGTTGGTCAGGACGGCAGTGTCCCGTGCCAGCGTTGCCGGATTGCAGGAAACGTAAACAATGCGCTTCGGCGCATCGTCGCCCAGCGCCTTGACCACCGCGATCGCCCCCTCCCGCGGCGGATCGATCAGCAGCTTGTCGAGATGGCCGAGGGCCGCAAGGCTGTCCTCGGTTGCCTCGAAAAGATTGGCGGCGTGAAACTCGCAGCGCGCGTCCAAGCCGTTTTCGACAGCGTTTTCCGCCGCTCGACGCACCAGTGCGTCACTGCCTTCGACCCCCACCACATACGCGCCGAGGCGGGCGATCGGCAGGCTGAAGTTGCCCAGACCACAGAACAGATCGGCGATGCGCTCTCCCGGCCGCGGATCGAGAAGCTGCATGGTACGGCGCATCAAGACACGATTGATCCCCATATTGACCTGAGTGAAATCGGTCGGCCGGAAGGCCATCGACACGCCGAACTCCGGCAGCGTATAGGCCAAACCTGGCGCCGACTTCGGGTGGAGCCGGTAGGCCGAGTCCGGCCCGCCCGGCTGCAGCCAGACCTGCACCCCCTCGGCCTGGGCAAAGGCGGCGAAGCGTGCGTCGTCCGCGGCAGTGATGGGCAGCAGATGGCGGAAGACCAGCACCGTGATCCCCTCGCCAACGGCAACCTCGATCTGGGGCAGACGATCCGGGGCCGAGAAACCTGCCACCAGCTCGCGCAAACGTGGAATCATCGCCGACAGATGAGGCGGCAGGATCGGGCAGCTTTCCATCGGCGCCACGTAGCTGCTGCGCCGCTCATGAAAACCGATCAACACCCCGCCCTTGCTGGGCACCATTCGCACCGACAGCCGCGCCCGGTAGCGATAGCCCCAGACCGGCCCGACGATGGCCGGATACAACACCTCGGGACGAGCGCGACCGATATGCCACAGCGCGTTCTCGAGGACTCGCTGCTTGGCCGCGACCTGGGCACCAGCTTCCAGGTGCTGCATGCTGCAGCCGCCGCAAACGCCAAAATGCGGGCAGCGCGGCGCGACGCGCTGGGCGCTCGGCTCGATCACCCGCTCGACGTCACCCACCTCGAAGTTGGGCTTGACCTTGTACGGCCTGAACGTGACCCGCTCGCCCGGCAGCGCCCCCTCGATGAAGATCGTCTTTCCGTCCACGTGGGTGACCCCGCGCCCTTCGTGATCGAGGGACTCGATGACCGCTTCCCGGCTGGCAGCTTCGCGCATGAATTGGCGTCCGAAAATGAAGGCCGACATTTTAGCGGGGGGCCCGGCCAATGCAATCCGACGCGCTATAATCGCGCGATGACAAACACACTTCTTGGTGGCCTTTCGGCCGAAGAATTCCTCGCCGAATACTGGCAAAAGAAACCGCTCTTGGTGCGTCAGGCGATCCCCGGCTTCACCGGCGTGGTGACCAAGGAAGAACTGTTCCAGCTCGCCCGCGATCCAGACGTCGAATCGCGCTACGTCACCCACGACGGCCACACCTGGGAAGTCATCCACGGCCCCCAGAAAGCCGCCGACCTGCGCCGCAAGAAGCACCCCTGGACGGTACTGGTATCGGGCCTGAACCTGTTCTGCCCGGATGGCGACGCATTGCTACATCGCTTCGATTTCATCCCACAGGCCCGCCTCGACGATCTGATGGTCAGCTACGCCGTCGATAATGGCGGCGTCGGCCCCCACTTCGACAACTACGACGTATTCCTGCTGCAGGGCATCGGCCAGCGCCGCTGGCTCATCAGCGACCAAGACGACCGCAGCCTCGTCGAAGATGCCCCGCTCAAGATCCTTCAGGATTTCCAGCCCGTCTACGATTGGGTGCTGGAGCCTGGCGACATGCTTTACCTGCCTCCACACTGGGCTCACAACGGCATCGCCATCGGCGAATGCACCACTTACTCCATCGGCTTCCGCTCGCCGACGTCCCAGGAGCTTGCCCAGCAGTTCCTCGTCCACCTGCAGGACACCCTCCAGCTCGACGGCATTTACGCCGACCCTGATCTGGTACGTCAGGATCACTCCGCGCAGATCAGCGACACCATGATCGACCGCGTCGCGGAAACCCTCCGTCGAATTACCTGGGATCGCGACGACGTACGCAGCTTTCTCGGCGCCTACCTCACCGAGCCCAAACCGCATGTCTTCTTCGACTGTCCGGACGATCCCCTCGAGCACGACGAGTTCGTTGCCGCCTGCGCAACGGGCTACCGACTCGATGCGCGCAGTCTCCTGCTTTTCTCCGACGAGCAGTTCTTCCTGAACGGCGAACCGGTGCCTGTCGAAAGTGAAGACCGCGACCTGCTGCAGCACCTCGCCGACGAGCGGCACATCGACTCCATCAAGGGTTTGTCCGAGGAAGGCATCGCCTTGCTTTACGACTGGTATTGCAGCGGCTTCGCCCATCCATCAAAAAATCTGATCGAATAGGCCAACGTATTGACAGGATGGGCGATTTTCCGCCCATGCCTGTTGCGGCAACGCAACAATGTCTTTATTCAAGCACTTCCTCCGTGATAGCATTCAGTGCAGATCGGATCCCCACCCGATTGCTCCTGATTAAAGCTTGTTGTACTTCATTTATCGATAAGGGAAACCAACAATGAAACAATCTCTCCTGGTTGCTGCTCTCGTTGCACTCGCT
This sequence comes from Zoogloea sp., assembly GCF_041911615.1. Lineage (GTDB taxonomy): Bacteria > Pseudomonadota > Gammaproteobacteria > Burkholderiales > Rhodocyclaceae > Zoogloea. Next base: position 36,558 of record NZ_JAYROR010000099.1, on the reverse strand, counting down.
GTTACCGCCTGCGGCAAGAAGGAAGAGCCGAAGCCCGTTGAAGCTCCGGCTGCTGCCCCCGCTGCTGCTGCCCCGGCTGCTCCGGCTGCTGATGCCAAGCCCGCTGAAGCCGCTGCCCCGGCTGCCGCTCCCGCCGCTGCCCCGGCTGCTGATGCCAAGCCCGCTGATGCCGCCGCTCCGGCTGCTGCCCCGGCTGCCGCTGGCAACACCGCCGAGAACGCTGCCGCTGCCGCTGCCGCCAACGCCGAGAAGAAGTAATCTTCTCCCCGTTGAAAAAAGCCAACCTGCGGGTTGGCTTTTTTTACGCCTGGAATTCGCCATATTCCACAGGAATTCACGGCTCAACCCCGGAGCAGCAATACCAAGCTGGTACAACCCGGCTCCCCAAGACTGGCGAACCGAAAACGCTGCCCCTTCTACCTAAAAGCACCTTTCGGACCGGCGCCAATCGCTGACACTCTCACGCTCATTTCACGTGCTCCCGTCAGAGGCTTCAACGATATTCAAGCCATCGATTTTCCAGCCCCTAGCCTTCATGCTGGCACATGCCTGCCATCGCGAGGGAAGCACAGTTCGGAATAGTCCAACACGTCGAGCGGCCCCGCTTCTTCATCGCCTGCACGTCTGCCCCCACCATAAACAACAATCCCCGTCATGCAGCACGTGCAGGACGGGGATCGAATAACATGCAGACGACGCCCGGCCAAACCACCGGCTGGGCCCGTCGACGCTTACTTCAATTGCTGATGCAGCAGCCCGAGGATCTTGCGTGCCGACTCGGACGTATCGACGCCGCCTTCGCGGGTCAAGACCTGAACTGTCGAGGCCGCGTCCGCCCCCTTCACGTAAATCCGATACTGGCTACCACTCGGCACCTGCGGCTTGTCGCTTCGCCAGAAGGCGAGTTTCGACAGGATGCCTTCGTCCTTTTTCGACTTGACGTCGATCTCGGGATCAACGTAGCGGACGTAATATAGCCCCTGGGTGCGATCGCGATCCTCGACGGTAAACCCGACGCGATCCAGCGCTAGGCCGACGCGCCGCCAGGCGCGGTCGAAACCCTCCTGAACCTGGAGCATCGACGAGCCACCATCCGACTTCTGCAGGCTCGCCTTCTCGAGCTTGGGCTCGACTGCGATCTGGGCTTTGGCGCGTGTCTCGTCGGCACCGAGGCGAACCATCAGGCGCTGCAGGAATTCCGCCTCCAGCTCCGGATCGGCCGCGCGGGGTTGCCAGATGGTGCGATCCTTGGCCTCGTTCGGATAGATTTCCATCATGCCGCGATGGCTGATGTAGATCTCGACTGTACCCGGCTCGGTACCCGCCTCAAGGCGCGTCCGATATTTGTCACGCTCCGGCGTGGAGTACAGACCATCGATCACCTTGCCCAGCGTTCGGCGCAGGATGTCGTCGTTGATCTTGGCCCGGTTTTCGGCCCAATCGGTTTCCATGACGCCGATTTCCGGTTGGTCGACGTTGAGGATGAAACCGTTCTCCTGCCAGAACTCGCGGACCTGCGGCCACAGCTTGTCGGCCGTGCCGGGCACCACGAGCCAGCGCTGCGACCCGGCGCGCTCGACCCGCATCTTGTCGATGGTCTGAGGGGCCACGGACGTGGCCGGCTGAGCCGACGGCGCGCCAGAGGTGACGGCACCTTGGGCCGCGCGCTCCGCGCTGTAGGCCGAATACGTGGCAACGCCCTTGGGGCTGACGTCGGGCACGCTGTAGCGGTCGTCGGCGGTCGGCACGGTGAGGTCCGGCGGCACTTCCAGCGAAGGGCGCTTGGCGGTGGACGACGCGCTCTTGTAATCGATCTTTTTCGATTCCAGCAAGGAACCGGAGCATCCGGCCAGTGCAAACGCGACGAGAACCGTCGCACCGGAAGCCAGTTTTCGGCTTTGCATTCGTAACCCTCGGGGTGGGAAAAACCTGTCCAACTGCAATCTGCCCAACTGCGACAGGAGCAGCCGGGCTTGGTTCAAACTTCGATGCCGGCCTGACGCAAGGCTTCGAGCACGCGCGGCTGGCAGGACTCGGACAGCGGCGTGAGCGGCAGACGGATCGCGTCGCCGATCAACCCCATCCGGGCGACCGCCCACTTGACCGGGATCGGGTTGGCTTCGCAGAACAAGTCACGATGCAGCATGACGAGCTTGGCGTTCAGATCGCGGGCACGCGGAGCGTCGCAGGCGATGGCGGCCACGCACATCTCGTGCATCAGACGCGGCGCGACGTTGGCGGTGACCGAGATGGTGCCGTGGCCGCCAAGCATCATGAAGGCCATGGCGGTCATGTCGTCGCCGGTGTAGAGGGCGAAATCCTTGGGTGCGCGGGCGACGAGGTCGCAGGCACGGTCGATGCTGCCGGTGGCGTCCTTGATGCCGATGATGTTCGGAATCTCGGCCAGGCGCAGGGTGGTGTCGTTCGACAGGTCTGCGACGGTGCGGCCCGGTACGTTGTACAGGATCATCGGCAGCGGGCTGGCTTCTGCGATGGCGCGGAAGTGGCGATACATGCCTTCCTGGGTCGGCCGATTGTAGTACGGCACGACCGACAGGCCAGCGACGGCACCTGCCTTGCGGGAGAACTCGGTCAGCTCGATGGCCTCGCGGGTGGAGTTGGCGCCGGTACCCGCGATGATGGGAATGCGCCCAGCGGAATGCTCGACTGCCACGCGGATGAGTTCGCAGTGCTCTTCGACATTGACGGTGGGCGACTCGCCGGTGGTGCCGACGACGACGATCCCGTCGGTGCCTTCCTTGATGTGGAAGTCGATCAGGCTGCGGAAACGGGGCAGATCCAGGCTGCCATCTTCAAGCATCGGCGTGACGATGGCGACAATCGAACCGGTAATCATGAGCGCTCGAGGAAAGAGGGAAAGTTGAACATTGTACCCAATCACTTCCGGAAGGCTAGACGGGCGCAAATTGATGTTACGAAAAGCCGGACTTCAGCCCGGCGCCGGAGCGGCGAGGCCTCCCCCGCCCCGAATCGGGCGTCCGCTCAGAGATCGGCCAGCGATTTGATATGCGCCACCACGCTGCGCGCCAGGGAAGACAGCGAATAGCCGCCTTCCAGCATCGACACGATGCGCCGGCCGGCGGTCTCGGCGGCAACCTTCTTGAGCTGCTCGGTGGCCCAGATGTAATCGGCCTCGACCAGGCCCAGGGAGCCCATGTCGTCCTCGTAGTGGGCATCGAAGCCGGCGGAGATGAAAAGCATCTCGGGCGCATGGTTGCGCAGCGCGGGCATCCAGATGTCGGTGACGATCTCTCGGAACACGTCGCCCCGCGTCCCGGCCTTGACCGGCACATTCACCATGTTCGGCGCCGGATTGTCGGCCCCGCTGTATGGGTAGAACGGATGCTGGAAGATGCTGACCATCAGCACCCGCGGGTCGTCCTTGAAGATGCTCTCGGTGCCGTTGCCGTGGTGCACGTCGAAGTCGATCACGGCGACGCGTTTGAGCCCGTGCGCTTCGAGGGCGTGACGGGCAGCAACGGCGACGTTGTTGAAGAAGCAGAAACCCATCGCCTTATCCACCTCGGCGTGGTGGCCGGGTGGGCGGATCGCGCAGAACGCGTTCTCGGCCTCGCCGGCCATGACAAGATCGGTGGCGAGGATGCCGGCGCCCGCGGAGCGCAGCGCGGCCTTCATCGAATTGGGGCAGACCGCGGTGTCGGGATCGAGGTGGCGGATGCCGTGTTCGGGCACGCTCGCGAGCAGTTCCTCGACATGGGCGCGGGGATGGGCCCGGGCGATCTGCTCTACGCTGGCCATCGGCGCGTCGTGAAAGGAAAGATACATGTCGAGACCGGCAGCGATCAGGCGGTCGTTGATGGCGGCCAGCCGCTCTGGCGATTCCGGGTGGTGCTCACCCATGTTATGAAGCCAGCAGTCGCGGTGCGTGATGAATGCGGTACTCGTCATGAACTCTCCCCTCTCGCGTGACGTCGCAGAAGCGCGTTGATTGTTGCAGCCCCGGGGTCGGCAAAGCCGCCCGGCCCGGCTGCTGTTGTGGAATCATTATCCACTTAACCCGCTGCCGAAAAAAGCCTCTGCCATGCCGATTCACATTGCCCGCCGTCTCACGGAAGCCGCCAGCCGCGTGATTCTCGGCAAGGAACATGCGGTACGCCTCGCCCTGGCCTGCATCCTTGCCCGCGGCCACCTGCTCATCGAGGACATTCCCGGTGTCGGCAAGACGACCCTTGCCCACGTCCTGGCGCATCTGCTGGGCCTGCGCTTCCAGCGCATCCAGTTCACCAGCGACATGCTGCCTGCCGATATTCTGGGCGTCTCGGTGTTCGATCAGCGAGCGGCGAGTTTCCGCTTCCATCCAGGCCCGGTGTTCGCTCAACTGGTCCTCGCCGACGAGATCAACCGCGCCACGCCGAAGGCCCAGAGCGCGCTCCTCGAAGCCATGGAAGAGCGCCAGATCAGCGCCGAAGGACAGACCTGGGCGTTGCCCGAGCCATTCTTCGTGATCGCCACCCAGAACCCGGCCGACCAGATCGGCACCTTCGCGCTGCCCGAGAGCCAGCTCGACCGCTTCCTGATGCGCCTTTCCCTGGGCTACCCGGACCGCGCCGCGGAGCGTGCGCTACTCGCTGGCGAGGACCGGCGGACGCTGCTCGACGGCCTGAACGCGGTGCTGCAGCCCGGCGAGCTCGACGCCCTGTTCGCCGCCGCGCGGGCCGTCGCGGTGAGCGAGCGGCTGCTCGACTACCTCCAGGCCTTGCTCACCGAGAGCCGGCGGGGCGTCGCCTTTGCCCTCGGCCTGTCACCCCGGGCCGGGCTCGGGCTGCTCGCGGCGGCCCGAGCCTGGGCCTTGCTGGCCGGCCGCGACCACGTGCTGCCCGAAGACGTGCAGGCCGTGCTGCCAGCCGTCGCCGGCCACCGGCTGCGTCCGGCGGACGACACGCCGCTGCCGCCCGACGCGCTGGTGCGCCGCCTGATTGAAGCGGTGGCGCTGCCCTGATGACACGCATCGCCGCCATGCGCGAGCGCCTGCGGCGCTGGCTGTTCCGTGTTGGTGGCCCCGAACCGGCACCGATCCGACTCGGCCAGCGGCGCATTTTCGTGCTGCCCACCGGCTTCGGCCTCGCCGTCGGCATCACCCTGCTGACGATGTTGCTGGCGTCGATCAACTACGGCCTGAGCCTGGGCTTCGCCCTCACCTTCCTGATCGGCAGCGTCGCCTGGCTCAGCATCCACCACGCGTTTCGCAACCTGCTGGCGCTGAGCATCGCACCGGGCCGCAGCGAGGCCGTGTTCTGCGGCGCGCCGGCGCGCTTCGGGCTGATCGTCTCCAATCCCGGGCCACGGGCGCGCCTGGGCCTCGTGTTGCGCCCGGGCGCCGACCCGACCGACCCTTTCGACATCCCGCCCGGCGCCAGCGTGACCCGTGACATCGTCTTGCCGACGACCCGTCGCGGCTGGCAGCCCCTCCCGCGGCTGACCCTCGAGACCCGGCATCCGCTCGGCCTGATCCGCGCCTGGAGCCTGCTCCAACCCGACCAGCGCTGCCTCGTCTACCCCGCCCCCGAACGCGCCGCCCCACCGCTGCCCCATGGCGACGACCCGAGCCCCGGCAGCGGCGGCGGCGGCCGCGGGCGGGACGACTTCGCCGGCCTGCGACACCACCAACCGGCCGACTCGCCGCGCCATGTGGCCTGGAAGCACGTCGCCCGAGGCGGCCCGTGGCGCACCAAGACGTTCGACGGCTCGGGCAGCCAGGCGGTCTGGCTCGACTGGCAGCACCTGCCGACCGGCATGAGCACCGACGCCCGTCTGGCTCGCCTCGCCCGCTGGGTGCTCGACGCCGACGCCGCCGGGCTCGACTACGGGCTACGCCTGCCCGGCATCGAGTACGCCCCGGCCCGCGGAGCGGGGCATCGCCACACCTGCCTCGCCGCCCTCGCGCTGTTCGGCGCTCGCGATGACGCTACGTCCTGATCAGGCCGGCTGGCTCCTCGCCGCCGCCGCGCTGAGCCTCGCGCCCCACGCGGCGCACCTGGCACCGGCCCTGAGCGGGCTGTGCGCGCTGCTGCTGGGCTGGCGCGCACTCATCGACCGGCGCGGCGGACGTCTGCCACCGCGCCTGCTGCTCGGCGGTCTGGCCCTGGCGGTGCTGGCCGGCGTGCTGATCGAGTTCCGCCAGTTCTTCGGCAAGGAGCCCGGCGTTGCCCTGCTCGCCGGCCTGCTCAGTCTCAAGCTGCTCGAAACCCGCAACGTGCGCGACGGCCGCGCGGTCGTCCTGCTGTGCTGCTTCATGCAGCTCGCCCAATTCTTCTACCGGCAGGACATGGCCATCGCCGGCCTCGCCCTGCTGGGCACCGTCGCCAGCTTCGCCAGCCTGCTGGCGCTGCAGGGATCACCGGCCAGCCTGCGCCGCCGCGCCGGCGACGCCGCTCGCCTCGTCGCCCAGGCCGTGCCGCTGATGCTCGTGCTGTTCGTGCTGTTTCCCCGCGTGCAGGGCCCCCTGTGGGGCCTGCCGAGCGACGCCTTCGCCCGCAGCGGCCTGTCCGAGAGCATGGCGCCGGGCGATCTGGCGCGTCTCAGCGAATCGTCCGAGATCGCCTTCCGGGTCGACTTCTCCGGCGAACCGCCGCCCCCGTCCGAACGCTACTGGCGCGGTCCGGTGCTTGCCCGCTTCGACGGCCGCACCTGGCGCGCGGGTCCGCTGCGGGTGAACGACCAACCGGCCTACCGACCACAGGGCGTCGCCTACCCCTACGCCACCACGCTCAGCCCCAACAACGCGCGCTGGCTGCTGGCCCTCGACTTCCCGGCCGTGGTTCCGGGGCTGGGCTACTCGACGGATTACCAGCTACTCGCCCGCGAGCCGGTGAACAGCCTGCGCCGCATCGAGCTGGTGTCCTACCCCCACACCCCGGTCGGCCGCGACGAAGACGCCGCCTCCCTGCGCGAGGCCCTCGCCCTGCCCGCCGGCAGCAATCCACGCACCGTCGACCTCGGCCGCCAGCTTCGCGCGCGCGCCAACGCCGCGGCCGACATCCCGACGCTCGCCATCGAACACTTCCAGCGCAGCCGCCTCCGCTACACCCTCGAACCGCTGCCTCTGGGTCGCGACGACGTGGACAGCTTCCTCTTCGACACCCGCCAGGGCTTTTGCGAGCACTTCGCCGCCGCCTTCGTCGTCACCCTGCGCGCCGCCGGCGTGCCCGCCCGCGTCGTCACGGGCTACCAGGGCGGAGAAATCAACCCGGTGGACGGCAGCCTCGTCGTGCGTCAGTCCGACGCCCACGCCTGGGCCGAGGTCTGGCTCGCCGGCCAGGGCTGGCTGCGCATCGACCCGACGGCCGCCAGCGCCCCGCAGCGCATCCAGAGCGGCATCGCCGCCGCCCTGCCCGACAGTGCCCGCCTGCCGCTGCTGGTACGCGCCGATCTGGCCTGGCTACACGGCCTGCGCGACCGCCTCGACGCCCTCAACAACCGCTGGAACCAATGGGTTCTCGGGTACAATCCGGCCCGCCAGCGCGCCCTGCTCGCCGGCCTCGGCTTCGGCGAACCCGACTGGCAGACCATCGCCGCCCTGATGGCCGGTGGCTGCGCGGTCGTGATGAGCGGACTTACTCTTTGGGCGCTGCGCCGGCACCGCGCCGGCGACGCCATCGATCGCGGCTGGAATCGGGTCTGCGCCCGTCTCGCTGCCGTCGGCCTTGCCCGTCGCGACTGGGAAGGCCCGCTCGACTACGCCGGACGCGTCGCCCGCGCCCGCCCGGATCTGGCCGACGCCCTGACCGCCATCGCCACCGACTACGCCCGCCTGCGCTACGGCGCGTCAGGCCCGGACCCGGCGCGCCTGCGACGCTTTCACCAATCCACCCGAACTTTCCACCCCCGATGAAGATTTCCCTGTTCCGCCTGCGCCTCGTGCCGCTCCTGCTCGCCGGGCTCGCCGCCGGCACCGGCCACGCCGCCGAACGCTACGCCGACCGGCCCGAAGCCCAGCAGTTCATCGAGGAGATGCAACAAAAGCATGGCTTCGACAAAGATGCGCTGACCTACGTCTTCCGCCGCGCCGAATACCTGCCGTCAGTCATCAAGTACATCTCGCCGCCCAAGGACCCCGGCGTGCGCTCATGGCAGCGCTACCGCAGCCGCTTCATCGAGCCGGTGCGCATCAAGGCCGGCGTCGCCTTCTGGAACCGCCACCAGGACACGATCAAGGCAGCGAGCGAAAAATACGGCGTACCGGAAGAAATCATCGTCGGCATCATCGGCGTCGAGACGATCTATGGCCGCAACACCGGCAACTTCCAGGCCCTGTCGGCGCTATCGACGCTGGCCTTCGACTATCCCCGCCGCGCCGAGCTGTTCCGGGGCGAACTCGAAGCCCTGCTGCTGATGGCCCGCGAACAGCATCGCGACCCGCTCGACTACCAGGGCTCGTACGCCGGCGCCCTCGGCCTGCCTCAATTCCTGCCCAGCAGCGTGCGCAACTTCGCGGTGGATTTCGACGGCGACGGACAGATCGACCTGCTCGGAAGCCCGGCCGATGCCATCGGTAGCGTGGCGCGCTACATGCAGATGCATGGCTGGGAGGCCGGTGCGCCGGTGGCCGTGCGCGCCAGCGTGGCCGACGATGCCGAGCTGCCGCCGTTGATCGCCAACGACATCACCCCGGCCTTCGATGCCGCCGCCCTCGCCGCGAAGGGCGTGCGGACCGCCGACGGCACCACGCCGGCCGGCAAGGCAGCCTTCGTCGAACTGGTCACGCCCGGCGAGGACAGCGAATACTGGCTCGGCTACCAGAATTTCTACGTGATCACCCGCTACAACCGCAGCAGCTTTTACGCGATGTCGGTGTTCCAGCTAGGCGAAGCGGTGAAGGCCGCGCGAACGGCGGCCCTGTTCGGCAAGCGCTAAGACGCGCGGGCGGGCCCGCGGACGATCAATCGAGAAGCGCCAGCACGTTCTCGGGCGGGCGCCCGATCACGGCCCGGTCCCCGCGCACCGCGATGGGCCGTTCGATGAGGATGGGATGCGCGACCAACGCATCGAGCCAGTCGTCCTCGCTCAGGTTGCGGCCCTGGAAATCGGATTTATAAATCGCCTCGCCCTTGCGTACGATGGCCTCGGCAGGCAGCCCGAGTTTCTTGAGCAGATCGGCCAGCTCGGCACGACTCGGCGGCGACTTGAGGTATTCGATCACCTCCAGCGGCGCCCCTCTTTCTTCCAGCAGCTGACAGGCCCCGCGGCTCTTGCTGCAGCGGGCGTTGTGATACACGCGAATGGTTTCGCTCATCCTCGGTCTTTCAGGGAATGGAGGCAATCAGAGCAGCACGTCCTTGGACACGCCGCGACGCTTGATGATGCGCCGCAACTGACCCAGCGCCTCGAGCTGGATCTGGCGTACCCGCTCGCGGGTCAGCTCCAGGCTGTCGGCGAGTTCCTCGAGGGTCTGCACCTCGCACTCGTCGATGCCGTAGCGGTAACGGATCACCAGACGCTGCTTCTCGCTGAGCTGGCCGATCCAGTCGCGGACCAGGGTTTCGACTTCCAGGTCGTGGATCTGCAGGTCGGGCGTCTCGGCATCCTCGTCGGCGAGGGATTCGCCGATGGACAGGGTCGGATCGATATCCAGCGGCGCGTCGAGGGACGCGGTGTGCTCGTTGAGGGCCAGGATCGCCCGCACGTCCTCGACCGGCCGTTCGAGGGTCCGGGCTACATCCTCGACGGTCGTGTCGCCGTTGCTGGCCGCCTCGAGCTGGCGCTGGCAGCGCAGGACCTGATTGAGCTCCTTCACCACGTGCACCGGCAGGCGGATGGTGCGCGACTGATTCATGATCGCGCGCTCGATGTTCTGGCGAATCCACCAGGTGGCGTAGGTCGAGAAGCGAAAACCGCGTTCCGGGTCGAACTTCTCGAGGGCGTGAATCAGGCCGAGATTGCCCTCCTCGACCAGATCGAGGAGCGGAATGCCGCGGTTGAGGTAGTGCTTGGCGATATTGACGACGAGGCGCAGGTTGCGCTCGATCATCGTCTGGCGCGCCGAGAAATTGCCCTGGCGCACCTGACGCGACAAGGCGAGCTCCTCGTCGGCGGTGAGCAGCGGATTGACGCCGATCTCGTTCAGGTAGAGCTGGGTGACGTCACCCAGGAATTCGGTGTCGGCCGCCGAGACCGTTGGCGCTTCGAGGAAGACCTCGACTTCCGGCGGCATGTCCGGTTCGGTGCTATCCAGTTCCTCAGGCACTGCCGGATCGTACATGGAGTCCTCGCTGCAGGGTCAGGGGAGAAACACCGACAGGCCGCCGAGGAGCCTGTCGTCCGTCCGGTCGCCACCCAAAAGCCGGCAAAGGTGGCATCCGGCGTCTATAGTCGTACTAACCGACTCGAACCCACCTTCGCCGCACTGTCGCGCTGCGCCGGAAAATCAGCGAGGCGGGAGGAACTTGCCCGGATCGACAGGCTTGCCCTGCCGGCGGATCTCGAAGTGCAACTTGGGTCGATCGCTGTCCGTGTCGCCGAGTTCGGCGATTTTCTGTCCCTTCGTCACCGCCTGCCCCTCCTTGACCAGCAAGGTCTGGTTGTGGGCGTAGGCGCTGAGGAAGCTGTTGTCGTGCTTCACGATCACCAGTTTGCCATATCCACGCAAACCCGTGCCGGCATAAACGACGCGACCGCCCGCTGCGGCCAGCACCGGATCGCCCAGCTTGCCGGAAAGGTCGACACCCTTGCTCGAAGTGTCGTTGAAACCCGCAATGACCTTGCCCGACGTGGGCCATGCCCAGTCGATCTTGTCCCCGCCGGCTGGCTCGGGCTTGGTGTCGACCACCTTGGGTTCGGGCTTCGGCTCGACGAGCTTGGGTTCGGGTTTGGGCTCGACGGGCTTCGGCTCAGGCTTGGCCTCGACCTTCGCCACTGCGACGGGCGCCTCGGGCTTCTGAGCTTGGGCCCAGGCCTGCTCCGAATACGGCACCTTGCCCCCCTTGGGCTCGCGCCGCACGCCGTCGCCGGCGACCGGCGCGGCGGCGGCGCCACCCGGCGGCGTCACCGGACGGACCTCGACGCCCGGCGCGGTGACCGGCCGGACCACCACGCCAGACTCGGGCGGGCGCACCCGCAATTCCTGGCCGACTTCGATCAAGTTGGGATTCTCGAGGCCACTCCAGGCAGCGATGTCGCGGTAGTTCTGGCCGTGGTCGAGCGCGATGCGGATCAGCGTGTCGCCGGGCTTGACGATGTAATAACCGGGGCGCGCCACCCGGGGTGGGGCCGGCGGCTCGGCGGCAGGCGACGACGCGCTGCCCGGACGGGTACGTTCGGAGACCGGGGCCGGCGACTTGGTGGCACAACCCGTCACCGCGAGGGCGATCAGGACGCTGGTGAGACTGAAACGGGACAACATCATGCGTTCGGGGTCAATCATTCAGTGCCCGGCAGCAGCGGGACGAAGCGCACTGCACTCAGGCGTGTTTCTCGGAGGCCGCGGCTGGTGCGCTCGATCAGCACCAGATTCTGGTCCGCGGCGCCCACCGGGAGGATCAGACGGCCGCCTTCGGCGAGCTGCTCGGTGAGGGCCGGCGGCACCTTGGGTGCGGCAGCGGCGACGATGATCGTGTCGAACGGGGCCGCTTCCTTGAGGCCGACGCTACCGTCCGCATGTTTCAGACGGACGTTGGGCAGGCGCAGGTGGCGCAGGTTGTCGCGTGCCCGATCCAGCAGCGGACGCAGCCGTTCGACCGAATACACCTCGGTGGCGACATGGGACAGCACCGCCGCCTGGTAACCGCAGCCGGTTCCGACCTCCAGCGTCTTGCCGAGTTCGCGGCCGGCACGGAGCAATTCGATCATCCGCGCCACCACGAAGGGCTGCGAGATGGTCTGCTGCAGCCCCAGCGGCAGCGCGGTGTCTTCGTAGGCACGGGAGGCCAGGGCCTCCTCGACGAACAGGTGGCGCGGCACCGCCATCATCGCCGCCAGCACCTTTTCGTCACGCACGCCCTGCTCGCGCAGGCGTTCAACCATGCGCGCGCGGGCACGCTGGGCGGTCTGGAGGGCGACGCGCAGGACCTCGCTGGTCATTTGCCCAACCAGTCGCGGATACCGGCAATCTGCCCATTATGGGTCAGATCGATCTGCAGGGGGGTGACGGAAACATAACCGTTGGCGACGGCGTGGAAATCGGTGCCCTCGCCGGCGTCCTGGGCACTGCCGGCAGCGCCGACCCAGTAAACGGTGTCGCCCCGCGGCGTGACCGACTTGATGGTGGGCTCGGCCTTGTGGCGTTTGCCCAGGCGCGTCACCTGAATGCCCTTGAGCTGCGCGTAGGGCAGATCGGGCACATTGACGTTGAGCAGGGTCGGCTGGCGAACCGGGTCGCGCTGGAAACGCTCGACCAGTTCGCGGGCGATGCGCGCCGCGGTGCCGAAATCGGACGCCCCTTTGGCGACGAGGGAAATGGCGATGGCCGGCACGCCGAGCAGAAAACCTTCGGTGGCGGCAGCGACGGTACCCGAGTAAATCGTGTCGTCGCCCATGTTGGCGCCGTGGTTGATGCCCGACACCACCATGTCCGGCAATTCGTCCAGCATACCGGTGACGGCCAGGTGAACACAGTCGGTCGGCGTGCCATTGACATAGTGAAAGCCGCTGGCCGCCTTGCGCAGCGACAGCGGACGATCGAGGGTCAGGGAGTTGCTGGCGCCGCTGCGATCCCGCTCGGGCGCGACCACCTCGATCTTGCCGACCTGGGAAAGGGCCGCAGCCAGGGCCTGCAGGCCGGGGGCAAAGTAACCGTCGTCGTTGGAGAGCAGGATGCGCATGGAAAAGACCGGAATCAGGCTTGGCGAAAACGGGTACAGGCTCGCGAAGCCCGCGTCCCGAACTGGGTGAAGCCCGGGTTGACGGCAGCGTGCGGCATACCTTGAACAGTCGCCGAGTTTAGCAGAGTCGGCTTGGCACCTGCTAGGCGCTCGACGCGAGCCGCCCCGCCACGACGCAAGGCGAAACGAAGTCGTCAGGCCGGCAGTCGAACTGCCGGACGCTTGCGAAAATATTTCCGGCGGCGGTGTAATTTCCGCCCCGCTGGCGCGTCTACCGCTCTGGACGTTTTCGAGGACCACCCCATGCTGATCCGTCGCCCCGCCGACATCCTGCCTTCCGAGATCACCGATCCGGCCCACTACCGCAGCCGCCGCCAGTTCATGACACAGGCGAGCGCGCTGACGCTGGCCGCGGCGCTCCCCGCCTCCGTCACGCACGCCGCGGCGGGTAGTCTGGGTCCGCTGGCGGCCAGCCCGCTGAGCACCACCGAGCCGCCCACCTCGCGGCGCGCGGTGACCAGTTACAACAATTTCTACGAGCTGGGCACCGACAAGGCCGACCCGGCCGAGAACACCTTCCGCCTGAAGCCCGCGCCCTGGCAGCTGCGCGTCGAGGGCTTGGTGAACAAGCCGCGCACCTTCGGCATCGACGACCTGCTCAAGCTCGCACCGCTGGAGGAGCGCATTTACCGTATGCGCTGCGTCGAGGGCTGGTCGATGGTGATTCCCTGGGCCGGTTTTCCGCTGGCGGCGCTGCTGCGGCAGGTGGAGCCGCAGGGCAGCGCCCGCTACGTGGAATTCGTCAGTCACTACGACCGCGCCACGATGACCCGCGGCGTGCTCGACTGGCCCTACGTCGAAGGCCTGCGCCTCGACGAAGCGCAGCATCCGCTGACGTTGCTCGCGGTGGGGCTGTTCGGCGAGGCGCTACCGGTTCAGAATGGCGCGCCGATCCGGCTGGTGGTGCCGTGGAAATACGGCTTCAAGGGCGCCAAGTCGATCGTTGCCATTCGCCTCGTCGAAAAGCAGCCGCTCACGGCCTGGATGAAGGCCGGGCCGTCCGAGTACGGCTTTTACGCCAACGTCAATCCCGAGGTGGACCACCCGCGCTGGAGCCAGGCCACCGAGCGACGCATCGGCGAGTTCGCCAAGCGCAAGACGTTGCCCTTCAACGGCTACGCGAACCAGGTCGCCTCGCTCTACGGCGGCATGGATCTGCGCCGCTACTTCTGAGCCCTCGCCACACCGCAACCATGAATCCAGGCAAGACCCAACTTTCCGCCATCAAGGCCGTGCTCTTCGTGCTGTGCCTGCTGCCCGCCTACGGCCTGTGGCGCGGTTTCGAACTCGACACCCTCGGCGCCAACCCCATCGAGGCGATCACCCGCGGCTCGGGCGAATGGACGCTGCGCTTCCTGCTGATCACCCTCGCGGTGACGCCGCTGCGCAAGTACACCGGCTGGCACTGGCTGATCCGCTTGCGCCGGATGCTCGGCCTGTTCGCCTTCGCCTACGGCGTCGCGCATCTCGCCACCTACGTCTGGCTCGATCAGTTCTTCGACTGGCCGGCGATCGCCAAGGACATCCTGAAGCGCCCGTTCATCACCGTCGGCTTCGCCGCGCTGGTGTTGATGGCGCCGCTGGCGGCCACCTCGAGCAATTTCGCGATCCGCAAGCTCGGCGGCCGACGCTGGCAGAACCTGCACCGGGCGATCTACCCGATCGCGGTGCTGGGCTGCGTGCATTTCTGGTGGCTGGTCAAGAAGGACGTGACCGAGCCGCTGATCTACTCGCTGATCGTCGCCGCGCTGCTCGGCATTCGAGCGTGGTGGCGCGAGCTGGAGCGACGCAAACAGATCACCGGCGGCTACCTGCCCCAGCCGCCGACGCTCACCGGCAAGGTGATCCGTATTTTCGCCAAGTGAACGCTGCGCCGTGACGCGCCGACTGCGCAATGATCCGACGCCGGGCAGAACGGCTACGGGTGGGCGGCGGCGGGAAGCCGTGCGCACCGGTGGCGACCATCCGGCCTCGCTCATCCTGCTCGCTGGCTTTTCGGGCGCGCTCGCCGTCGGCGTGTCGAATGGCCACTGGCCACGCTGGCTGGCCGGCCTCTACGGGCTGGTGAGCGGCTTGACGTTCGCGGTTTACGCCCACGACAAGTCCGCTGCGCGCCGCGGTGCCTGGCGCACGCCCGAGCGCACCCTGCACCTGCTCGCCCTCGTCGGCGGCTGGCCCGGCGCGGTGCTGGCACAGCGCTGGCTGCGTCACAAATCGCAAAAGGCGGCGTTTCGGGCAGTGTTCTGGCTGACCGCGTGGGCCAATTGCGGCGCCCTCGGCTGGCTCCTGATGGCGCCCGGCGCGGCGGCGCTACGGGCCGCGCTGGGCATGGCCTGATCAGGCCTTCGGGCGAATCGCCGACTTGGGCCGGAAGGCCTTCACGACGGCGTCGTGGGTTTCGATGTACGGGCCACCGATCAGGTCGATGCAGTACGGCACGGCGGCAAAGATGCCGGCGACCTTCGGATTGCCCTCGGCGTCCTTCAGGCCCTCGAGCGTCTCGGCGATGGCCTTCGGCTGGCCGGGTAGATTGAGGATCAGCGAAGTACCGCGGATCGCCCCTACCTGCCGCGACAGGATCGCGGTGGGCACGAAGGCGAGGCTGATCTGGCGCATCTGCTCGCCGAAGCCGGGCATCAGCTTGTCGGCAACGGCCATCGTCGCCTCGGGCGTCACGTCGCGCGGCGCCGGGCCGGTGCCGCCGGTGGTGAGCACGAGATGGCAACCGGCCACGTCGCACAGCTCGATCAGGGTCGCCTCGATGGCGGCCTGCTCGTCGGGGATCAGACGGGTTTCCATCGTCCAGGGCGAGGCCAGGGTCTTGCCGAACCAGTCGCGCAGCGCCGGAATGCCCTTGTCTTCATAGACGCCGGACGAAGCCCGGTCGCTGATCGACACGAGGCCGATCTTCAGTGCATCACGCATCGCCGTCCTCGCCCTTTTCATCGGAGACATCGGCCTCGGCGCGGCCCTCCTCGAGCTCGCGCAGTACCCGGAAAAGCTCACGGTAAGCCCGCGGCGGCTTGTTCTGCTCCTTTTCCTTGATCGCGTTGCGACGCAGCACACGCAGTTGCTGCAGGTCGGCGCCCGGGTGAGCTTCGGCGATGTCGTGGAGCGTCTTCTCGTCTTCGAGGAGCCGGGTGCGCAAGGCCTCGAGGCGATGCATCCTGGCGGTTTCGACCGCGGAGACGCCCTTGAAGGCGTCTAGCGCGGCCCGGATCGGCTCCGGGTCGACACTGCGCATCAGTTTGCCGATGTACTGCAGCTGGCGCCGCTTGGCCTCGTGGGCGGTGAAGCGCTGGTAGTCCTTGACCGCGTCGCGCAGGTCTTCGTCGATGGGCACCTTGGCGAGGCGTTCCTTGCCGAGTTCGGCCAGCTCGCGACCGAGATCCTGCAGGGCGGCGCTGTCGCGCTTGAGCTGCGATTTGCTGGGGCCGTCGAATTCTTCGTCTGGGTTGTATTTGTGCTTGGCCATCTGGGGGGTGAAAAAGGCGCGGGAAGGGTAAGATTATAGCTTTAGCCTCTGCCCCTCCCGCAAAGCCATGGCCGACAACCGTTTCAGCTTCAGTCAGGACACCCTCAGGACCATCGCCGAAGACATCCTCAAGTTCGCCAGGAAGCGTGGCGCCACCGCCTGCGAAGTGGATGTCTCGGAAGGGTTCGGCCAGTCCGTCACCGTCCGCCGCGACGAGGTGGACACCATCGAATACAACCGCGACAAGGGCATCGGCGTCACCATCTACGATGGCCAGAAGCGCGGCTACGCCAGCACCTCCGACTTTTCGAAGGACGCCCTCAAGGCGACCGTCGAAGCCGCGGTCTCCATCGCCCGCTTCACCGCGCCCGACCCCGCCGCCGGCCTGCCCGACGAAGCGCTGCTGGCCCGCGCGTTCCCGGATTTCGACCTCTACCACCCGTGGAAGCTGTCCACCGAGGACGCCATCGCGCTAGCCACCCGCTGCGAGCGCGCCGCCTTCGCGGTGAGCCCCGAGATCCGCAATTCCGACGGCGCCAGCGTGTCGATGCAGGAATCCCACTTCATCTCGGCCAACAGCCTCGGCTTCATGGGCGGCTATTCCAGCTCGCGTCACTACCTGTCTTGCTCGGTGATCGCCGGCGAAGGCGACGACATGCAGCGCGACGACTGGTACTCCACCAAGCGCGACCCGGCCGAACTGGCCGACGCCGACGAGATCGGCACGTTCGCCGCCCGCCGCGCGCTGGCCCGCCTCGGCGCCCGCCAGATCCCCACCTGCGAAGTGCCGGTGCTGTTCGAGGCGCCGCTGGCCGCCGGGCTGATCGGCGCCTTCGTGCACGCCGTCAGCGGCGGCGCGCTGTACCGCAAGTCGAGCTTCCTGCAGGACAGCCTGGGCAAGCAGGTCTTCCCCGGCCACATCCAGATTTCCGAGCGCCCGCACCTCGCCAAGGCCTTCGCCAGCAGCCCCTTCGACGACGACGGCGTGGCCACCCGCGACCGCGAGGTGATCATCGACGGCGTGCTGCAGGGCTATTTCCTGTCCACCTACTCGGCCCGCAAGCTCGGCATGCAGACCACCGGCAACGCCGGCGGCAGCCACAACCTGCTGGTCAAGCCCGGCGAGCACGATCTCGCCGGCCTCATCAAGCAGATGGACCGCGGCCTGCTCGTCACCGAACTGCTCGGCCACGGCGTCAACTACGTCACCGGCGACTACTCCCGCGGCGCAGCCGGCTTCTGGATCGAGAACGGCGTGATCCAGTACCCGGTGCACGAGATCACCATCGCCGGCAACCTCAAGGACATGCTGATGGGCATCCGCGAGATCGGCAACGACGTGCTGGTGCGCGGCTCGAAGCATTGCGGCTCGATCCTCGTGGACCGCATGACCGTCGCCGGCGCCTGAGCCCCCCCCCCGATTTCCGCCAGACCTCCAAGAAAAGAAGGAGCACACCATGGAAAGACGTTCTTTCCTGAAACAGGCCGGCGCCGGCCTCGCCGCCGGCGCAGCTGCCGCCCCGGCCCTCGCCGCCGACCTCCCGACCATCAAGTGGCGCCTCGCCTCCGGTTTCCCGAAAACCGTCGATGCCATCTTCGGCGCTGGCGAGACCGTCGCCAAGCGCGTTGCCGCGGCCACCGGGGGCAAGTTCCAGATCTCCCTGTTCGCCGCCGGCGAGATCGTCCCGACCCCCGGCGTGCTCGACGCGGTCAAGGACGGCACCGTCGAACTCGGCCACGCCGCCTCTTACTGGTACATCGGCAAGGACCCGGCCCTGGCGTTCGACACTGCCATTCCCTTCGGCCTCAACAGCCGCCAGCAGAACGCCTGGCTGATGAGCGGCGGCGGCCTCGAACTGCTGCGCGAGTTCTTCAAGGAATACAACATCCACAACATCCCCTGCGGCAACACCGGCACCCAGATGGGTGGCTGGTTCCGCAAGGAGATCAAGTCGCTCGACGATCTCAAGGGCCTCAAGTTTCGCATCGGCGGCTTTGCCGGCCAGGTGCTCGCCCGCCTCGGCGTCGTGCCCCAGCAGATTCCGCCGGCCGACATCTACCCGTCCCTCGAAAAGGGCACCATCGACGCGGCCGAGTGGGTTGCGCCCTACGACGACCTGAAGCTCGGCTTCTCGAAGGTCGCCAAGTACTACTATTACCCGGGCTTCTGGGAAGGCGGCGCGCAGCTCTCGCTCTACGTCAACGCCAAGAAGTTCGCCGAGCTGCCGAAGGAATACCAGGCCATCCTCGAGGACGCCTGTGCCTTCGCCAACGCCGAGATGCAGGCCCGCTACGACGCCCGCAACCCGCACGCGCTCAAGCAGCTGATCGCCGCCGGCACCCAGCTGCGCCCCTTCCCGAGCGACATGATGGCCGCCGCCTACAAGGTGACTCACGAGCTCTACGAGGAAACCGCCGCCAAGAACCCGAAGTTCAAGAAGATTTACGACCACTGGAAGAAATTCCGCGACGAGCAGCTCCAGTGGTTCGCCGTCGCCGAGAATCGCTTCGACAACTTCATGCAGGCCACCCGCCACGGCGGCGGCGCCAAGGGCAAGTAAACGTCGCCGGACGCATCCCGGACCCGCGCTTTTATGCCGCACGGCAGCATAGGGTTTTCCTTACTGTCTCGGGTCCGGGGGCTCATGAATAATCAGAGCACCGTTCGTAGCATTCCAAAAAAGAAGGAGACAAAGTGGAACGTCGTTCATTTCTGAAGAAGGCCAGCGTCGGTGTCGCCGCGGGCGCCGTGGCCGCCCCCGCCCTGTCCGCCGAGCTGCCCACAATCAAGTGGCGCCTCGCCTCCAGCTTCCCGAAAAGCCTCGACACCATCTTCGGCGGCGCCGACGTGGTGGCCAAGCGCGTGGCGGCGGCCACGGGGGGCAAGTTCCAGATTCAGGTCTTCGCAGCGGGCGAAATCGTCCCCGGCCCGGGCGTGCTCGACGCCGTCAAGGACGGCACCGTCGAATGCGGCCACACCTGCTCCTACTACTTCATCGGCAAGGACCCCACCTTCGCCTTTGAAACCGCAGTGCCGTTCGGTCTCAACAGCCGCCAGCAGACGGCGTGGATGATGGACGGTGGCGGCCTGGAACTCTTCCGCGAGTTCTTCAAGGAATACAACATCTACAACATCCCTTGCGGCAACACCGGTGCCCAGATGGGCGGCTGGTTCCGCAAGGAGGTCAAGACCGTCGAGGATCTCAACGGACTCAAGTTCCGCTGCGGCGGCTTTGCCGGCCAGGTGCTCGCCAAGCTCGGCGTGGTGCCCCAGCAGATCCCCGGTGGCGACATCTACCCGGCCCTCGAAAAGGGCACCATCGACGCCGCCGAGTGGATCGGCCCCTACGACGACCAGAAGCTCGGCTTCAACAAGGTTGCCAAGTACTACTACTACCCGGGCTTCTGGGAAGGCGGCCCGCAGATCGCCCTCTACGTCAACCAGAAGCAGTGGGCCGCACTGCCGAAGGAATATCAAACCATCCTCGAAGACGCCTGCCTCTACGCTCACGCCGAGATGCAGGCCCGCTACGATGCCAAGAACCCCACCGCCCTCAAGCAACTGGTGGGTTCGGGCACGCAGCTGCGTCCGTTCCCGAGCGACGTGATGGCCGCCGCCTACAAGGCCGCCCACGAGCTCTACGAGGAAACCGCCGCCAAGAACCCGAAGTTCAAGAAGATTTACGAGCACTGGAAGAAATTCCGCGACGAGCAGCTCCAGTGGTTCGCCGTCGCCGAAAACCGCTTCGACAACTTCATGCAGAGCGCCCGCAGCGCCTCGGCCAAGGCCGGCAAGAAGTAATCCCGCAGCTTCCCGCTTCACCCGAAGGGCCGTGCCAGCACGGCCCTTTTTTCATGCCCGGCCGCCCCACAGTGGCTGCAAGGCCCCGGCACAGTGGCGGATAATGGCGTCCCGTTTTCAACGCCCCCTTCAAGAGGCCTGCCATGATCGCCGCCTTTGCCCTCCTCCTCGCCTTTCAGCTTGCCGGCGAAACCCTGCGGGTCGCGCTGCACCTGCCGGTTCCCGGCCCGGTGCTCGGCATGGCGCTGCTGCTGATGTATCTGATTGCCCGACGCGGCCCCAGCGAACCCCTGCGCAGCACCGCCGGCACCTTGCTGCAGAACCTGTCCCTGATGTTCGTGCCCGCCGGCACCGGGGTGATGCTCCACGCCGGGCGCCTGGTCGACGAAGCCGGACCGATCGCCGTCGCGCTCGTCGCCAGCACCCTGCTTGGCCTCGCCGCCACGGGCCTTACCCTGCATCTGCTCACCCGCCGCCGCACCGGAGACGCGCAATGACGCCCGACAGCATGACCGAAATCTGGGTCTATCTCTCCGCGCAGCCCCTGCTGTGGCTAACCCTGACCCTCGCCGTCTACCTTCTCGCCATCCTGCTCCACCGCAAGGCGGGCGGACATCCGGCGGTCAACCCGGTTCTCCTCTCGGTAGCGATGCTGGTCACTCTGCTCGCGCTCACCGGCACGCCGTACCAGCGCTATTTCGACGGAGCCCAGTTCGTGCACTTCCTGCTCGGCCCGACCACCGTGGCGCTCGCCGTCCCGCTTCACGGCCAGCTCCGGCGGCTCGTCGAGATGAGCGGCCCGCTGCTGATCGCGCTGGTGGTCGGCTCGCTGGTCGCCGGCGTTTCCGCGTACGCGATCGGCGCCCTGCTCGGTGCCAGCACGCCGACCGTCGTTTCGCTGGCCCCAAAATCGGTCACCACTCCCATCGCAATGGGCATCGCCGAGCGCCTGGGCGGGCTCGCCTCGCTCACCGCGGTCTTCGTGATCCTCACCGGCATCTTCGGCGCGATCTTCGCCGACGGCCTGCTCAAGCGGCTCGGTGTTCGCGATGAAGCCAGCATCGGCTTCGCCCTGGGGCTTGCCTCCCACGGCATCGGTACCGCCCGCGCATTTCAGCTCAGCGAGCAGACCGGCGCCTTTGCCGCCCTGGCGATGGGTCTGAACGGCCTGTTCACCGCCCTTGCCCTGCCCTGGCTGCTGCCGATCCTCGCCGGCTGGTTCAAGAGCTAGGGTCTGCCCTGCTTGCCGCCCCCACCGACGGCCCCGATAATCGGGGTCGTCATTTTTTTGGTGCACCGCAAACATGGACCTGCTGATCGACGTGATCCTGCGCGCCGGCCGCTCGGCGGTTGAGCTGTCGTTCTTCGTGCTGCTGCCGGTAATGATCGTCATGCTGTCGCTGATGCGCATGCTCGAGGCCCGCGGCGTACTCGACTGGATGGTGCCGCGCGTCGCACCGGCGCTGCGCCCCTTCGGCCTCACCGGCCTCGGCGTCTTCGCCGCCGTCCAGATCAACTTCGTGAGCTTCGCCGCCCCCGTCGCCACCCTGGCAATGATGGAGCAGCGCGGCACCTCCAGCCGCCATCTGGCCGCCACCCTGGCGATGGTCATGGCCATGTCCCAGGCCAACGTCTCGATGCCGCTGGTGGCGATGGGGCTGCACTTCGGCATCGTGCTGGGCTGGTCGCTGGTGGGCGGACTCATCGCCGCGGCAGCCACCTACTATCTCTTCGGCCGCAGCCTGTCCGCCTCCGAGCACAGCGTCGACGAAACGCTCCACCATCCAGTCGCCGACAACGCCAAGGGCGTGCTCGACGTCATCAACCGGGCGGGCGCCGAAGCCTTCAAGATCGCCGTCGGTTCGATCCCGATGCTGGTCCTGTCGCTCGCCGTAGTGCTCGCCCTGCGCCGCCTCGGCGTGCTGGACGCCCTCACCGGCCTGCTCTCGCCGCTGCTGCTCGCCATCGGCGCCGATCCGGCGCTGATCCTGCCGACGCTGACCAAGTTCCTCGCCGGCGGCACCGCGATGATGGGCGTCATGGACGAGATGCTGCGCGCCGGCACCGTCACCGTCGCCACCCTCAATGGCGCCAGCGCCGGCCTGCTGATCCACCCGCTGGACCTGCCCGGCGTGGCCGTGCTGGTCTCCGCCGGCCGCCGTGTCGCCGAAGTCTGGAAGCCCGCCGCACTGGGCGCCCTGGTCGGCATCGCCGTGCGCATGGGCGGGCACATGCTGATCGGCTGAAACCGCCATGCCTTCGTCGCCCAACCCGCCCCCCGCCGCCCCCGCCCGCCAGTACCGGTACTACGAGTTCGTGATGGCCGCCTTCGTCGCGGTGTACCTGTGCTCCAACCTGATCGGGCCGGCCAAGGCCGCACAGATCACGCTGCCGGGCTGGGGACCCATGACGTTTGGCGCCGGCGTATTGTTCTTCCCGGTGTCCTACATCTTTGGCGACATCCTCACCGAGGTGTACGGCTACGCCCGCGCCCGCCGCGTGATCTGGGCCGGCTTCGCGGCGATGCTGTTCGCCTCGGCGATGGCCGCCATCGTCGTCGCCCTCCCGCCGGCGCCGGGCTGGGTGCACCAGCCGGCCTACGAAATCGCCTACGGTTCCACCTGGCGCATCGTCGGTGCGTCGCTGTGCGCGTTCTTCTGTGGCGAATTCGTCAACGCCTTCATTCTCGCCCGCATGAAGATCCACAGCCAGGGGCGGCACCTGTGGCAACGCACCATCGGCTCCACCATCGTCGGCGAAGGCGTCGATTCGCTGCTGTTCTACCCCCTCGCGTTCTGGAACGCGGGCCTCATCCCCAACGCGCTACTGCCCACCGTCATGCTCACCCAATTCGTCTCGAAGGTGGGGGTCGAAGTGCTGTTCACCCCGCTCACCTACGCCGTCGTCAGTGCCCTGAAGCGCGCCGAACACGAAGACCACTACGACGTCGGCACCGCTTTCACGCCCTTTTCGATCCGCCTGTGAAGCGGATTTCGCGCCGCAGCATTTCATTAGGCGAAATCGTACAGCTGCGCTAACATTCGCCATCCTTGACGACACCCCGGAATCGCTTTGTCCACGCCAGAAACACCCAAGAATCCGATCCAGGTCATCGAGCGCATGATGAAGCTGCTCGACGTCCTCGCCGAGCATCCCGATCCGGTTCCCCTCAAGCAACTCGCCCTCGAAACCGGCCTGCACTCGTCCACCGCCCACCGCATTCTCGGTGCCATGACCAGCAGCGGTTTCGTCGAACGCAGCGACGCCGGCGTATATCGCCTCGGCATCCGCCTGCTCGAGCTGGGCAGTCTCGTCAAGTCGCGCATCTCCCTGCGCGAAACCGCCATGCCCGCCATGCTCAAGCTGCACGCCGCCACCGGCGAGAGCGTCAATCTCGGCATTCGCGCCGGCGACGAGATCGTCTACGTCGAGCGCACCTCCAGTGGCAAATCCGCGGTGCGTGTCGTGCACATCGTCGGCGCCCGCGCCCCGCTGCACACCACCGCCACCGGCAAGCTGTTCCTCGTCGAGGACGGCGCCCAGAAGGTCAAGGACTACGCCAAGCGCACCGGCCTGCCGGCCTCGACCGGCACTTCGATCACCACCCTGCAAGGCCTCGAGAAGGAACTCGACAAGGTTCGCCGCCATGGGGTCGCCTTCGATATGGACGAAGTCGAGAACGGCGTGCGCTGCATTGCCGCCGGCATTCGCGACGACGCGGGCGAACTGGTAGCCGGCCTGTCGCTATCCACGCCATCCGAGCGCTTCGATCCGGACTGGGCCCCGCTGATCCGCGAAACCGCCGACGACATCTCCCGCGCTCTCGGCTACACGCCGCCCGCGGTGCGCTGAACGACCATCGCGATGCAAAAAAGGGCGCCACATGGCGCCCTTTGTCTTGATGGCAGCGCGACGATCAGGTCGCCGGGCCACGCAGGTTGGCTGCCAGCTTCTGCTGGATCGCCGCGCTTTCCAGCCAGCGCTTGACGCGCTGGGCATCGGCAACGCGGGTGAAGCGTCCGAACGAATCGAGCAGCACGATGATCATCGGTTTGTTGAGCAGCCAGGCCTGCATCACCAGGCATTTGCCCGACTCATTGATGAAGCCGGTCTTGGAGACGCCGATCTGCCAGTCCGGGCTGCTCACCAGCGCGTTGGTGTTGTTGAACTGACGCTGACGCCCGTTCAGCGACACCACGTAGTTGGCGGTGGTGGAGAACTCGCGGATCAGCGGATAACGGGACGCCGCCGACACCATCTTGACAAGATCGCGGGCGCTCGACACGTTGGCGGAATTGAGGCCGGTGCTGTCCAAGAAACGGGTGTCGCGCAGACCGAGGGCCTGGGCCTTGCGGTTCATCGCCGCGACGAAAGCCGGCAGGCCGCCCGGATAATGGCGCGCCAGCGCCGACGCCGCACGGTTCTCGGAAGACATCAACGCCAGCCGCAGCATGTCCTCGCGCGCGAGCTCGGTGCCCACGGGCACGTGGGAGCTGCTGCCGCGCAGGGTGTCCACGTCCTCCTGTCCGATGGTGAGGATCTCACCCAGGCTGAGGCGGGCGTCGAGCACCACCATCGCCGTCATCAGCTTGGTGATCGAAGCGATCGGCAGCACGGCATCGGAGTTCTTCTCGAGCAGCACGCTGCCCGTCGCCTGGTCGGCGATCATGAAGGCGGCCGAATGCAGCAGCGGATTGCCCTCCTGGTCGATCTCCGGCGCGACGGCTGCCACGGCGGTACGCTGCACTGCCGGCGACGCGTACACCGCGCGGTGTGCCTTCTCGCGGATCGCCGCCTGCTTGCTGCCTTTCGTGGAAGCCTTGGCCGTTTTTTCAATCTTGGCGGCCGACTTGGCCACCACCTTGGCCGCCGGAGCGGTCTTCTTGGCCGGATGCTGCGCAGCAGCAAAAGCATCGGCCGGCGCCATCGTGTTCAGCGCAAATACGCCCAGCAGGGCGATCAGGGAATTGCGGATTTTCATCGTCTTTCAAATCGAAACATAAACGGAAAAGGCGGCGCACTTTTCCTTCACACAACGCCACGCGATGAAGCTCGCATGCAACTCCGGCCGTCTTCCGGACGACCGGCGCCTGCCTCAGGTCTCGCGCCGCAACGGGCGACACGATGTCTACGGCAGACTTCCATTCAAAATAATGGGTTATTCTAAATTTTTGAAGTTTTTTGTGAATATTTTTTTGTAACCGACCGGGCGCCGTGACGGCACGGCAGGTCGTCTCGGCTCAGCGCGCGTCGACACGCAGGAATCGCGCCAGCTCGGCCCGGCGGCTCATCGTATCGCGGTACCCCAGTTCCATCAGGGAACGGGTGTAGCCACGCTCGAACAAAAGGTAAGAGAGTAACACCGAGCCGTTCTTTCGCGTTGCACCAATTCCGCCCAGGACGAGCCTCAGCGCGCGCGGCAAGGCGTTGCGATGGCGGGCGGCAAGATAATCCAGCCGCTGCGACGGCGCAATCACGAATGTTTCGATCGGGCGCAGCGCAATGCCGGCCGCCTCGCGCTGGGCCGGCGTCAGGGCCACGAGGGTGCTGTTGATCCGCTCGAGACGCTCCAGATCCATCGCAAGGCCGTCGAGGAAGATGCTCGACATGGCGTGCCCCGCCACCTGCGCCGGCGAGGGATAGGCGTCCACCCGCTGCCGGGCCTCCTCGGAGCGACGGCCGCCGGCGATGACGAGGATGCGCTCGGCGCCCAGGTGGATCACCGGGCTGATCGGCGCGGTCTGACGCATCGAACCGTCGCCGAAGTATTCACGGTTGATGCGCACCGCCGGAAAGACGAAGGGAATCGCGCTCGAGGCGAGCAGGTGTTCGACCTTGAGCTCGGCGCGCAGCCCGACCCGCTGGGCGCGTCGCCAGGGCTGCAGATCGTCGCGCCCCTGGAAGAAGGACAGGCTCTCGCCCGAGGTGTAGCCCGAGGCGGTCACCGACACCGCGTCCAGGTGGCCCGCGGCGATCGAACGGCCGATGGCCGAGAAGTCGAGCTGGGCTTCGAGCAGTTCGCGCAGCGGCCCGTTGTCGAGCAGCGAACGGGGCGACTGACGGCAGACCCAACCCAGGAAGATCGCCGAGCCCCAACGCAGCACCGATTCGGCGATGGCCGCGGTATCGGCGCGATAGACGTGATGGACCCGGAAGTTGCGCCAGATGAAGGCGAGCTTTCTCACCGCCTCGTTGAAATCGGCCGAGAACACCGCCAGCGCGGCCGCATTGACCGCACCGGCGGATGTTCCGCAGATGATCGGAAACGGATTTTCGGCGCGCCGGCCCCACACGTCGCGGATGGCGATGAGCGCGCCGACCTGGTAGGCCGCGCGCGCGCCGCCCCCCGTGAGCACCAGTGCCGCCCTGCCGTCCATCATGCCGTCGTCCTCCACGCGAGCGCTGGGAAGCTTAACGGCATGGGGCGGCCGGAACTAAGCCGATCGTTTCGATCAGCGGCCCGCCTCGACGACGGTGAGGGCCGTCATGTTGACGATCCGCCGCACCGTGGCGGTCGGGGTGAGGATATGTACCGGCTTGGCCGAGCCGAGCAGGATCGGGCCGATGGTCATGCCCTCGCCGGAGGCGGTCTTGAGCAGGTTGAAGGCAATGTTGGCCGCATCGAGTGTCGGGAAGATCAGCAGGTTGGCATCCTCCTTCATCTTGGCGTTGGGGAAGATCTGCTGACGGATGCCCGCATCGAGGGCCGCGTCGCCGTGCATCTCGCCTTCCACGTCGAGATCGGGATGCTCGGTGTGGAGCATCACCAGCGCCTTGCGCATCTTCTCGGCGGTGGGGGAGTTGTCGGTGCCGAAGCTCGAGTGCGACAGCAGGGCGACGCGCGGCTGGATGCCGAAGCGGCGCACCTCGTCGGCGGCGAGGCGGGTCATCTCGACCACCTGCTCGGGCGTCGGGTCGTAGTTCACATAGGTGTCGCACAGGAACACCGTGCGCCCCGGCAGTGCCAGCAAGTTCATGGTGTAGAAGTTGCGCACGCCCTTCTGGCGGCCCAGCACCGTTTCGATGAACTTGAGGTGCAGGCCGTGCATCCCGTAGGTGCCGCAGATCATCCCGTCGGCGTAGCCGAACTTGAGGAGCAGCGAACCGAGCAGCGTCGGGCGGCGGCGCACCTCGCGCTTGGCGTAATCCAGCGACACGCCCTTGCGCTCCATCAGCGAGTGGTAGTGGCTCCACAGCTGGTCATAACGCGGATCGGTCTCGGGATTGACCAGCTCGAAATCCAGCTCGGGGCGCAGGCGCAGACCGAAGCGGTCGATGTTCTCGATCACCACGTCCGGGCGGCCGATCAGGATCGGGCGGCACAGGCCTTCGTCCACCACCGTTTGCACCGCGCGCATCACGCGCTCGGATTCGCCTTCCGAGAAGATGATCCGCTTGGGCGAGCGCTTGGCGGCCTGGAACACCGGCTTCATCACCAGGCCCGACTGCCACACGAAGTTGTTGAGCTGCTGGCGGTAGGCGTCGAAATCGCTGATCGGGCGGGTCGCCACGCCGGACTCCATCGCCGCGCGGGCCACCTCGGGGGCAATCTTGACGATCAGGCGCGGATCGAAGGGCTTCGGAATGATGTACTCGGGGCCAAAGCCCGAGACGTTCTCGCCGTAGGCGGCGGCGACGATGTCGGACGCCTCGGCGCGGGCCAGCTCGGCGATCGCCTTGACGGCGGCGAGCTTCATCTGGTCGGTGATGGTGGTGGCGCCCACGTCCAGCGCGCCGCGGAAGATGAACGGGAAGCACAGCACGTTGTTCACCTGGTTCGGGTAGTCCGAACGGCCGGTGGCGATCAGCGCGTCCTGGCGGACCTTCTTCACTTCTTCAGGCAGGATTTCCGGCGTCGGGTTGGCGAGCGCCATGATCAGCGGGTTGGGCGCCATCCTGGCGACCATCTCGGATTTCAGCACGCCGCCGGCCGACAGGCCGAGGAACACGTCAGCCCCTTCGATCACCTCGCCCAGGGTGCGGGCGTCGGTCACCTTGGCGTAGCGCGCCTTGATCGGGTCCATCAGCTTGGTGCGGCCTTCAAAGACCACGCCCTCGATGTCGGTCACCCAGATGTTGGACACCGGCACGCCGAGCATCACCAGCAGATCCAGGCAGGCCAGCGCGGCGGCGCCGGCGCCGCAGGTCACCAGTTTCACCTTCGAGAGGTCCTTGCCCAGCAGGTGCAGGCCATTGAGCAGCGCCGCGCCCACCACGATGGCGGTGCCGTGCTGGTCGTCGTGGAAGACCGGGATCTTCATCCGCTCGCGCAGCTTGCTCTCGATGTAGAAGCATTCCGGCGCCTTGATGTCCTCGAGGTTGATGCCGCCGAAGGTGGGCTCGAGGGCCGCGATCATGTCGATCAGCTTGTCGGCGTCGGGCTCGTCGATTTCCAGGTCGAACACATCGATGCCGGCGAACTTCTTGAACAGCACGCCCTTGCCTTCCATCACCGGCTTGGCGGCCAGCGGGCCGATGTTGCCGAGGCCGAGCACCGCGGTGCCGTTGGTCACCACCCCGATCAGATTGCTGCGGGCGGTAAGGCTGGCGGCCTCGGCGGGATCCTCGACGAT
This sequence comes from Zoogloea sp., assembly GCF_041911615.1. Taxonomy (GTDB): domain Bacteria; phylum Pseudomonadota; class Gammaproteobacteria; order Burkholderiales; family Rhodocyclaceae; genus Zoogloea. The sequence continues at coordinate 7,851 of NZ_JAYROR010000099.1, read as the reverse complement.
GGCGTCGCACGCGGCGGCCACCCCCGGCGAGTAGGCCAGGGACAGATCCTGCTGGTTGGTCAGGGCCTTGGTGGGGGCGATCGAAATCTTGCCGGGCTTGGGTAGGCGGTGGTATTCCAGTGCGGCCAGTCGAATGCGTTCATCCATGCTGCTGTCTCTCCAGGTGAAGGTGTAGTTGGTGTGCGCACATCATGAAAGCACGTCACCGGTTGCTGCAATTCGTGACATCCACAGCACTCCGGTGTGACGTGCGAATGACCTTGCCCATCGAACCGTGGCATAATTATAGGCTAGCTTCTTTAGGGTAAATCCCGATTGACCCACCCTGGGTTCGGTCAAGGCGGGGGCCCGATCGATGCCAATAATACGCGCCGTGCCCTGGTGGCCAAAAGACGCGATCGCCCAGCCGGCGGACTCCCGAGCCGGCACATGAGAAAAACGCAATCCGTAACGTCCTGGAGAATCGTCAGATGTCTCAAAGCATTGCCGAAGCCGCCATCGCCGCCGCGCCCGCTTACGTCAAGAATCAGAAACTCAAGCAGTGGGTTGCCGACATCGCGACCCTGACCGAACCCGACCGCGTCGTCTGGTGCGACGGCTCCGAAGAAGAATACGACCGCCTGTGCGCCGAAATGGTCGAAGCCGGGATGCTCGTCAAGCTCAACCCGGAAAAGCGCAAGAATTCCTACCTCGCCTGTTCCGACCCCTCCGATGTGGCGCGCGTCGAAGACCGCACCTACATCTGCTCGGCCAACAAGGACGACGCCGGCCCCACCAACAACTGGGAAGACCCGGCCAAGATGCGCAAGACCCTGAACGAGCTGTTCACGGGCTGCATGCACGGTCGCACCATGTACGTGATCCCGTTCTCGATGGGTCCGCTCGGTTCCCCGATCGCCCACATCGGCGTCGAGATCTCCGACAGCCCCTACGTGGTCACCAACATGCGCACCATGACCCGCATGGGCAAGGCCGTCTATGACGTGCTGGGTGCCGATGGCGAGTTCGTGCCCTGCGTCCACTCCGTTGGCGCCCCCCTGGGCCACGGCGAGAAGGATTCGTCCTGGCCGTGCAACCCCACCACCAAGTACATCGTTCACTACCCCGAAACCCGCGAGATCTGGTCTTACGGTTCCGGTTACGGCGGCAACGCGCTGCTGGGCAAGAAGTGCTTCGCCCTGCGCATCGCCTCCAACATGGCCCGTGACGAAGGCTGGCTGGCCGAACACATGCTGATCCTCGGCGTCGAGAGCCCCACCGGCGAGAAGACCTACGTCGCCGCCGCCTTCCCGTCCGCCTGCGGCAAGACCAACTTCGCGATGCTGATCCCGCCGAAGTCCTTCGATGGCTGGAAGATCTCCACCGTCGGCGACGACATCGCCTGGATCAAGCCGCGCAAGGAAGCCGACGGCACCACCCGCTTCTACGCGATCAACCCGGAAGCCGGCTTCTTCGGCGTCGCCCCCGGCACCTCCGAGAAGACCAACTACAACGCCCTGGCCACCCTCAAGGAAAACATCATCTTCACCAACGTCGCGCTGACCGACGATGGCGACGTGTGGTGGGAAGGCCTGACCAAGGAAGCCCCGGCGCACCTGATCGACTGGCAGGGCAAGGACTGGACCCCGGAGCTGGCGAAGGAAACCGGCCGCAAGGCCGCGCACCCGAACTCCCGCTTCACCGCCCCGGCCAGCCAGTGCCCGTCCATCGACCCGGCCTGGGAAGACCCCGCCGGCGTGCCGATCTCCGCCTTCATCTTCGGCGGCCGTCGTGCCACCACCGTGCCGCTGGTGTACCAGGCCTTCAACTGGAACTACGGCGTCTACATGGCGGCCACCCTCGGCTCCGAAACCACCGCTGCCGCCTTTGGCGCCCAGGGCGTGGTCCGTCGCGATCCGTTCGCCATGCTGCCGTTCTGCGGCTACCACATGGGCGACTACTTCAACCACTGGCTGAAGATGGGTCACACCGTCGATCAGGCCCCGGGCATCTTCTGCGTCAACTGGTTCCGCATGAACGAGAAGGGTGAGTTCATGTGGCCGGGCTTCGGCGAGAACATGCGCGTCCTCAAGTGGATCGTCGACCGCGTCCGTGGCCGCGTTGCCGCCCAGGAAAACGCCCTCGGCTGGATGCCCCAGTACGAAGACATCGACTGGACCGGTTCCGACGTCACCAAGGAAGAGTTCAACGCCCTCGTCAAGATCGACGCGGAAGCGTGGAAGTCCGAGCTGGCCGGCCACAAGGAATGGTTCGACAAGCTGGCTGACCGCCTGCCCAAGCAGTTCGCCCTCAAGCGCGAGCTGTTCGAGCTGGCCATGTCGGTCTAAAAGCCGCCGGCGGCCGCAAGGCTGCCACTGCTGCACCAGAAAGCGCCGGGCAACCGGCGCTTTTTGTTTTTGGGCGACACCACGGCCTTGCATCCTTCCGGTTTGCGCCTTCGCGCGGCGCGGCCACCCGGCCCGGTGGGCGACAGCCCCCCCGGACCATCAAACGGACTTGCGCACCCGAAACCGCGTTTTTTACGAGGCTGGCATCGTTTTTTCGCCAAGAAAGCGCGTTTCCCGCCAAGAAACGTTGATTCACGCGCTGAAACTGCGTCTCCGTGGCCCGCAACACAGTTTCAGGCCATGAAACCACGATGCGCCCCCGGTAAACAATGATTCAGCCCCTGAAAACCGCTTTCTCGCCTTCGCATCGACGTTTCGGATCGTGCATCGTACTGGCGGGCGCCGCGATGAGCGATGCGTCGCCCAGCCGCACGCTTGCGCGCGGCGGCGTAGCTGCGTGCGGCGATACGGGGGTTTTCAGGGAGGAAGGATGGGGGTGGCCAGCGCGCGGCAGCCTGTACGGTCCGCCGCCAGGCCGTCGCCCGCGCGGCGCACCATCCTGCTGCGCTCAGCGGCCTGCCACGATGCGCTGGCGCTGGCTACCGAGGCCGCTGATGCCCAGTTCGACGAGATCGCCCACCTGGAGGAACTGGGGCGGCTTCATGCCCATGCCGACGCCGGGGGGCGTGCCGGTGATGACGAGGTCGCCCGGTTCGAGGGTCATGATGCGGCTGAGGTAGGCCACCACCTGGGCGCAGGAGAAGATCATCAGGCGGGTGGTGCCGGTCTGCTTGCGCTCGCCGTTCACATCCAGCCACAGGTCGAGTTGCTGCGGGTCGGGAATCTCGTCCTTGGTCGCCAGCCACGGGCCCACCGGCCCGAAGGTGTCGAAGCCCTTTCCCTTGCCCCACTGGCCGCCGCTGCGCTGGAGCTGCCAGTCGCGGGCCGACACGTCGTTGGCGAGCACGTAACCGGCCACGTGGTCGAGGGCGTCGGCCTCGGCCACGTGACGGGCGCGGCTGCCGATCACGATGCCCAGCTCCACCTCCCAGTCCATCTGGGTGGATTCGGGCGGATGGAGGATGTCGTCGTCGGGGCCGCACAGGCAGCTGGTCCACTTCGGGAAGATCACCGGCTCGGTGGGCACCGGCATGTTCGATTCCACCGCGTGGTCGTGGTAGTTAAGGCCGATGGCCACGTACTTGGGGGTGCCGTTCCAGGGCACGCCCAGACGCGGGCGGCCTTCCACCCGGGGCAGGCGCGTCGGATCGAGGGCGGCCAGGGCCGCCAGCCGCGCGGGCGCGAGGGTATGCGGGGTGATGTCGTCGATGAGGCCGGACAGATCGCGGAGGATGCCCTCCGCATCGAGCAGGCCGGGTTTCTCATGGCCCACCGGGCCGTAGCGCAGCAGTTTCATCGCGTGTCTCCTGTTGCCGGCCGGCGGGCGGCCGGGTTGTCGTGGCTTCGGGGTGGCGGCGTGGGCCGCACGCCCCCCGGCGGTGGCTCAGCCCCGCACCGGGCGCACCTTGCCGGCGGCCAGCTTGGCGCGCTCGCGGGCCTCGTCGGTATCCGCGCCGTTGGCCACCACCACGCCCATGCGGCGCTTGACGAAGGCTTCGGGCTTGCCGAACAGGCGGATGTCGGTGCGCGGCACGGCCAGCGCCTCGGCCACGCCCTCGAAAGCGATGCCGGCGGCCTCCATGCCACCGTAGATCACCGCCGACGCCCCCGGTTCGGCGAGGCTCACGTCCACCGGCAGGCCGAGGATCGCCCGGGCGTGCAGCTCGAACTCCGAGAAACGCTGCGAACACAGGGTGACGAGGCCCGTGTCGTGGGGACGCGGGCTCACCTCCGAGAACCACACCCTGTCGCCCTTGACGAACAGCTCCACGCCGAACAGGCCGCGCCCGCCCAGGTTGGCGGTGACCGCGCCGGCGATCTCGCGGGCACGCACCAGCGCCGTCGGGCTCATGGCCTGGGGCTGCCAGGATTCCACGTAGTCGCCCGACACCTGCACGTGGCCGATGGGGTCGCAGAAGTAGGTTTGCACGGTGCCGCTCGCATCGTTGGCGCGCACGGTGAGCAGGGTGATCTCGTAGTCGAAATCGATGAAGCCCTCGACGATGACGCGGCCCTGATTGACCCGCCCACCGGCCGCGGCGTAATCCCAGGCCTTCTGCACGTCGTCCGGCCCCTTGAGGAGCGACTGGCCTTTGCCCGACGAGGACATCACCGGCTTGACGATGCACGGGTAGCCGATCGCCGGCTGGCCGTCGCTGCCGTCGATGGCCGCCTGCAGCTCGGCCAGGGAATCGGCGAAGCGGTACGGCGAGGTGGCGAGGCCCAGCTCCTCGGCGGCCAGGCGGCGGATGCCTTCGCGGTTCATGGTGAGGCGCGCGGCGCGGGCGGTGGGGATCACGGTGGCCAGCCCCTCGGCCTCGATGCGCTCGAGCATGTCGGTGGCGATGGCTTCGATCTCGGGCACGATCAGGTGGGGCTTCTCCTGCTCCACCAGCGCCCGCAGGGCGGCGCCGTCGGTCATCGGGATCACGTGGGCGCGGTGGGCCACCTGGTGGCCGGGGGCGTTGGGGTAGCGATCGACCGCGATGGTCTCGACGCCCAGGCGCTGCAGCGCGATCAGGACTTCCTTGCCCAGCTCGCCGGAGCCGAGAAGCATCACACGCAGGGCGGACGGGGAGAGAGGGGTGCCGAGTTTCATGGGGCGCTCCGGGTAAAAAAGTGTGGGGAGAGAGGGCGCCGATCATAGCACCGGCCTCGCCCTTGCCCGCCCCGCACGGCGCTCTCGTGCGGGCGCAAGGCAAAAAGCCGGGGGCTTGCCCAACCGGCGAGGTTGCGAAACCGGCATGTGCCCGGCCTGCCGGGTGGGCTGCCCGGCAAGCCGGGTTGCGCGACGCCGCGGCCCGCCGCCGGAGGCGGGCCAGGCAGCGAAGACGACGACGGGACCGGCACAGGATCGCCCCCGACGCGCATACCCCTGAAAAATCTTCCGAACCGCCTAAAGCCGGGGCCAGTGCCACCGTAATTTACAAATCCAACAAATTCGTCACCAAAAATTCCAGATCCAGGAAAATCCTCCATGAAACTGCAGCCCTGTGTACTGGCCCTCGCCCTCGCCGCCCCGCTCGTTCAGGCCGCCGAAACCACCAAGCGCTACATCGTCCAGTTCAACGACTCGGCCGTGCAGGCACCGGTGCGCAAGGCCGTGCGCGACAGCCGCCGCGATGCCGACCCGCAGGGCTGGGGCTACGTGGACGACCGGGTGATGGAGCGGATGCAGAACACCGAGAGCCGCTACGGCATCAAGGCCGACCACGCCTACAGCCACGCCATCAAGGGCTTCGCGGCACGCCTCACCAACGCCCAGCTCGCGCTGCTGAAGGCCGACCCGAGCGTGCAGGCCATCGAGGAGGACGCGCCGATGCGGGCCATCGGCCAGACCATCCCGTGGGGCATCGGCAAGACCCGCGACACGCTCTCGTCCACCCTCGCCGGCAACGGCAGCGGCACCGTGGGCGGCGTCAACGTGTATGTCATCGACACCGGCATCGCCACCCACCCCGACCTCAACCTCGTCAAACACCTGAACTTCGTGGGCGACCGCAAGAACACCGACTGCAACGGCCACGGCACCCATGTGGCCGGCACCATCGGCGCCCGCGACGACACCGCCGGGGTGGTCGGCATGGCGCCGGGCGTCGCGCTCACCGGCGTCAAGGTGCTCGACTGCACCGGCGCGGGCTCCACCTCGGTCGTCATCAAGGGCGTCGACTGGGTCACCGCCAACGCGGTCAAGCCGGCGGTGGCCAACATGAGCCTGGGCGGCGGCACCAGCACGATGCTCGACAACGCCATCGTCAAGTCGGTCAATGCCGGCGTGGTGTACGCCATCGCCGCCGGCAACAGCACCACCGACGCCTGCACCACGTCGCCGGCCCGCATCGGCAAGACCGTCGCCGGCGCGATCACCGTCGCCGCCACCGACGGCGCCAATGCCGAAGCCTCGTTCAGCAACTACGGCAGCTGCGTGGACACCTGGGCGCCGGGTGTGAGCATCCTGTCCACCTACCTCGGCGGCGGCCTCGCCGTCGGCTCCGGCACCTCGATGGCCAGCCCCCACGCCGCCGGCGCCGCCGCGCTCTACCTCGGCCGCTACGGCAAGCAAAGCCCGTCGCAGGTCGAGGCGGCGATCAAGACCGGCGCCGCCGTGCCGGGCACCGTCAGCAAGGACGGTCGCCCCATCACCCGCGTCGACGTGCTGTCGTTCTGAGCCGTCCCCACCGCGACGCCCCGACCGCCATCCGGCGCACGGGGCGTTTTTGCGTGCGCAGCGGCTACAATCCGCGTCCAGCCGACCAGGAAGCCGCCATGCCGATCCACCTCCTCCCCGACCACCTCATCAACCAGATCGCCGCCGGCGAGGTGGTCGAGCGGCCCGCCTCGGTGCTCAAGGAAGTGCTCGAGAACGCCATGGACGCCGGTTCGACGGTGGTGGACGTGCAGCTCGAACAGGGCGGCGTCCGGCGCATCCGCGTCGCCGACGACGGCTGCGGCATCCCCAGGGACGAGCTGCCGCTGGCGCTGGAACGCCACGCCACCAGCAAGATCGCCAGCCTCGACGACCTGGAACGGGTCGGCACGATGGGCTTTCGCGGCGAGGCCCTGGCCGCCATCGCCGCGGTCTCGCGGATGAGCATCACCAGCCGCCACGAAGGCGCCGGGCACGCCTGGCGCATCGACGCCGACCCGCGCGAGCTGGCGCCGGCGGCCCTCAACCACGGCACCGTGGTGGACGTGGCCGACCTGTATTTCAACACCCCGGCACGGCGCAAGTTCCTGAAGAGCGAAGGCACCGAGTTCGCCCACTGCGACGACGTCTTCCGCCGCGTCGCGCTGGCGCGGCCCGACGTGGCGATGCAGCTCGCCCACAACGGGCGGGTCAGCCTGCGCCTGCCCGCCGGCCGCCGCGAAGCCCGCGTGCGCGCCCTGCTCGGCGACGACTTCGTCAATGCCGCCCGCGCCGTCGAGGCCGACTCCGGCGTGCTGCGCCTCACCGGCTTCGCCAGCCTGCCGGCGTATTCCCGCGCCAGCCGCGACGCCCAGTTCTTCTACGTGAATGGCCGCTTCGTGCGCGACAAGCTGGTCACCCACGCGATCCGCGAGGCCTACGCCGACATCCTCCACGGCAGCCGCCACCCGGCCTACGCGCTGTTTCTCGAACTCGACCCGGCCGGCGTCGACGTGAACGTCCACCCCGCCAAGATCGAGGTGCGCTTCCGCGACGCGCGGGCGGTGCACCAGTTCGTCTATCACGCCCTGACCCGCGCCCTGGCGGTTTCCGGCGCCGGCGCGGCGGGCGAAACGCAGTCCGCCGAAGCCCCCGCCGCGCAAACCGCGCAGCCCTACTTCCCGCCGCCTCAGCAAGGCCGTCTGGCGATGGAGCCAGCATCCCGCGCCTACTTCGATTTTGCCGCCTCCGCCCGCCCGGCGGACGCGCCGGCGCCCG
>NZ_JAYROR010000098.1:0-29770 GCF_041911615.1 Zoogloea sp. | reverse complement strand
GTACAGCACCGACGGCGGCACCACCTGGAACGCCGTCGCCGGCCTCACCGGCACCAACGGCCTGCTCCTGGCCGACACCGACCGCATCCGCTTCGTCCCCAACGGCGAGAACGCCACCACCGCCAGCTTCACCTACCACGCTTGGGACCGCTCCAGTGGCTCCGCCGGCAACCTTGCGAGCCTCGCCACCACCGGCGGCACCAGCCCCTTCTCCATCCTCAGCAACCAGGCATCCATCGCCGTCAGCGCGGTGAACGACGCGCCGATCAACGACCTGCTGCCCACCTACAGCGGCGACTTCCGCACCGACGGCTCGCTGCGTCAGGACGGCACGATCACCGCCAACCCGGGGCAGTGGCACGACGTCGATGCCGGCGATCCGGCCACCACCTTCCGCTACGTCTGGGAAGTGGCCGACGACGCGGCCGGCACCAACGTGCGCACCATCAGCGGCGCCACCGCGGCCAGCTACACCCTCACCGCTGCCGAGATCGGCAAGTACGTGCGGGTCAAGGTGTACGGCAGCGACGGCAAGGTCGAAACCCTCGCGACGGGCGCCTTCCAGGCCGTCACCAACACCGATCCGCAGACCGTAGGCATCCTCATCGACCAGGACGCCACCGAAAGCGTGCCGCTGAGCTTCACCGTGCCCGCCGGCACCTTCACCGACGCCAACGGCGAAGACACCCTGCACTACTCGGCCACCCTGGCCGACGGTAGCCCGCTGCCGGCCTGGCTGCACTTCGACCCGGTCACCCGCAGCTTCACCGGCACGCCGGGCGGTGGCGACATCGGCGTACTGCAGGTCCGCGTCATCGCCGACGATCACGGCAATCAGCCAAGCTTCGCCGACTTCACCCTGCGCGTTGCCGGCGTGCCGGTCAAACCCGTCGAAGCCAAGCCCGAAACCCCGGCCCCGGTGCCCGTGCCGGCGCCGATCGAAGCCCCGGCCCCCGCCAAGCCGGCCCCCACCGACACCGCCTGGACCGCCCCCGCGGCTGCCAGCGGCGCCATCGGTGGCGCCTGGACGGCGGGCAAGGGCGACGGCTTCTTCAGCGCCAGCGACCGCAACCTCGCCGCCGGCAGCCTCGTGCCCACCGCCGACGCGACCCGCAACGCCGCCTCGAACACCCCCGCGCCGGTCGCTCCGGCCCCCGAGACGCGCAGCCTGCTGTCCTCGCCGTCCCAGAGCGGGCTCACCCGCGCCGACGGCTTCCGGGTCGTCGTCCAGCCCACCCAGGCCAAGGACGACGTCAGCCTGATCCTCGCCCGTCCGCTCACCGACCAGGACTTCAAGCCCGCCGCGCAGATCAAGCTCATCGTTCCGCCCGACACCTTCAGCCACACGCGCCTCGACGCCCGCGTCGAGCTGTCGGCCGAACGCCTGGACGGCACCGCCCTGCCCGGCTGGCTGCGCTTCGACGCCCGCAAGGGTGAGTTCCGCGGCACGGCGCCGGCCGATTTCGATGGCGACATCGAGGTGAAGGTCACCGCCAAGGACAACTTCGGCAACAGCGTATCGACGATCTTCCGCATCCGCGTACAGGGTGGCCAACGCGTCTCGTTCAACGGACGCGAAGGCCTCAGCGCCCAGTTCCGCACCGCCAGCGCCCCCGGGCGCGACGCGACCCGCGGTGGCCTCGTCGAGCACGCCCGGCCCGCCGCCCGGCCATCCCGCGTGGCCTGATGACAACCTTCGACCGAGCCCAACGTGAGCAACCCCGTCGATAGCGAAGCCTTCGTCTCCCACTCGCTGGGCGCCCTTCTCCACCTGGCGCGCCGGGCCCGCTCGGCCGGCTCGCCGGCGGAGCTGGGCTTCATCGCGGTGAATGAAACCCTGGCCCTCGCGCCCTACCGGCAAGCCGCCCTGTGGCTGGCCGACCGGGGCGTGGTGGCCCTCTCGGGCGTCGTCGCTCCGGAGGCCAACGCCCCCTTCGTGCACTGGCTCGAACGGGTCTCACGCCGCCTGCACGCCCACCCGCCCGAAGGCGGCGTGGTTTCGCCGGGCAGCCTCGCCGCCGAAGACGCCGCCGAATGGGACGAATGGCTGCCTGCCCACGCCCTGTGGATTCCCTTCGGCACGGCCACGCCCGGCGGCCTGCTGCTCGCCCGCGACACCCCGTGGCAGGCCGGCGAGATCGGCCTGATGGGCGAATGGGCCGACATCTGGAGCCACGAATGGCACATCCAGGCCAAACCCGACGCCGCCAGCCGCTGGCGGATGCTCGCCGACGCCTGGCCCGATCCGCAGCGCCGCCACGCCCTGCGCCGCCACTGGCTCACCGCCCACGGCTGGCGTTTTCGCCTCAAGCGCTGGCGCCAGGCCAACGCCGCCGACCTGCGTCACCAGCTCGCCAGCCTGTGGCGGCGGCGCACGCTGCGCTACGGGCTCCTGGCCGCCGGCGTGCTGCTGTTCCCGGTGCGCTTCAGCGTGCTCGCCCCCGGCGAACTCGTGCCAGCTCAGCCCGCGGTTGTCCGCGCGCCGCTGGACGGCACCGTCGACAAGTTCTTCGTCGCTCCCAACAGTCAGGTCAAGGCCGGCGACACCCTGTTCCAGCTCGACCTCACCACCCTCTCGAGCCGCCTCGCGGTTGCCCGCCAGGGGCTCGTCACCGCCGAAGCGGAATACCGTCAGTCGGCCCAGCAGGCCGTCTTCGACCCCAAGAGCAAGGCCCAGCTCGCCATCCTGCAAGGCCGCATCGCCGAACGACAGGCCGAAGCCGACCTGCTGGCCGCCCAGTTCGCCAAGGCCCAGGCCACCGCCCCGCGCGACGGCATCGTGCTGATGGACGACCCCTCCGAGTGGATCGGCAAGCCCGTCACCACCGGCGAGCGCATCATCACCATCGCCGGCGAGGACGACGCCGAGGTCGAAGCCTGGCTCGGCCCCGGCGACGTGATCGATCTGCCCCCCGGCGCCGACGTCACCCTCTACCTCAATGCCGCCCCGCTGGCACCGGTCGAGGCCCACCTGCGCTACCTGGCCCACGAAGCCGTGTCGCGGCCCGACGGCAGCTTCGCCTACCGCCTGCGCGCCACCCTCGCCGACGGTCAGGACAAGCCCCGCGTCGGTCTCAAGGGCACCGTCAAGGTACGCGGCGATCACGTACCGCTGGTCTACTGGATGCTGCGCCGGCCCCTCGCCACGCTGCGCCAGACCATCGGCTTCTGAGGCGCCCGGACATGCAGGCCACCCTCGACGCCCCCGCTGTCGGCGCCGCCATCGCCGCCGATCTGCCCCGCTGCCTGCCACCGCTGCGGGACGAACTCGCCCTCCTCGACGGCCCCGCCGGCGCCGACGGCGCCCCCAGCTGGAGTCTCCACGACCCGGTGCGCAACCAGTTCTATCGCATCGACTGGCCCACCTTCGAGATCCTCGCCCGCTGGCAGCTGGGCGAACCGACGCGGATCGCCGACGCCATCGAGGCCGAGACCACCCTCACCCTCGGCGAGGAAGACGTCGAGCTGGTGCTGCGCTTTCTCACCGAGCACCAGCTCGTCCGCCCCCTCGGCGAAGCCGGCACCGCGCGCCTGGTGTTCCAGGAAAAAGCCCGCCACAGCACCGTCTGGCAATGGCTGCTGCACCACTACCTGTTCTTCCGCGTGCCGCTGCTGCGCCCGGACCGCTGGCTGGTGCGCCAGTTGCCGCGGGTCGAGGTGTTCTACGGCGCCACCTTCCTGCGCCTCACCCTCGCCGCGCTCGCCCTCGGGCTCTACCAGGTGGTGCGCCAGTGGGAACACTTTTCGGCCACGCTGGTGGACACCCTCACCTGGCGCGGCGCCCTCGGCTACGGCGTCGCCCTGACCCTCGTCAAGGTACTGCACGAATTCGGCCACGCCTTCACCGCCCGGCGCCTCGGCTGCCGGGTGCCCACGATGGGGGTCGCCTTCCTCGTCATGTGGCCGGTGGCCTACACCGACGTGAACGAAGCCTGGCGCCTCACCCGCCGGCGAGACCGGCTCGCAGTGGGCGCCGCCGGCATCGCCACCGAACTGACCATCGCCGCCTGGGCCACCCTGGCCTGGGCGCTGCTGCCCGACGGCACCATGCGCGGCACCCTGTTCATGCTCGCCACCACCACCTGGGTGGCCACCCTGGCAATCAACGCGAGCCCCTTCATGCGCTTCGACGGCTACTTCTTGCTCTCCGACTTCCTCGACTTTCCCAACCTCCACGCCCGAGCCTTCGCGCTGGCCCGCTGGGATCTGCGCGAGCGCCTGTTCGGGCTCGGCGAAGCCCCTCCCGAAGCCCTGCCCGCCGCCCGCCGCCGGGGCCTCATCCTGTTCGCCTACGGGGTCTGGCTGTATCGCCTGACCCTCTTCGTCGGCATCGCACTGCTCGTCTATCACTACTTCTTCAAGGCCCTCGGGCTGCTGCTGTTCGCCGTCGAGATCGGCTGGTTCGTGCTCCTGCCGATGGCCAAGGAAGTGGGCGAATGGCGCCGCCGCTGGCCGCAGATCCGCGCCGGCGGCAAGGGGCGCGGCAAGCTCTGGCTGCTGATCCTGCTCGTGGGCATCTTCGCGGTGCCGTGGAACTTCGAGGTCAATGGTCAGGGCCTGATGCGCTCGGCGCGCCATTACCCGCTGTTCGCGCCGGGGCCGGCGCGGGTGGACGGACTTCCCGTCAAGCCCGGCGAGCCGGTCGCAGCCGGACAAGTCCTGATCAGGCTGGCCGCCGACGACGCCGAATACCGCCTGCGTCTCGCCCAGGCCCGCTTCAGCCGTCTCGCCTGGCAGGCCGAGGTGTCCGGGCTCGACGACACCCTGCGCGCCCGCCAGCCGGTGACCGTCGAGGAACTCGAGGCTGCCCGCGCCGAACTGACCGGCGCCACCGAAGAGCGTCAGCGCTACACCGTTACCGCGCCCTTCGCCGGCGTCCTCGCCGATCTGGCCCCCGACCTGCGCGTCGGCGAGGCCGTCGGACGGCAGCAGCAGATGGGCGTGTTCATCGACCCGAGCGCCTGGGAAGTGGAAACCTATCTCACCGACGCCGAGGTCGAACGCGTCGCGGTGGGCGACAGCGGCCGTTTCCTGCCCGAAACCCCGGGCCTGCCCACCCGCCCGCTGAAGGTTGCCCGCATCGACCGCGACGCCACCCGCACCCTGCCCGACGCCATGCTGGCCGTTGGCCACGGGGGCGAGGTGCTGGTACGCGAGCGCAACGGCCAACTGATTCCCGAACGGGCGGTGTACCGCGTGGTGCTCACCGTCGACACCGCCGACGGCCCTGCACCAACGCGTGTCCTGCGCGGCGCGGTGGTGATCTACGGCAAACCCAAGTCCCTCGCCGGCGACTTCCTCCGTTCGGGGGCCGCGCTGCTGGTACGCGAATCGGGCTGGTAAGCCAATGCCGGCCGGGCCGCCCCGGCCTGCGTCAACCTCAGCGGCAATCCTGGGGCAGCGCCTCGGCTTTAAGGCGGCGGGCAGAGCAGCGCCAGCCCCCCACCGCGTCGCCGGTCTCCCAGCGCAGGTTGCCGCCGTCCGCAAACCCGTTGCCCTGGCGGATCGTCACCACCACCGCATTGCCGTCCATGTCGAGGCTGTAGACGAACGGGGGCAGCGCCTGCGTCGCGCCGGCGTCGGCCACATGCTCCGGAAAACGACCGTTCTGCTGGCGATAGGTCTCGACCGCATCCACCGCCGCACGGCCAAGCTGTGCCGCCTCTTCGAGCTTGGCGCGGGTCACGTAGAGCTGGTACTGGGGAATCGCCACTGCAGCCAGCATGCCAAGCACGGTGATCCCGAACAGCACCAGCACCACGATCAGCCCACCCCTGCCCGTGCCACCGCTGGCCTCGAGCCGACCGAGCTGGTTCTGCGGATCGCCGCTGGCCGCCTCGGCCTCGGCGATCTTGCGGGTGCAGTGGCGGTAATACAGCGCGTTGCCGAACATCCCCGGCAGCGCAAACTGGGCAATCAAACCGAGCCACCGGCCGTTGTCGCCGAACAACAGCGCGAACAGCCCCGCCACCACATTGGCCAGCACCAGATAGGCGATCCCGAAGGCCCACATCCGCCGATACAGGAACCAGAAAAAGCTCAGCAGCGCCGCCGGCCAGTTCCAGCTGATGCCGGCCTTGCCGGCGGCGTCGAAGCGGGCGAAGTGGCGCAGGTAATAATCCTGGTTGCGGGGGCCGATCACGGCTTTGTAAAGGGCTTCGCGGTCGGTCATGGCTGTGTTTTCTCCGTGGTTCGTCGATTCGAAACGGGTATCGCTCCCGCCCTGGCAAGCCTATCCCGACGCTCCCCCCCAAGGCAATGCCCGGCACCACTGCGGGGCTTGCGACATACGACAACACATTGCTATATTGCCGCGCATCCACCGCCCATGCCGGCACGTCCCTGCGGGCGCGTTCCCCGTCCCACCGCAACCGGAGCAACCCCATTGAAAGCCGTATTCATCACCGGCCACGGCGGCAACGAAGTGGTTCAGATCGGAGACCGGCCGCGCCCGACGCGGCGCCCCGGCGAAGCGCTGATCCGCCTGCACGCCGCCACGCTCAACCAGGTGGACCTCTACATGCGCAACAGCGGCGCCGGCATCACCCACACGCTGCCGCAGATCATGGGCCTCGACGGCGCCGGCGTCGTCGAGGAAGTGGATGCCGACGAGCCGCTGCTCAAGCCCGGCCAGGCGGTGGTGGTCCACCCCGGCCTCGCCTGTGGTCGCTGCGAATTCTGCCAGCGCGGGGAAGGCGTGCTGTGCACGGGGATGCGCTTTCTGGGCGAACACCGCGACGGCACCTTTGCCGAATGGGTCGCGGTGCCGGCCCGCAACGTCTTCCCCAAGCCCGAGGCGCTGGATTTCGTGCAGGCCGCGGCGCTCGGCGTCAATCACCTCACCGCCTGGCGGATGCTGTTCACCCAGGCCCGCGTCAAAGCGTGGGAAACGGTGCTGGTGTTCGGCATCGGCGGCGGCGTGTCGCTGGCCGCCCTGCAACTCGCCAAGGCCGCCGGGGCACGGGTCATCGTCACCTCCCGCGACGACACCAAGCTCGACCGGGCGCGGGCGCTGGGCGCCGATCACGGCATCAACAGCCGCCATCAGGACGTGGCCAAGGCCGTGCTGGCCGCCACCGACGGGCGCGGGGTGGACGTGGTGATCGAAAACGTCGGCGAGGCGGTGTGGTCGGCGGCGATGAAATCCCTGGTGCGCGGCGGGCGGCTGGTCACCTGCGGCGCCACCTCCGGCGACCAACCGCCGGCCGACCTGCGCCGGATCTTCATCCGCCAGCTGCAGATCCTCGGCTCGACCCACGGCGATCTCGCCGAATTCCACGATCTGCTGCGCTTCGTCACGCGCCACGCCATCGTGCCGGTGATCGACAGCCGCTTCCCCCTCGATCACGCCCGCGACGCCCTCGACCGTCTCGAATCCGGGCAGCAATTCGGCAAGGTCGGGCTCGACCTGCTCGCCTAGCCCCGCGTCCGGTCGACGCAGGCGGCGCGGCTTTCGTCGTGTCGCCGCGCGGTGCAGCGGCAAATCGGAAAAACTTCCCGCCGGATTACCGGTCATCTCCTTTGTAGCGCGATTCCATGTGCCCGTTCGCCCACCGGGCCGACCGCCTCCCGAGGAGCCCGCCATGAATCCGACGCCCACTCCGCCGCGCTCGTCCGCCGCCAGCCTGCGCGGCGCCATCGACGCCGCCTGGCGCAGCCCCGAGCCCGACTGCGTTCCGCCCCTGATTGCCGCCGCACGGCTCGACCCCTCCGTCCGCGTGCAGGTGGACGCCCTCGCCCGTCGCCTCGTCGGTGCGCTGCGCGAGCGCCGCAGCCGGGCCGGTGGCGTCGATGCGCTGATGAAGGAGTTTTCCCTTTCCAGCCACGAAGGCGTGGCCCTGATGTGCCTCGCCGAAGCCCTGCTGCGCGTGCCCGACACCGCCACCGCCGACCGCCTGATCCGCGACAAGCTCGTCGGCGCCGACTGGCAGGCCCATCTCGGCCACAGCCCTTCGCTGTTCGTCAATGCCACCAGCTGGGCGCTGCTGCTCACCGGACGCCTTCTCGCCCCGTCGGCCGCGTCCGGGCTCGGCGCCACCGTCGGCCGGCTCGTCGAGCGCGGTGGCGAATCGCTGATCCGCAAGGGCATGGATCTGGCGATGCGGATGCTCGGCGAACAGTTCGTCACCGGCCGCAACATCGCCGAAGCGCTGGAGCGCACCCGCGAGCGCGCCACCCGCGGCTACCGTCACTCCTTCGACATGCTCGGCGAAGCCGCCCTCACCGCCGCCGATGCGCGCCGCTATCGCGCCGACTACGCCGAGGCGATCCACGCCATCGGCGCCGCCTCGGCGGGCCGCGGGGTGATCGACGGCGACGGCATCTCGATCAAGCTGTCGGCGCTGCACCCGCGCTATGGCTGGTCCCAGCGCGACCGGGTGCTGGCCGAGCTGCTGCCCGAGCTTGCCGCCCTGTGCCAGCTCGCCCGCCGCTACGACATCGGACTCAACATCGACGCCGAGGAATCCGACCGCCTCGACCTTTCCCTCGACCTCCTCGAGGCCCTCGCCCTCGACCCCGCGCTGGCCGGCTGGGACGGCCTCGGCTTCGTCGTCCAGGCTTATCAGAAACGCGCCCCCTTCGTGATCGACTGGCTCATCGACCTCGCCCGCCGCAGCGGCCGGCGGTTGATGGTGCGGCTGGTCAAGGGCGCCTACTGGGATGCCGAAATCAAGCGCGCCCAGGTCGACGGCCTCGTCGGCTACCCGGTCTACACCCGAAAGGTGTACACCGACGTCGCCTACCTCGCCTGCGCCCGCAAGCTGCTGGCCGCGCAGGATCTGCTCTATCCGCAGTTCGCCACCCACAACGCCCACACCCTGGCCGCGCTGTTCCACCTGGCCGGGCCCGACTGGCAGCCGGGCGACTACGAATTCCAGTGTCTGCACGGCATGGGCGAGGCGCTCTACGACCAGCTCGTCGGCCAGCCCGGCTTGCACCGCCAGGTGCGCATCTACGCGCCGGTCGGCAGCCACCGGACGCTGCTCGCCTATCTCGTGCGCCGACTGCTCGAAAACGGCGCCAACACCAGCTTCGTCAATCGCATCGTCGATGCCAACGTCGCCATCGACAGCCTCGTCGCCGACCCCGCCGACGTCGCCACACCGCTCGACGGCGCGCCCCATCCGAGGATTCCGCTGCCGACCCATCTGTACGGCACCGGGCGACGCAACGCCGCCGGCTTCGATCTCGCCTGCGGCGCCGTGCAGGCCCGCCTCACCCGGGCGATCGCCGCCTCCCGCCACACCCGCTTCAGTGCCGCCCCCTGCCCGGCCGGTCACGGCCCCGCGCAGGTCGTCACCAACCCCGCCGACCGCAGCGAACAGGTCGGCGAAGTGATCGACGCCAGTCCCGACGACATCGACCGCGCCTGCGCCGCCGCCAGTGCCAGCCCCTGGCCCGGGCTGCACGCCCTGCAACGGGCCGCGATCCTCGAACGCGCCGCCGACGCCTTCGAGGCCGAAGCCGACACACTCATTGCGCTGGCGGTGCGCGAGGCCGGCAAGACCTGGGCCAACGCGGTGGGCGAGCTGCGCGAGGCGGTGGATTTCCTGCGCTACTACGCCGCCCAGGCACGGGATCTCGACCCGGTGCGCGACCCGGCCCTCGGCCCCTTGGCGTGCATCAGCCCGTGGAACTTTCCGCTGGCGATCTTCACCGGCCAGCTCGCTGCGGCCCTTGCCGCCGGCAACCCGGTGCTCGCCAAGCCCGCCGAGCAGACGCCGCTGATCGCCGCCTGCGCCGTCGCCCTGCTCCACGCCGCCGGGGTGCCCGCCGACGCGCTGCAACTCCTGCCCGGCCCCGGCGAGACCGTCGGCGCCGCCCTGGTGGCTGACCCGCGCATCCGCGGCGTGCTGTTCACCGGCTCCACCGAGGTGGCCCGGCTCATTCAGCGGCAGCTGGCGCGTCGGGGCGGCAACCTGCCGCTGATCGCCGAAACCGGCGGCCAGAACGCGATGATCGTCGACGCCACCGCACTGCCCGAACAGGTGGTCGGCGACGTGCTCGCCTCCGCTTTCGATTCCGCCGGCCAGCGCTGCTCCGCCCTGCGGGTGCTGTGCCTGCAGGACGACATCGCGGCGCCCACCCTCGCCATGCTGCGCGGCGCCCTCGACGAACTGCGCGTCGGCGACCCGGCCGATCCGCGCACCGACATCGGCCCCGTGATCGACGCCGACGCCCGCGCCCGACTCGACGCCTACGTGGACGCGCAGCGGGCCCGGGGCGCCCCGGTCACCCGCCTGACGCTGCCGCCGGCCTGCGCGGCCGGCACCTTCGTGGCGCCGACGCTGATCGAGATCGCCGACCTCCGCGAACTGGCCGGCGAACAGTTCGGGCCGGTGCTGCATGTCCTGCGTTTTCCGGCCGACGGCCTGGCGGCGCTGCTGGACGGCATCGCCGCCAGCGGCTACGGCCTCACCCTCGGCGTCCACTCGCGCATCGACGCCACCGTCGAGACGGTGCGCCGCCGCGCCCGGGTGGGCAACCTGTACGTCAATCGCAGCATGGTTGGCGCGGTGGTGGGCGTCCAGCCGTTCGGTGGCGAAGGGTTGTCGGGCACCGGACCCAAGGCCGGCGGGCCGCTCTACCTGCAGCGCCTGGTGCGCCACGGCGCCAGCCCGCGCCTCGCCAACGGCGCCCTGCGGGTCGAAGCCGTCGGCAGCGGGGAGGACGCGCCGTTCGCCGCCCTGCGCGACTGGCTCGACGGAGGCGCCCGCCTGCTCTTCGACGCCGACACCCTGGTCAGGCTGCGGGAACGGGCCGACATCTGCCGCGCCCATCGCCTCGCCGGCATCCGCCTGACCCTGCCCGGCCCCACCGGCGAGGACAACCGCCTGTACTTCGTGCCGCGGGGCTGCGTCGCCGGCTGCGTCGACGGGCCCGACGACGCCCCGGCCCGCCACCTGCACCAGCTCATCGCCGCCATTGCCAACGGCAACGGCCTGCGCTGCGCCCCGTCGGCACCCGCGCGGCGGCTGCGCGAGGGCCTGCCGGCCCTCGTGGCGGCCTGCTTCGTGCTGGATGCGGACTGGTTCGACACCGACTTCGGCGCCCTCCTCCACGACGGCGACGACGCCAGTGCCGACGCCTGGCTGCGCCGGCTCGGCGAGCGCCCGGGCCCGATCGTCCCGCTGCTGCGGCCGACGCCCGATTACGACCCCGCGCGCCTGATCCTGGAACGCTGCGTCACCATCAACACCGCGGCGGCCGGCGGCAACGCCAGCCTGATGACGCTGGAGGCCTGAGCCGCGCCTAGGGCAGCGGATGCAGCGGCGAGTCGCCCCATTCGTCGAGAAACGCCCGCACGAAAGCCGCCACCGTGCGGTGGCGCGCCGCGGCCAGCCGGCGGCCGCTGGCGGTGGTCATGCGGTCCTGGAGCAGGAGCAGCTTTTCGTAGAAGTGATTGAGGCTGGTGCCCTGGGCGGCCTTGTAGGCGTCGGCGCTGGCGTGCAGCACCGGCGCCACGTCCGGATCGTGGAGCGGCCGGCCGACGTGGCCGCCGTAGGCGAAGCAGCGCGCGATGCCGATGGCGCCGAGGGCGTCGAGACGGTCGGCGTCCTGCACGCAGCGGCCTTCGACGGTGCGCATCGGGGTAGCCACGCCGGCGCCCTTGAACGACACCGTCGCGACGATCTCCACCACCGCGTCGCGCAGCGCCGGAGCCGCGCCCAGCCCGTCCAGCAGCTGCGCGGCCGCCCGCGGGCCGGCGCCGTCGTCGCCGCCGTGAAACTTCCAGTCGGCGATGTCGTGGAGCAAGGCGCCCAGCTCGGTCACTTCCGGGTCGGCGCCTTCGACGGTGGCCAGCTCGCGGGCCAGCCGCCACACGCGGGCGATGTGATGCCAGTCGTGGCCCGACGGTTCGGCCAGACAGCGCGTGCGGACCTGCGCCGCCACCTGCGCGACCAGCGGGCTGGCCGGCGTGTGCGCGGGGCTCACTTGCTGTCGAGGAGCTGGATCTCGAAGTTGAGGGTGCTGTTGGGCGGAATCTTGCCCAGATCGCGGGAGCCGTAGGCGGTTTCCGGCGGGCAGGTGAGCTTGGCGGTGCCGCCCACCTTCATGCGCTGGACGCCCTGGGTCCAGCACGGAATCACCTGGTTGAGCCCGAAGGTGGCGGGCTGGCCGCGCTTGAAGGAGCTGTCGAACTCGCTGCCGTCGAGCAGGGTGCCGCGGTAATGCACGGTGACGCGGCTGGTCGCGGTGGGGCTGGCGCCTTCGCCCACCTTGACCTGCTCGACCTTCACGCCGGAAGGCAGGGTTTCGACGGCCGGCGCCGCCACGGCGACATTCGAGACGAACACGGCGGCAAGGGCGGAGAGATAAACGTTACGCATGGCGATCCTTCGTTGAGTGGAACGGAATGAAACCCGAAGCGGGCGGCCATTCTAGCCGGACTCGGCCAATCGAATCCGAGCCGAGTGGCGGTCGCGGGCCGCCGCCATCGCTTGAGGGGATGGCGCCTTCGACACCGCGCGACCCTCGGTCGTCCGATTTTTCAGGCCACCGGGGGTCGCGGCGCCCCTCGGCGGACAGAGTGCGGGGCGACGCCGCCCGAAAATACGGCGCAGTCGCCCAATATCGAGGCAACCAGGCAGGCCCCGCACCCCAGGCGCGGCTCACCACCCCGGGACATCGCGTCAAACTTGGGCAAGGTCGATGAAAAATCACCCTCGGACGCCTGACGAACAGCCGGGCCCGGGGACGCGCCACCCCACATCGCCCCGCCCGGCGGGATCACCGGCGACTGGGCCAGTACCAGCTCGGCACGCCCTTGCGCCCGCCGCCGGCCCCTTGCCGGTAGCGACTGCGCAGGTGGCCGTCCACCACGCCGATCCACGGCGCCAGAAACAGCTCGGCGCCGTCGTAATCCACGAACAGCTCGGGCAGACGGTAGCCGAACCAGCGATAGGCGGCGAGCAGCCGCACGGTGGTCTCGGCCTCTTCCAGCGAGGCCTTGCGTGGGCTGCGCGGCAGGAAGTCGAGGCGGATCGTCCTGCCCTGGTTGGCGGCGTAGGCCCAGTCGCGCCACATACCGTCGATGGTCTCGTTCTGCGACGCCATCGGCGCCATCGAGAACACGTGCTTCACCGCCAGCGACAGGCGCTTCATGCGGTCGAGCTGGGCGGCGCGGGCCAACTGCTCGTCCGGCACGAAGGGGGTGAAGAAGCCGTCGCCGCAATCGGCATGGGCCTGAAACAGCGACAGCAGCGCCTCCAGGCGGTCGTCGCCGGCCATCGTCGCGATCTGCTCGAGATAGGCGCTGCCGGCGGTGATCTGAAAGCCGTGGGCCTCGAGGGGGGGCTGGGGCGCCTTCATCGACGCCACCACCACGCGGTGCTCGTCGGGCGTGAGGCCGGCCACCACGCCCTCCTCGTCCTGATGCCCGAAGCGGCCGGCCCGGCCGCCGATCTGCTGCAGCAGCGCCACCGGCAGATCGCCCCGCTTGACCCCGTCGAACTTCTGCACGGCGGTGAACACCACGCGCCGGATCGGCAGGTTGAGCCCCATCCCGATGGCGTCGGTGGCCACCAGCACGTCGGCCTCGCCGTCGGCGAAGCGATGGGCCTCGCGCTCGCGCACCTCGGGCGACAGGGCGCCGTAGATGCAGGCCACCGACTTGCCCAGGGCCAGCAGATCGTCGCGCAGGTTGAGCGCGTCACGCCGCGAGAAGACGATGAAGGCGTCGCCCGGCCGGGCCTTGCGCAGGGCGCCGGCGGCGTTGTTGGCGAGCGCCTGACCGACCACCAGCGGATGCTTGCGCGTCTTGCGGCGGATCTCCAGGGACAGGCCCAGACGCGCGGCCAGGGCGACGATGGCCGGCTCGGCCGACGGTGCGCCGAGCAACCACACCTCGGCCGCATTGGCGCCGACCACCGCCTGGGTCCACGCCCACCCCCGGTCCGGGTCGCTGAGCATCTGAATCTCGTCGATGACAGCCACGTCCACCGGACGATCGGCGTCCAGCATCTCGATCGTCGAGGCGGTCACCCGGCTGCCTTCGACGATGCGGCGCTCCTCGCCGGTGACCAGGGAGGCGGTGACGCCGAATTCCTCATTGAGCCGGGTGAAGGCTTCCAGCGCCAGCAAGCGCAGCGGGCCGAGGTAGACGCCCGAGGCGGCGGTGGCGAGGCGTTCGAAGGCGTCGTGGGTCTTGCCCGAATTGGTCGGCCCGAGCACCGCGATCAGCCGGCGGGCCCGGCGGCGCGCGGCGAAGGTATCCGGATAGTCGGAGAGCCGCACGCTGCGCCCCACCTGCGCGGCCAGGTCGCGGTGACGGCGGCGGGCGCGCATCTCGTCGAGCGCGCGGTCGAGGCGCTTGAGCAGGCGGCTCAGGTCCAGCTCGCCGCTCGCCCAGTCGTCGTAGAGCGCACGCAGGTTGGGCGTCAGCGCCTCGGCGGCGCAGGTGTCGAGAAACGCCGCGATCCCCGCGACGGCGCCGTCGAGGGCCGCCTCGAGACGGGCGCCGTGGGTCTGCAGCAGCGCCTGTTCGGCGGCGTTCTGCGCGTCGGCGCTGCGGCGACGCCAGTGCATCTGCTGTCCCAGGCAGGTTTCGGGAATGTAGCCGGCCACGCGAAACACCTCGCCACCCCGGCTCACCCGCCGGCTGGCGGACAGCCACACCCGGTTGCTGCACTGGACGCGGGCGATCCGCAGGTCGGCCGCGGCGTCGGCGTCGCGCGCGGCCTCGGGCCCGCCTTGCGGCGCGCTCACGCTTGCCCCCCCGCCGCGTGGCGCTGCACACCGAGCCGGCGCTTGAGCCAGCCGATCACCTCGAAGGGTTCGTCGTCGTCGCCGACCTGGGCGGCGAAGGCGTCGCAGGTGGGCGCATCCACCAGCACCCGCTCGGCGAGCCGCAGGAAATCCACCAACCCGGCCGGGTCGTGCAGGTGTCGCACCGCAAAACGGAACGCCAGCGCGCTGGGCACGCAGTACCAGATGTCGTGATAAAGATCGACCAGCCCCGTCCCCGGCACCACCGGCAGCAACTCGGCCAGCTGGCGCAGGAAGGCGGGATCGGGCCCGTAGCCGATCAGGTTGTCGAGCTCGGCGCGCACGTCGGCAGGCTGGCCGTCGAGCCAGGCGGCGATGGAATCGGTCATCGTGGGAGGCGTCATGGCAGTTGGACGGGGTGGCCGGGCCGCAGGCCGCGTGCCGGAAAGTCGAACTCGCGCAAAAATTGCGCACAAAAGCAAAAAGGCCAGTCTTTCGACTGGCCTTTTTGCTTGAATCAATGGTCGGGGCGGCGGGATTCGAACTCGCGACCCCTTGCACCCCATGCAAGTGCGCTACCAGGCTGCGCTACGCCCCGACAAGCTGCGCATTATAGACATCGATTCGCTGTTTGCCAAGTACGATTTGGTGCTTTCATGCGCTGGTGGGGATCAGGAAGTCGTCCGAGATGCGGCAGCCCAGATCGAAGATACTGTCGCGGAAGGTTTCCAGATACTTGCGCAGCCCCCCCTCGAAGATCCGCTCGATGCGTCCGAAACGCAGGTGCGACTCCAGCTCGCCCGCCAGGCGCTCGGTCTCGGCCGAACGGGAGTTGGCGACGCGGGTGAGGTTGGAATACACCTCCTTCATGCAGCGGGCCAGCGATCGGGGCATGTCGGCGCGCAGGATCAGCAGCTCGGCCACCCGCAGCGGGGTGATGTGATCGCGGTACACCTTGCGGTACACCTCGAAGGCCGACACCGAACGCAGCAGCGCGCTCCACTGGTAGTAATCGGCGGTCTCGGCGTCGCCCTCGGCGCCCGGCAGCAGGTTGAGGTATTTCACCTCCAGGATGCGCGCGGTGTTGTCCGCGCGTTCGAGGAAGGTGCCCAGGCGGATGAAGCGCAGGGCCTCGTCCTGCAGCATGGTGCCGATGGTGACTCCGCGCGACAGGTGCGAGCGGTACTTCACCCACTCGAAGAACGCGCCCGGCCCGCTCTCCATCATCTTGGGGAACGAGAAGTCGCGCATCTTGAGCCAGGTGGCGTTGGACGTCTCCCACAGCTCGGACGTGAGCGTCCCGCGCACGGCGTGGGCGTTCTCGCGGGTCGCGCGCAGGCAGCGGTAGATGCTGCCGGGGTTGTCCCGGTCGAAGATCATGTAGTCCAGCACGGCTTCGGTGGTGAACTGGGGGTGCTTGGCCAGGAAGCAGTCCTGCAGCTCCATGATCTTCAGCATTCCGCTCCACATGGCTTCCACCTCCTGCCCGTTCTGGGGCAGCAGGCTGAGGCGATAGGTGACGTCGAGGATGCGCGCGGTGTTCTCGGCGCGCTCCATGTAGCGTGCCATCCAGAAGAGATGGTCGGCGGTACGGCTCAGCATGTGTCAGGCCTCCAAAACCCAGGTGTCCTTGGTGCCCCCGCCCTGCGAGGAGTTCACCACCAGCGATCCTTCGCGCAGTGCGACGCGGGTGAGCCCGCCCGGCACCAGGCGCACTTCGCTGCCCGAAAGCACGAACGGACGCAGGTCCAGGTGGCGCGGCGCGACGCCGCTGTCGACGAAGGTCGGACAATTCGATAGCGCCAGCGTGGGCTGGGCGATGTATTTCTCGGGATTCGCTTCCAGGTACTTGCGGAAGGTCTCGATCTGCTCCCGGGTGGAGGCCGGGCCGACCAGCATCCCGTAGCCCCCGGCACCGTGCACCTCCTTGACCACCAGCTCGGGCAGATGGGCCAGGGTGTAGGCCAAATCCTCGGGCTTGCGGCACATGTAGGTGGGCACGTTGTTGAGGATCGGCTCCTCGCCGAGATAGAAACGGATCATCTCGGGCACGTAGGGGTAGATCGACTTGTCGTCGGCCACCCCGGTGCCGATGGCGTTCGAGAGGGTGACCCGCCCGGCGCGGTAGGCGTCGAGCAGCCCGGGCACGCCGATCATCGAATCCTTGCGGAACGCCTTCGGATCGAGGAAGTCATCGTCCACCCGGCGGTAGATCACGTCCACCCGGCGCGGCCCCTGGGTGGTGCGCATGAACACCTGATCCTCGCGCACGAACAGATCCTGCCCTTCCACCAGCTCGACGCCCATTTGCTGGGCCAGGAAGGCGTGCTCGAAATACGCGCTGTTGTAGGCCCCCGGCGTCATCACCACCACCGTCGGGTCGTCCACGCCGCGCGGCGCCACGCTGCGCAGGGTGTGCAGCAGCATGTCCGGGTAGTGCTCGACCGGCGCGATGCGGTGGCGGGCGAACAGCTCGGGGAACAGGCGCATCATCATGCGCCGGTCTTCGAGCATGTAGGACACGCCGGACGGCACCCGCAGGTTGTCCTCCAGCACGTAGAACTCGCCCGCTCCGGCCCGCACCACGTCCACGCCGGCGATATGGGCGTAGACGTCGCACGGCACGTCGACGCCCTGCATCTCGGGGCGGTACTGGGCGTTGTTGAGCACCTGCTCGGCGGGAATGCGCCCCGCCTTGAGGATCTCCTGACCGTGGTAGATGTCGTGGATGAAGCAGTTGAGCGCCTTGACGCGCTGGCGCATGCCGGTCTCGAGGCCTTTCCATTCCTTGGCCGGGATGATGCGCGGGATGATGTCGAAGGGAATCAGCCGCTCGGTGCCGGACTCCTCGCCGTACACCGCGAAGGTGATGCCATAGCGATGAAACAGGGAATCGGCTTCCGCGCGCTTGCGAGCGATGCGCTCCGCCGGGGTCATGTCCAGCCACGCGGCGTAGGCCGCGTAATGTTCACGAACGCTCCCGTCGTCCGCTGTCATTTCATTGAAGAATTTTGTGATGGCCATCTTGCTGTCGCCTGTCATGTTGGTGGAGCGGGAATACCACTTTTTGTGTAGCTAGAAGCGTGCCAGTACAAAAACCCCTGAAATCGAAAGCCTTTATGGCAGCGGGCAGCGTGCGCGCACCACAACAGTGCCTGAGCACCGGCTTGGTGAATCGGTCACGCCGCAACTCGGTGCGTCCGACACCGCGTCCGACAGCCCCCAGCGGGGTGCCGACGGCCCGGCGAACGGGCCGACTACCGCACCCCCGCGCCGGAAAAACTGCTCAGCCACCGACAAATCTATTTCTTTAGTTATAGATTCCGTCGTTACAATGCGCCCCAGCCGGACGCTGCCAGGCCGCGTCCCCACTGCCACCGGCCCCTTTTGCCAGGGCACCTGACCAACACCGCCCGACCTTGCCTTCCGCTGCCCGCCCGCCAGCCCGACGACGCTTCCACGACCTGCCGATCAAGTGCCAGGTGATGCTCATCGCACTCGTCACCACCGCGCTCGGACTCGTCGTCGCGCTCACCTGCCTGCTCGTCAGCGAGCTGCGCGCCGCCGCCGACACCAGCCGCGAAACCGCCGACAACCTCACCCGGCTGCTCGCCGCCCACAGCACCGACGCCCTCGCCACCGACACCCCAGAAGCCGCCGCCGAGATGCTCGCCGCCCTGCGCAGCGACCACCGGGTCATCGCCGTCACCCTGCGCACGCCCGACGGCGCCGAGTTCGCCCGCTACCGCAGCACCCTGCCGGCCCACGCCGCCGCCGTGGCCGTCATCGACGCCGGCATGGCCATCGACGTCACCCGCTTCGACGCCCCCTATTTCACGCTCACCCAGCCGGTCCGGCTCGGCACGCTGCCGCTCGGCAGCATCGACGCCAGCTTCGACCGCGCACCGCTCCTCGCACTGGCCCACACCCGCATCCTCACGGCGCTCGGCGCGTTGTTCGGTGCCGGGTTGCTGGCCTGGCTCCTGGCCCATCGCCTGCAACGGGTCATCGCCGCGCCCATCGAGGATTTCGCCGACCACATCCGCCAGGTCACCGATACCCGCGACTACGGCCTGCGGCTGGCGGCCGGCAACCGCAACGAAATCGGCACGCTGATGCACGGCGTCAACGCCATGCTCGAGCAGATCGAGGCCCGCGACGACGCCGAGGCCGCAAACCGCGCCAAATCCCTGTTCCTCGCCACCGTCAGCCACGAGATCCGCACCCCCATGAACGGCGTGATCGGCATGGCCGACCTGCTCGCCTTCACCCGCCTCGACGACAAGCAGCAGGATCTGCTGCGCCACATCCGCAGCTCCGCCGACAGTCTGCTGCGGGTCATCAACGACATCCTCGACTTCTCCAAGCTCGAAGCCGGCCGCATGGCCATCGAGGCAATCTGGTGCAACCCGCGGGACATCCTCGAGGAAGTCGCCGCCTTCTTCCAGTTCCAGGCCAGCGAAAAAGGCCTGCTGATCCACTGCGACATCGCCGACGACCTGCCCAGCAGCATCGAGGCCGACCCGATCCGGCTGCGCCAGATCCTCAGCAACCTCATCGCCAATGCGCTCAAGTTCACCGAACGGGGCGAAATCCACCTGCGCCTCGACCACCGCCCCCTCGGCCAGGCCGAAGCGCCCGCCACCGCGCTGCTGCACTTCAGCGTACGCGACACCGGCATCGGCATCGACCCGGCGGTCGTCCCGCGCCTGTTCACCCCCTTCACCCAGGCCGACAACTCCTACGCCCGGCGTTTTGGCGGCACCGGCCTCGGCCTCGCCATCTGCCAGCAACTCGTCGACCTGATGGACGGCGAAATCGGCGTCGACAGCCATCCGGGCGCCGGCTCCACCTTCTGGTTCTCGATCAGCGTCCCGACCCGCGGCGCCACGCCGCCCCGCCTCGTCGAGCATCCCCTGGACACCCGCCGCAGCGCCGACGCCCTCGCCGGCACCCGCGTGCTGGTGGTGGACGACGACAGCATCAACCTCGTTCTCGCCACCATGCAGCTCGAACAGCTCCACTGCGACGTCACCACCGCCAGCAGCGGCGCCGACGCCATCGCCCTGCTCCAGCGCCAGCCCTTCGACCTCATCCTGATGGACGGCCAGATGCCCGGCATGGACGGCTACACCACCACCCGCCACATCCGCCAGCTCGAACGTCTCACCCCTGGCCAACGGCACATTCCCATTGTCGCCGTCACCGGCAACGCCGAGGACGAAGCCCACGCCCGTGCCTGCGACATGGACGACTTCCTCGTCAAACCCTACAGCCAGGGCGCCCTCTGCGAGCTGCTGCTGCGTCACGTCGGGCGCACCGATGTCGTGCCCGGCGCCCGTTCCTGATACCGCCAGACTATTGCCGCATTTTTAAGCGATAGCAAAAAACCCTTGTGGGACCGCCACCTGGCCCCACGCCCCACATCTTGTCCACAGGCTTGCCCACGCGCCCTGTGGGCAACGCCTGTGCCAGAATGCGGCCCCGCCCGTCGCCGCGCAGACAGCCCCCATGACGCTCCCGCCGCCGCCTCCACCCTACGCCCCGCCCGCCGGGCCGCTGCAGATCCTGCACTGCGACGCCGCCCTCATCGCCCTCGACAAGCCCGCCGGCCTGCTCAGCGTGCCCGGCCGCGGCCCCGCCCACGCCGACAGCCTCGCCAGCCGCGTGCAGGCCGAGTATCCCGACGCCCGCGTCGTACACCGCCTCGACATGGCCACCTCCGGCATCCTGATCATGGCCCGCGGCCCGGCCATGGAGCGCCGGCTCAGCATCGCCTTCCAGCAGCGCAACATCGAAAAACGCTACCTCGCGGTGGTCGCCGGGCGCCTCGAACCGATCCGCGGCGAAGTGGCCCTCCCGCTCATCACCGACTGGCCCAACCGCCCGCGGCAAAAGGTGGACCTCGACCACGGCAAGCCCTCGCTCACCGTCTTCCAACGTCTCGCCTACGACCCCGCCCGGGATCTCAGCCTCGTCGAACTGCGGCCCCACACCGGCCGCTCCCACCAGCTGCGGGTACACCTGCAAGCCCTCGGCCACCCCATCCTCGGCGACGACCTCTACGCCCCGCCCGCCCTTCGCGCCGCCGCGCCGCGGCTACTGCTCCATGCCGCCGGGCTCGTCTTCCCGCATCCCGAAAGCGGCGCCGTCGTCCGGCTCGAAAGCCACGCCCCATTCCTCGCCGACTGGCCGTCCTGACGCCACGGCCCCCAAAATATAATCAAACGCTAATATAATATCCGGCCCCGGCAACCTCGCCGCCCATCCCCAACGCCCGGAGCCCCCGATGAAAACCGCCCACGATCTCGTCCAGGCCGCCAAGGCCCGCATCACTGAAATCGCCGTCGCCGACGCCGAACAGGCAATCCGCGACGCCGACGTGCTGCTCGACGTCCGCGAAGCCGACGAATACGCCTCCGGCCACATTCCCGGCGCCATCCACGCCTCCCGGGGCATGCTCGAATTCCGCATGAGCAGCGCCCCCGAGCTCGCCGCCCGCGACCTCGACATCGTCCTCTACTGCAAGACCAGCGGTCGCGCCGCCCTCGCCGCCTGCGCGCTGCACGACATGGGCTACCTCAAGGTACGCTCCATCGCCGGCGGCATCGACGCCTGGGCCGCGGCCGGCAAGCCCGTCGTCAAGCCCGCCCTGCCCGCCTTCGACTGAACCCCGCCCCACCATCCCCGGCCCGGCCCCATCGGCCGGGCGACGACGACAACCACGGCGCCCCGACGTTCCCCGTCGTTTCTTGAGCGCCATCAAGAATTCCACAAAAAAACATCCCTGAACGCCGTAAGGGCATTGACGACACCCTATCTCGCCCCTAACATTGCGATCAATTCTCATTTGCGAATAGATCGCATTCCGAATCTCAATTCGATGCATCGACGCGCAAACGCCAGCCAGCCAGGCCGACCCGTCGCCAAGCCAGCCAGCCCAGATCAACCCGCCCGGCCCCGACGCCGGGCGCCCGCTGCCTGACCGAAAGCACGCGATGCGCCGACTTGCCCACGCCCTCACCGCCCTCCTCACCCTCAGCCTCGCCGCCTGCGGAGGTGGCGGAGGCGGCGGAGGCGGCGGCACCACCGGCCAGGGCGAAAGTGGCATGTCCGCCGCCGCCCAGGTCGGCCAGAAACTCTTCAACGACCCGATCCTCTCCAGCACCGGCGCCATGTCCTGCGCCAGCTGTCACGACGCCGGCAACCACCATGCGGCCCCCGACACCCGCTCCGTTCCCCTCGGCGCCACGCCCGGCCACGAAGCCGGCCGCCAGGCCCCATCGCTGCAATACCTCAAGTTCAACACCCGCTTCGGCTTCGCCGCCGACGGCACCCCCACCGGCGGCTTCACCTGGGACGGCCGCGCCAACACCCTCGGCGACCAGGCCAGCGGCCCCCTGCTCAACCCCGACGAAATGGCCAACACCAGCGTCGAGGACGTGGTCGCCAAGCTCAAGCGCTCCACCCACGCCGCCGACTTCCAGCGCGTCTTCGGCGGCGACATCCTCGACCGTCCCGCCGACGCCTTCGCCCGCCTGCAGTTTGCCCTCCAGCAATACCAGCTCGAAGATCCGGACTTCGCCCCCTTCAGCAGCAAGTTCGACCTCTGGCGCGCCGGCAAGGCCCAGCTCAGCGACGCCGAGATGCGCGGCATGGCCCTCTTCAACAACCCAACCAAGGGCAACTGCGCCGCCTGCCACGTGAGCACCGGCATCGGCAGCACCCCGCCGCTGTTCACCGACAACACCTACGACGCCCTCGGCGTACCGCGCAATCCCGACATCCGCGCCAACGCCGACCCCGACCGCTACGACCTCGGCCTGTGCGGCCCCACCCGTGTCGACCTGGCCGAACGCGGCGACCTGTGCGGCGCCTTCCGCGTGCCCAGCCTGCGCAACGTCGCCAAGACCGCGCCCTACTTCCACAACGGCGCCATCAAGACCCTCGCCGACGCCGTGCGCTTCTACGTGCGCCGCGACACCAACCCCGAGGAGTGGTACCCCACCGACACGAACGGCGTGGTCCAGAAGTTCAACGACCTGCCCCCCGCCTACCGCAAGAACGTGAACACCACCGAAGTCCCCTACAACCGCAAGCCCGGCGACAACCCCGCCCTCACCGAAGCCGAAATCGCCGACGTGGTCGCTTTCCTCAACACCCTCACCGACGGCTACACGCCCTGACCGAACGATGAAAACCACCCGCATCTGCCTCGCGATCGCCACGCTTTTCGCTGCCGGCAGCGGCCACGCCGCCACCACCGACGCCAAGCTCCTGGCCCGCATCGAACGCCTCGCTGCCGAACTCCAGGCCGTCAAGGCCGAACTGAAGACCGTCAAGGCCCAGGCCGCCGCCCCGGCGCCCACCGCCCAGCCGACCACCCCCGCCCCCGCCCCCCGGACCGCCATCGCCGGCACCGCCGCCCCCACGCCGGCGGCACCCACGGCCCTGCCCGCCCCGAGCGCCGCCCCGGCCCCCGAGCCCTACACCTCGCCGCTCGCCAGCAACGCCGGCCGCACCACCTTCTTCGGGTACGGCGAGGTCAATTACAACCGCCCGTTCCGCGACCAGAGCCAGACCCAGTTCGACGTGCGTCGCGCCGTCATCGGCATCGCCCACCAGGCCAGCGAGCGCACCCGCATCGTCGGCGAGTTCGAGTTCGAGCACGCCATCGCGTCCGCCACCGATTCGGGCGAGGCGGCCGTCGAACAGCTCTACGTCGAACATCGCGCCACCGACAACGTCGGCCTCAAGGGCGGCCTGTTCCTCATCCCGCTGGGCTTCCTCAACCTGAGCCACGAACCCACCGCCTACTACGGCGTCGAGCGCAACTTCGTCGAAACCGCGATCATCCCCAGCACCTGGCGCGAAGTGGGCCTGTCGGCCTTCGGCGTCACCGACGCCGGCCTGCGCTGGGACGTGGGCGTCACCAGCGGCTTCGACCTCAACAAGTGGGACGGCACCAGCACCGAGGGCCGCGAATCCACCCTCGGCGCCATCCACCAGGAAGGTCAGCTCGCCAAGGGCAAGGACCCGGCCCTGTACGGCGCCCTCAGCTGGCGCGGCACGCCGGGCCTCGACCTGGGCGCCGGCCTCTTCAGCGGCAAGGCGGGTCACGGCTCCAAGGTGGCCGGCACGCCGGGCTACGTCGCCCCCGACGCCCGCGTGACCCTGTGGGACGCCCACGTCCGCTGGACGCCGGGCAACTGGGATCTGGCCGCCCTCTACGCCCGCGGCACCATCTCCGACACCGCCGCCGTCAACACCCTCTTCGTCGGCCAGACCCAGGTGCCCAAGTCGTTCTTCGGCTGGTACACCCAGGCCGCCTACAAGCTGTGGCAGGGCGGCGAATACGCGCTGAGCCCCTTCGTGCGCTACGAGGTCTTCAATACCGCCGCCAGCTTTGCGGCCCTGCCGGCCGGCCTCGGCGCCGATCCCGAGCGCGACGAAAAGGTCGTCACCACCGGCGCCAACCTGCGAGTGGGCGACAACGTGGTGCTGAAGGCCGACGTACAGCGCTTCCAGGTGGCCCGCGAACGCGACCGCCTCAACCTGGGCATCGGCTATCAGTTCTGAGCGGCGCCGGTTTTTTTCGCCTAACATCCCGCCCGACGGTCGCCCCGCGACCGCGCGGGCTTTTTGCTTGATGAAGGACCACCCATGACTTCCTCCACCCACGGCTGGCAGCGCGTCTCCCTCGTCGCCCTGGCCGCCGGCGGGATCGCCGGCCTCGCCGTGCCCGCCGCCCAGGCCGCCTCGTACATGAGCGTCGAACAGGCCCAGAAAGCCGCGTTCCCCGACGCCGACCGCTTCGACACCCGCGTCCTGCGCCTCACCGCCGAGCAGGCAAAGGCCCTCGACGCCGTCGCGACGGTGCGCCAGCGCGGCGAGATCCGCCGCATCGACGCCTGGGCCGGCGCCAGGCTGCTCGGCACGCTGTACGTAGACGACGTCCTCGGCAAGGTCGAATGGGTCACCTACGCCCTGGCGCTGGGTGCCGACGGCAGCGTCCGCTCGCTGGAAATCCTCGACTACCGCGAAACCCACGGCTTCGAGGTGCGCACCCCGAGCTGGCGCAAGCAGTTCGTCGGCCGCCGCGCCGACCAGCCGTTCCACTTCGGCGACGACATCAAGAACATCAGCGGCGCGACCCTCTCCTGCGCCCACCTCACCGCCGGCGTGCAGCGCCTGCTCACACTGCACGGCCAGCTCGGCGCCACACCGCGATGAGCGACACCGTCGTGCGGCGGCTGCGCCCCTGGCTCGGCACCTACGTCGCCATCGAAGCCCGCGGCAGCGATCCCGACCGCATCACCCTCGCCATCGAAGCCGCTTACGCCGACATCGCCGCCATTCACGCCGCCCTCAGCTTCCACTCCGCCGCGAGCGAACTCGCCCGCCTGAACCGCCATGCCCACCAGGAAACCATGCCGGTCGGCTGGCACACCTGGGTCGTGCTGAGTCAGGCGATCCTCCTCGCCCAGCTCTCCGACGGGCTCTTCGACCCCACCGTCGCCCCCCGGCTCGTCCGCCACGGCGCCCTGCCCGCCCCCATCGACGCCCCGACGCCGGACCCCACCGCCAACTGGCGCCACATCGAACTCACCGATCCACAGCAGGTGCGCTTCCATCGCCCCCTGTGGCTCGACCTCGGCGGCATCGCCAAGGGTTACGCGATCGACTGCGCCATTGACACCCTGCGCGCCCACGGCCTCAGCGCCGCCACGGTCAACGCCGGCGGCGACCTGCGCGCCTTTGGCCCGCTCGACGGTGCCGGCGTGCCCCTTGCCGTGCGTGCCCCCGCCAACCCGGCCGACGCGATTCCCCTCGGCGTGCTGCGCAACCGCGCCGCCGCCACCTCGGGCGATTTCTACCTCGGCCGCCCTAACGCGCCCGAGGGCTTGTCGCCGATCCTGCATCCGACCGACGGCGCCCGCCCGGCCTGCCCGCGCAGCGTCACGGTGATCGCCGACGAATGCATCACCGCCGACGGGCTCACCAAGATCGTCAGCCTCGCCGGCACCGAGGCCGAACCGCTGCTGGCGCATTTCGGCGCCACCGCGGCCATCATCGAGCCCCCCGATCAACTCATCGCCGCCGACGGCTTCTGGACCGCCCTCGGCCACCCGTATCCGCCGGACCCCCCCCATGTCGCATGACCACCACCTCCGCCCCCGCCGACCGGTGCGCCCGAGCCACCGCCAGCGTCAGGCGATCTACCTCGTCACCGCCCTGCTGCTGGGCAGCGGTCTCGTATGGCTGCTCGCCCATTACGCCCTGCCGCTGCCCGAAGACGCCGCGCGCCATCCCGCCGAGCCGTGGGCGATGCGCCTGCACGGCGCCGCCACCCTGCTCGGCATGGCGGTGTTCGGGGGGGTGTGGGGCAATCACGTGCTGGGCGCCTGGGAACGCGGGCGGCACCGCCTCAGCGGCGGCACGATGGTCGGCCTGTGGCTCGGCCTCGCCCTGAGCGGCTACGGCCTCTACTACCTCGCCGACGAGGGCTGGCGGGAACTCGCCGACTGGGCCCACATCGCGCTCGGCCTCGTCCTGCCCCTGGGGCTGGCCGTCCACGTGCTGCGGGTGACGGCGCCGCGGCGGATGCGAAAACCGGCCTGAGCGGCCGGTCGCAACGCGCGCAAAGCCGCCGCGACGCTCAGCCCCCGGCCCGCTCGCGCCGCCGGTAGTGCAGCACCGCGGGCATCACCACCAGCGCCCCGAGCACGGCGACGACAGCCAGGGGCCACAACATCGGGCGGTTCCATTCGGCGCGCAGACGCTCCCGCGCCGCCACATCCACCCGCTGATACTTGAGGGTGTTGCGGATGATCTTGCCCGGCTTGCGGTTGTACAACCAGCCGTGCTGGAGCGTGTAGGCCTTCTCGTAGAAGCCCCACACCCACGGCGCATCGTGCTGCAGGATCGCCAGCATCCGCTCGATGATCGCCTGCCGCGCCGGGCTGTCGGGCATCGCCTTCATGCGCTCGAACAGACGGTCGTACTCCGCGTTCTCATAGTTGGCGGCGTTCTCGCCCTGATTCTTGACCTTGCCCTGGGCGCCGTAGAGCAGGAACAGGAAGTTCTCCGGGTCGGGGTAGTCGGCATTCCAGCCCCAGTAGAACAGCTGCGCATTGCCCTTGCGGATCTTGTCCTGGAAGCGGTTGTAGTCGGTGGCGCGCACCGTCAGCTGCACATCCAGCTTGCGGAACTGCTTGGTCAGCCAGTCGATGGTGGATTTGTCGCCCATACCGCCGCCGGTGGTGTCGAGATTGACCACCAGCGGCTCGCCGGTCTTTTCGTCGCGCCCGCCCGGGTAGCCCGCCTCCGCCAGCAGCCGGCGCGCCTCCTCGATGGGTTTGCGGCGCGGCTTGCCGTCCACCCAGTCGTACACCTCGTGGTTGATGCCCGCCTCGTCGGCCCGATAGCCGGCGATGCCGGGCGGGATCGGATGCATCGCCGGAACCCCGCGACCGTTCTGGAAGACCGAGATGAACTCCTCCTGGTCGATGGCGATCGAGATCGCCAGCCGCAGCTTGCGTGCCCGCTCGCTGGTGCCGCCCACCACCGGGTCGAGCATGTTGAAGCCCATGTACATCACCGTCGGCGCCACCGAGGTGTTGAGCTTGATGCCCTTCTCGGCCATCTCGTCCGACAGCGCCACGTCGCCCTGCCCGCCCATCTGCACGGCCTGGTCGAAGTTGTCCGACGACACCCCGGACGCGTCGTAATAGCCCTGCAGGAACTTGTTCCAGTACGGAATGCTTTCCTTCTCGCGGGTGAACACCACCCGATCCAGGAAGGGGATCGGCTTGCCGCAGTCGGCCAGCAGCCCGGCCGCCGCATCGTCCGGCTCGCCCTCGCAGGGGTAGGTTTCGCCACGGAAATTGGGGTTGCGGGCGAGGGTCATGCGGGCATTGGGATTGTTCTCCGCCAGCATGTACGGCCCGGTGCCGACCGGCCACCAGTCCAGCGTGAGATTGCGCTCGGCCATGCCCGGCTGGGCGTAGAAACGATCGGCCTCGACCGGCACCGGCGCAAAGAACGGCATCGCCAGCCAGTACGGAAACTGCGGATAGGTGCCCTGAATGTGCACCCGGTAGGTGTAGCGATCCACCACCTCGACGCCCGCCATCGGGTACTCCCGCAGGTCGATCCAGCGGCCGCCCTCGCCCTTTTCGCTGCGCGCCTTCTCGTCGGCCGCCAGACGGGCATGGAGCGCCTTCAGGCCGACGATGTAATCGCCCATCAGCTCGAGCACCGGCGAGTGCAGCCGCGGATGGGCCAGGCGCTTGATCTGATAGACGAAATCGTCGGCGGTCAGCTCACGAGTACCCGTTTTGGGGAAGTCGCCCAGACCGTGCTTGTCCGCCAGATCGGCCGCAGCCAGCGCCAGATAGCGCGGCTGCCCCGCGTCGTCCACCGCGAAGGCGGGGTGAGGCTGGTAGCGGATGCCCGGGCGGATGCGGATCTCGTATTCGGAGCGGGCGATGCGCGCCGGATCGGCGTCCGGCGGCAGCAACGCGCCGGCGGCGTCGAACTGGCGCAAGGTCGGCATCGCCGCCGCGGCAGCGGTTTGTAGCTGGAAAGGCCGCTTCAGGTAGTGATACTGCAGCGGCGGCTCGTAGATCTGGTACAGAAAAGTCGCCTCGTCCTCGCTGTAAGACTGGACCGGATCGAGGTGCTTCGGACGCTGGGTGAAGGCCGAATACAGAATGTTCTGCCCCCGCTCCACCGCCGGGTAGGGATCGTTCCAGACCTGACCGCAGCCCGCCGCCAGGAGGCACAGCACGATGGCCGGCACACGCCGGAGAGAGGAAGCGAAGAATCGAGGAGTCGCGCGCATGCCCGCGAGTCTACCGGATCGCCCCGCCGCGACGCTTGAAATTAGCGGCAGCAACACGGCTCGGGAGCATCCGTTATAATCGTGAGGTTATTCACAGGAGACACCTTACATGGGCTTTCTCGTCGGCAAGCGCATTCTCATCACCGGGCTGCTGTCCAATCGCTCGATCTCGTATGGGATCGCCAAAGCCATGCACCGCGAAGGTGCCGAACTCGCCTTCACGTACCAGAACGAACGCTTCCGCGATCGCGTCGCCAAGATGGCGGCCGAATTCGGCAGTGCGCTGCTGTTCCCGTGCGATGTCCAGAACGATGACGAAATCGCCGTGCTGTTCGAACAGCTCGGCCAGCAGTGGGACGGCCTCGACGGCCTCGTGCACTCCATCGCCTTCGCGCCGGGCGAAGCCCTCGAAGGCGACTTCCTCGATGGCCTGTCCCGCGAAGCCTTCCGCATCTCCCAGGAAGTGAGCGCCTACAGCTTCCCGGCGCTGGCCAAGGCCGCCCGGCCGCTGATGAAGGGCCGCAACGGTGCGCTGCTGACCCTCTCCTACCTCGGCGCGGTGCGCACCATGCCGAACTACAACATCATGGGCATGGCCAAGGCCAGCCTCGAGGCCTCGGTGCGCTACATGGCGGTCACCCTCGGCCCCGAAGGCACGCGCGTCAACGCGATCTCCGCCGGCCCGATCAAGACCCTGGCGGCCTCCGGCATCGGCAGCTTCGGCAAGCTGCTGGCCTTCAACGAGCACAACGCGCCGCTGCGCCGCAACGTGACGATCGACGAAGTTGGCAACGCCGCCGCCTTCCTGTGTTCCGACCTCGCCAGCGGCATGACGGGCGAGATCATGTACGTGGACGGTGGTTTCAACACCACGGCCCTCGGCAACGCCGAGCCGCTGGTGCCGAACTGACCGGGCGCCACGCCATGCAAAAGGGCCGTCCCTCGGGGCGGCCCTTTGTTTTGGTGGTCGGCACCTTCGTCGGCCGCGGCCCACCTCGGCGCGCGGCGCGTCCGGCCGGCCCTAGGCCACCTGGCGCCGCGCCAGTACCGCCCGCGCCACCTTCGAGGCCGGCGCGCGGCCCAGGCGTTCGCTGATCCAGCCGGCGGTATCCACCAGCCGCTCCAGGTCCACCCCGGTCTCGATGCCCAGCCCGTCGAGCAGGTACACCACGTCCTCGGTGGCCACGTTGCCCGAGGCGCCGGCCGCGTAGGGGC
>NZ_JAYROR010000097.1:0-52813 GCF_041911615.1 Zoogloea sp. | reverse complement strand
GACAGGGGCGGCCGCGGGCGCGGCAGCCGTCTGGGCGGGACGCCGCAGGCCACCGGCCGGCGCCAGCCCGACCTCGATCGCCGGCACGCCGCCGAAGTATTCCTCGCCCAGCTCCTCGATACGCCGCAGATAGCGGTCACGCAGCCACTGGCGATGGAAGTTGGATGGCGCCACCAGGCGCAGACCGGCCGCATCCTCGTCCTGCAACGCTTCGGCGCGCAGGGGGAGGATCCAGGTCTTGAACTGCTGGGCGGGCAGTTCCTGTTCCAGGCAGCTCAGGCAATGCGTCCAGAACGCAGCGCATTGGGACTTTGAGGAGGCTTCTGACACGATGTACGGTGGTCTTGTTCGACGGCGCGCGGCGCGCCGATGCGCGTTGCCGGCGAAATCCCGACACGGGCGCCGGCCGGTCTTCGGGCCGGCTGGAATCACGCGCGGCGCCGTGCGGCCAAACGCGTATTGTACCTGCGCGGAGAGCACTTATCCACAGCTCGAAACAGCCGCCCACCCAGTCCAAAACCCGCCCGCCCGCTGCCATCCATCAAAGGCGCTTGACAAACAGAGGGTTAACGTATGAAATTACGCGTTTGACTCAACTTTCCGGGCACGCAAAATGAAACGCACCTACCAACCGTCCGTCGTCCGTCGCAAGCGCACCCACGGCTTCCTGGTCCGCATGGCCACCCGTGGCGGTCGCAAGGTCATCGCCGCTCGCCGCGCCAAGGGCCGTCATCGTCTCGCCGTCTAAGGCCGCCGAGGCAAGCCTGGCCACCGCGGCCCCTTCCGACGCCGGCGATCGTGCGGCAGCGGAAGTTGCAAACCCGGCTGGATTCGGCTTCGACTCGTCATTGCGACTGCACAAAACGGATGAATTTTCATCCGTTTTTGCTTTTCGGCGGGTGCTTCGCGGCGCCCACTTCGCACTGCACTACAGCCCGAACGACCGCGACACGCCGCGCCTCGGGCTGGTCGTGGCCAAGAAGCTCGCCAAGCGCGCCGTGCAGCGCAATCTCGTGAAGCGCATCGGCCGCGACGTGTTCCGTCACGCCCGGGCAAACTTGCCGCCCTACGATCTGGTGTTACGATTGTCGGCCAAGCTTGACGACGTGACGAGACGGGCCATGCGCGAAGAGATGATCGACCTGCTCGGCCGCCTGCCGAAGCCGAAGGCCAGGCCGTGAAAGCTGTCCTGCTGGCACTGCTGCGCGGCTACCGTTACGCCATCAGCCCGATGCTCGGTCGCAACTGCCGGTTCGTGCCGTCCTGTTCCGAGTACGCCGTCGAAGCCGTCGAGCGCCACGGCGCCGTGCGGGGCGGCTGGCTCGCCGCCCGACGCGTGTGCCGCTGCCATCCGTTCAGCGGCGGCGGCTACGATCCGGTACCCTGAGCTCCTCAAACGCAGCCCGCTCCGCCTGCTCCCGCCCACCTCTTCCTGACACTGACTCCGATGGACAACCGTCGCCTGATCCTCCTTCTCGTCTTCTCGTTCTCCCTGGTCATGTTGTGGGAGGGCTGGCAGAAGCACACCAATCCCAAGGTGGAGGCGCCCGCTGCCACCGCCAGCCAGTCGGCCGGCGTGCCGACGCCGACCCCGTCGGCCACCAGCGCCGCTGCGGTGCCCGGCCAGCCCGCCGCCACCCAGGCTGCCGCGCCCGCCCCGAAGGCCACGATCCGCACCGACCTGCTGATCGCCGAAGTGTCGGCCCAGGGCGGCGACATCGTCCGCCTTGAGCTCACCCAGCACAAGGCCACCGAGGACAAGAGCCGCAACTACGTGCTCTTCGACAACGGCGAGAAGCACACCTACTCGGCCCAGACCGGCCTGATCGGCAACGGCCTGCCCAACCACAAGACCCTCTTCGCCCTCGGCGCCCAGAACGTCGAGTTGAAGGACGGCCAGGATGCGGTGACCCTGCGTCTCGACGCGCCCGCCACCGCCGACGGCGTCAAGGTCGCCAAGCTGATCACCTTCCACCGCGGCAGCTACCAGGCTGAGGTGAGCTACGAGATCGCCAACGGCAGCGGCGCCCCGATCGCCCCGCACGCCTACTTCCAGTTCACCCGCGACGGCCAGCCGGCCGAGCAGCCAGGCGGCTTCGGCGTGCAGACCTTCACTGGCCCGGCGTTCTACACTGAAGCCGACAAGTACCAGAAGGTCAGCTTCGACGACATCGCCGCCAAGAAGGCCAAGTTTGTCTCGAAGGCGGCCGACGGTTGGGCCGCGATGGTCCAGCACTACTTCGTCGCCGGCTGGGCACCCGCAACCGGCGAACGCGAATACTTCGCCAACCAGGTCAGCTCCAACCTGTACTCCGCCGGCGTGATCCTGCCGGTGCCGGCCGTCGCCCCGGGCCAGAGCGCCACCCTGTCGGTGCCGCTGTACGCCGGGCCGCAGGAGCAGAGCCGCCTCGAGAAGTTCGCCAAGGGCTTCGATCTGGTGGTGGACTACGGCTGGCTCACCATCATCGCCGCCCCGCTGTTCTGGGTGCTCGAATGGTTCCACAAGCTCACCGGTAACTGGGGCTGGGCGATCATCCTCGTGACCATCGCCCTGAAGGCGCTGTTCTTCCCGCTGTCCGCTGCCAGCTACAAGTCGATGGCCAAGATGAAGACCCTCGGCCCGCGCCTGCAGCGCATGAAGGAGCAGTACGGCGACGACAAGATGAAGATGCAGCAGGCGATGATGGACCTCTACAAGCGCGAGAAGGTCAATCCGCTCGGCGGCTGTCTGCCGATCCTGATCCAGATCCCGGTGTTCATCGCCCTCTACTGGGTGCTGCTGGGTGTCGTCGAGATGCGCGGCGCGCCGTGGCTGGGCTGGATCCACGACCTGTCGGTGAAGGACCCGTACTACATCCTGCCGCTGATCATGGGCGCCACCAGCTTCATCCAGACCCGCCTCAACCCGGCCCCGCCCGATCCCATCCAGGCCAAGGTCATGATGCTGATGCCGATCATGTTCACCTTCATGTTCCTGTGGTTCCCTGCCGGTCTGGTGCTCTACTGGGTGGTCAACAACACCCTGTCGATCCTCCAGCAATGGCAGATCAACCGGATGATCGACGCCGGTGGCAAAGCAGCCGCCAACTGAGATCATCGCCGCAATCGCCACCGCCCCCGGGCGCGGTGGCATCGGCGTGGTCCGCATCTCCGGACCTGAACTATCGGGCCTTGCCGCAGCCTTCGGCGGCAAGGCCTCCCAGGCCCGCATGGCCCAGTTCGCGCGCTTTCGCGACGGCTGCGGCAACCTGATCGACGAAGGCCTCCTCCTCTACTTCCCTGGGCCCCACTCCTTCACCGGCGAAGACGTCATCGAACTCCAGGGTCACGGCGGCCCGGTGGTCATGCAGATGCTGCTCGCCCGCTGCCTCGAACTCGGCGCCCGTCTCGCCGAACCGGGTGAATTCACCCGTCGTGCCTTTCTCAACGGCAAGCTCGACCTGGCCCAGGCCGAAAGCGTCGCCGACCTCATCGAAGCCTCCACCGCCGCCGCCGCCCGCTCGGCCGTGCGTTCGCTCACCGGCAGCTTCTCGAAGGAAGTCCACGCGCTCGTCGAGCGTCTGATCGACCTGCGGATGCTCGTCGAGGCCACCCTCGACTTTCCGGATGAAGACGTCGATTTCCTCGTCGAGGCGCGCGCCTTCGAACGCGTCGACGCCATCGCCACCGAACTTGCCGCCCTCCTCGACCGTGCCGCTCAGGGCAGCCTGCTGCGCAGCGGTCTGCACGTGGTGCTGGTCGGGCAGCCCAACGTCGGCAAATCCAGCCTGCTCAACCGCCTCGCCGGCGAAGAGCGCGCCATCGTCACCGACATCGCCGGCACCACCCGCGACGCCCTGCGCGAGACGATCCAGCTCGAAGGCATCCCGCTCCACATCACCGACACCGCCGGGCTGCGCGACACCCACGACGAGGTCGAGAAGATCGGCATCGCCCGCACCTGGCAGGAGATCGAACGCGCCGACGTGGTCGTCCGTCTGGTGGACGTGCGCGCCGGCCTCACCGACACCGACGCCGCCATCGACGCGCGCCTGCCGGCCGGCGTCGAGCGCATCACCGTCTTCAACAAGGTGGATCTCGCCAACCGTCCGCCCGAACGGAGCGAAGCCGATGGCGCGGTTAACCTCTACCTCTCCGCCAAAGCCGACCAAGGCGTCGATCTCTTGCGGGCCGAACTGCTGCGTGTCGCCGGCTGGCATCGCCACGGCGAAGACCTCATCCTTGCCCGCGAACGCCACCTCGTGGCCCTGCGCACCTCCCTCGCCTGCACCCGCCGGGCTCTCGACAACCGCCACGCCCTCGAGTTGATGGCCGAGGAACTCCGCCTCGCCCAGGAAGCGGTCAACGAGATCACCGGCGAATTCACCCCAGACGATCTGCTCGGGGTGATCTTCTCGCGCTTCTGCATCGGAAAATAACTTAGCTTCCGACACGTTCCGAAGCCGTCCGCCAAACCTCTCGAAGCCCGCATAACTGCGGGCTTTTTTGTTCCTGAGCATACTTGTATGTTCCGGGGGAAGCCGGTAAATTGTGTTCCCAAGGGTGTTCCCATGAAGTGCTGACGTGTTCCCATGGTTGCGCTCTGGTGTTCCCAATCCCTATTTTTCTGACGGAGAAATCAGGTATTCACGGACACACAAGGCGGGCTCGATATGACTGAAAGCCTTGCTGTTACTGGATTTCAACCATGTGTTCCCTAGGTTTTTGGTGTTCCCAACACAGGCGCCAATTTCATGGGAACACACAGGCGGGGGAACGAATCATGGCGCTGACAGATACCAAGCTGCGAAACCTCAAGCCGGGAGAAAAGCCCTACATCGAAACCGATGAAGGCGGCCTGCACCTGGAAGTCATGCCAGGCGGAGCGAAGGTCTGGCGACTGCGCTACCGGATCGGCGGGCGCGGCAGCAAGCAGGAGAAGGTCTCCCTGGGCGAATACCCGACTTACTCCCTGGCCGAGGCCCGCACCTGGCGCGACGACTGCAAGGTACTCGTCGGGCGTGGCCAATCTCCAATGGCCTTGAAGCGTGGTGACCCGATCCCCGAGGACACCAAGCCAGAGGTGAAGGAAATCGCTCAAGCCTTCCTGCAAAACTGGTGCTGGCGAGCCGTGGAGAAAGCCAAGGCCAAGGAAGCCGAAGCCCTGGCCGGTGATACCGTCGAATCCTTCGCCCGCCACTGGTACGCCGAGATTGCCGAACCGGCGAACAGCAACCCGCGCAACATCAAGCGCATTCTCGAGAAGGACGTGATCCCGGCAATCGGCAGCAAGCAGGTCAGTGAGGTGACCGTTTCCGACGTGCTGGCCATCACGGACAAGATCAAGGCCCGCGGCGCCGACCAGATGGCCCTGCAGACGCGCAATGTCCTGAAGCGCCTTTTCGCCTACGCCATCGCCCGGGAGAAGACCAACTTCAACCCGGCTGCGGCAGTCGAGGCAAAGTTCATCGCCAGCGCCAAGAGCCGCGACGTGGCGCTGACTCCGGAGGAAGTGGGCCGGCTACTGCGGGCGATCTACCAATCCTCCATGAAGCGGGCGCACAAGCTGGCGCTTCATCTGCTGATCCTGTGCATGGTTCGCAAGTCCGAGCTGATCGAAGCGAAGTGGGAGGAAATCGACTTCGAGAAAGCGGAATGGTCGATCCCCGGCGAACGGATGAAGAAGGACAAGCCGCACTTCGTGCCCCTATCCCGTCAAGCCCTGGCGATGTTCGAGGAATTGAAGGGGTTGGCGAGC
Organism: Zoogloea sp.; assembly: GCF_041911615.1. GTDB lineage: Bacteria > Pseudomonadota > Gammaproteobacteria > Burkholderiales > Rhodocyclaceae > Zoogloea. The sequence goes on along the minus strand of NZ_JAYROR010000097.1, from coordinate 47,076 downwards.
GGTTCCGATTGGATCTTCCCCAGCCGCAGCGACCTGAAACAGCCCATCGCCAAGAGCACCCTGAATGTAGCCGTGCGCACCCTGGAACACGACGTACAGGACTTCGTGATCCATGACTTCCGGCGCACCGCCTCAACCCACCTACACGAGGCCGGCTTCAATTCCGACTGGATCGAGAAGGCGCTGGCGCACGAAACCAAGGGCATCCGCGGCATCTACAACCGGGCGCAGTACGCCGAGCAACGGCGCGAGATGCTGCAATGGTGGGCGGACTTCGTGAATACCCAGATCGAGGAAGGCCGTAAGGTCGTGATCGGGCGATTCGGGAAGGCCTACGCCGCCTGACAGAGCACCACCGCCGCGCCTACTCCGACGAGAGGAAATCGGGTTCCCTTGCCCGGTCGGCGGGGCCTCTCCAAAAAGGGCGAGTACTATGGAGCGCTGAATGAAAAACGAATTCGATATGCGCGAAGCGAAATTCATTGACCGCGTGACTACTCACAGGAGCAAAGGAAAAGGTGATCCTTCTGGGCCTTTCTTGAGTTTGTTCGATCTTCTGTCAATTGACGCATCGGTTGCCGTACTCGCAACCGCGATAGAAAAGGGGCCCATTTACCGCTTTGATCGCTTTGGCCGCTACGGCGCCTCCAGCGATCCGGACAAAGAGACGGCCCTTGATCTTCTGGCGGAAGCACGTATCGAACGCCGGAATTTGGCGACCGCAGAAGAGTGGGCGGATAACTGGCTGAACAACTACGAGAAGTTTCAAGTGTGTCCTGGGCTTCACGATTTTGGATGGTTTCCGGCGGATCTACCAAACCTGGACGATGTAATCGGTGGTCTGGATTTGCGCGAAGCACCTCAGCGCAGGGGGGCCGCAACAAGAACGCGCGATACTTTGCTGATCATCATCGCAGCCCTTGCTGAGAAGGGCGGTTTTGATCTTCTGGAGCGGGGCGCGGCTAGCCGCATTGCAGAGTCGACCGAGTGCATCGGTGCGCCGGTTGGCGACGACACGATCCGTGCGGTCTTGAAAGAGATCCCAGAAGCTGTTACCCGCAGAAACAAGTAGCGGAAAACCGAATTCATCGAGACAACACCGAATTCGGGCTTCGTGACATCGAGTCTCCGCAACATTGTAGCCATGCCGGTAAGTTCCGGTGACAGACGGAGAAATCCGACATGGCTGCTCAGCATCAGAACACCCTCACCATCCTGCGGCGCCCGCAGGTCGAGGCCAGGACCGGTCTCGCCCGTTCCACGATCTACGACCGCATCAAGGCCGGCACCTTCCCCGCCCCCATCTCGCTCGGTGAAAAGGCCGTCGGCTGGATCGAGTCCGAGATTGACGCCTGGCTGAACGCCCGAATCCAAGCAAGCCGCAAGGCTGCCTGACGGGAGCGGACGCCATGACCAATAAGGAAAAGGGCCGCCCGAGCGAAAGCAACCCCAAAGACAATTTCAGTCGCGATCATAGGCCGCCAGCCGTCACCGGGCAATGCGCCGAGGTGCTCGAACTACTGCGAACAGAGGGCGCGGTCCTGTCGTTTCGCCTGACCGCGGAGCTTGCAATTCCCGAGGCCGCAGCCCGTATTCACGATCTGCGAGGCATGGGCTTCAACATCATCACCGTGATTCTGCCCGAAGTGGAGTTTCGCGGGCGCATCCGGCGCAATGTCGCCTTGTACAGCTTGAGCCTACCGTCTTGGCCCGCCCCCGGCTTCATGGAAGAGCTGATTGCTCCCGCTGGCGAGCATGACTGCGGCGATCAGCCCGGCGCGAGTGATGTAGATTGCCCCGGGGCTTGAACATGGGACGCACGATCAATACCCCCGCCCCTGCCGTGGCCCCGATCTGGAAATGCCCGCAAGGGCGCAAGCTCCCGCCGTTTGGAAAGCCGCTGGCCGATGCAGTCCTGCGCGGCCTGCAACCCAAGGGCCGGCAGGCAATGGTCTATCTCGACTGCTGGCCGCCGGAAAGCCCACCCTTTGGCCCGGCGCTGGCCTGCCCCTGGGACGCCGACCCCGCGGCCTACGACTGGCGCATCCTGGCCGGCCTCGACGTGCTGGTTAAGGTTCCGCCTCCCTGTGACGGCGACCGCTTGCACCGGCTGCTGGCGGAACTGATCGCCTGCAAACCCCGCCGGCTGATCGTGCTGCGCAACCATGCGCCCCACGTGGAATTCATCGTGTCCGCCGCCCGCGGCCTGGAGGTGCAGCCATGAACGCCGCCTTTGAGCCGATGGAAGCCGACACCCTCGAAACCCGTGCCGACGTACTGCCCGAGCTGACCCCCGAGCCGTGGGGCGATCCGCTGCCGATTCCTTCGATGCTGCTGCCCGTGGAGCCGTTCGACGCCGCCCTGATGCCTGACGCCCTGGGGCCATGGGTGACTGATATTGCAGACCGGATGCAGTGTCCGCCCGACTTCCCCGCCGTGGCGGCAATGGTGGCGCTGTCCTCTGTGATTGGCCGGAAAGCCTGCATCGCACCGAAGCGGCGGGACAACTGGCGAGTGATCCCGAACCTGTGGGGCGCTGTCGTGGGCAGGCCCGGCGTGATGAAGTCTCCCGCGCTTGCCGAGGCCATGAAGCCCCTCGACCGCCTGCAAGTCGTGGCCGGCGATCTGCACGCCGAAGCGATGCGCGATCACGACATCAAGATGAAGCTCGAAGGGATGGGCGGCAAGGCGACCGAAAGGAAGGCCCAGGGGCTTGTCGATAAGGGCAAGCTCGAAGAGGCCCGGCACCTCCTGGCGGAAGCTGCCGACTTCGAGGCATCCAAGCCGCCGGCCTTGCGCCGCTACATCGTGACGGATGCCAGCGTGGAAGCCCTGGGGGAAATCCTGATCGAAAACCCGTGGGGCGTGCTGGCCTACCGGGATGAGCTAAACGGGCTGCTGCGCAGTCTCGACAAGGAAGGGCAGGAAGGCTCTCGAGCCTTCTATCTGCAAGGCTACGACGGGAACCAGGCATACGTCTTCGACCGCATCGGGCGGGGGCGGAATCTGCACATTCCCGCCGTCTGCCTGTCTCTGCTGGGCGGCATCCAGCCGGGCAAGCTGCAAGCCTACATCCATGATGCGGTATCGGGCGGAGCTGCTGACGACGGCCTCCTGCAACGCTTCGGGCTGCTGGTCTGGCCGGACGTGGGCAAGGCATGGCGCAACGTGGATCGCTTCCCGGACACCGCCGCGAAGAATGCCGCCTTCGAGACCTTCCAGCGCCTCGACGCCATGCAGCCCGGCACTGACCCGGAGACCGGCGAGCCGGCCCCCGCCGTCTATCGCTTCTCGCCCGAAGCACAAGCCGAGTTTGACGACTGGCGACACGACTTCGAGACGGCGCTTCGGTCCGGCGAACATCACCCGGCGATGGAGTCGCACCTGTCCAAATACCGGAAGCTGGTTCCGGCGCTGGCGCTGGTCTGCGCTCTGGCGGACGGCGAGAGCGAGGTAAGCATGGATTCCCTGTTGCGGGCGCTGGCCTGGGGAGACTACCTAAAGAGCCATGCAGCCCGAGCCTACGGGGCCGGCACCGGGCCGAACACCGACGCGGCAACGGCCTTGCTTGCCAAGATCCAGGCTGGCAAGGTGGCGGACGGGTTCGCAGTGCGTGACGTGTATCTGAAGGGCTGGGCGCACCTGGGCACCCCCGAGGCGGTGAAGATGGCGGCGGCCCTGCTGTGTGACCTGGGGCACCTGCGGCGCATCGATACGAAGCCCGGCGCAGCGGGTGGCAGGCCGACCGCAAGCTATCAGATCAACCCGAAAACGTGGGGCAAGGGGGCGGACGCATGAGCTACTTGGATCGCCTCAAGAAATCCGCAAACGCGGGGGGAGGCACCCTACATAACCATCAAAACCTCGAAACGGGGGGTTTTGTAGGTTTTGAAGGTACGCCCCCCGCCCCTTTTCAAAAAATCGAGGGGGCGCAAGCGGCGAACGATCCGACGCCGGAACCGCATCCTGCCCGGCCTGCGGACACGTCGCCGGCCTGGCTGCTCCGCTTCGTTGACCGTGATCCGGTAGCGGTGCATTACGCCCCTGCTGCCGCTCACGCGGAAGTCCTGGCCGCCTATCCCGATGCACTGGCGGTGGCACCGCTGCCTGAATCGGCGCTGAAAACGACGGCCCCGTCCTGCAAGACATGCCGGCACCTGAAACGGCCCGGCTTGTCTCCTGGCTACTGCGGGGAGCGGGACGACCTTCCACCGGCTTACGGGCCTGGGCATCCGCTTCGACGACTGCCTGACGACCAGGGTAAGAGCTGCGCAACCTGGGAGAACTGACCCTGACTATGCGGTAATTCAAGATCGCTGGAAACCTTCGTCAAGCCAGACGGAGCGAGAGTTTCCGGCTTTTTGCTTGGTTAGCACCTGTTGAAATTGCCTATTGATTTCGACACGACAAATCCGCGAGGAAACATGACGAAAAGCACCACGGATGACTATCGACGGCTCGATGTGCGGGCGCTGCACGGGGCCGAGATGCTGGCCGCCGGGAACGCTGCGATGTGGAGTTGGAGCAGCCGCGGCGTGCTCCGGGCTTCGGTCCACGTGCGAGCCGAAGCCGGACGGCTGATCTTGAACTACTCCGCCACCAGCAACGGCGAGAGGAAGGACTACCGCTATCCGGTGGGCTTGAGCTGGACGCCCTGCCGCTTCGGTGGAGAACGTCCGTGGTTCCTGTGCCCATCCTGCCAGCGGCGCGTGGCGATCCTGTTCGGCGGCGCAGTCTTTGCCTGCCGGCACTGCTACCGGCTGGCCTACGAAAGCCAGCGGGAGCGGGATTACGACCGTCTGGCCGGGCGCGCGGACAAGATCCGGCGGCGGCTGGGTTGGCCTGTGGGCATCCTCAACGCGACACCCCGAACGAAGCCGCGCGGGATGCACTGGCGGACCTTCTGGCGACTGACTGCCGAACATGACGCGCTAGTAGACGCATCGCTGGCTGGAATGGCTGAACACCTTGGGATCATGGCGCGCGGGCTAGATTCCGTCAGACGCGCGCTGGATCGTCACGCCGAAATGTAGAGGAAGTGGGCAGGCAATCCCTGGCTGCTGTGAGCGGCAGAAACCGACTGGTATCCCATGCAGGGAAAACTTCCCCGACTCAAACGGGAATCAAATAACCATGAATCCGCACGCCTGAACTGCGCGGGTTCTGTTAGCGAGGTTGCTTCACGAGGACATAGAACCGCGAGACCCGACAGTTCTTCGGCCCCTATGGGTCGTTGTTTCCGCTGATCGCTTACCGACCAACCCGCCCCAGTGATGGGAGTCACCTTCATCTGGTGTTCCCATATGTGTGCCCATCTTCGATTTCGGATTTTCTGAAATCCAGTAACGACAAGGCTTTCCGGCCATTCGCTAGATTCTGCATCGAACCCTCCCCTCGCCATCCCACCTCACGGTGCCGCGCACACTCCACGATCCCCGATATCAATTGACGGACGCAATCCGGGGTCAGCGCGCCCAGGCACGACGGACGCATCAGCCCGTCGGTCGAACCTGACATCCTGCGCCTGAGCTTCGTCAGACCGGCCATGACGCCAGTGCTGCTCAAAGAGATCTTCGAGGCACAGATCCAACGCCCGATGGATGCGCCTTTCCTTCCTGCCCTGGCCCACGTCAGCAGCCGCCGGATGCCGGCAGGGTTCCGACGGGTGCAAATCGGCCTCGCGTACAGGCAATCGCGGGCGCTATGGGTGGCGGCGCGGCTCGACCTGGCAAGCACCTATTCGACTACCTGGTCCACCACCTGAACTTCAATCGGCACTTATCCGCAGCCATGGATAGCGTTCGAAGCGCTTGCCGACACCCTCCGCCTCTGCCCCCGACATGCAGATGTTCGTCGGCGGCAATGGGCGTGAGCGCACGCTGGACGAATGGATCGAACTCGCCCGGCGCGGCGGCTTCGTGCTCGACGAGCGGATCGGACTGCGCAGCCTCGGGCAGATCCTGCTCTTTCGCGCGGCGTGATCGGACGCTAAGGTTGGCTCACCGCCACGCCGTTAATGTCCTCACCCAGTCGAACAACGGAAAGCGAGGTATGCATGAATGTCGGCTCCGTCGGCGGCGCAACCAGCGCCGTCACCGCCCAGGCCGTTTCGCGTCAGCCGGAAGCCAGCGAAGTCAGACAAGTCGCCCCGGACAAGGACCGCGACAAGGACGATGGCGCCAGCAAGGTCGATCCCACGCCACCGCCCGTGACCAACGCCAGTGGGCAACTGGTCGGGCAGATCATCAACACCACCGCCTGACCTCTTCCCTCCGCCCGGCCCCGCGCCGGGCTTTTACATTTCACCGGCCGAGCGCGCATGGCGCCCGTCCCCACCGGCTGGCATCATTCCGCTCATCCCCTCACTTCGAGCGCGCCCATGAGCTGGAACCCCGACCGCTACCTGCAGTTCTCCGACGAGCGCCTGCGCCCGGCCCTCGATCTCCTGGCCCGGATTCCCGCCATATCGCCATCGCGCATCGTCGACCTCGGCTGCGGAGCCGGCAACGTCACCCGCCTGCTGGCCCAACGCTGGCCCGACGCCCGACTCACCGGCGTCGACAGCGCGCCGGCGATGCTCGAACGGGCCCGCGAGGCGCTGCCCTCGGCACACTTCGAATCTGCCGACATTGCCCACTGGACACCATCCGGCGGCCCCGTCGACCTGCTGTTCTCCAACGCCGCGCTGCACTGGCTCGACGACCATCCGACGCTGTTGCCGCGGCTCCTCGTCCAGCTGACCGCGGGCGGCGTGCTGGCCGTGCAGATGCCCGGCAACTTCGACGCGCCCTCCCACCGTCTGATCCGCGACCTGGCCGCCAGCCCCGCTTGGGCGGCCCGCATCGGCACGGCACGGATGGGGGCGGTGTTGGGCATGGCCGACTACCACCACCTGCTGGCGCCCCACTGCCATCAGCTCACCCTGTGGGAGACCACCTACTGGCAGCCCCTGTCGGGCGACCGCCCGGTCCTCGACTGGCTGCGCGGCACCACGCTGCTGCCCTACCTCGCCCCTCTGGACGCGGCCGGGCAGGACGATTTCATCGCGCAGCTCGCACCCCGGCTTGCCACCGCGTATCCGGCAGACGCCAACGGACTCACCCTGTTTCCATTCCGTCGCATCTTCCTCCTCGCCCTGCGATGAGCGCCGTCGATGTCGCCGCGGACGACGCGGCCAGCCTCATCGCTGCGGCAGACGGCCTCGTCATCTGCGCCGGCGCCGGCATCGGCGTCGACTCGGGCCTCCCCGACTTTCGCGGCAACACCGGCTTCTGGCGCGCCTACCCAGCCCTCGCCGAGGCCCGTATCGCCTTCGAGGAAATCGCCTGCCCGGACGCGTTCGTGCGAACCCCCGCCCTCGCCTGGGGCTTCTACGGCCATCGGCTCGATCTCTACCGGCGTACCCGCCCCCATGCCGGTTTCGCGATCCTGCGCGAGATCGGCGACAAGCTCCCCCATCGCAGTTTCGTCTTCACCTCCAACGTCGACGGCCAGTTTCAGCGAGCAGGCTTCGATGGTGCACGGCTCTGCGAAGTCCACGGCTCGATTCATCACCTCCAGTGCATCGCCGGGTGCGGGCAGCAGATCATGAGCGCCGAGGGATTCGAGCCCGAAGTCGATACGCGCCGTTGCCTGCTGCGCTCTGCCCTGCCCCGCTGCGCGCAGTGCGGCGACCTATTGCGCCCCAATGTGCTGATGTTCGGCGACTGGGGCTGGCTTCCCCAGCGCAGCGGAGCCCAACGCGATCGGCTGGACGCATGGCTGCGGCAGGTCGAACGCCCCGTTGTCATCGAAGTGGGCGCCGGCAGCCACGTACCCACCGTCCGCTGGTTCAGCGAATCCCTCGGTGTACCACTGATCCGCATCAACCCGACGGAGCCCGAGATTCCCGGCCAGGGCGTCAGCCTGCCGCGTACCGGCCTGGACGCCCTGCGCAATCTCCGCTCCGCGCTCGTCCGACAAGCCTTCCTCAGCGGCTGAGTTGTTCCACGTGAAACATGGAACCGCTGCACGCCAGACCGGCACGCCCACCACGCCACCACCTCACCCGGGAACATCATGACGGCGGCGCCATCACACCTTTCAGACCGCTCCGCCTCCACTCAAACCCCGGTTCTCCAAGCATGTTTCACGTGAAACACCCTGCCACACTGACCATCCCCCTCGCCGACGACACCGCGCTCACGCTCGCAAACGCCTGCTGTGGCGACGTCCTGCCCACGCACGACCAAAGCCTCCGCCTCGTCACGCACCCCAGCTTCGGACAGCTCTACACCCTCGACGGCGACGCAATGGCCTCGACGGCCGACGAGTTCATCATCCACGAAAGCCTGGCCCACCTGGCCGCCCTCAACCACCCGGCTCCCCGGCGCGCCATCGTCCTCGGTGGCGGCGACGGCGGCAGTGCCCGCGAACTGCTGAAGCACCCCAGCCTGGCCCAGATCACCGTCGCCGAACTCGACCCGCAGGTCGTCGCGACGATCCGTGCCGAGATGCCCAGCCTGCCCGCCGGCGCCTTTGAAGATCCCCGTGTGCGCCTGCGCATCGGCGATGCGGCCACTCACCTGCGAAAGGCACGAGCCTGCGGCGAACGCTTTGATCTGATCCTCTTCGATCTCACCGCGAGCGACGATCCGGCCTGCGCCCACCTGCACGACCACGCCTTTCTGCGCGACTGCGCCGCCGCGCTCCAACCCGGAGGGCTCGTCCATCTGCAGCTCGGCTCCCCTTTCTACCAACCTGACGCAGTCCGCGCCCTGCATCGACGCGTGCGCGACGTTTTCCCCCATCTCACCCCAGCCCTGATCCACGTGCCCTTGTACGGCGGCCCCTGGCTGCTCGTCCGCGCCAGCCTCGAACCTCACCCGTGCGATCTCGAAACCCTGGCCGCCCGTCTTGCCGAACGCCGCATCGACGGCCTGCGCTACTACAATCCAGCCCTGCACATCGCCAGCGCGGCGCTGCCCAACTACCTGCGCGACCTCCTCGCCTGACACCATGATCGAACGCCACCCCGTCTCATACGCCCCCCGCCTGCCCGAGGACAGCCTCGGCCACGCGCTGCTCACCGCCGCGGGCCTCATCGCCGACGTCGTCGCCGGCACCACCCTCACCGACGCCCTCGCCCGCCTTTGGGCAAGCCGTCCGGGCACCCCGGCCGCCGTCCGCGGCGCCATTCTCGACCTTGCCTACGGCACCCTGCGCGACTACGGACGGCAGGACTTCACCCTTGGCAAACTGCTCCAGAAGCCCCTGCCCGAACCCGTTCAATCGCTCCTGCGCGTAGCCCTGCATCGCCTCGACGCCCGTCCTGACGCGGCTCACACCACCGTCGACCAGGCGGTCAGCGCCGCGGCCACCCTCCTTGACGGCAAGTTCAAGGGTGTCGCCAACGGCGTGCTGCGCAACGCCCTGCGCCAGCGCGCCGACCTCGCTCACGCGGCCGATGCCGACATGGTCGCCGAACACCGTCACCCGCCCTGGTGGATTCGCCGCCTCAAGACCCAATATCCCCAGGACTGGCGCGCGATTCTCGCCGCCGGCAACACCCATCCGCCGATGGCGCTGCGCATCAACCCGCTGCGCGCCACCCTCGCCGAAACCCTCGACAGCTTCGACGAGGCCGGACTTGCCGTGCGACGCCTCGCCAACGGCGCCCTGCTCCTTGAACGCCCGGTGCCCGTGGCGCGCCTGCCGGGCTTTGCCGAAGGCTGCCTCAGCGTGCAGGATGCCGGCGCGCAGTACGCTGTCCAGCACCTGGACTTACGCGACGGCCAACGCGTCCTTGATGCCTGCGCTGCGCCCGGCGGCAAGACCTGCGCGATCCTCGAACAGGCCGACGTGGCGCTGACCGCCCTCGATACCGACGCGGCACGCACCCGGCGGATCGACGAAAACCTCGCGCGCCTGGGCCTCGCGGCCGAGGTAAAGGCCATCGACTGCCGTGACGTGGACCGCTGGTGGGACGGTCGCCCCTTCGACCGCATCCTGGCCGATGTGCCCTGTTCGGCCTCCGGCGTCGTCCGTCGCAACCCCGACATCAAGTGGCTGCGCCGTGCCGGCGACATTCCCCGCTTCGCCGCCCAGCAGGCCGAGATCCTCGATGCGCTGTGGCGAGTCCTCGCGCCGGGTGGCAAAATGCTCTATGCCACGTGCTCGGTGTTTGCCGAAGAAAACGGGGAGCAGATGGCCGCCTTCACCGCCCGCCACGCGGATTGCCGCCGCCTGCCCATCGCCGGCCAGCTCGACTGCCAGTACCTGCCCTGCACCGAACATGACGGATTCTTCTACGCACTGCTCGAGAAAGCCGCCTGACGCCCAGCCCGCGTCGATGCGCCGCCGGCTGCTGCGCAACGGGCTTGCCGCCCTTGCCGTGGCCGGTCTCGGCCTGCCGGCGCTGCCGGCCCACGCCAGCGACGCCGAGATTCGCGCCGCCGCGCTCCAGCCCAGCGACGACCAGTACATCCTCAACGCCGACATCGCCGCCGAGCTCACCCCGCTCCTGGCCGACGTGGTCGGACGCGGCGTATCGCTCTACTTCATCGCCGAATTCGAACTCAGCGCCCCGCGTTGGTACTGGCTCGACGAAGAAATCGCCACCCGCAGCCTCACCTATCGCCTCTCCTACCAGTCGCTGACCCGCCAGTACCGACTCACCACCGGCGCCCTGCACCAGAACTTCGGGAGCCTCGACGAAGCCCTGCGGACCATGCTGCGCATCCGCAACTGGGGCGTCGCCGACCGTGGCAGCCTGCGCGTCGGGCGCAGCTACAACGCCGCGCTGCGCTTCCGGCTCGACGTCGGCGAACTGCCCAAACCGCTGCAGGTCAGCGCACTGGGCCGCAAGGACTGGAACCTCGCCACCGACTGGTACCGCTGGACCTTCGTCGCCGCCGCCCGCGAAAGCGCCAAATGAGACCGACCGTCCTCGTGGTCGCCGCGGCGATCTCCGGCATCCTGCTGTTCCTGCTCGCCACCGCCAGCGCCAACACACCGCTGTTCGCCCGCAACTACACCCTGCTGCTAGGCCTCAACGGCATCATCGCGCTGATCCTCGCCGGGCTCGTCTTCACCCAGCTGCGCAGCCTGTGGCGCGAATACCGCGCCCGACGCTTCGGCTCGCGCCTCAAGCTGCGCCTGATGGCCATCTTCGCCGCGATGGCCGTCGTGCCCGGCGCGCTGGTGTACGCCGTGTCGCTGCAGTTCGCGGTCAAGAGCATCGAGTCGTGGTTCAACGTGCGGGTGGATGCCGCCCTCGAAAGCGGCCTGCAGCTGGGCCGCACCACCCTCGACATCCTGCTCGACCAGCTCGCCGGCAAGGCCGACCAGATGGCCCTCGAACTCGAGGTCGCGCCGCAGATCCGCTCGCCACTCCTCAACCAGTTACGCGAACGGGCCGCCATCGATTCCGCCACCCTGTTCTCGCCCAGCGGCAAGATCCTCGCCACCGCCGACACCCAGATCGACGTACTGCTGCCCGAGCAACCGTCCTCCGCCCAGCTGCGCCAAGCCCGTCAGGCCCACGGCTACAAGGCCGCCGAAGCCCACGGCAGCGACGATCTGGTGCTGCGAGTCATCGTCCCGGTGCCCTCCCGCAACCTCGCCGACCCGCCGCTGCTGCAGATCACCCAGCAGGTGCCGCGCTCCTTCACCGTGAACGCCGCCAGCGTCGAAACCGTCCACCGCGACTACCAGGAGCTGTCCCTCGCACGCAACGGCCTCAAGCGCATCTACACCCTCACGCTGACCCTGACCCTGCTGCTCGCGCTGTTCGCCGCCGTCGCCGTCGCCTTCGTGCTGACCCGCCGCCTGGCAGCCCCGCTGTTCATCCTCGCCGAAGGCACCCAGGCCGTCGCCGCCGGCGACTTCAGCCCCCGCCAGGCGCTGCCCGCTCGCGACGAGCTCGGCGTGCTGACCCAGTCCTTCAACCAGATGACCCGCCAGCTGCAGGACGCCCGTGCCCAGGCCGATGCCAACCGCGCCGCGGTCGAGCGCAACCGCGCCTACCTCGAGAGCGTGCTCGCCAACCTCTCCGCCGGCGTCCTCGCCTTCTCGCCCGACGGCCACCTGCGTGCCGCCAACCACGGCGCCATGACCATCCTCAACGACGAGCTGCACGACTACGAGCGCACCCGTCTCGAGGACTGGACCGCCCACGCCGCCTTCCGCGACGCCCTGCTGGCCGGCTTCAACGGCCCCGAGGCCGACTGGAACCGCCAGATCGAGTTCTCCAACCCCGACGGCAGCACCCAGACGCTGCTGCTGCACGGCACCCGCCTGCCCGACAGCACCGGCGGCGGCACGGTGGTGGTGTTCGACGACATCACCCACCTCATCGCTGCCCAGCGCAATGCCGCCTGGGCCGAAGTCGCCCGGCGCCTCGCCCACGAGATCAAGAACCCCCTCACCCCGATCCAGCTCTCCGCCGAGCGCCTGCAGTTCAAGCTCGCCGATCGCCTCGACGAGGAAGGCCGGGCAATGCTCGAACGCTCGACGACCACCATCGTCAATCAGGTCGAGGCGATGAAGAACCTCGTCAACGCCTTCCGCGACTACGCCCGCCTGCCCGCCCCGGTCATGACGCCGGTGGACCTCAACGCGCTGGTGCACGACGTGCTCGCCCTTTACGACGGCTCGCGGGTGATGATCCACGCCGAGCTTTCCAGCGAAACCCCCACCGTCCTCGGCGACGCCAGCCAGATCCGCCAGGTCATCCACAACCTGCTGCAAAATGCCGAGGACGCCCTCGCCGACACCGAGGCACCTCAAATCTGGCTGTCTACCCGAGTCGAGGCGCGCCGGGTAGACTTGATCCTGCGCGACGACGGGCCGGGCTTCCCGCCCGAGATCCTCTCCCGCGCCTTCGAACCCTACGTCACCACCAAGGCCCGCGGCACCGGCCTCGGCCTGGCCATCGTCAAGAAGATCATCGACGAGCACGACGGCGAGATTCGTCTCGCCAATCGAGAAACCGGCGGAGCGGAAATCCGCATCCGCCTGCGCAGCGCCCCTCACCCAGAGTCCCCAGCCCATGGCTAAAATCCTCATCGTTGACGACGAAGTCGGCATCCGCGAACTCCTGTCCGAAATCCTCCGCGACGAGGGTCACGACATCATCCTCGCCGAGAACGCCGGTGCGGCGCGCGCCGCCCGCAACGCCGCCCGTCCGGATCTGGTCCTGCTCGACATCTGGATGCCGGACACCGACGGCGTCACCCTGCTCAAGGAATGGTCGGCCAACGGCCAGCTCACCATGCCAGTGGTCATGATGTCCGGCCATGGCACCATCGACACCGCCGTCGAAGCCACCCGCATCGGCGCGATGGAGTTCCTTGAAAAGCCCATCGCCCTGCAGAAGCTTCTCGCCGCGGTCAAGCGCGGGCTTGCCCGCATCAAGCCCGCCAACGCACCGAGCCCCCTCGGCCTCGGCGCCTTCGCCCGCTCGGTGCCGCTGCGCGATCTCAAGAAGCGCCTCGAACAGATGGCCGACAAGTCCCGCGTGATCCTGCTGCGCGTCGGCCCGGGCAGCCTCGGCGAACTCTGTGCCCGCACCCTCCAGCGGGTCGGCGCCCCGTGGCTCGATCTGTCCCTCTCGTCGCAGCCCCTCGAGCTCGCCACCCTCGAAGCGGCGCGCAACGGCCTGCTCTACGTACCCGAGCTGATCTACCTGTCGCGCCCCCAGCAGAAGAACCTCGTCTTCGCCATGGACCGCCTCGAACGCCACGGCCAGAGCCTCGTCGTCGCCACCGAGCACCGCCCCGAGGAACTTGTCGAACACGGCTGGGACGAACGCGTCCTGGCCCGGCTGTTCGAAGTCTCCCTCGCCCCGCCGGCCCTCGGCGAAATCCGCGACGAAATCCCCGAGATCGCCAGCCAGATCCTGCTGCACTTCGTCGAAGCCGGCGAGGTGCCCGCCCGCCGTCTGTCCTCGGCGGCCCTCAACGCCCTGCGCAACCGTGCCTGGCCCGGTGGCTACGGCGAACTGAAGGCCGCCATCAAATCCCTCGCGCTGGGCACCCTCGAAGAAGAAATCGGCATGGACGAAGTCGCCCACCTGCTCGGCAAGACCCCGTCCACCGCCCTCGGTCTGCCCCTCGACCTGCCGCTACGCGAGGCGCGCGAGATCTTCGAGCGCCTCTACTTCGAGCATCACCTGCAGATCGACGGCGGCAACATGACCCGTCTGGCCGAAAAGACCGGTCTCGAACGCACCCACCTGTACCGCAAGCTCAAACAGCTCGGCATCAGCGTCGGCAAGCGTCACGACGAAAGCGGCGCCTGACAGCCCGCCGCCGCGCCGCAGCGGAAATCCGCATCCCTTGATCTGCTTCATCCACGCCGCGGCGGCAAATGGCGGATAATCCCGCCTTTGCCGCAAACGCGGCCCTGCCTGCCGAGGATTCCCCGTGAGCCGTCCGAAGAACGACACCTTCCTGCGCGCCCTGCTGCGCCAGCCCACCGACTACACCCCCGTCTGGCTGATGCGCCAGGCCGGCCGTTACCTGCCGGAATACCGCGAGACCCGCAAGCGCGCCGGCAGCTTCCTCGATCTGTGCAAGAACCCCGGCCTCGCCTGCGAAGTCACCCTGCAGCCGCTGGCCCGCTACAACCTCGACGCCGCGATCCTGTTCTCCGACATCCTCACCGTGCCCGACGCCATGGGCCTCGGCCTGTATTTTGCCGAAGGCGAAGGCCCCAAGTTCGAGCGCCCGCTGAAGGAAGAATGGGAGATCCGCAACCTCGCCGTGCCCGATCCCGTCCAGGAGCTCGGCTACGTGATGGACGCCGTCGCCGAGATCCGGCGTGCGCTGGACGACTCGGTGCCGTTGATCGGCTTCTCCGGCAGCCCGTGGACGCTCGCCTGCTACATGGTCGAAGGTGGCGGCTCCGACGACTACCGCAAGGTCAAGGGCCTGCTCTACAGCCGCCCCGACCTGATGCACCACATCCTCGGCGTCACCGCCCAGGCCGTCACCGCCTACCTCAACGCCCAGATCGAAGCCGGCGCCCAGGCCGTGATGATCTTCGACTCCTGGGGTGGCGTGCTGGCCCACGACGCCTACCGCGAGTTCTCGCTGGCCTACATCCGCCAGATCGTCGCCGGCCTCATCCGCGAGAAGGACGGCGAACGCGTGCCGTGCATCGTCTTCACCAAGGGCGGCGGGCTGTGGCTGGCCGACATCGCCGACGCCGGCGCCGATGCCGTGGGCCTCGACTGGACGGTGGACCTCGGCGCCGCGCGCCGCCTGGTGGGCGACAAGGTTGCCCTGCAAGGCAACCTCGATCCGGCCGTGCTGTTCGGCAGCCCCGAAGCCGTCGCCGCCGAGGCCCGCAAGGTGCTCGACGCCTACGGCCCCCACGCCGGCCACGTCTTCAACCTGGGCCACGGCATCTCCCAGTTCACTCCCCCCGAAAACGTCAGCGTGTTGGTGAACACCGTTCACGAATACAGCCGCAACCTGCGCCAAGCCTCCGCCTGAGCGGGTTTTGCGGTAATACCGAAAGGGCCGGCCCGCGCCGGCCTTTTTTGTTTCCCGAAGGCAAATCCGGAACGCCCACGAGCCGGCCCGTCAAGCACTAAATTTGCAATTCGGGGCTTGACTTGTGCACAGCGCCACCTTTTGTGTAAGTTTTGTGACGACTATCGCCCAGCCCACCGAGCGAAATATCTAACCATATGATTTATAAAGATATATTTTTTGCTCTCGATTTAGGCAAAGCAGGGCGAAGGCTTGCCGGGAGCGGGTTTTAAGAGGCTTTACCCAATTTCCCCACAAAGTTATCCACAGATTTTGTGGACAACAAAAAATACCCGAGAAGCCCCAAGGGTTTCAGAATTGTTTCCGACGCAACGCCTTATCAAAACTTTGTAAGCCACTGATTTATATAAATACACGTAAAAAAGTCCGACTATCCGGCCATGAGTACCGCCATCGTTCGCGTCGCACTGCCTGTCCCGCTGCCCCAATGCTTTGATTACACGGCAGAAAACGTCACCGCCGGGGATCTCGGGCGGTGCGTCCGGGTACCCTTCGGGCGTGGCGAGAAGACCGGCCTGATCGTCGACCTGCCCGACGCGGCCGAGCTCCCCGTCGCGCGGCTCAAGCCGGTCATCGCGATCCAGCGCGAGGCCCCCGCCCTGCCGGCCGACTGGCTCGCGCTGGTCGAGTTCACCGCACGCTACTACCAGCACCCCCTCGGCGAAGTCGTCGCGATGGCCCTGCCACCGCGCCTGCGCAAGGCCGACGCCGTCGCCGGCGCCGAGGCCGATCCGCTCCTCGAACTCACCGACCTGGGCCGCGACGCCCTCGCCACCACCAAGCGCGAGAGCCGTGCCCTCGCCCTGCTGCGCGACATCGCCACCCACGGACCGCGCCGACGCAGCCTGCTGCGCGAAGGCGACGGCGGCACACCGGTGGTCGCCGACGCCCTCAAGCGCGGCTGGATCGCCCCCGGCGTCGCCGCCGACCCGGCCGCCATGGCCGGCGCCCCCACCCTCACCGACGAGCAGCAGGCCGCCGTGGAGGCCATGTCGGCCAGCTTCGGCCAGTTCCAGCCGTTCCTGCTGGCCGGCGTCACCGGCAGCGGCAAGACCGAGGTCTACCTGCGCCTTGTCCAGCAAATCATCGCTCGGGGCGAACAGGCGCTGATCCTGGTGCCCGAGATCGCCCTCACGCCCCAGCTCGAAGGCCGCGTCGCCGGACGATTTCCGGCCGCGCGGGTGGTCAGCCTGCACTCCGCGCTGGCCGAGGGCGCCCGCTCGCAGGGCTTCGTGCAGGCCATGGAAGGCCGTGCAGAGATCGTGCTGGGCACGCGGCTGTCGGTATTCACCCCGCTCCCGCGGCTCGGCCTCATCGTCGTGGACGAAGAACACGACGCCAGCTACAAGCAGCACGAAGGCGTGCGCTACTCGGCGCGGGATCTCGCCATCTGGCGCGCCCGCCAGCGCAGCGTGCCCATCGTGCTCGGCTCCGCCACCCCGTCGCTCGAAACCTGGCACGCCGCCGACACCGGCCGCTACCGCCGCATCGAACTCGCCAGCCGCGCCGTGGCCGCCACCATGCCCAGCGTGCGGCCGGTGGACGTGCGCCGCGAGACGCTGCAGAACGGCCTCTCCGAACACCTCCTGCGGGCCATCGACGCGCGCCTCCAGCGCGGCGAGCAGAGCCTCATCTTCCTCAACCGGCGGGGCTACGCGCCGGTGCTGTCGTGCCCGTCCTGCGGCTGGGTCAGCCGCTGCCCGCACTGCACCGCCAACCTCGTGCTGCATCTGGCCGACAAGCGCCTGCGCTGCCACCACTGCAGCTGCGAGACGCACATCCCGCTGGCCTGCCCCGACTGCGGCAACCAGGACATCCAGCCCTTCGGCCGCGGCACCCAGCGCCTCGAAGAGACCCTCGCCGAACGCTTTCCCGACGCCCGCGTGCTGCGCATCGACCGCGACGCCGCCCGCACCCGCGCCCAGTGGGACGCCCTCCTCGACCAGATCGGCAAGGGCGAGGCCGACATCCTGGTCGGCACCCAGATGATGGCCAAGGGCCACGACTTCCCCAAGCTCACCTTCGTCGGCGTGCTCAACGCCGACTCGTCCCTCTTCGCCGCCGACTTCCGCGCCCCCGAACGCCTCTTCCAGCAGCTCATGCAGGTCGGCGGCCGGGCCGGGCGGGGCGCGCTGCCGGGCGAGGTGATGGTCCAGACCCAATACCCCGACCATCCGCTCTACCAGTGCCTGGCCCGCCACGACTTCGCCCGTTACGCCGCCCTGCAACTGCAGGAACGCAAGACGGCCCGCTTCCCGCCCTTCGCCGCCAACGCCCTGCTGTGCGCCACCGCCGACGAGGTCGCCACCGCCCTCGACTGGCTCAAGGCCGCCCGCGAGGCCGCCCTGCCCTTCGCCCAGGGCTTCGGCGTGCAGGTTTTCGACGCCGTGCCGATGCGGATGGTCCGCCTCGCCCGCCGGGAACGCGCCCAGCTCCTCGTCGAGGCCGCCACCCGACCGGCCCTGCAGGGCTTTCTCGCCGCCTGGAGTCGGCAGCTGTGGCAGCTCCGGCTGCCACGGGCGCTGCGCTGGCACCTGGACGTGGACCCCGCCGAGGTCTGAGCAGCTTCAGATCGGCCATGACGCGCCGTTAATCCTGACTTGAACCTTTCATGCGAAAGGCAGTCCCGGAGCGCTCAACGTGGCCGAATGTTCCCCCTACGAGTTCATCGGGCTCGACTGCAGCCAGATGCGCGCGATCCTGCTCGGCCTCGACGAAGGCATCCTGCTGTGGGATCTCCGCGGCTACCTCACCTTCGCCAATCCCGCCGCCCTGACCCAGCTCGGCGACGGCGCCCAGACCAGCCTCGGACGCCACTGGCGCTGGCTCGCCCGCACCCGCATCGGTGCCGACCTCACCGACGTGCCCGACGACGACGAGGCCCACTTTCCGGTCGCCCTCGCCCTGGGCGGCCAGCACGCCGGCCCGGCCCTGCTCAAGATCGCCCCACCCGACGCCCGCGTCCGCTGGCTGCGCCTGCACGCCCGCCCGCTCCTCGACGGCGCCGGTCAGGTGATCGGTGCGGTCAGCTCCAGCGCCGATGTCACCGGCCTCATCGAGCAGGAGCAATCCCTCAAGCGCCAGCTCCACTTCGACGTCCTCACCGGCCTGCCCAACCGCGCCCTGTTCTCCGACCGCCTCGACCAGGCCCTCGCCCACAACCGCCGCCACGGGCAGCACCTCGCCGTCTGCCTGCTCGACCTGGACGGCTTCAAGGCCGTCAATGACGTCCATGGCCACGCCGCCGGCGACCTGCTGCTCAAGCAAGTCGCCGATCGCCTGCACGAAACCCTGCGCGGCGACGACACCGCCGCACGCATCGGCGGCGACGAGTTCGCGCTGCTCATCGGCGACCTGAAGACCGCCGGGCAATGCGAGCAGGTCATCAAGCGCATCCTCGACGCCCTCGCCACGCCCTACCGCCTCAACGGCAGCGAAGCGCGCATCAGCGCCAGCATCGGCGTCACCCTCTATCCCACCGACGCCACCGACCCCGACCTGCTCCTGCGTCACGCCGACCAGGCCATGTACAAGGCCAAGCAGTCGGGCAAGAACCGCTTCTGCATCTTCGACCCGACCCTCGAATCCCGCTCCCGCGCCAACCTCGGCCTGATCCGCAAGATCGAGCAGGCCCTCGAACGCAACGAATTCGCCCTCCACTACCAACCCAAGGTGGATTGTCGCGCCGGCCGGGTCGTCGGCTTCGAGGCGCTCATCCGCTGGAACCACCCGGTGCTCGGCATGCGGATGCCGGGCGAATTCCTGCCGCTGATCGAACAGGAAGACGTCATCGTGCACATCGGCGACTGGGTCATCGGCGAAGCCCTGCGCCAGCAGGCCCGCCTGCGCGCCGCCGGCCACGACCTCACGATCAGCGTCAACATCGCCGCCCGCCAGCTCATGCGCCGCCAATTCGCCGAGCGACTCGAAGCCCTCCTCGAACACGACGACTGCCGCGACCGCCTCGAGATCGAGATCCTCGAAACCGCCGCGCTCGAAGACATCGGCACCGTCAGCAGCCTCATCGCCAGCTTCCAGGCACGTGGCATCCGCTTCGCGCTGGATGATTTCGGCACCGGCTACTCATCGCTGGTGCACCTCAAGCGCCTCGCCGCGAGCGTGCTCAAGATCGACCAGACCTTCGTGCGCGACATGCTCGACGACCCTGGCGACCTCGCCATCGTGCAGGGGGTCGTCGGGCTCGCCGGCGCCTTCCAGCGTCACGTGGTGGCCGAAGGCGTGGAAGACATGGCCCAGGTACGCCGCCTGCTCGAACTCGGCTGCGACGTCATGCAGGGCTACGGCATCTCCCGCCCGCTTCCCGCCGACGGCATCGTGCCCTGGCTCGACGATTTCGTGCCCGACCCGCTGTGGTCACCCCCGTCCCCCGCCGGACGCACCGTCGCCGCCCACTGATCCCTCGCAAGACACCGCCATGGACAAGCCCGCCGCCCTGATCTGGAACGACAGCCTGAAAACCGGCGTGCCGGAAATCGACGAACAGCACCGCATCCTCGTCCACACCCTCAACGAAGCGGCCGAAAAGCTGGGCGCCGACGCCAGCCTCGACGTTCTCGCCACCATCACCCAGGACCTGCTCAGCTACGCCCTGTACCATTTCGAGACCGAAGAAGCGCTGATGCATGCCTACGGCTACGCCGCCGATCGCGACGACATCGCCCGCCACCTCGAAGAACACCGCAACTTCTCGGCCCAGGTGGTGTGCGTACGCAACGATCTCAAGGCCGGCATCCTGATTTCCCCCCAGGAGCTCCTCGACTTCCTCAACCACTGGCTGGTCAATCACATCATGCACACCGACAAACGCCTGGCGGCCTTCATCATCGCCAAGCGCGATGCCGGCATTCAACCCTGACAGCCCACCGCCGTCGCGCCGGCCAGACCGCCGAAGCTCGCATCCAGCGTCACCATGCTGGCGATGGCGACGCCAGCGCGCATACCCCTCGCATCGGGTCGGGTCAATCGACTGCGTCGCACATGCCGTTCGATCCCGCCACTGTTACAACTGAACATAGGCTTACATTTGCCCTGACAACGTCCACGCCGGGGGCCGCGTTATTCGCTCCAAGGGCCGGCAATCACGCCGCCCGGAAACAAACACCTCGTACTCCAGGAGAATGCACATGCTGAACAAGATCATCGCCCTCGCCATCGCTGCCGGTTTCGCTTCCGTCTCCTTCGCCCAGGCGCCCGCCACCCAGGCCGTCCCGGCCGCCAAGGCCGCCGTCACCACGGCAGTCGAGAAGAAGGTCGAAGCCGTCAAGGCCGACGCCGTGAAGCCCGCCGAGCCCGCCAAGGTCGAAGCTGCGCCCGCCGCTGCGCCCAAGGCCGAAGCCGAGGCGCCGAAGGTCGAGAAGAAGGCCGCCAAGCCGGTGAAGAAGGCCAAGAAGGCTGCCAAGCCGGCCAAGAAGGCCGAAGCTGCGCCGGCCGCCACCGACGCCGCGCCGGTCAAGTAACCGCCGCAGTCTCCGCGCTTTAGCCTCCGCGACGGGGCGTGTTCCGGGAAACCGGGACACGCCCCGTCTCACGTTCACCGACGCAACGATGCGGCATGGCGCCGCAGCGAAATTCCATAAATATAAAAATTCAAGTGAAAAGCATATATTCCATGATCTAAATCAAGATTACTGAAACATCATCAATGTCTAATGCTTCTGTAGTTCAGACCAATTCGAAAGCCGGCCCGCCCTTGTGAGCGCCGGTTCAATCGCTTCCGCAGGAGAATGTAGATGATGAAACCCCAGTCCCTCGCCCTGGCGACGCTCGTCGCCGGCACCGCCGCCAGCGGCCTGGCCCTGGCCGCAAGCCCGCCGCCGAGCCGATCAGCCCGATCGTCCCCGTCGTCGTCAAGAACGCCAAACAGGTCGAACTCGGCAAAAAGCTCTACTTCGATCCGCGTCTGTCGAAATCCGGCTTCATCTCCTGCAACTCCTGCCACAACCTGTCGATGGGCGGCACTGACAATCTCAAGACCTCCATCGGCCACAACTGGCAGAAGGGTCCGATCAACGCGCCTACCGTCCTCAACGCCAATCTCGCCCTCGCCCAGTTCTGGGACGGTCGGGCCAAGGATCTCAAAGCCCAGGCCGGCGGCCCGATCGCCAACCCGGGCGAGATGGCCTTCACCCACGAACTGGCCGTCGACGTCCTCAAGTCGATTCCCCAGTACGTCTCCGAATTCAAGACCGCCTTTGGCACCGACGGCATCGACATCGACAAGGTGACCACCGCCATCGCCGCCTTCGAAGAAACCCTGTCCACCCCCGACTCCCGCTTCGACAAGTGGCTCAAGGGCGACAAGAAGGCCCTCACCAAGCAGGAGCAGGCGGGCTACGCGCTGTTCAAGAACAGCGGCTGCGTCGCCTGCCACAACGGCTCCGCCGTCGGCGGCACCTCCTTCCAGAAGATGGGCGTCGTCGAGGGGTACAAGACCAACAACCCCGCCGAAGGCCGCTTTGGCGTCACCGGCAAGGACGCCGACCGCTTCAACTTCAAGGTACCGACGCTGCGCAACGTCGAGCTCACCTACCCGTACTTCCACGACGGTGAAGCCGAAACCCTCGAAAAGGCCGTGGACACCATGAGCCGCCTGCAACTGGGCAAGAAATTCTCCACCGAGGAAAACGCCAGCATCGTCGCCTTCCTGAAGACCCTGACCGGCAAGCAGCCCGACTTCAAGCTGCCGATCCTGCCGCCTTCGACCAACACCACGCCGCGTCCGGCCCCCTTCCAGTAAGCCGCCGACGCAAGGGGCGGCACGCATTCGCCGCCCTGCCCGCCCGCCACCCGGCGGGTGGGTTTCCACCGGCTTTCCGCTACTCGCGCAAGACCTGCCGGTCGACTTGCCGGCAACGCGACCCGCCATCAATGAGAACGGTTCGCGTTTACACTCCCCGCCAAAACCAATATATTGCGAATCATTCTCATTTATTCGAGTGTGATTCGATGAAACCAGGCCTCGCCTCCGACGCCCCTTCACCCGCCAGCCTGTGGGCCGGCGCGCTTGGCGCCCTGCTGAGCTTCGACGAAACGGGCTGCCCCCATGCCCTGCGCCGCGCCGCCGATCTCCTCGGTCGCCTCGCCGACAACCCCTGCACCGACCGCGACCTGCGCGAGCTGTGCGAACGCGCCAGCCTGCGCCTCGTCACCGGCCTGGAGAAACGCCATGTGCCGTCACGCTGACAGCCCCCCCGCGGGCGCCGCCCTGCTCGCCCAGCCGCCCATTCCCAACAGCGCCATCACGCGAGTCCGCCCGCGGCTGTGGACGCTGGACGCCCAATACCACTGCGCCATCGTCGGCACCTGCCTCGGGCTCGACGAACTGCAGCGGATCGCCCGACGCTGCGGATTCGCCGCCCCGCTCGACGATGCCTTCGCCCTCCACGTCGAGGCGGTCAGCCATGCGCGGAGCCGCAACCCGAGCTCCGAGGCGATCCAGCGCCACCTCGATGCCAAGTATCGCGCCGTCGTCGCGCGCCTGGCCCGCCTCAGGAACGACGCCGCCCTGCGCGACGCCTGGCGCACCTCGGTCCGGGGCGGTGACGTGGCCGGCCCGCTGTGGGCGATCAGCACCCATCGTGCCACCTCGCCTGCCACGCTGCAGGCGCTGTACCAGGACATCCACATGCTGTCCCACCAGGTGGGCGCGGGGCTCGCCAGCGACACCCGGCGGCTGGCCGCCCTGGAAACCGAGAACACCGAACTCAAGCGCGGCCTCAAGCGCGAGCTGGCCGCCCTCCGACGCCAGCTCGCCGCCGCCGAATCGGGGCTCGCCGAACGCGACGCGCTGCGCGCCGACGCGCGCGCACTGCGCAACCGCCTCGAACGCTTCGAATCCGGCCAGGTGATCATCGAACTCGGGCGCCGCCTGATGAGCCTGCAAGGGGCCGACGAAAAACTCGCCGCGAGCACCCGACGTCTGCACGAACTGGAAAACACCCTGCGCGATGCCCAGCAGCTCGCCCCCGAACTCGCCGACGCCCGGGACACCGCGCTCGCCGAACGGGCCGCCCTCGAACGCCTGCTTCAGGCCAGCCTGCCCACCACCACCACCGACGACGCCCTGTGCACCCGCGCCGGCAGCGACAACTGCGCCGGTTGCAGCGACGCGCCCAGTGCTCGCTGCATCCTGTACGTCGGCGGCCGCGCCGCGCTGATCGCCCAGTATCGCCAGCTTGCCGGCCGACTCGGCATCCGCCTGATCCACCACGACGGTGGCCTGGAGGAATCCCTGTCGCGCCTGCCCGACATGATCGGCAGCGCCGACGCCGTGCTGTGCCCCACCGACAAGGTGAGCCACAACGCCTACCACCACGTCAAAAGCCACTGCAAGAAAGCCGGCAAGCCCTGCCTGTTCTACCCTGGCGGCGGCGTGTCGGGCTTTGCCGTCGCGGTCGAACGCGTCCGGCGCGGCGAATACAGCGTCGCCGGCAGCGGCGAAACGAACACCGCCCCGCTCAGCTCACCGCCTTGAAACGCCCGGCCTGCGACAGCGGGATGAAACTCAGCAGCTGCGCCGCCAGCAGCAGCGCAAAGGCGATCTCCAGCGACACGGCCTTGTCCATGCCGCCGGCGCGCAGCGCATCGAGCAGGCCGCCGAGCCCCCACTGGACACCGAACGCCCCCACGAAGGCCATCAGGTTGATGCTGGTCGTCACGCGGCCCGCCAGGTGGAGCGGAAAATAACCCGCCAGCACGCCATACATCTGCGCGCCCGTCGCCGACACGTAACCCAGCAGGCACCACAGCACGAGCGTCGGCCCGCTCCGCATGATGATGAACGCCTCCACCACCATGCTGACGAACAGTCCGATCTGCATCAGCCGCAGGGGCGAAATGCCCCGCGCCGCCAGCGGCACCGCCCAGGTACCGATCGAAAGCTGGCCCGCGAGCATCCCGATGTTGAGCCACAGCAGATGGTTCGCCGCCAGCGCCCGGTCGTAGCCATTCACCTCCATCAGCCAGGGCACCGCCCACAAGCCCTGCAGCGCCATGAAGCCACCGGTGAAGAAGGCCGACTGGGCGGCGAATCCCCAGAAGGTCGGCGCCGCCAGCACCGCCCGCACGCCGCGCAGGGCCTGCTGCAGATCACCGCGCGGATGGGTGTCGTCCTTCTCCGGCATCGCGAAGAAGATCACCGCCGCCACCGTCGTCGCCAGCACCGCGACCACCCAGAAGGCCCCGCGCCAACCGATGAAGGGCAGGACCGCCTCCAGCGGGGCCGATGCCGTCACCGCCCCCAATGCGCCGCTCGACATCACGTAACCCGTCATCGATGCCAGCCGATCCCGCTCGAACCACAGGGTGAACCCCTTCAAGCCCCCCATCAGGCAGGCCGAGACGCCCATCCCGATCAGGCCGCGGGCACTCGCCAGGGTCGGCAGATCGTCCCCGATGGCGAACAGCGCGGCCCCCACCGCCGTGAGCAGCAAGAGGCCGGCCTCGACCCGTCGCGGCCCGTAGCGGTCCAGCGCGATTCCGACCGGAATCTGGGCCAGCCCGAAGGCGAAGAAATACGTGCTGGTCAGCAGCCCCAGATCCGCCGCGCTCAGGCCCAGCTCGCGGGTGAGGTCGGGCGAGATCACCGCGTTGACGGTGCGCATCAGGTAGGACAGGTAATACCCTGCGGCAAACGGCAGGAAGATCCGGCTGATGAGGAAGGCGGACGACGGAGCGGAACGAGACGACATGACCAGGCAGCACGAACGAGGGGGAACCCCGCAGCTTACCGGGCCCGCCCTGCCGCGTCTCGCCCGATCGACGCAGGGCCGGGAGCCGATCGGGGCGGGCCGGCGGCCAGGCTAGTCAAATCGCCTAAAGTTCGCTCCGGCCGGGCCGTAACTGCACAAGGAAAACCCAAGGAGCGCCCGATGACCACCACGATCCTGCTCGTTGACGACAGCCGCGCATCCCGGATGTTATGCGCTTCGGTCATCAAGAACATGCGCTCCGACGTCGCCATCGTCGAAGCCGGCGACGGCGAGAGCGCCCTCGAACGGGTCGCCCACCAGGCGCCCGATCTCGCCGTACTCGACATGAACATGCCCGGCACGTCCGGGCTCGAACTCGCCGAACATCTGCGCGCACGCCATCCGCAGCTGCGCCTCGCGCTGCTCACCGCCAACGTCCAGGAGTCCGTCCAGCGCCGCGCCGCCGCGCTCGGCGTCACCTTCTTCCGCAAGCCGATCGGCGAAGCCGTGATCGCCAGCATCCTCAAACTGCTGGACTGACGCCATGCGCGCCTTCTCCGAACTCGAAATGGACGCGCTCGCCGAGGCCTTCAACCTCGCCCTCGGCGAAGCCGCCGCCACCTTCTCGGCCATCGTCCACGAAGAAATCGAACTCTCGGTGCCGGTCGTCGAGTTCGTCTCCCGCGACGAACTGACCCGCCGCCTGCAAGCCAGCCAGCCCGCCGAGGACGAAGGCCGGCTGTGCCGCATCAACCAGAACTTCAAGACCGGCGACGGCTTTCGCACCGATGCCCTGCTGCTCTTCCCCGAGCACGGCAGCCTCGAGATCGTCCGCCGCATGCTCGGCGACAACACGCCGGTGCAGCACATCACCGAGCTCGAACAGGACGCCCTCGCCGAGATCGGCAACATCATCATCAACAGCTGCATGAGCAGTCTCGCCGACCTGTTCGGCACCGAGATGGTCGGCTCGCTCCCCCAGGTGCAATGCAGCAGCGTCGGTCACCTGCTCGCCGACAAGGCACCGGACAACCTGATCCTGGTCGCCCGCATCGGCATGAGCATGTCGGCCCACAACCTCTCGGGCTTCGTGCTGTTCCTGATGGACGTGCCCTCGGTCGACCAGTTCATGGACCGCGTGTGTCGCCTCTTCAACCTGCCGGACACCACCACGGCACGCTGATGGAACGCAACAGCCTCCTGGCCGACAGCGTCGATATCGGGCTGATTCTCGTCGACTGCGACGGGCGCATCCGCGTCTGGAACCGCTGGGTCGCCGCCCGCGCGCGGCGTCAGGCCAGTCAGGTGATCGGCGTCGGCGTGGCCGAGGCGTTCGGCCACCACATCGATCCGCGCCTCCCGCTGGTCATCCGCGAGGCCCTCGACTTTCGCTGGTCGGCCCGCCTGTCCCACGCCCTGCACCCGATGCCGCTGCCCCTCTACCCGCCGGACAGCGACGGCAGCGAGCGCATGCTCCAGTCCATCGACATCACCCCGCTCGAAAGCGACGCCCAGCGCGCCTGCCTGCTGCAGATCCGCGACGTGACCGAAACCGTGCGCCGCGAAGCCCTCCTCAAGCACCAGGCCCGCCAGCTGCGCACCGACCTGCAAAGCCTGTCCCGCGCCCAGGAAGAACTCCAGCGCAGCGAGATGCGCTTTCGCGAGCTGGCCCGCCAGGCGCCGGCCGGCCTGTTCGAGGCCGACGCCGAGGCGCGCTGCACCTTCCTCAACGAGCGCTGCGAACAGCTGCTCGGCCGCAGTCTCGCCCAGGTCGCGGGCACGCCATGGCCCGACCTGCTACCCGTCGGCGAGCAAGAGCGGATTCTCGAACGCTGGTGCTACGCGGTCGAATCCGCCACCCGCTTCGCCGAGGAATTCCGCTACCTCACCCCCGCCGGGCAGCCCCTTTGGATGCGCGCCGAGGCAGGCGCCCTGCGCGATCCGCAGGGGCATATCCGCGGTTTCATCGGCACCATCGTGGACGTCACCGAGTTCCACGAACGGGCCAGCCGCAACGAATTTCGCGCCAACCACGACAGCCTCACCGGCCAGCTCAACCGCGACCGCTTCGAGCGCCACCTGCGCGCCGCCATCTCCGGCGCCCGCGAGGTGACCGACCGCATCGCGCTGTTATTCATCGATCTCGACGACTTCAAGCTCATCAACGACACCCACGGCCACCAGGCCGGCGACACCGTGCTCAAGACCGTCGCCTACCGGGTGCGCCGCGTGGTGCGCGCCGAGGACCGGGTGGCCCGCTACGGCGGCGACGAGTTCGCGGTGCTGCTCTACGAGGCCGGCGACGCCCGCATGCTCGCCGCGATCATCGCCAAGATCACCCACGCCGTGGCCCTGCCGATCAACCTCGGGCACTGCCACGTGCGCATCACCTGCTCGGTCGGCCTCGCGGTATTCCCGGACGACGGCCAGGACCCGGCCAGCCTGCTGAGCCAGGCCGATCTGCGGATGTACACCACCAAACGCAGCCAGCCCGGCCGACCGCCGGCCTGAGCCGCGACCTCACCCCAGCGCCGGGCTGGGCGGTAGCGCGCAGGCCGCGCGGTACTCCGCGGCGAGCCGCTCGCACAGCGCGGCGACCGGCGGCGCATCGTGGATCGTCGCCACCCCGTGGCCGGCGCTCCACACGTCCTTCCAGGCCTTCGCCTCGTCCGACAACGCCTTCAGCTTGCCCTTGCCGACGCCCTGCACCAGGTCTTCACGCCGGTGGCCGACCCGCTCCAGGCTCGGCCACAGAAAATTGGCGTTGGTGCCCGAAATGGCGTCGGTGTAGACGATATCGGCCGCCGTGCTGTCCACCACCATCTGCTTGTACGCCGGCTGGGCGCGGGATTCGCGGGTAGCGATGAAGCGCGTGCCGAGATAGGCCAGATCGGCGCCCAGCACCTCCGCCGCGCGGACCCCGTAGCCGTCGGAGATCGATCCGCCGAGGATCAGGGTGCCATCCCAGAACTCGCGGATCTCGCGTACCAGGCTGAACGCGCTCTGGGTGCCCGCATGGCCGCCGGCGCCTGCCCCCACCGCGATGATCCCGTCCACCCCGGCAGCGATGGCCTTCTTCGCGTGGTAGGCGTGGATCACGTCCGAGAAGACCAGCCCGCCGTAGCCGTGCACCGCCTCCACCACCTCGCCCGGATGACCGAGACTGGTGATCACGAAGGGCACGCGATGCTTGCACACCAGGGCGAGGTCGGGGCCGACGCGCGGGTTGGAGGCATGCAGGATCAGGTTCACCCCGAACGGCGCCACCGCCGCCGCCGGATCGGCCGCCCGCGCCGCGGCCAGGGTGGCGTTGATCTCGCCGAGCCAGGCGTCGAGCTCGTCGGACGAGCGGGCGTTGAGGGCCGGAAAACTCCCGGCAACCCCGCCCAGGCAGGTGGCGCTGACCAGCTCGGGGCCGGACACCAGAAACATCGGCGCGGCAATGACGGGAACGCGCAGGGCGCCCCGGAAGACGGAAGGCATGTTCATGAAGTCTCCTCGGTATTTTTTAGGGTGCAGCCGGCGTCAATCTAGCACCGTACGGAGGAGTATGGAAACCGCCCTACTCCCCCGCGGGCTCCTGCGCAGCCGGCTTGGGAGCCGACGGCTGGGCCGCTGGAGCAGGCCTGGCCGGCGCCGGCTTCGCGGCAGGTTTGGTGGGCGCCCTGGACGCCGCGGGCGACGGCGTCGGCGAGGTCGCGGGCAGGGCGCGGGTCGGCATCACCGGCGTGGCACCGGGCTCCATCAGCCACTCCGGCCTGTCGAGGGGGCCCTTGGCGCGCACCGGCACCGTCACATTGCGCAGGCTGCCCAGCACCGGCATGTCGGCCGGCGCCACCGCCAGCAGGGTGAAGCGCGTCGCCGCGTCGATGCTCGGGCCGGCGAAGCTCACGTCGATTCCGCCATTGAGCCCGAAGCTCGCGCTGCGTCCGAACACGTCGGTGCTGCGCGCGTGGCCTTCGCCCACCTGGAAGCTCGCCACCACCTCGCCCACCGGCGTCGACTCCGTTTCGCGATACGGGCGACGGCCCGGCTGACGGGCCAGGAAGGCGGCCTTCCATTCCTTCAAGGCCGCCGGGCCGTCGATGCCCCGCATCACGCCGTTGCGCAGGCGCAGACGCGCCTGCCCGGCGAGGGTGTCGCGCAGAGCGCCGAGGGTGTCGCCCTTGCCGCTCACGTCGACGAAGAAATTGAGCGTGCCGCTGGCGGCCTCGCGGCCGATGGCGTCGTTGAGCAGGGGACCGAGATTGGCGTTCTGCAGCCAGCCGCGCCACGCCAGGGCATTACCGTCGGCAGCCAGCGTGGCGGCGCCGTCGAGCGTACCGCCGTACAGCGCCACGCTGTAGGCCGGCACCACGAACCTGCCGCCATGCAGCGCGAACGGCAGCCGCAACCGTTCGAACTGAAGTCCACCGGCCGTCAGGCGCGCCACGCGCACCGCGCCGTCGGCATCCAGCCCCTGCAGGCCCGACAGATCGAAGCGGCTCGACGCATCGGGACTGCCCAGATAGCGGCCTACGTCGAGCCGGTCCACGTCCACATCGACGCCCACCGCGAGCGGCGTCAGGCGGGGCAGCGTCCAGGTGCCCTGCACGTGGCTGTCGTCCACCTGCAGGTCGAGCTTGCCCGCACCGCTGTCACGGGCCAGATCGAGCCGGCCGCCCGCCTTCAGCGCAATCTTGACCGGCGTCGCACCGGCGCGCGCCGGGGTCAGGGCCAGATCGCCGGCCAGCTGCGGAATCTCGAGTAGTCGCGCTTCACCTTGCCACTGGGCCGGACCGCCCAGCTTGCCGGTGAGGCGGCCGGCGGCGAGTTTCCAGTCGATGTCGGCCGCGAATTTATCCACCGCCAGCGCCGTCCCCTTGCCAGCCACGCCCGTCAGACGCGCGCGCACCTGGCCGCCCTGGCCCTTGCCGTCCACCCGCAGGCTCAGCTCGGCGGCGGCCGCCTCGGGACCGGCGGCGGCGAGAACCACCCGTGGCGCAGCAGCGCGCAGTTCGAGGGTGTCGCCGTCCGCGCGGGCCTTGCCGAGCACGCTGACGCCGCTCAGTTGCGGCGCCGCGTCGGGCGGCAGCGCCAGGTCGGCCACCGACAGCGCCAGGTCGACGCCCGGCCTTCCGGCCAGCGCGCCCTTCACCTCCAGATGCAGGTTGCGCGCCTGCTGCCCGGCGTCGCCATCGAAGCGGTAGGCGGTTTCGAGCTCGACGCGGGCATCGACCATCGGCGTAGCCTGGGTCAGCCGCGCGGCCAGTTCGAGTCGTCCATCGGCCTTGCGCGCCAGCCGGCCGCTCTCGAAGCGGATGTCGGACAGCGCGAAGTTGTTGCCCCCGGCCTCGTCGATCCAGGCCAGGGTACCGTTACGCAGGGCGATGCGGTCCACTTCGAGTTCGAGCGGGGCTTCGGCGGGCAGGCCGGCCAGCAGATCGGCGGCATTGAGCTTGCCGTCCTTGCCACGGCGCACGGCCACCCGCAGGCCGTCGAACTCGACCCGGTCGACGACCACCCGCTGGGCCAGCAAGGGCAGCAGGCGCACGCCGACCACGCCCTGCTCGAAGCCGAGGAATTCGCCGTCGCCGCTACGCCCCGACAGCGACGTGGCGGGCAGCCGCAGTTCGAGGCGGGGGAACATCGACAGGCTGGGCGGCGCGTCGAAACGCAGGCTGCGCTGGTAGCGCTGCTTGGCGAAATGGCTCAGCTCGGTGGCCAGCCGGCCGCCGTCGAAAGTCGCGTACAGGTAAAGTCCCCCGGTTGCGACCGCCGTGCTGAGGCCGCCCAGGGCAAATGCCAGGTACTTGAGGTATTTGAAACGCATGTCCGGAGAACCCACGATTCCGTGACCGCGATCTTAACCCAGGCGCCGCCTCAGCCCGAAACGGGCACTGTGGCGACACCACGCAGGGGCAAGCGCAGTTCGAAGGTGCTGCCCTCGCCGAGGGTGCTGGTGACGTTGATGCTGCCGCCGTGGCGTTCGGCCACGGTCTTGACGATCAGCAGGCCCAGGCCGACGCCGGTGGGCTTGTCGCGCCCTTCGTCGACGATCCGCGAAAAGCGCTTGAACAGCCGCGGCAACGCATCGGGCGGAATCCCCTCGCCCTGGTCGCGCACGCGGATCACCCAGTCCTGCCCTTCGGCCGACAGGCTCGCCGACACCGTGCTGTTGGCCGCACCGTACTTGATGGCGTTGGTGAGCAGATTGATCACCGCGCGGCGCAGCAGCGAGAAGTCGCCGCGCACGATGGCTTCCTCGGTCTCGGCATCGCGGGTATCCACGTCGATCCGGATGCCGCGGGCGTGGGCTTGCGGCCACACCTCGTCGGCGGCCGAATCGACCAGGCCGGCGAGGTCGAGCTCGACGAAGTCCTTCGGGTCGGAGCCTTCGGCCCGCACCAGACGGAACAGGCCGTCGGCCAGTTCCAGCGCCGACTTGGCGTAACGGGCGATGCGCGGGATCTGTGCGACCTGCTCGGCCGGATCGCCGCGGTAACCGTCGATCAGGGTCAGGATCGAGGCCAGCGGGGCGCGCAGATCGTGGGAGAGGAAGTGCATTGTGTCCTCGCGGCTGCGCTGGGCCTCGTGCATCATCGTCACGTCGGCGAGGCCGATCACGCGGCCCGGCCGACCACTCGATTCGGTGACCAGGTCGGCCACCGAGACCAGCAGGTAGCGCTTCTTGTCCGGCGTCAACTCGAACTGGCGGATGCCGGCAAAGCCCGACAGATCGGGCAGGCCCCCGCGCATCGGCACGTAGACCGGCCACGGCAGCTCGCGCAGCGCCGCCAGCAGGGCGTCGCTGCGGAAGGCGCGCAGCAGGTGGCGGGCGCGCTCGTTGTGCAGGATCACCCGGTCCATCTGGTCGATCACCACCACCCCGATGGGCAGGTGTTCCAGCGTGTCGGCAATGAAACGGCGCACGTCGCGCTGGTGCTGGGCCGCCTGGCGGACGATGCGGATGCGCTGCTCGAGCGGATCGGCGGCGGCGACGCCGTCGTTGGTCGGCGCGAGCCCGAGCGGCGAGCCTTCCCGTTCGAGGGCGACCAGTTCGGCGTCGAGGTAACGCTGGGCGGCCTCCAGGCGGCGCCAGCTCCACAGCGGATAGGCCAGCATGCAGCCCAGCACCGCCGACGCCGGCCCGAACCACCAGCCGCCCAGCTGCATCCCGAACCCCGCCAGGAGCAGGGCCAGGCTAGCCAGCGCGAACGAAGCCATCAGACCGGTGCGGGCGTCGGCGTAGAGCAGCACCAGCATCAGCGTCCCCACCAGCACCCCGGCGATCAACGCGGCGACCCACTGGGGCAGCGGAACGATCGCCGCGTCGTGCCGCAGTGCATCGAAGATGTTGGCCTGCACCTCGACCCCCGGCATCGGCCGGGACAGGCCGGAAGTGGGCGTCGGCACCGCGTCGGCCATGCCGGAGGCGGTGGCGCCCACCAGCAGCAGCTTGCCGCGCAAGGCCGCGGCCGGCACCTCGCCGTTGAGCACCGCACGGTAGGAATAATGGGCATACGTTCCCGGCGGCCCGGAGAACGGAATGCGCTGCCAGCCGGAGCGCTGCCAGTGCTGGTAATCGACCCCCTCGCCGAGCGGCGGCGGGGGATAGTTGCGCCGCGCCCTGGCGTCGGTGAGGCGCAGCAGGGCAAGGGCGAGCTGGGGATGCCGGGCGGCGCCGAAGCCCTCCCAGAGGTAAACGCTGCGGGCGATCCCGTCCGGATCGAACTCGACCTGATCGTGGCCAAGCGCCGCCGCGGCGCTGGCAAAGATCGGCAGGGGCAGCGCCTCGCCGCTGAGCGCCGCGCCGGTCACCGCCTGGCTCAGCGGCAGCACGACCCGGCCGTAATCGCGCATCGCCTTGGCGAGCAGCTGGTCGGCTTCCGGATCGTCGCGGCTGGGCGCATCGAACAGCACGTCGAGCGCCACCGCCGACGCCTCGACCTCGCGGGCACGGTCGATCAGCGCGGCGTGCACCCGCCGCGACCACGGCCAGCGCCCGATGCTGGCGAGGCTGGCGTCGTCGATGGAGACGATCACCACGTCTTCGCTCGGCGGTCGCGTCCAGGTGGACAGCACGGCGTCGTAGACCGTCTGGTCGATGCGCCACAGCCACCCCTCCATGGCCGCCGCCACCGCCAGCGACATGCACAGCAGGGTGACGGCCAGCCACTCGAGGGTGGGCCGGCGCAGGCTGCCTCCGCCGACGTGTCTCACGGATTCGGCGCGGCGGCTGCCGACAAGGACCACCAGGGCAGCACGAAGAAGTTGCGCAGGGTCTGGACGGCGGACCACGCGCTGGCACTGCCGTCCGGCTCGGTGCCGCGCACGCGCAGGTAGTAGGTGCCACGGGGCGGCGCCGGGATGGTCAGCGCGGCCTCGCCGATGCGTTGCTCGACCAGCAGGTCGGTGAACGCCGGATCGCGCGCCAGCTGGACATCGTAGATCTGACCATGGCTCTGCGGCCACGCAACGCGCAGGCGCTGGTTGAACTCGGACAGGCTGATCGGGCCGGGGGGCTGGCGCACCACCAGGGGCTGGCTGTCGCTCCACGGGCCGCGCTCGCCGCTGGCGCGCACGCTCGCCACGCGCCACTGGTAGCGGCCCGGCGCGAGCTGCGGATCGACGCTGCGGGCGTCCACGTCCTGATCGAACAGCGGAGCCTCGAAGCGCCCTTCGCTGGCCACCTGCACCCGATAGCGCGACGCCTCGGCGGCAGCCTGCCAGTGCATCTGCCCCGCCACCGCAACGGTCGGCTCGGGTGGCAACGGGCGCGCGCGGACCTCGAAACTGTGCACCGCGTCGAAACCTTCGAGCCCGGCTTCGTCGATGGCCCGCACGTGCAACCAGTAGCGGCCGTCGGGCAAGTCGACAAAGCGCGCCAGCGGCGCCTGGAAGACGCCGTCGGTGACGACATCGGCGAATCGGTTGTCGCGGGCGACCTGGGCACGGTAGCCGACCGCCTTGTCGACGGCCGCGAACGGCAGGCGCACCTCGATCCGCTCGAAGCGCGTCGGCAGCCCGGCCAACGACGGCGCCGGCAGCAATGCGCGCGGCGCCGGCACCGGCTGGCCCGCCTTGGCCACCAGCCCAAAGCCGGCCGGCAGGGCCTTCGCCGCGCCGCCGCCGGGGCCGGACGGACTGAAACGCACCTCGCCGCCGGTCACTTCGGCCTGGGCGGCCACGCCCGCATCGTCGGCGCCCACCCGGAACTCGGTACCCCGCACCGCCACCGAAGCGGTCGGCGTGCGGATCTGGTAGCGCGCCGCCGGGCCGCGCTGGGCCGCGACGGTGGTCTCGACACGGCCCCGCTCAAGGAAGACTTCGGTGTTCTGGCCGCCGAATCCGCGCACGCCATTGACCTTCTGCAGCCGCGCCGAACTCTGGGGCTGCACCGTCAGGCGTGATTCGTCCGGCATCAGCAGGGTCACGAAAGCGCCGGCATCGGTACGCAGCAGCGCGCCGGCCGGTACCTGTGCGTCGAGCGCGAGCGCCCGGCCATCGACGGTCACGCTGCCCTGCAGCGCGACGACCCGCGCCGTACGGGGTTCGATCCGCAGCCACGATTCGGGAATGCGCAGCGGCGCGCCGACGGGAATCCGCATCGGATCGACGAGCCGGTTGTGCAGCTTGAGCCCCTTCCAGCCGAAGGGCGCGGCGAGGAACTGCCGCTCGAGTCCGATCAGGGTGTCGCCTGCGCGGGTCGTGTATATGACTTCGAGATCCGACGCACCGGCGCCGCTCGCCGCCAGGGCGCTGGCGGCGACGGCCAGGATACGCAATGTGAGACAGACCACGGACAGTGTCTTTCGGTGGAGTTCGGTTGAATATATTAGTTTGCGGTCCGGGTCATGGTGCAAAACTTCGCAAACTCGCCCAGAACTTCGTCACGGCATGATAATTACGCAAACACCGCGCGCGCCGCGAATCATATGATTGGCGCGACACCTTGATTCTTCCCGTCAAGCTGCCGGAAAGCCCGAAGCTTTCAGTCAATCACCCTTTTCACTGCAATAAAGGAGCACCCATGAGCTTTATCCAGGAATTCAAAGAGTTTGCCATGAAGGGCAACGTCGTCGACCTCGCGGTCGGCGTGATCATCGGCGGTGCGTTCCAGAAGATCGTCGACTCCCTCGTCAAGGACATGCTGATGCCGGTCATCGGCAAGCTGCTCGGCGGCGTCGATTTCAAGCACCTCTACCTCAATCTCGGCGACAAGACCTACGAGACGATGGAAGCCGCCGAAAAAGCGGGCGCACCGCTGTTCAAGTACGGCATGTTCATCAACACCGTGATCGATTTCCTGATCGTGGCCATGGCCATTTTCGTGGCGATCAAGGCGATGAACAAGCTCAAGCGTAACGAGCCGGCACCGGTCGAGGAAGCGCCGGCCGAACCGGAAGACGTGAAGCTGCTGCGGGAAATCCGCGACGCGCTCAAGAAGTAAGCGCGGGAGAAACGGGGTTCCCGCCCGGGAACCCCGCGAAACATCAGATCGGCGCGAGCACCGCGGTGCCGAGCGACGGCGATTCGGACGGGTCGATCCGCTCCAGGCGGTAGCCGAAATTGTAGGTTGGCGTGAGCCGGAAGCCATTTTCCGGACGCAGGTTGAGCTTGCTGCGCACACGGCTGATGTGCGTATCGACGGTCCGTGTCGCCAGATCCGGGTTGCGCCCCCACACCGCCTCGAGCAGATGCCCGCGGGACAGCAGGCGCCCCAGGTTGCGGAACAGGAAGGCCGCCAGTTCGAATTCCTTGTCGGTCATCTCCACCACCACGCCATCGACGGTAAGCACCTTGCGGGCCAGATCGAAATTGTAGGGCGCCACCACCAGAGTCTGGTTGGTGCTGCGCGGCTGGGAGCGCCGCATCACCGCTTCGATGCGCGACAGCAGTTCGATGCGGCGCGGCGGCTTGATCAGATAATCGTCCGCCCCCGCACTGAACGCGTTGGCGATGTCCTCCTCGGCGTCGCGGGACGTGATGAAGATCGCCGGCGTATCGTTGCCGCGCTCTACGCGCAGCCAACGCAACACCTGCTCGCCGGTGAGATCGGGCAGCACCCAATCCACCAGGAAAAGATCGAAACTTTCACGGCTCGCAACGCGCATCAATTCGCGGGCCAGTCCGAAACCATGCACATCGTGCCCGGCTTCCCTCAGCCAGCCCGTCAGGACTTCCATCTGGGCCGGATCGTCTTCGAGAATAGCGAATCGCACGCTGGTCTACCTTTATCGAGAAATTAAGCACGCCCATCCACAACCACGCCGCCCTTCATTTGCCGCCAATTCCGGCCCAGGCGTTTACGCGTAGTCACCCACATAAGGATTGCTTTCACGTTCCTCGCCGAAATCGGACATCGGCCCATGGCCGGGAATGAAAGCCACATCCTTGCCCAGCGGCCAGAGCTTGTGACGGATGGAATTCACGAGCGTGGCGTGATTTCCCTTAGGGAAATCGGTACGGCCGATTGAACCGGCAAAAAGCACATCACCGACCACCGCGAGGCGGGCGGCTGAACTGAAAAACACCACATGCCCCGGCGTGTGCCCGGGACAATGCAACACATCAAGGCTTTCCTCGCCGATGCGGACCACGTCACCATCGACGAGCCAGCGGTCGGGCGTGAACGTCTCGACCTGCGGGAAACCGAACATCTTGCTCTGCTGCGGCAGGGCATCGATCCAGAAACTGTCCTGGCGCTCCGGACCTTCGATCCGGACGCCGAGACGTCGCGCCAGTTCGGCGGTACCGCCGGCATGGTCGATGTGGCCGTGGGTGAGCAGGATCTTGTCTACCTTCAGGCTCAGCCGATCGATTTCGGCGACGATGCGATCCACATCACCGCCCGGGTCGACCACCGCGGCCTGATGCGTTGCATCACACCACAGCAGGGAGCAGTTCTGTTCGAACGGCGTGACAGGGACGATCTTGTATCGGAGCATGGTCAGCGTCTGGCGCCGCGGCGGGATTCAAAAGAAGCTCGAATGCGCTTTGGCTACCTGATATTCAATACCGGTTCATGAATGCCTTACGTGGGGCAAAGTTTATCACGCACCAAATCGGTGGCTATGAACCTTGTCGTCTCCCTGCGCCCAATCGCCCCACCTGACACTCTTGTTTTCATTCCCCGGCAATTCCAAAGAATGCAAATGTCAGAATTCCTTGCATGAATCGTCATCCGGTTCTTTTTTCATCTCCCCGGAAATCCAGTCTGGCAAAGGAAATCGGCACGATGGTGCCAAAAAGGTGAATTACACCCACGCAAGATTTTGAAATATGCCAAATAGAAACACCCCGAATTCGGGGCGAAAAAACCCCGACGCGATCGCGCATCGATCAGGGTTGGACCGGGAGACTTCCGCGGGGGGTGGTGAGGGCGATGTAGCGGACGCGATCGAGTTCGAAGCGCTTGCGGATCGCCTCGATCTCCTTCTTCTTGGCAGCGATCACCGAACCCTGGTTCGAGAGTTCGCTGTCGGATTCGCGCAGCGCATTCTGCAGGGCGGCCGGCATCGTGCGCTTCTGGTAAAACTCCGCCTCGCGGTTGAGGCTTTCGCGCTTTTTCAGGAGCTGGGCCTGGCGGGCCTCGGCCTGTTTGAGATCGACATCCACGCTGGCCACCGCGCGGTCGCGGCGGGCGTCGATGTCGGCCACGCTCGAATAGGTTTCGAGCAGCGACTGGTTGC
Organism: Zoogloea sp.; assembly: GCF_041911615.1. Classification (GTDB taxonomy): domain Bacteria; phylum Pseudomonadota; class Gammaproteobacteria; order Burkholderiales; family Rhodocyclaceae; genus Zoogloea. Next base: position 9,153 of record NZ_JAYROR010000097.1, on the reverse strand, counting down.
GACGCATCTCGGCGCGCTGACGTTCGATTTCGGCCTTGCGGGCGCGCTCCTCGGCCTCTCGTCGGGCGAACTGCTCGGGCGTCAGCGGCGGCTCGACCATGCGTCGCACCGTACCCTGCGGCGACATTTCCCGGTAGCCCTTGCCGTAGCACTGCATCGGCAGCACGTCGCCGCAGATCTGATGCCCGTTGTCCATGCAGCAGAAGACCGCACCTTTCCCCGGCGTCTGGGCCCACGCGGGCACGCAGACCCACAGGGCAAGGGCGAGGGCGCTTCGTCGCATCGAGTCAGCTTTCCGCCGCGACGCCGTAGGTTTCGCGATAACGCTGGACAGCCTCGAGATTGGCGGCCAGCGCCGGACTGTCGTGCAGATAGCCGATCAGATCCTGCAGCGACGCCACCGCGAGCACCGGAATACCGTAGGCCTCGCGCACTTCCTGCACCGCCGACAGGCGGCCGGTGCCGCGCTCCATGCGGTCGAGGGCGATCACCACCGCCGACGGCGTGGCGCCATGGGCACGAATGATCTCGACCGATTCGCGCACCGAGGTGCCCGCCGAGATCACATCGTCGAGGATCGCCACGCGGCCGGCCAGCGGCGCGCCGACCAGCGTGCCACCTTCGCCGTGATCCTTGGCTTCCTTGCGGTTGAAGCAGAACGGCAGGTTGTGGCCATGCTCGGCCAGACGCATCGCCGTGCCGGCCACCAGCGGAATGCCCTTGTAGGCTGGTCCGAACAGCATGTCGCAGGGCAGCTCGGCCGCGACCAGGGTGCGCGCGTAGAAATCGCACAGCTGTCCGAAGGACGCCCCGTCGTTGAAAAGCCCCGCGTTGAAGAAATAGGGCGAGAGCCGCCCGGCCTTGGTGACGAACTCCCCAAACCTCAGCACGCCCTTGTCACAGGCGAGCTCGATGAAATCGCGGCTAAAATTCACGTTATTTCCAAGAATCGGACCAAGTTACACAAAATGTTACGCGTCGTGACCGTCAACCTCAACGGCATCCGCTCAGCGAGCGTGAAAGGGTTCCTCCCGTGGCTCGGGCGCCAGAATGCCGACGTCGTGTGCCTCCAGGAGCTCAAGGCGCAGGTGTCAGACCTGACGCCGGAAATGAGCAAGCCGGGCATTTTCACCGGATACTTCCACTGCGCTGTTAAAAAAGGTTACAGCGGCGTCGGCATCTACACCCGCATCGCACCCGACCGCATCGTCGAAGGCATCGGCGACGCCGAGTTCGACGCCGAAGGCCGCTATCTGCAGGCCGATTTCGGCAACTTGTCGATCATCTCCCTGTACCTGCCGTCCGGCTCAAGCTCAGAGGAGCGCCAGGCCGCCAAGTTCCGTTTCATGTCGTTATTCATGCCGCACATGGCCAGTCTGCGCGCCAGCGGCCGCGACGTGATCATCTGCGGCGACTGGAACATCGCCCATCAGGCCATCGACCTGAAGAACTGGCGCTCCAATCAGAAGAATTCCGGCTTCCTGCCCGAAGAGCGCGCCTGGATCGGCCAACTGCTCGACGAGCAAGGCTGGGTGGACACCTATCGCCGCCTCCATCCCGACGCCACCGACGCCTGTTACACCTGGTGGTCGAACCGCGGCCAGGCCTGGGCAAAGAACGTCGGCTGGCGCCTCGACTACCAGATCGCCACGCCCGAGCTCGGCGAGCGGGCGATCCGCAGCGCGGTTTACAAGGACGAACGCTTCAGCGACCACGCGCCACTCACCGTCGACTACGACCACCCCTTCGGCGAATGACGCATGGGTGCTATTGACGACTGGGCAAGGCCCGCAATTCAATAGCATTTGACCATCAACGTCCAGGCTTCGATACATTTTACCAATCGTCCGCCGCGCCACACCCGGACGGTGCCGAGGCAAGCCGCTGTCGGCGTAATCCGACAGCATGACGCGGCACCCGCGAATTGCCTTCGGGAACGATTGGGATTAGCCTAGGTCTGGATTTAGTAGTGGCTGCCGCAACCGGCGGCCCGCCTGCTTTCAAGCAGCTTCAATCGCCACAAAAACTGGAGAACACCATGAGCGACGCACAAGTGACCAAGGACAAACTCGTTTCCGACTTCAAGGCCGTGGTGGCCGACACCGAAGAGCTGCTCAAGCTCACCGCCGGCCAGGCCGGCGACAAGGTCGCCGACGTGCGCGTTCGCCTGGGCGAAAAGCTCACCTCCGCCAAATACAAGCTGCAGGATCTGGAGGCTGCCGTCGTCGAGAAGACCAAGGCCGCCGCACGCGCCACCGACGACTACGTGCACGAGAACCCCTGGAAAGCGGTCGGCGTCGCCGCCGGCGTCGGCTTCCTGCTCGGCCTGCTGGTCAACCGTCGCTAAGCGCGAACCGAAATGAGCGCCCCCGCGCCCACCCGCCTCGGCGAATCCCTCAAGGGCTTCGTCGAGTCCGGGCTTGGCACCGTCCAGACCCGGCTCGAGCTGTTCGCCGTCGAACTCAAGGAAGAAAAGCTGCGTGCCGGCAGCTTCCTCTTCGACACCGTGCTGGCGGCGCTCTTCGTCGGCTTCGGCATCGTGTTCCTGATGGCCTTCCTCACGGTGCTGTTCTGGGACAGCCATCGGCTGCTTGCCCTCGGGATGGCAACCACCGGGCTGTTCCTCGCCGGCATCTGGGCGGCCACCCGTGCAGCGGCCCGCCTGCGCGCCGGCTCGCGCCTGTTTGCCGCCAGCCTCGCCGAGATTGCCCAGGACCGCGAGGCCCTGCGCCGCAAAGAATGAATCCCGAACTCGTCCAGCTCGCCCTGCACAAGCAGCGCCTGCAGCTGCGCAGCGCCGACCAGCGCGCCGCCCTCGTGCATCACGCCCAGGTGTTCACGCCGGCCTTTCGCGGCGTCGACCGCGTCATCGACGGCGTGCGCTGGGCCCGCGACCACGCGCCGCTGCTCACCGGCGTCAGCCTGTTCGTGCTGGTGGCGCGACCACGCGCCGCGCTGCGCTGGGCGCGGCGCGGGTGGCTGGGTTTCCAGCTCGTGCGCCGCGTCCGCAACCTCCTCCCCTGACCACCCGCCGATGAACACCGTCGACCTCGACGAAATCCGCCGCGTCCACGAAGAAGCCGACTGCCTCTGCGACGCCACCGAAGTCGACGCCGCCCTCACCCGCCTCGCCTCCGACATCACCGCCCGTCTGCACGACCGCAATCCGCTGATCTACGCGGTCATGAACGGTGGTCTGGTGCTCGCCGGCCGGCTGCTGCCGCGGCTGCCGTTTCCCCTCGAACTGTCCTACCTGCACGCCACCCGCTACGGCCACGCGCTGCAGGGCACCCTGCTCGACTGGCGCGTGCGTCCCACCCACGACCTGCGCGGACGCACCATCCTGGTCCTCGACGACATCCTCGACGAAGGCCATACCCTCGCCGCCATCATCGACTACCTCAAGGCCGAAGGCGCCCGCGAAGTCTTCTCGGCGGTGCTGGTCCACAAGACCCACGCGCGCAAGGCCTACACCGGCATGCGCGCCGACTTCACCGGGCTCGACGTGGCCGACCGCTTCCTGTTCGGCAGCGGCATGGACTACAAGGGCTACTGGCGCAACGCCCCCGGCATCTACGCCCTCAAGGGTCACTGAGGGTCACACCAGCGCGCGTCAGCGCCGGTGGATCAGTGCCTCCATCACCCCCCGCCAGGCACGCTCTGCCTCGGCACCGGCCCCTGCGAAAACCTGCTCCAGCATCGCCATCTGGGTGCCCGACAGCTCCCCCTCCAGCGCCACGCCAGCCGCAGTGAGGGTGAGCCGCTTCATGCGTCGGTCGATCGGGTCCGCCGCAGCCTCGACGAGACCCGACTCCACCAGCTGACGCAGCGGTGCGTTGAGCGCCTGCTTGCTCACCCCCAGTACGCTCAGCAGGGTCGTCACCGTCGCGCCCGGGTTGCGCCCGACGAAATACAGCACCCGGTGATGCACCCGGCCGAGCCCGCGCGCCGCCAGGATCTCGTCCGGCGGCGCGGTGAAGGCGCGATAGGCGAAGAAGAACTGCTCGATGGCGGCACGCAATGCGGCCTGACGATTTAGGTCAATCATGTTGACTTTTCTACGGGAGAGGACGACGATGAGGATTCATTAGGTCAATATTATTGACCTATTTAACCCGTTTAGCCAGGAGAATCTTCATGTCGCCCAGCCCGCTTCCGCTCTCCCTCTCCGACCGCGTGCGCGACCTGCACCCGTCGCCGATCCGGGAGATCCTTGCGGTCGTCAGCCGGCCCGGCATGATCTCCTTCGCCGGCGGCCTGCCCGCCGCCGAAACCTTTCCCGATTTCGGTCTCGCCGCCCCCGTCGAAGCCCTGCAGTACGGCCCCTCCGAAGGCGATCCGGCCCTGCGCGCGCGCATCGCCGACGAACTCGCCGCCCTCGGCCTCGACGCCGCGCCGGAGCGGGTGCTGGTGCTGTCCGGCTCCCAGCAGGGCATCGACCTGGTCGGCAAACTGTTCATCGACGCCGGCACCCCCGTCGCGGTCGAATCGCCCACCTACCTCGCCGCGCTGCAGGTGTTCCGCTTCTTCGGCGCACGCTTCACCCCGTTCGCGCCCGAAACCCTCGACGCCGCCACCCTGCGCGAGGCCGGCACCGCCTTCGCCTACGCGATCCCGACCTTCCAGAACCCCACCGGGCGCTGCTACAGCGCCACCGAACGGGCCGCCCTGGCCGACGCCTGCCGGCAATCCGGCGTGCCCCTTTTCGAGGACGATCCCTACCGCGATCTGGTGTACGACGCCTGCGCACGCCGTCCGGTCTGCGCCGAACTCGCCGGCAGCCGCTGGATCTACCAGGGCTCCTTCTCCAAGAGCCTGGCGCCCGGCCTGCGCCTGGGCTTCCTGGCCGCCTCGGCCGAGCTGTTCACGCCCCTGGTGCGCCTCAAGCAGGCGGCCGACCTGCACAGCAACCGGCTCAGCCAGTGGCTGGTGCTGCAGCAGCTCGAATCGCCCGCCCGCCCGGCGCGCCTCGCGCGGCTGGCCGATTTCTATCGCGCCCGCCGCGACGTCTTTGCGGCCGCCCTCGACCGCCATTTCGGCGCCCTGGCCGACTGGCAGACGCCCGCCGGCGGGCTGTTCTTCTGGCTGCGCCTGAAGCGCGTCGTCGACACCCGCGCGCTGCTGCCGGCCGCCATCGAACGGGGCGTCGCGTTCATGCCGGGCGAGGCCTTTTACCCCGACGACCCGGCCGCCACCGGCACCCTGCGCCTCAACTTCAGCCACGCCGGCGAGGCCGAGATCGAGCGCGGCCTGGCGATCCTCGCCGAACTGGTCGCCACCGCGCGCTGACGTCAGCCGCCGCCGTCGGACGGCCCGACCATCGCCTCGGGCCGCACCCAGGCGTCGAAATCCTCCGCCGTCACGGCACCGAGCGCCAGCGCCGCCTCGCGCAGCGTCTGGCCGGTGCGGTGGGCGTGCTTGGCCACCGCCGCCGCGCGGTCGTAGCCGATGTGCGGGCTCAGTGCCGTCACCAGCATCAGCGAGCGGGCCACCAGTTCGGCGACGCGCACCCGATCCACCTCGATACCGCGGGCGCAGTGGACGTCGAAGCTCGCCATCGCATCGGCCAGCAGGCGCACGCTGCCGAGGAAATTATGGGCAATCAGCGGCTTGAAGACGTTCAGCTCGAAATTGCCCGACGCCCCGCCGACGGTGATCGCCACGTCGTTGCCGAACACCTGGCAGCACACCATCGTCAGCGCCTCGCACTGGGTCGGATTCACCTTGCCGGGCATGATCGAGCTGCCCGGTTCGTTCTCGGGGATGCGCAGTTCGCCAAGCCCGGAGCGCGGCCCCGAGGCGAGCCAGCGCACGTCGTTGGCGAGCTTCAGCAGCGCCGCGGCGAGGGTTTTCAGCGCTCCGTGGGCCGCCACCAGCGCCTCGTGCCCGGCCAGCGCGGCAAACTTGTTGGGCGCGCTGACGAACGGCTGACCACGGCGCGCAGCCAGCTCCGCCGCCACCCGCGGGCCGAAATCCGCCGGCGCGTTGAGCCCGGTGCCCACCGCCGTGCCGCCGATGGCCAGCTCGCAGACCGCCGGCAAGGTGGCGACGACGGCTCGCCGCGCCAGCCCGAGCTGCGCCACCCAGCCGGACATGGCCTGCCCGACGGTCAGCGGCGTGGCGTCCTGCAGGTGGGTGCGGCCGATCTTCACCACGTCGGCGAACGCCGTCGCCTGGGCCGCCAGGGTCGCCGTCAGCGCGTCGAGCGCCGGCAGCAGCGCACCGTCCAGTTCCCCCATCGCCGCCACGTGCATCGCGGTGGGAAACACGTCGTTGGACGACTGGCCGAGATTCACGTGATCGTTGGGATGCACCCGCCGGCCGGCGCCACGGGTGCCGCCGAGCAGCTCGGCGGCGCGATTGGCGAGCACTTCGTTTGCGTTCATGTTGCTCTGGGTGCCCGAGCCGGTCTGCCACACCGACAGCGGAAAGGCCTCGGCGTGGGCGCCCGCCAGCACCTCGTCGGCGGCCGCCACGACGGCGCGGGCGAACTCGGCCGACAGCAGGCCAAGTTCGCCATTGACCACCGCGCAGGCGCGCTTGACCTCGACCAGCGCCCTGACCAGCGGCACCGGCAGACGCTCGGTGGAGATCGCGAAGTGGGCGAGGGAACGCTGGGTCTGGGCGCCCCACAGGGCGTCGGCGGGCACCGCGATGGGGCCGAAAGCGTCGGACTCGGTTCGGGTGGGCTGGGCCATGACGATCTCCCGCAACGGGTGACTGATGGCCTGTGGGAGCGTGCGCGGGACGGTTTGGTTCCACCCCGCGCGTGACCGGGCGAACGCTAGCCGAGCAGCGCCGCCACCGCCGCCGGGTTCGACGGGAAGTAGAAATGCACGTAGGACGCGGTGATCGGCCCGTGGCGGTAGATCGCCTCGCCCTCCCGGCCGCCGAGCGAGGTGGCGCGCACCAGCGGCAGCAGCGGCGTCTCGCTCTTCGAGTAATGGAAGGTGTGCCCGCCGATCCGGCCTTCGGGCAGCTCGGCCACCTGGGTGCCCAGCGCGGCAAGGCGCGCCTGCATCACGGTGCGGCCCGGCAGCAGCGCGGCGCCCCGGTGGGTGACCCCGGCCTTGTCGGTGAGCGTCTCGAACAGGCTCATCATGCCGCCGCATTCGGCCAGGAGCGGCTTGCCGGCGGTCACGTGGGCCCGCAGGTCGGCCTGCCAGCGGGCATTGGCGGCGAGGGCGTCGGCGTGGAGTTCCGGGTAGCCGCCGGGCAGCCACAGGGCATCGCAGGCGGGCAAGGCGTCGCCGGCGAGCGGGGAGAAGAAGGCCAGCCGGGCGCCCAGGGCTTCGAGGGTGTCGAGGTTACCCGGGTAGATGAAACCGAAGGCCGCGTCGCGGGCGATGGCGACGGTGCGTCCGGCGAGCTGCGGGGCCACCTCGGGCAGCGGCGCGGCAGGGAAATCGACCGGCGGTGGCAGGCCGGCGGCACCAGTGCGGGCGAGGTGGTCGGCAAGGCGGTCGAGGCGGGCGTCCAGATCGGCGATCTCGGCGGCCTGGAGGATGCCCAGGTGCCGCTCGGGCAGCGCCGCGTCGGCGTCGCGGGGGATCGCGCCGTACCAGGCGATCGACGGCGGCAGGCAATCCTGCAACAGCCTGGCGTGGCCGTCGCTGCCCACGTGATTGGCGAGCACGCCCGAGAAGGGCAGGTCCGGCTGCCAGGTGGCAAGGCCGTGGGCGACGGCGGCGAAGGTCTGGGCCATGGCCTTGGCATCGATCACCGCCATCACCGGAATGCCGAAGCGGCGCGCGATGTCGGCGCCGGACGGCTGGCCGTCGAAGAGGCCCATCACCCCTTCGACGAGGATCAGGTCGGCCTCCTGCGCCGCGGCGTGGAGGCGCCAGGCAGCGTCCGCCTCACCGCACATGCCCAGGTCGAGGTTGTGCACCGGCGCACCGCTGGCGACGGCGTGGATCTGCGGGTCGAGGAAGTCGGGCCCGCACTTGAACACCCGCACCTTGCGCCCCTGGCGCACGTGGAGCCGGGCCAGCGCGGCAGTGACGGTGGTCTTGCCCTGACCGGACGAGGGCGCGGCGACGAACAGCGCCGGACAGCGCGCGACGGCGGGCGCGCTCATGCCGCGTCCTCCGGGTGGAACCACGCCAGGCGCGGCTGCAGGCCGACCACGTCGCCGACGATGATGAGCGCCGGCGGCGTGATGCCGGCGGCCTTCACGGCTTCGGGCAGCGTCGCCAGATCGGCGGTGACGACGCGCTGGGCACGGGTCGTGCCACGCCGCACCACCGCCGCCGGGGTGCTGGCCGGCAGGCCGTGGGCGACCAGTTCGGCGCAGATCGTGGGGAGCTGGGTGATGCCCATGTAGAACACCACGGTCTGCTTGCGGCGGGCCAGCATCGCCCAGTCGAGATCGACGCTGCCGTCCTTCAGGTGACCGGTGACGAAGATGCAGGCCTGGGCGAAATCCCGGTGCGTCAGCGGAATCCCCGCGTAGGCGCCGATGCCGGCCGCCGCGGTGATGCCGGGGATGACCTCGAAGGACACGCCGGCCTGGACCAGTTCCTCGACCTCTTCGCCGCCGCGCCCGAAGATGAACGGATCGCCGCCCTTCAGCCGCACCACCCGCTTGCCGAGGCGGGCCTGCTCGACAAGCAGCGCGTTGATGCCGGCCTGGGGCAGCGCATGGTTCGACGCCTTCTTGCCGACGTAGATGCGCTCGACGCCGGCCGGCACGCAGGCCATCACGTCCTGACCGACGAGGTTGTCGTACACCACCACGTCGGCCTCGAGGAGCAGGCGCGCGGCGCGCAGGGTCAGCAGCTCGGGATCGCCGGGGCCGGCACCGACAAGGTAGACCCAGCCCGGCCGGGCCGGCGCGTGGGTGCGGGGAAAGGCGGACTCGGACACGGCGAAGCTCCTGCGGATTGCGACGGTTTCAGTTGAGCGGCTTGCGCCACAGGGCCAGGCGTACCGGCGCGGCAGGGGCGAAACGCAGCCGCCCGGCGACGGTCTCGCCGCGGGACAGGCTCAGCTCCTGCCAGGCCTCGGCGGGCACCTGGGCAGCGAAGGCGAGCAGGTCGGCGCGGGCGTGGTCGTCCTCGGCGCTGGCCACCAGCCGTCCGCCCGGGGCGAGGCGCGCCCAGGCCGCGGCCAGCCAGTCCGACAGGCCGACGCCACCGCGCACGAACACCG
>NZ_JAYROR010000096.1:0-17690 GCF_041911615.1 Zoogloea sp. | reverse complement strand
CCTGCCGGGCCTGCTGTGGCGCGGCACCCCGACGAAGCGTTCGAGCCCCGCGTCGGGCTGGTGCCCGCCGAGCCCGCCCACCACCGCCATCCGCGGCCACCAGGGCGCCGCCACGCCCGCCGCCTGCCAGCGCGCCACCTCGGCCCGGAAATCCGCATCGCGGGCGGTGAAATACTGGGCGCCGTGGTCGCACTGCCAGCCCTCGCCCCGACGGGTGCTCATGCGCCCCGCCACCCCCCGGCTCTTGTCGATCAACCGCACCGCCAGGCCCGCCCGACGTAACTCGGTTGCACAGGACAATCCCGCCATTCCCGCACCAACCACCGCAACACAAGGGTTCGAATTCATGTTTGTCCTGGACAAATTACGGTTTGATTGTAATATCAAACCGCATACGCCGGGCCCCCCGCAGGCGCCCGGATTTTCACCGCCCGCAGCGCGAACGGAGCTCCCCATGTCACGACTGTTCAACAAGTTGCCCAACGGCGCCCGCCCCGAAGCCGGCCGCGAGCGCGACGTGCTGCGCGCCCTGCCGGGCCTGCTGTGGCGCGGCACCCTGCTGCTGTGCGCGCCTTCGCTGCTGGTGCGGCTGTGGCTGGCGCTGCAGCCTGAGCTGGCCGCCGGCACCCGGGTGATGACGACCGACATCTACGTGACGAGCCTGGTGATCCTGCACTGGACGGTGCTGTTCACCGTCGGCATCGCCGCCTTCATCCTGATGGTGATGAAAGGCCCGGCCTACGTGGCCGACGCCTACCCCCTCGACGAGGCGGGCGACGACACCGGGCGACCCGAGCGATGAAACCCCGCCATACGCCGTTTGCGGTGCCCGCCGGACGCCTGTCGCGGCTGGCGCGCCTGGGCGCCCTCGCCTCCGGCGTTGCCGGCGGCATGCTGGCCGAGGGCGTGCGGCAGCTCGCACAGGGGAAGCGGCCGCGGGCGTCCCGCCTGCTGATGACGCCCGCCAACGCCCGGCGAGTCGCCGAGGCGCTGGCCCAGCTGCGCGGCGCGGCGATGAAGGTCGGGCAGCTACTGTCGATGGACGCGGGCGATCTGCTGCCGCCCGAGCTGCGCGACATCCTCTCGCGCCTGCGCGCCGATGCCCGCCCGATGCCCATGAGCCAGCTCGTCGCGGTCCTCGACGCCCAGTGGGGCACAGGCTGGGAGCGGCACTTCCGGCAGTTCAGCTTCACGCCGATGGCGGCCGCCTCGATCGGTCAGGTGCATTCCGCCCACGATCACGACGGGCAGCGCCTCGCCATCAAGGTGCAATACCCCGGCGTACGCGAGAGCATCGCGAGCGACGTGGACAACGTCGCCACCCTGCTGCGCCTGTCCGGCCTGCTGCCGAACGGCCTCGACATCCAGCCCCTGCTCGACGAAGCCAAGCGCCAGCTCCACGACGAAGCCGACTACCGCCTCGAAGCCGCCCACCTGAGCCGCTTCGGCGCCCTGCTGGCCGACGACCCCGACCTCCTGCTGCCCCAGGTGCGCGCCCCCCTCAGCAACGCCCGAATCCTCGCCATGGGCTACGTGGACGGAGCCCCCGTCGAAAGCCTGAGCGACGCCCCGCAAGCCGAACGCGACCGCATCGCCGGCCTGCTCTTCGCGCTGCTGTTCCGCGAACTGTTCGATTTTCGCCTCGTCCAGACCGACCCCAACTTTGCCAACTACCGTTACGACACGGCCCGCCGACGGCTCGTCCTGCTCGATTTCGGCGCCACCCGCAGCTACGCACCGGCCACCGTCGCCGCCTACCGGCACCTGCTCGAATCCGCCGCCCGGGGCAACCGGGCCGGCATCGACGACGCCGCGGCGGCCATCGGCTACTTCCCGGCCGACATCCGGCCTCATCACCGCCAGGCCGTGCTGGACCTCTTCGAGACCGCCTGCGCCCCGCTGCGCCACCCGGGCGCCTACGACTTCGGCCACAGCGACCTCGCCGCGCGCATCCGCGACGCCGGCCTGGCGCTCGGCCTGGATCGCGACTTCTGGCACACCCCGCCGGCCGACGCACTGTTCCTGCACCGCAAGCTCGGCGGGCTCTACCTGCTCGCCGCCAGATTGCGCGCACGGGTGGACGTGGGCGCGCTGCTGGCGCGGCACGTCTCCGGCACGCGCCCCTGCGCTACCTGACCGCGGAGGCGCCGCCACGTGACGACCTGCCGACCGCCCGGCGTGCTGTTCTGGTTTCGCAACGACCTGCGGCTCCACGATCAGACCGCCCTCCTCACCGCCGTGGCCCACGCCCGGCGCATCGGCGGCTGGCTGCTGCCGGTCTTCATCCACGACCCGGCCCAGCACGCCGTCACCCGCTGGGGCTTCGCCCGCACCGGGGCGCACCGCCGACGCTGGCTGGCCGCCACCCTGGACGATCTCGCCACACAGCTCGCCGCGCTCGGCAGTCGTCTGGCGCACTGCACCGGCGATCCCGCCACCGTGCTGCGCCGGCTCGTCGCCGACCTGGGTGCGCCGCTGCTGGTCTGCGAGGACATCGCCGCCCCCGAGGAGCGAGGCATCGTCACCGCACTCAGGCACGCGGGCGTGGCCACGGAATGCGTCTGGCAATCCACGCTGCTGGCGCCCGACAGCCTGCCCTTCGACCCGTGTGCCGTACCCGACACCTTCAGCGTCTTCCGCCAGGCCGTCGAAAGGGCCGGCGTCCAGGCTCCGCCACCGCACCCGCCCCCCAACGCCCTGCCGCCCCTGCCGCCGGCAAACCTGCTCGCACGCCTCGCCGACCAGCCCGCGCCCGCCGCCCCCTCACCAGCGTCCGATCCGCGCAGCGCCTTTCCCTACGCGGAAGCGGCCTTTCACGGTGGCGAGCGCGCCGCGCTGGCCCACCTGGCGGACTACTGCCGGCGCCGCCTGCCCCACCGCTACAAAGCCACCCGCAACGGCCTCAGCGGCACCGACTACTCCAGCAAATGGTCGCCCTGGCTTGCCACCGGAGCGCTCTCGCCGCGTCGAGCGTGGGCCGCCATCCAGGCCTTCGAAGCCGAACACGGCGCCAACGAAGGCACCTACTGGCTCTGGTTCGAACTGCTCTGGCGCGACCACTTCCGCTGGCTGCACCACAAGCACGGCACCTGGCTCTACCACGCTGGCGGACTCACCGCGCACCCCGCCCCGCGCCACGACCCCGCCCCGTTCGAGCGCTGGCGCCAGGGCCGCACGGGCCACCCCTTCATCGACGCCGGCATGCGCGAACTCGCCGCCACCGGCTACCTCTCCAACCGCCTGCGCCAGAACGTTGCCAGCTACCTGGTCCACGACCTGAACGGCGACTGGCGCGCCGGCGCCGCCTGGTTCGAAGCCCAGCTCATCGACTACGACGTCTACAGCAACCAGGGCAACTGGCTCTACCTGAGCGGCCGCGGCACCGACCCCCGCGGCGGCCGCCGCTTCAACCCCGACAAACAAGCCCACGACTACGACCCGGACGGCCGCTATCGCGAATGCTGGCGGCAAGCGGGCTGACGACGTGGGCGCCCGCCGTGCGAGCCGCACCTCGTCGCCCCTCGCCCGCCACGACGAAGACGATGCGTTCGAGGGGGCGTTGCTTAAAAGGCATCACCCTGCGCAGGATGCTATCGCCCCGCCCCTGCTGCCCCGGGAGGCTGCAGCCGCGACGTTGCGGCGTCGGAATATCAAGATCACGCGGCGACGGATTCAGCCGACCACGCCTTGGAGAATCATGGGCCGTCGCCGCGCTCAAGACATCAACCTGCCGCCCCGGCTGCACCGCAAGGGCGAGACCTTCTACTACGTCACCTCGACGCTTCCCCGCACCATCCAGCCCCGCTCGGAAGCCGAGCGGCAGGCCCTCATGCAGACCTTGGCCCGTTACGACTTCCCCGGTGCGCCGGACGTCCGCCTGCTGCAGGTCGAAGTCGGCGACGCCACCCTGTGGCTGCTGTCCGGCAGCGAGATCGCCGCCCACCGCGCACTTGCTGGACTGGGGGCCGGCGAAGTCGTCGAGGTCGATCTCGGCGACACACTGCGAAGCCAGTTCGGCGGCCTCGCGCTGCTGGCGATCTTCCCGTAGCCCGCCTGGGGGCGTCGTCCGGCTCCGGGTTGTGCAGCCAGAACCGGCAATCGACCGGCACGCGGAGTTTCGTCCGCGTGAACGTAAAAACGCCAACTGACTAAGTCGGCGTTTTTACTCGAGAATCTTTGGTGGCCAGTCGCGGAATCGAACCACGGACACGCGGATTTTCAATCTGGCGTTCTTTTCTACGAAAACAGGCGCTTAGGCAAAAATCCTTCTACAAACGCTTCCGCCGGCCCCTTTGGAAACCCGCGCCGTTGCTGGGCACCTGTTCGGGTTGTAGAAGGTTTGAACGCCGCCCGGCAGGCACACCAAGACGACCGGGACTGATACCTAACGCCTGGCGCGCTATCATTCGGAGACAGCCACGCCGGGAGCAACCATGGCACACCTGACAGTGACCCTCAGCGAGCAGGACAAAGCCCTGCTGCACAGCATCGCAACGGAAACGCGCCGCACTGACGAAGACATCGCTGCGGCCGCCCTGAAAAGCTACGTCCATTGGCAAGCCGAGTACCTGCGGCGGGTCAAGGCCGGGCTTGCGGCTGCAGAACAAGGCCAGGTCGTCACTAACGATGAACTCAACGCCCTGTTTGACCGACTCGACCAGGAAGAAGGCTTGGCGCCTTGAGTCAGATTCTCTGGACGCTTCCGGCTGTCGAACACCTGAAAGACATCCGGGCACACATCAGCCAAGACAGCCCCGCCGCCGCAAGCCGAGTAGTGAAGGCGATCCGGGAGCAGGTCAAACTTCTAGCGCAACATGCGCAGGCCGGCCGGAAGGGCATCATCGAAGGCACTCGGGAACTGGTGATAAGCCGGCTGCCGTACCTGGTCGTGTATCAACAGCAAGGCGAGGTCGTGACGGTGCTTGCCGTTGTTCATACGGCCCGTAACTGGCCGGAAACCCTCTAAGATCAACTAGCTGGAAGGCGCATAACTAGAGGCTTTCCGGCTAGTTCAACGAAAACTGCCACCTTGAAAAACGAGACCGCCAATACCGACGAACAATCGTCGCCAACTGATGGCCCCGATGTAATCGCGATCGAGCTGAAAAAGGCTCGGGAGGCCAAAGGCTACGGCATGTCGGATGTTCATCGCCTGACAGGGCTATCGCGCAACACCCTTCATCAGTATGAAACGGGTAGTCGCAAGCCGGGCACAAAGGAGCTGTTGAAGCTCTGCGAAGTGCTTGAAGTCACGCCTAATCGGTTACTGTTTGGACTCGAAGAGCCTTTCGGCAAGGTGGATGGTGTTCTACGCCCTCTTGCCCGACTAGCGCAAACAGATCCTGGCAAGGCTCTCGGGCTGGCTGCAATGATGATGCCGATTATCGCGGCAATTCTGTCCAAAGTTGGCGCGGAAACACTTGAAGCAATTGCAACAATAGCCGATGAGACTCTGAGATCGCGTGATCCCGAGACCTTCACCCAGTTCGCGAACTTGGTGCGCGATCTTTCTAAAGAAGACGTGAAAGCACTTGTAGCTCAACCTAAGGACGCTCAAGCAGAGCGCATCAAGACACTGATCAAACAAAGCGGACTGCCGCTCCCTTAAGGGGAGCAGCCTAGAAAAACGACCGGCCCTCGAGCCGGTCTTTTTTTGTCGAGAAAATTTTCGAGTACAGATGTACTTTTTTGAAAACAAATCGTAAGATGGAGGTGAAGTACAAACAAACTCAAACGAGGACAACATGAAAATTCCGAACACTCTTCCCGTTACCGCCGAACAATCCCGCGCGGCCCGCTTCCAGCTTGGTCTGACCCAATCCGACCTGATCCAGAAGAGCGACTTGCCCGGCTGGAAGCTCAAGCAGTTTGAAACCGGGCGCTTCGTCCCGGACATCCCCTTCCTGCAAGGGCTGCGCGAGTTCTACACCTCGCAGGGCATCCAGTTCGCCGAGTCCGTCACTACCACCGTGCAGGTGAAAGACGAGATCACGCCCCTGCCGAACTTCTTCGGCGCCACGCCTGCGGCATCTGCGGCCAGTGGGGCGAGCTTTCCCTTCTTCCTGTGTAGCGACCTGACGGAAGCACAAGGCAGCGCGATCACCGAACGCATCCTTGAAAACGACGAGCGCGCGGCTGTCCTGCTGAACATGCCGGCCAAGCGCGCCATCTTCGGTGGCCTGGACGACACGACCGACGCGGCGCTGCGGGAACTGTTCGGCCGACTCGCCGAAAACTACATGCTGCTTGCCAGGCTGCAGGGACGGACTTTCATCACCTCAGCCGCCGGCGACGCGCGCACCGTCGCCGATCTGGTTGCCAGCAACTACGCGGGGTCCCCGCTGGTTGAACTGAGTGCAACCGCCGCGCCGACCGTCCAGTCGGAACAGCCCAGCACCGAACCGGAACAGGAGGACGCGGAATGATTCCGATGGCTCCGGTCTCGATGATCGCCATCCCCAACGGCAGCAAGCTTGCCGTTGTGATTGGTGCGGTGCTCCTGCTGGCGGTGATCCACTCCAAGCAGAAGCAAGCCCAACCCAGCACGCCCAGCCGCTAGGCTTCGCGATGCGCAGCACGTCCCCGCGCCAATCCATGTCAGGCCGCCATTCGGCCGCGCCTGACATGGCCGGGCTTTCTCTGGCGCAGCTTCGCGGCCAGGAGGCCCAAACCTTCCGTGACCGGCAGCAACGGGCATGGGAAGCCGAAGCCGTTGCGGCGCTGCCGCTGCGGTGGCGGACGACGCTGCTTCGGCGACATGCCGCCGAACGGGGCGCCGGCCTGGCCGACGCAAACCGCCGCCTGTTGGCGACAACCACCCGCATCAAGGCCACCTTCGAGGGCTGCAAGCTCGAACCGGGCGCAACCTACGATGACCTTTGTCATCGTGCCGAACAATTCGCCTCACGCTGCGAACGTCTGGTTGTCCGCTGGAAGCAACCGCAGGCGATCCGCCGCGAGATCGAAACCCTCTGCCGAACCTACGGCATCAAGCCGCCCAACTGCCGCGACGATGCCCAGGTAATCGCCCGCGCCGTTGCCGCCGACTGGTGGCGCCGCGCCCTCACGAAAACCCACGGCCGCACCCTGGAAGCCTGCGCCATCGAACTTGGCTATGTGCACAAGTACGCTGGCCTCTACATCAGCGACGAAGCCTTTTCCCGCCGCCAACAGCAACGCAAGCGCAACGCCAACATCCTGGCGAACACCGACGCCATCAGCGAAGACGGGGAGATCATCCCCATGGAAGAGATCGAAAAGGGCTCTCTCGCCAACAAGGTAATCCGCCGGGCCGAACTCATGACCCGCGCCAGGGGCATGGAAGAGGTAGGCAAGCGGCTGGGCTTTGAGGCTGCGTTCATCGTCGTCACCTGCCCCAGCCGGATGCACGCGCGCGGCAGCAAGTCCGGCGACGCAAACCCGAACTACGACGGCAGCACGCCCCGCCAGGCGCAGGACTATCTATGCAGCGTGTGGGCGCGCATCCGTGCCAGCGCCGAACGCCAGGGGCTCACGTTCTACGGGCTGCGCACCGTCGAGCCGCACCACGACGGCACGCCGCACTGGAACCTGTTGGTTTTCGCCAGCGCGGCAGATCTGCGCAAGCTGATTGCCTTGGTGCAGGACTACGCCCTGCGAGACAACGGCGACGAGGCGGGCGCCCAACTGCGCCGCGTGCGGGTTGAGCACATCGACCCCGCCAAGGGCAGCGCCGTCGCCTATGTCGCCAAGTACATCAGCAAGAACCTGGACGCCCACGGCATCGACGCCGACCACGAAGCCGCGCCCGGCGCCGCCCCCAGCGAAACCGCCGCCCGCGCCGAAGCATGGTCGGCCCTGTGGGGCATCCGCCAGTTTCAGGACTTCGGCTGTCCGCCTGTCGGCGTCTGGCGCGAACTTCGCCGCGTACCTGCCGACGAGATCAAGCACGCCCCCGAGTGCATCCAGCGCGCCTGGAAAGCCGTGCAACGGGAAGGTGAAAAGCGCGCCGACTTCGGCAGCTACTACGACGCCCAGGGCAAGCCCGGCACCAAGCGCAAGGACTGGAACACCCAGCTTCACAAGGAAGACGACGAGCGCACCGGGCGCTACGGCGAACCCATCGGCCCCAGGCCGGCCGGCGTCGCCGCCTGCGGCCACGTCTGCCGCTCCGAGCGCAAGCGCTGGACGCTGCAGCGCCGGGCGCGGGCTTCGTCCCCTTGGACTCGTGTCAATAACTGTACGCACCCACGACCGGCCAACGAGCCGGGCGCGGGCATGAATCCCCCGAATCGGCAGGCAGCTTCCCAGAATCACCCCCCGGAAGCATCGCCCGTAAGGCTCCCGCCGTTCATTTCATCCCCTGGCCTGGCGGATCACCCGCCAAACCAACCAGGAAGGCAGGTTTAGCGCATGGAATCCCTTTTCCTGTCGAAAGACGAGATCGCCGAACTCACCGGCTACAAGCTCCCCGCGCATCAGCGCCGCTGGCTGCAGGATCGCGGCTGGGTTTTCGAGCGCAACGCCACGAATCGGCCGATTGTCGGGCGCGACTACGCCCGCTCCCGCCTTTGCGGTGCCAAGCAGGCAACGCCGACGCCTTCCCCTTCTTCCTCAACCCCGCGCCCGAACTTCGGCGCCCTCACCGCTCGCTAAATCATGGGCCGTCGCCGCTCTCAAGACTTCAACCTGCCGCCCCGAATGCACCGGAAGGGCGAAACCTTCTATTACGTGACTTCGACGCTTCCCCGGAAGTGGATCAAGCTAGGCAAGGATCTGCACCAGGCGCGGCTGCAGTGGGCCGAACTTGAACGGGAAGACCCCAGCCCCGACGACAAAACCTTTGCGATCATCGCCAAGCGCTACGAAAGGGAGATCATCCCCGGCAAGGCGACTCGTACCCAGCGGGACAACCTGGCCGAACTCGCCAAGCTGCTGGAAGTCTTCGGCGCAGTCCCCATTGACGCTATCCGGCCCCAGGACGTGCGCACCTATCTGGATCTGCGCGGCCAAACAGCCAAGGTGCGCGCCAACCGGGAGCGCGCCCTGCTATCCCACATCTTCAACCAGGCGCGGGCATGGGGTTACACCGACGCCCAGAACCCCTGCGCGGGCATCAAGGGACACAAAGAAACTGGCCGTGATCGCTACGTGGAAGACGACGAATTCAGGGCCGTTTGGGAGAAAGGGCATTACACCCTTCAAGATGCGATGGATCTGGCACTACTGACCGGCCAGCGCCCCGCCGACGTGCTCAAGCTGACCCGTGCCGACATCCGGGACGGCGCCCTGCACCTCAAGCAGAACAAGACGGGGAAGAAACTCGCCATTGAAGTCACCGGCGAACTTGCCCAGGTGATAGACCGGATCACCTGCCGGCCGGCGAAGATCAAGGGCGCCTGGCTGATTCAGGACGAGAGCGGGCAGCCTCTCACCTACTGGATGCTGCGCAATCGGTTTGACGAGGCCAGGGAAGCCGCTGGTGCGACATTTCAGTTTCGGGACATCAGGGCCAAGGCCGCAACCGATACCGGCGACCTTGGTCACGCGCAAAAATTACTCGGCCATGCAAATCGAGACATGACCGAACATTATACGAGAGACAGAAAAGGCGAAAGAATCAAACCTCTTCGGTAACTACATAGTCACTCGTCTCCATCACTCGTTTTCACCTGGATCCGGGTGAGGAATCTCCGCCATCACCTCGTCAGGATCACAGTTGTCGATAAAAAAGTACAAGGTGGAATCAACGACTTTTACCCTCCGCGTCCCGGGGTCAAAGTCGAACAAGGGGGGAACTATACGGGCATTAGCCTGCAATGCCGGTAATCTGCTCAGCATCCCAGTAACGTCCGAGGTTCTCACGTTATCTGGGGAATTGTGCAATTGCTGAATCATCAGCTGAAGCGTCTTACGCTCAATGCCTTCCTTTAGTTCATCGTATGTTCGATGAACCATCACTTTTACAAGGTAATAAGGAAGATATAGAGCAGCAGCTGTTTCCGTAGCTCTCCGCGTGCGCGAACCCGCAGCGATTGACTCTAAACTGCGAATGTGTCGAGCCGAATACTCTTCTACCTTTTCACAAATGGCCTCTCTAAGCAATGCAGAATCCGAGATGACCACAGGCTGAGGCGAGAACTCCACTACTCCGACTTTTTCGCAGGTTTTCTTTAGCAACTCCTGAACAACTGCAATGCTTCCATGCGCTTCGTCGAAGATTTGATCCTTTATCGCCTGATCAAAAGTAACGTTGAGGAACGGCCCCCCAGTCGCGACAACCCGCTCGAAATCGGCGACCTCCCATGGCTCAACCGGTACTTCGGCTAAGCGATCCTGCAAATCCCCGTTGTACTGAACAAGTCTGTTTCTCTCTCGCCACACACCGAGGATAACGAAGCGCAGCCCCATTTCCTCAAACGTTCTAAGATCGAAGGCGAGTTGTCTTTGCACATCATCACTTAGATAATGAAAGTTCTCCAAGACATGAAAAAGATTGACTGCACCAACCTTTAAAAGCAACTCACCCACATCTTGTGCGACAGCTAAATTGAACTCAATTGTTTGTCGGGTAGTACCCTGAACCGCCCCCGCCGTCGCTTCGCCCTTCGCCTCAGCCTCACCTCCACCAAAAAATGGCAGAATCGCTGTGAACTTTGCAGAAATTGAAGTTGACACCTCCCGACTGGTTTCCGCAGTTTTCTCAGACACGATCTCGACCTGCAGTTGTCGCAGGAATGATCGATAGAGGTCTTCGGCCGTTGTAGTTGGGCCACAGTGCACGGTGATACGTCGCTTATCAGGGATGTGGCGCTGCAAGAGCGCCGTCTTTCCCTGCTTGGACGACCCATAAATGATTATCTGCCGAGACTCTTTCAGGGCCGCTTCAAGCGCTGCATCGACCGCACTTCTCTCGATATAACTTGATACTGGATCTCTCGATACACCGAACACCTCTGCTAGCTTCATCCAGCCCCCCTATCGATTAATTTATAGCCAAAGCCAGCGAACGAGCGCTGATCGAAAAACCCCACAAGAGGAGCCAATTATGCCGCAGATTTACACGCCGAGATTAGAGCTTTGACATATCCCGAGACCATTAAGCGCTAGGGCATCAACTAGCTTGCCATGCAGACAAGTCCGACTTTGTAGAATCCGGGGTAAAAATGTAGAAAAGCCGCTTCACGCAAACATGCGGGAAGCGGCTTAGAATCTGGTGGCCAGTCGCGGAATCGAACCACGGACACGCGGATTTTCAATCCGCTGCTCTACCAACTGAGCTAACTGGCCTGGAAGAGCGCGCATAATAGCCTTCCGCCAAAGGCTTGTCAAATATTTTCGCGCATTTGCTCTCAAGCAACATCGCGGGCACCGGTCAGGCCGGCGGGAAGAGTTCGGAGACGACGCGTGGAGGGGGGATGCCGGTGCTGCGCTCTGCGCCTTCGCGGCTACGCGGAAAGACAACCTGCGCAATGGTGCCCTTGCCGCTGGGGTTGGGGATCAGGCTCACGGTGGCACGGTGCAGGTCGGCGATCTCGCGGACGATGGGCAGACCAAGGCCTGAACCGCTCTCGGAGCTGCCCAGCACGCGATAAAAGCGCTCGAAGACCCGCTCCCGGTCGGCCTCGGGGACGCCGATGCCGGTGTCCTCCACCTCGACGATGGCGCGCTCGGTGGCGATGGTGCGCACGGTGACGCAACCGCCCTCCGGCGTGTACTTGATCGCGTTGTCGATGAGGTTCTTGAGCAGCTCGCCGAGCAGCACTGGATTGCCCTCGATCACCAGCGGTTCGCCAGTGGTCTCGAGGCCGAAGTCGATGTTCTTCTGGCGGGCCCGCGGCACGAAGTCGCTGAGCATCGTGCGCAGCAGGGCTTCGAGATCGACGCGCTCGACGGCGTAGATCTTTTCGTAGCTGGCCTCGGCGCGCGCCAGCGACAGGAGCTGGTTGATCAGGTGGCTGGCCCGCTCGGCGCTCTGGGATATCTGCACCAGCGAGCGGTGCACCTGCTGCGGATCGGTTTCCATCATGGCCAGATCGGTCTGCATACGCAGGCCGGTGAGCGGGGTGCGCATCTGGTGGGCGGCATCGGCGATGAAGCGCTGCTGGGCCTGCAGGTTTTCCTCGAGGCGCGCCATCATGTCGTTGAAGGCGATGATCAGCGGGCGCACCTCCTCGGGCACGCCGGACACCGAAATCGGCGACAGGTCCGACGGGCGCCGGCGCCGGATCAGGCTCTGCAACTGATTGAGCGGCGCGATGCCACGGGACAGCCCGAGCCACACCAGGATCACCGCGATGGGGATGATCGCGAACTGGGGCAGCAACACGCCGGTGACGACCCGCGACGCGAGGGTGCTGCGCTTGTTGCGCGTCTCGGCCACCTGGAGCAGCACGAGCTTGCTCGACACGCCATCGACCGGCTGCAGGAACTGGTAGGCGACGCGCACTTCCTCACCGGCGATCTGCTCGTCGCGGAACATCACGAGATCGGGCTCGACGTTGTCGGGTGCGCTGATCGGCGGGATATCCTTGTCGCCGGCGAGCAGCTCGCCCTTGAAGCCGAGCACCTGGTAGTAGACGGTGTCGTCCTCGTCGGCTCGCAGCAGCAGCCGCGCCGGCGCAGGGAAATTGACTCGCGCCAGATTGCCCTCGACCTTCACGAGACGGGCGATCGCCCGCACATTCACCGCCAGGGCCTGGTCATAGGGCTGATTGGCGATGCTGTTGGCGACGTTGTGGGTGACGATGATCGAGATTGGCCACAGAAACAGCAGCGGGGCCAGCATCCAGTCGAGAATCTCGCCGAACAGCGAGTTGAAGGCCTTGCCGTCGGCGCCGGCGTCGCCGGCAGCCGACTTGCGCCACCTAGGCGACCACATCCGGCTTTTCCAGGCAGTAACCCAACCCACGCACCGTCACGATCTGCACGCCACTGTGCTCGAGCTTCTTGCGCAGGCGATGGACGTAGACCTCGATGGCGTTGTTGGAGACCTCCTCGCCCCAGCCGCACAGGTGGTCCACAAGTTGCTCCTTGCTGACGAGCCGGCCGGCACGCAGCAGCAGCACTTCGAGCAAACCCACTTCCCGCGCCGACAACTCGACCACCTGACCGTCGATCTTGACGACCCGGTCGGCCTGGTCGTACATCAGGCGGGCGTACTCGATGCAACGCGCCTGGCCGGTGCCGCGCCGGGTGAGCGCCCGCACCCGCGCCTCGAGTTCGGGCAGCGCAAAAGGCTTGGTGAGGTAGTCGTCGGCGCCCGCATCCAGGCCACGTACGCGGTCCTCGATACCGTCCTGGGCCGTGAGGATCAGCACCGGCATCGTGCATTTGCGTGCCCGCAGACGGCGCAGCACCTCGATGCCGGACAGCTTCGGCAGGCCGAGGTCGAGAATCAGCAGGTCAAAACTCTGCCCGAGCAGCGCAGCGTCGGCCTCGGCGCCGTTCGGGACGTGATCGACGGCGTAGCCGGCTTTCTTGAGCGCGCGGCCAAGGCCGTCCGCAATGATGAGGTCGTCTTCGGCCAGCAGGATCCGCATGGTCTTTTTGTTCGAGGCAGAAGTGTAAGTTTGAAGTAAGCGGCGGCCGGCATATTGCAGCCGCTGTTCTCCTTTTACTCGGTCTCGGGGGTGATGGCGTGGCGCGAGCCGCGACAAAGCCTCGGGGGATTGGGTCGCCCGACGGGCCACTCCCCCGCCGTCTTTTTGCCACCCCGCCACTGGCCCCTCTGCCAGCACTGTCGAGGGTGCGCTTCGCTTTTCCCGGCCGCTGACGGCCTCTTCCCTGTTCCAAGCCAAATTCTCTCAAGTCTAGCATGGTCGCGATCCGCCCGTCCCGGCCCGACCTCGACGCCTCCCGCCGAACAAACGAAAACCCCGGCTGCCTTGCGGCAAGCCGGGGTTTTCCGCGGCCCCTGCCGGATCATCGATCCGGCAGGCGGCGGCAGGGCTTAGTGGCCCGACGCACCAGCGGCACCGATACCGGTTTCGGAGCGGATCAGCTGGGCGGCGAAGTCCTCGCGCTCACGCTGAGCGTTCGGGCTGCGGTCGAGCAGCGAGAAGATCCAGATGCCGACGAAGCCGATGGTCATCGAGAACAGGGCCGGGGAGGTGTAGGGGAAGATCGCGTCCTTGTTGCCAAGCACATCGACCCACACCGACTTGGACAGCACGGTCATCACGACGGCGCTGATCAGGCCGAGGAAGCCACCGATGACCGCGCCCTTGGTGGTGCAGTCCTTCCACAGCACGCTCATGAAGAGCACCGGGAAGTTGGCGGAGGCGGCAATCGCGAAGGCCAGCGAGACCATGAACGCGATGTTCTGCTTCTCGAAGGCGATCCCCAGGACCACCGCGATGATGCCCAGCACGATGGTGGTGATGCGGGACACACGCAGTTCAGCAGCGGAATCGGCGTTGCCGTTCTTGAACACCGTGGCGTAAAGGTCGTGGGACACGGCCGACGCGCCAGAGAGGGTCAGACCCGCAACCACCGCCAGGATGGTGGCGAACGCAACCGCAGAGATGAAACCGAGGAAGATGTTGCCGCCGACGGCGTTGGCGAGGTGGATCGCCGCCATGTTGCCGCCACCCTTGAGGCCCTTGGCATCCAGGAACTCGGGGTTGGTCAGCACGAAGGTGATCGCGCCGAAGCCGATGATGAAGGTCAGGATGTAGAAGTAGCCGATCCAGACGGTGGCCCAACCCACGGACTTACGGGCTTCCTTGGCATCCGGCACGGTGAAGAAGCGCATCAGGATGTGCGGGAGACCGGCGGTACCGAACATCAGCGCCATGCCAAAGGAGATCGCGGAGATCGGGTCCTTCACGAAGGAGCCCGGCGCCATGATGGAATCGCCCTTCTTGGCGGCCATCGCAGCGGTCACCTCGGCCACGTCCTTGCCGGCCGCGGCCGCGGCAGCGGTGGCGTCGGCGATGAGCTTGGCATCCTTGGCGGCCAGCGTGGTCTTGATCTCGACGGCCTTGGCGAACATCGCCTCGGGGCTGAAGCCGAACTTGACCAGCACCATGAAGGCCATGAACGAGGCGCCGGCGAGCAGCAGGCAGGCCTTGATGATCTGCACCCAGGTGGTGGCGGTCATGCCCCCGAAGAGCACGTAGACCATCATCAGCGCGCCGACGATCACCACCGCCATCCAGTACTCGAGGCCGAACAGCAGCTTGATCAGCTGACCGGCACCGACCATCTGGGCGATGAGGTAGAAGGCGACGACGACCAGGGTGCCCGAGGCC
Organism: Zoogloea sp.; assembly: GCF_041911615.1. Lineage (GTDB taxonomy): Bacteria > Pseudomonadota > Gammaproteobacteria > Burkholderiales > Rhodocyclaceae > Zoogloea. Next base: position 2,457 of record NZ_JAYROR010000096.1, on the reverse strand, counting down.
GCGAAGGCGCGGATCGGGGTCTGCTGGAAGCGGTAGCCGGCCACGTCGGCGAAGGTGAACTTGCCGAGGTTGCGCAGGCGTTCGGCCATCAGGAAGGTGATGATCGGCCAGCCAACGAGGAAGCCGATCGCATAGATCAGGCCGTCGTAGCCGTTGGTCATCACCGCGGCGGAAATACCCAGGAAGGACGCGGCGGACATGTAGTCGCCGGCGATCGCCAGGCCGTTCTGGAAGCCGGTGATGCCACCGCCGGCGGTGTAGAAGTCGGCGGCCGACTTGGTCTTGGACGCCGCCCACTTGGTGATGAACATCGTGCCGGCAACAAAGATGCCGAACATGGCGATCGCGGTCCAGTTGGTGGCCTGCTTCTCGGCCTGGCCAAGATCGGCACCGGCAGCTAGCGCGGCGCCGGAAACCAGCACCGCGAGAAGGCCCAGGAAGAGCTTGGAAGTACGCATCACTTGGTGGCCTCCTTGATGACTTGTTCCTTCAGGGCGTCGAACTCGGTGTTCGCACGGCGGATGTAGATGCCGGTGATGATGACGGTGAACAGGATCACGCCGAGACCGATGGGAATGCCCATCGAGGTGACACCCGCGCCCGTCTTCTGGGCAAGGAACTCCTTGTTGAAGGCAATCAGCAGGATGTAGCCGTAGTAAACAGCCAGCATGATGATGGTCATGATCCAGCTGTAGGAATTGCGTTTCGAGACCAGCTCCTGGTACTTGGGGTTTGCCCGGATGCGGTCGCCGAGGTCGTCTCTCATATCTCTCCTCCTCTTCGAATGAACCTTGCCTGGAACCAATAGAGTTCCTTTCAGGGTGATGCAAAGTTACCGGGCGAGCCTTACTGCCAACTTACGCTTACTAATGAGCCGATAAAACACACTTATAAATGACATAAGTGTTGCTTGTCGCCCCGCCACGCACGCCGACAAAACGGCCGCCACAAAGCAAAAAACCCCGCCGAAGCGGGGTTTTTTGTCGAACCGGACAGGTTCGGGCGCGGGATTACATGCCCATGCCCATGCCGCCCATACCGCCCATGCCACCCATGTCGGGCATGCCGCCGGCCGGCTTGTCTTCAGCCAGTTCGGCCACCATGCAGTCGGTGGTCAGCATCAGGCCAGCCACGGAGGCGGCGTTCTGCAGCGCGGTGCGGGTCACCTTGGTCGGATCCAGCACGCCCATTTCGACCATGTCGCCGTAGATGTCGGAAGCGGCGTTGTAGCCGAAGTTGCCGGAACCTTCGACAACCTTGTTCACCACCACGGAAGCTTCGGCGCCAGCGTTGGCGACGATCTCACGCAGCGGCTGCTCCATGGCGCGCAGCACGATCTTGATGCCGGCGTCCTGGTCGTGGTTGTCGCCCTTGAGGCCGCCGAGGTTGGCGCGGGCACGCAGCAGGGCCACGCCGCCGCCAGGGACGATGCCTTCTTCAACGGCGGCACGGGTGGCGTGCAGCGCGTCTTCGACACGGGCCTTCTTTTCCTTCATTTCGACTTCGGTGGCAGCGCCAACCTTGATCACGGCAACGCCACCAGCCAGCTTGGCGACACGTTCCTGCAGCTTCTCGCGGTCGTAGTCGGAGGTGGCTTCCTCGATCTGGACGCGGATCTGCTTGACGCGGGCTTCGATGCGGTCGGCAACGCCGGCGCCGTCGATGATGGTGGTGTTTTCCTTGCCCACTTCGATGCGCTTGGCCTGACCCAGGTCTTCCAGGGTGGCCTTCTCGAGGTTCAGGCCGACTTCCTCGGAGATCACCTGGCCGCCGGTCAGGATGGCGATGTCTTCGAGCATGGCCTTGCGACGGTCGCCGAAGCCCGGTGCCTTGACGGCGCAGGTCTTGAGGATGCCGCGGATGTTGTTCACCACCAGGGTGGCCAGGGCTTCACCGTCCACGTCTTCGGCGATGATCAGCAGCGGGCGGCCAGCCTTGGCCACTTGCTCGAGCACCGGCAGCAGATCGCGGATGTTGGAGATCTTCTTGTCGAAGAGCAGGACGAACGGGTTGTCGAGGATCGCGACCTGCTTGTCCGGGTTGTTGATGAAGTACGGGGACAGGTAGCCACGGTCGAACTGCATACCCTCGACGACGTCGAGTTCGTTCTGCAGGGACTTGCCGTCTTCAACGGTGATGACGCCTTCCTTGCCGACCTTTTCCATCGCGTTGGCGATGATGTCGCCGATGGAGGAATCGCTGTTGGCGGAGATGGAGCCGACCTGGGCGATTTCCTTGTTGGTGGAACAGGGCTTGGACAGCTTCTTGAGCTCTTCCAGGGTGGCGACGACAGCCTTGTCGATGCCGCGCTTCAGGTCCATCGGGTTCATGCCGGCGGCGACGAACTTCATGCCTTCGCGGACGATGGACTGGGCCAGCACGGTGGCGGTGGTGGTGCCGTCACCGGCGATGTCGGAGGTCTTGGAAGCGACTTCCTTGACCATCTGGGCGCCCATG
>NZ_JAYROR010000095.1:0-43208 GCF_041911615.1 Zoogloea sp. | reverse complement strand
CCGCGGGCGAATTGAATTCGCCCCCACAGAAAAACCGGAGCCGCGATACCCCTGTGGGTGCGAATTCATTCGCACAACGCCCGTTGAAACACGGCCATCGCACCATTCCACCTCCGCAGGCGAATTGAATTCGCCCCACAGAAGAACCGGAGCCGCGACACCCCTGTGGGTGCGAATTCATTCGCACAACGCCCGTTGAAACACGGCCAACGCACCATTCCACCTCCGCGGGCGAATTGAATTCGCCCCACAGAAAAACCAGAGCCGCGATACCCCTGTGGGTGCGAATTCATTCGCACAACGCCCGTTGAAACACGGTCATCGCGCCATTCCACCTCCGCGGGCGAATGAATTCGCCCCCACAGAAAAACTGGAGCCGCGATACTCCTCCTGTGGGTGCGAATTCATTCGCACAACGCCCGTTGAAACACGGCCATCGCGCCATTCCACCTCCGCGGGCGAATGAATTCGCCCCTACAGCCAAATCGCGTCCCAGTGGGGGTAATCGCCTATCCGTTGCACGAGGCCGGCGCGCAGGGGGTTGGCGACGATGTAACGGGCGGCGGTGGGGAGGTCTTCGTCCTTGCGCAGGGCGCGGTCGTGGAAGCCCTTCTGCCATACGCTGCCGCGGTGGCCTCCCGCGGCATTGAGGCGGCGTCCGACGCGGGCCTTGAAGGTCTTGACGGTACCCGAGAGCGAGGCCGTGCCACCGAGCTGGACCAGCCAGTGCAGGTGATCGGGCATCAGCACCCAGGCCAGCGAGCTGAGCAGGCCCTCGGCGTCGAGGCGGCGCATTTCGGCGACGGCCAGGCGGGCGAGATGGAAGTCATCGAAGCACCGCGCCCGGCCAGCAGTCACGGTGGTAAGGAGGTAGACCTGCCCAGGAACGGAGACGCGGCCGCGGCGCAGGGCATCGTAGGTCATGGCTCGGGTTCTGTAGGTGCGAATTCATTCGCACACCGCACCTTGAAACACGGCCATCGCATCATTCCACCTCTGCGGGCGAATTGAATTCGCCCCCACAGAAAAACCTCGGCTTAGCGATGCCCTTTGCCCCTGTGGGTGCCCATTTCAAAAATCGCCGTGCTCGCGGCACCATGCGATCAGCGCGCGGGTGGACTGGTCGAGGCCTTCCGCTTCGGATTCGCCCTTGAGCGCCGGCAGCAGGCGGCCGGCCAGTTGCTTGCCCAGCTCGACGCCCCACTGGTCGAAGGAATTGATGCCCCACACCACGCCCTGCACGAACACCTTGTGCTCGTAGAGGGCCAGCAACATGCCGAGGCTATGGGGGTCGATGCGCGGCAGGATGATGGTGGTGGACGGCTGGTTGCCGGCGAACACCTTATGGGGCAGCAGCGCGGTGGCCTGCTCCGGCGGCACCCCGGCGGCGCGCAGCTCGGCCGAGGCCTCGGCTTCGGTCTTGCCAAAGGCCAGCGCGGCGCTCTGGGCCAGCAGGTTGGCCATCAACGGGGCCTGGTGGCCGGGCAGCGGGTAGTCGCTCTGGGCGCTGGCGATGAAATCGCAAGGCACCAGCCAGCCGCCCTGGTGGAGCAGCTGGAAGAAGGCATGCTGGCCGTTGGAGCCGATCTCGCCCCACACGATGGGGTTGGCCTGACAGGCCAGCGGCTGGCCGTCCCGCCCCACCGTCTTGCCGTTGGATTCCATCTCGAGCTGCTGCAGGAAGGACGGCAGGAAGCGCAGCGCCTCGTGGTAGGGCAGCACGGCGCTGGTGCCGGCGCCGAGGAAGTTGGTGTTCCAGATGCCGATCAGGGCCATCAGCACCGGCAGGTTGCGCTCGAAGGGCGCGTCGCGGAAATGCTTGTCCATGGTCTGCCCGCCGGCGAGCAGGCGTTCGAAACCGCTCATCCCGATGGCGAGCGCGATGGGCAGGCCCACCGCCGACCAGAGCGAATAGCGCCCCCCCACCCAAACCCACATGCGGAACACGTTGGCCAGGGGCAGGCCGAACTCGGCGGCCTTGTCCACCGCCGACGTCACCGCCACAAAATGCAGGGGCAGCGCCCGCGCCGCGTTCACCCCCGCCGCCGCGCACAGCCATTCGCGGGCGGTGTGGGCGTTGAGCATGGTCTCCTGGGTGGTGAAGGTCTTGCTCGCCACCACGAACAAGGTCGAGCGCGGGTCCAGCACGTCGAGCAGATGCCCCAGGTGGGCGCTGTCGAGGTTGGACACGAAGTGCATCCGCAGGCCCGCGCGCCCGTAGGCCGACAGGGCGCGCACCACCATCTTGGGGCCGAGGTCCGACCCGCCGATGCCGATATTGACCACGTCGCGGATCGCCTCGCCGGAGAAACCCCGCCACAGGCCGGCGCGCAGCTTGTCGGAGAACACCCGCATCTGCTCGCGCACCGCCCGCACCTCGGGCATCACGTCCCGCTCGGGCGACGGAAACGCGTCCAGGCCCAGGTGACGCAGCGCCGGGTGGAGCACCGCGCGATCTTCGCTGACGTTGATCTTGTCGCCGGCGAAGAGCCGGTCGCGCCAGCCCACCAGATCGGCGGCGTTGGCGAGCTCGATCAGCAACTGCATGGCGCGGGTATCGACGCGCTGCTTGGAGAAATCGGCTAACAAACCGTCAAGCTGCAAGGACATCTGCGCAAAACGCTGCGGGTCGGCGGCGAAGAAGTCGCGCAGATGCCGGTGGGCGATCAGGTCGCGATGCGCGAGCAAGGCCCGCCAGGCAGGGGAATTCGGAGCAACCATTCAGATATCCGTCTTGTGTCGGGGCGAAATCATTGGCCCGTCGCGCATTGAAAATCGGCAGGACGTCGTTTTACGTCCGCGGGCGAATGAATTCGCCCCCACAGAATGGCCCACACCGCGCCCACCGCCCTCCTGTGGGTGCGAATTCATTCGCACAACACGGGTTGCAGAAAGGTAGAGCGCTGCTTAACCTCCGCGGGCGAATGAATTCGCTCCCACATGATTGTAACCGCCGCGCAAGACATCAATCATCACCCGCATTCATCACCCGCAGCCCCGGGCCGAGGGCCGCCGCGAGACGCTTGGCCAGCGCTTCGCGGGCGCCGGCTTCGCCGTGGATCAGGCGCACCTCGGCGGGCCGCCGCCCCATGCCGGCCACGAAGCGCACCAGATCGTTCTGGTCGGCATGGGCCGAATACCCCGACAGGCTGTGGATGCCCGCGCGGATGTCGATGCGCTCGCCGTCGATGTCCACGTAACCGCCGCCCGGGCCCCAGGTCTGGATCGCATGGCCCGGCGTGCCGCGCGCCTGGTAGCCCACGAAGAGCACGTCGTGGCGGGGGTCGTGCAGCATCGCCTTGAGGTAGTTCATGACCCGCCCGCCGGCGCACATGCCGCTCGCCGCAATCACCACCGCCGGCTCGCCGCTGCGGGCCAGGCGACGCACCGCCGCCTCGTGCCCCGCGTGGTCGTCGATGGCGGTGAGCTGGGCAAAGGCCAGCGGCTTGCGCCCCGCCCTCACCCGCGCCAGCGCCTCCGCATCCCAGAAGGGCTGCAACTCGCGGTAGAGCCGGGTGAAGCGCCCGGCCAGGGGCGAATCGAGATAGAACGGCAGACGCGCCCAGCGCTCGGCGTGGGGGCCCGGCTGCACGCGCTGGCGGTGCAGGATGTCCTCGAACTCGTAGAGCAGTTCCTGGGTGCGGCCGATGCTGAAGGCCGGCACGATCACCGTGCCGCCGTTGTCCAGCGCCCGCTCCACCACCGCCTGCAGCCGCTCGCGCCGGGTATGGCGGTTCTCGTGGAGGCGGTCGCCGTAGGTGCTCTCCAGCACCAGCACATCGGCCGCCTCCGGCGAGCGCGGCGCCGGCAGCAGCGGCGTCCACGGCGCCCCCAGATCCCCCGAGAACACCACCCGCACCACCTCACCGGCCGCGCCGGCCACGTCGCATTCCACATAGGCCGACCCCAGAATGTGCCCGGCCCGCTGCAGACGGATGCGGCACGCCCCACCCACCCCCGGCGCGTCGCCGCACACGTCCTGCCACTGCCCGTAAGGCAGCGGCCGCAGCCGCGCCTCGACCATGCGCAGATACCGCTCCACCAGCCGCGCATCCCGCGTCACCCCCATCGCGAAGGCATCCGCCAGCACCACCGGCAGCAAGCGCGCCGACGGCTCACTGCAATAGATCGGCCCCTTGAAGCCCGCCGCCAGCAGCCAGGGAATCCGCCCCACATGGTCGATGTGCACATGGGTCACCACCAGGGCCTGCACGCCGTCCACCGGGAACGGAATCTCCAGCCGGTCGGGCCCGGACTGCCCGTCCGGCGCCGTCTCGGCCCCCTGGAACAAGCCGCAGTCAATCAACACACTGCGCTTGCCATCCAGCAACAACTGGTGGCACGAACCCGTGACGCCTCGAAACGCCCCGTGATGGGTGATCTCGACCTTCATCCCCTCCCCCTCATCTTCCGCCCCCACGCGCCCGGCACCGGCCGAGCACCGGCCGGGCGACGCGCAAGGGCATCACGCGCCCCGAGCCCGATGCCACGACGGCCACGACGGCCACGTTTACCCGCTACGGATATTTATTAGACATTTTCAGGATATTTCCTTTACGATACGCGGACTGAAAAACACCTGTCAATAAATACAGAATCGCCGCGACACGCCACCGTCACCCAACCGCCCATGCGCATAAACATCACTTATCACGCAGCCGTCGCGGCATCTCAAAAAACCATTTTTTCATATGAAAAAAGTGTCGCCAGACGTCCGTCAGCCCCTGCCAGACATCCCGCAACCTTTGCCAGACGTCGCGCAAGGTTCGCCAGACGTCCCGCGATCGTTGCCAGACGTCTCGCCACCCCTGCCAGACGTCCCGCAATCGTCGCGAGACGTCCCGCAACGGTTTTTGCACATCTGGCAGCACTTTTTTCATGTCTGGCAGGCTTTGCCAGCGCCCTGGCAAAAGCGGCCCCATTTCCCGCGGCTTTCGCGAAACCCGCGCGGAACAAGGCCGCGCGGGCGGCAAGGGCACACCCGGCCCCCGCCCGCCGCACCGATTCACCCCGTCACCACCCATAAACAAAGGAGATCGACATGCCCAAGAACTACTACCTGCCCAGCGACGACAGCGGCAAGGCCGAACTGCTCGAACACCTCGCAGCCCGCCTCCCCATCCACGCCACCGCCCTCGAGCTGAGCGCCGACGACATCACCCAGCTCAAGGCCGACGCCCTGGCCTTCCGCTACACCCTGAGCGCCACCAACATCGTGCAGGCCAACGCCAAGCTGTGGACCGCCTTCAAGAACCTCCAGCGCGACGGCGGCCCCGGCGAAACCGCCTACCCCAACGTCTCCAACCTGCCCGCCCCGGTACCGGCCGTGCCGCTGGGCATCATCCCGCGCCTCACCAATCTCGTCGCGCGCATCAAGGCCGCCCGCAACTACAGCGACGCCATCGGTCAAGACCTCGACATCGTCGGCAGCCTCCAGGCCGCCGGCACCGACGGCGCCAAGCCGATCCTCGACATCACCACCAAGGCTGGCCGACCCAACATCCAGTGGTCCAAGGGCAAGGCCGACGCCCTCGAAATCTGGGTCGACCGCAGCGACGACAAGGGCTTCGCCCTCTTCACCATCGCCAGCTCGCCCCGCGTCCCCGATCCCACCCCGCTCCCCGCCAGCCCCACCCGCTGGAAATACAAGGCCATCTACCGCCTCAAGGACGTGCAGATCGGCGACTGGAGCGATGTGGTGAGCGTGGCAGTGGGGGGCTGACGCCGGCAGCGCGCCCGGACGGGGGGGCGCGCCCTCGCCCGGGGCCGCCGCGGGGCAATCCCTCCACGTCACGGCGCGTACCACGTGAACAAAAAAACGGGAGCCCAGGCTCCCGTTTTCTATCCTGTGCCCAACAGCTTACAGCCGCCAGACCTTCGCCCCCGCCGCCGCCAGGGCGGCCGGGTCGTAGAAGCTCTTCACGTCGGCAAACACGCCGCCGGGGATCAGCTTCTCGCACAGCTGGGCGACGCCCAGGTCGGCGTATTCCTGGTGGGCCACGGCGGCGACGATGGCGCCGGCCTTCGGGAGCTTGTCCCACGGGGTGAGGCTCACGCCGTACTCGTGCTCCGCTTCGGCGGATTCGGCCACCGGGTCGTGCACGTGCACGTTGACGCCGTAGCTCTGCAGCTCGCGGATCACGTCGATGACCTTGCTGTTGCGCAGGTCCGGGCAGTTTTCCTTGAAGGTGAGGCCCAGCACGACCACGTCGGCGCCCTTGATGTTGTGGCCGGCCTGGATCATCTGCTTGACGGTCTCTTCGGCCACGTACTTGCCCATGCTGTCGTTGATGCGACGGCCGGCGAGGATGACCTGCGGGTGGTAGCCCAGCATGTCGGCCTTGTGGGTGAGGTAGTAGGGATCGACGCCGATGCAGTGGCCGCCCACCAGGCCCGGGCGGAAGGGCAGGAAGTTCCACTTGGTGCCGGCGGCCTTGAGCACTTCGAGGGTGTCGATGCCGATCTTGTGGAAGATCACGGCGAGCTCGTTCATCAGGGCGATGTTGAGGTCGCGCTGGGTGTTCTCGATGACCTTGGCGGCTTCGGCCACCTTGATCGAGCTGGCCGGATACACGCCGGCGGTGATCACCGATGCGTAGGTGTCGGCGACGATCTTGAGGGTTTCCGGGGTGTCGCCGGAGACGACCTTCATGATCTTGGTGACGGTGCGTTCCTTGTCGCCCGGGTTGATCCGCTCGGGCGAGTAGCCGACGTTGAAGTCCTGCTTCCACTTCATGCCCGAGAACTTCTCGAGGATGGGGATGCAGACTTCCTCGGTGGCGCCGGGATATACGGTGGATTCGTAGACGACGATCGCGCCCTTCTTCATGTACTTGCCGACGCTCTCGGACGACTTGACCAGCGGGGTGAAGTCCGGCTGGTGCGCCTCATCGACCGGGGTGGGCACGGCGACGATGATGAAGTCGGCGTCCGAAATGACCTTCGGGTCGGTGCTGCAGGTGAGGTGCACGGCGGCCTTGAGGTCTTCGGTGGCAACTTCGCCGGTGGGGTCCACGTGGCGGGCGTAGGCGTCGACCTTCTCCTGATGGAGGTCGAAACCGACGGTCTTCACTTTCTTGCCGAATTCGACGGCGAGGGGCAGGCCAACGTAGCCGAGGCCGATAACTGCGATGGTGGTCATGTTGAACTTACTCGCGAAATAGTTGCATATAACGACTCTTTGGTGGTCAATCAATACCAGAGCTCACCCCCGCCCGTAGGTGTCCTCAAATCGGACGATGTCGTCCTCCCCCAAATAGCTGCCCGACTGCACCTCGATGATCTCCAGGGGCAGCTTGCCCGGGTTGGCCAGCCGATGCACGTGGCCCAGCGGGATGTAGGTCGATTCGTTCTCACCCAGCAGGAAGGTCTTCTCGCCGTTGGTGACTTCGGCGGTGCCCTTCACGACGATCCAGTGCTCGGCCCGGTGGTGGTGCATCTGCAGGCTGAGGCGCGCGCCGGGATTGACGACAATGCGCTTGACCTGGAAACGCGCGCCGGCGTCGATGGAGTCGTACCAGCCCCACGGACGGTGGATCTTGCGATGGGCCGAGGCCTGGCTGCGCTTTTCGAGCTTGAGCGCGGCGACGATCTGCTTGACGTTCTGGGTCTTGTCCTTGCGGGCGACGAGCACGGCGTCGGGCGTTTCGACGACCACCGTGTCGTCCAGGCCCACGCAGGCGACCATGCGGTCCTGGGCATAGACGAGGGTGTTGCGGCTGTCTTCGAACAGCACGTCGCCTCGGGCGACGTTGCCGCTGCCGTCCTTGTCGGCGATGTCCCACAGCGCATCCCAGGCGCCCACGTCGGACCAGCCGGCGCTCATGGGCACCACGCAGCCGGGAATGCCAAGCTCCGCGGCGCCGGCGAGTTTCTCCATCACCGCGTAGTCGATGGAATCCGACGGGCAGGCGACGAAGGCATTCTTATCCACCCGCACGAAATCCGCGTCCCGCGCCCCGCCCTGCCAGGCGGCGTCGCAGGCCTTGGCCATGGCCGGCTGCAGCGCCGCGAGGGCCTTGAGCCAGGTGCTGGCGCGCACCATGAAGAGGCCGCTGTTCCAGAGGTATTCGCCGCTGTCGAGATAACGCTGGGCGGTGGCGGCGTCGGGTTTTTCGACGAAGGCGGCGATGGCCTTGCTGCCATCCGGGCGCTCGGCGCCGAAGCGGATGTAGCCGTAGCCGGTCTCGGCACGATCGGGAACGATGCCGAAGGTGACGATGGCTCCATCCAGCGCCGCTGGAATGCCGGCGTCGATGGCGGCCTGGAAGCCGGCGAGGTCACGGATCACGTGGTCGGCGGGCATCACCAGCAGCACCGGGTCGGCCTCCTGCACGGCGAGCGCCGCGAGGGCCAGCGCCGGAGCGGTGTTGCGGCCGACGGGCTCGAGCACGATGTTGCGGCTGCTGCGGCCCACCGAGCGCAGCTGCTCGGCGGTGACGAAGCGGTATTCCTCGTTGCACACGACGATCGGCGCCTGGGCCACCGGCAAACGCCTCGTGAAGCCGGCAAGCCGCCCTGCCGTGGCCTGCAGCATCGTCTCGTCGCCCACCAGGGCCAGCAGCTGCTTCGGGTACTGTTCGCGGGAAAGCGGCCACAGGCGGGTGCCGGAGCCACCGGAGAGAATGACGGGTTGGAGTTCCATGGTAATCAAGAGTGAGGCGAGTCCAGAAAATAGAGAATGTAAGAACACAACCGCCAACAATGGCGGCCTATGCCCTCACATCCGCGCCAGCCCGAACAAACCACCTGTACGCATCGCGTAGACCATCTTCAAGTTCAATGGCGTATTGCCAGCCCAGTGCCTTCAATCTGGATACATCCATCAGCTTTCGGGGCGTTCCATCCGGCTTGGCGGAATCAAAAATCAACTTTCCATCAAAGCCGGTAACACGAGCGACCGTTTCGGCCAGTTCTCGGATAGTGCAGTCAACCCCCGTGCCAACATTGATATGCGACAGCATCGGCTTAGTGTTGGCAGCATAAGCCGAATTATCCAACTCCATGACATGGACACTAGCTGAGGCCATATCGTCAACATGAAGGAACTCTCGCATCGGCGTACCACTACCCCAGATGACGACCTCCCTAACGCCTTGTTGCACAGCCTCATGAAACCGCCTCAACAATGCGGGAATGACGTGACTGTTGTCTGGATGAAAGTTGTCGTTCGGACCGTAGAGATTAGTAGGCATCACGCTCCGGTAATCACGACCATACTGCCTGTTGTAACTTTCACACAACTTGATCCCTGCAATCTTGGCAACCGCATACGGCTCATTTGTTGCCTCAAGCACACCAGTGAGCAGCGCATCTTCCTTCATCGGCTGATCGGCATGCTTCGGATAGATACACGAAGAACCAAGGAAGAGAAGCTTCTGCACCCCTGTCACATGGGCCGCTTGAACAACATTTGCCTCAATCATCAAATTATCGTAGATGAACTCAGCAGGATAAGTGTTATTGGCGTGAATGCCGCCAACCTTGGCCGCAGCCAAGTAAACTTGATCGAACTTATGCGCACCAAAGAATCCCTGCACCGCCGCTTGATCGAGCAGGTTAAGCTCATCACGCCCCGCTGTGACAATATTCTCGTAACCGAGTGCCTGCAACCGACGAACGATCGCGGACCCAACCATTCCTCGATGCCCAGCAACAAAAACACGGCTACTCAAATTACGAACCATGCTCAGTTCTCCACCGAGACAGCAATATCGTGTCCATTGGCACGCAAGAACGCGTGCCGCTGAGCCACCTTCAGATCCTCGCTCACCATTTCCTCACACATCTCCTGCACGGTGATCTCTGGAACCCAGCCTAGCAGCTCCTTCGCTTTACTTGGATCTCCAAGCAGCGTCTCGACCTCTGCAGGACGGAAGTATCGCGGATCAACCCTCACGATAACGTCGCCGACCTTAAGCGCAGGCGCCTTATCGCCGTCAATGCCCGCGACCACCGCAATCTCCTCGATCCCCTCACCTTCGAAGCTCAGCGTAACCCCCAACTCCGCAGCCGACCATTCGATGAACTGACGCACGGAATACTGCACACCGGTTGCAATAACAAAATCCTCCGGCATGTCCTGCTGAAGCATCATCCACTGCATGCGCACATAATCCTTCGCATGCCCCCAGTCCCGAAGGGCATTGAGATTGCCCATAAAAAGGCACCTCTCCAACCCCTGAGCGATATTGGCAAGACCACGCGTAATCTTTCGCGTTACAAAAGTCTCGCCACGACGCGGGCTCTCATGATTAAACAGAATGCCGTTACAGGCATACATTCCATAAGCCTCGCGGTAATTCACGGTGATCCAATAGGCGTAAAGCTTAGCGACGGCGTACGGCGACCTTGGATAAAACGGCGTAGTCTCCTTTTGTGGAATCTCCTGCACAAGGCCGTACAACTCAGAAGTCGACGCTTGGTAAAAACGAGTTTTCTTTTCGAGACCTAGAAACCGAATCGCCTCCAGCAATCGAAGGGTTCCCATCGCATCGACATCAGCAGTGTACTCTGGCGATTCAAAGCTGACAGCAACGTGACTTTGAGCGCCTAAGTTGTAAACCTCGTCAGGTTGAACCTGCTGAAGAATGCGAGTGAGATTTGAAGAGTCAGTCAAATCGCCGTAGTGAAGGACAAAGTTCTGGTTGTCCACATGAGGATCTTGATAAATGTGGTCCACACGCTGAGTATTAAAAAGAGATGCGCGACGCTTAATACCGTGAACCTCGTACCCATTTCCAAGCAAGAATTCGGCCAAATAAGATCCATCTTGGCCAGTAACACCTGTAATCAAAGCTACTTTTTTCAAGACCCGCCTCCCTATATCGATGATTAATTCAGAAACTGACCGATTTTGCTAACATTTTTACAGAACAATGTTCCGATTCCCCCCACACCAGATCGCACCAAAGCGTTCAGATCCTCGCGGGATTTCAGCAGTATATTTTTAATCGATTTATTACTAGCCCCACCCAACCTCATCTTTGTAAACACAAAGGGAAGATAAGTCGCAGAGAAACCTGGAATCGAGAAAAGCTGCAGAATGCTGTAGTAATCAGCAGATATTCGATAACCAATATCAAACCCACCAATACGCTGATACCACTCTCTGCGCACATACAAAGTCGGATGCGGTGGCATCCACCCCCACCTAAGCAGGTTCGAACTGAAGGCGCGAGATCTCCAATACCGAACAACGCGCGAGGGATCGCTCTTCTTTACATACTGCAGATCACCGTAAACAGCACAGACGCTTGGATCCTCAAAAGCAGCGGCAACTTTCTCCAGCACAGTATCATCTGCAAAAAGATCATCTGCATGCAAAAAACCAATCACATCACCAGTAGCCTTAGATATACCTTTATTCAAAGCATCGTAAATACCCCGATCTTTTTCGCTCACCAGAGTAGAAATCTGGCTTTGCCGAGCATGGAGCACGTCCAATGTAGGGTCCTTACTTCCCCCATCTATAACAATATGCTCAATTTCATGATACGTCTGACTGGAGACCGAATCCAAGCAGTCCGAAATGGTATCTGCACAATTCCATGTCGCAGTGATTAGGGAGATTTTTATCGGACGGTGGGGCATAAAAATCCTAAAAACAATGTATGAACAAGCTGCACCACTTCAGTACTTCTTCCAGACCACTCGATTCACGTAATCGGTGTAGCTGTGGATGATCCGGACGACCTTGTCGGACACGTTGGGCATGCTGTAATCGCCCACCTGCCGAAGCAGACGGGTTTCACCGCTGGGCTGATCCTCCAGGATTGCCAGCCCCTGCATGACGCGCTCGGTGTTCATGCCGACCATCATGGCGGCGGCCTCTTCCATACCTTCGGGACGCTCGTGGGCATCGCGGATGTTGAGCGCCGGGAAGTTGAGGATCGACGACTCTTCGTTGATCGTGCCGCTATCCGACAGCACCGCCTTGGCGTTGAGCTGCAGCTTGTTGTAATCCTTGAAGCCCAGGGGCTTGAGCAGGCGGACCAGCGGATGGAACTTTGCGCCCATCGCATCCACACGCTTCTGGGTGCGCGGGTGGGTTGAGACGATCACCGGCATCTGGTACTTGTCGGCCACGGCATTGAGGGTGGCAACCAGATTGGTGAAGTTCTTCTCGGAATCGATGTTCTCTTCCCGGTGGGCGCTTACCACAAAGAACTCACGGGCCTTGAGGCCCAGGCGCTCCAGCACGTCGGATGCCTCGATACCGTCGCGGTAGTGGGTCAGCACTTCGAACATCGGGCTGCCGGTCTTGATGACCATATCGGGCGGCAGGCCCTCACGCAGCAGGTAATCGCGGGCGATGGTGCTGTAGGTGAGGTTGATGTCGGCCGTGTGGTCGACGATACGGCGGTTGATCTCCTCGGGCACGCGCATGTCGAAGCAGCGGTTGCCGGCTTCCATGTGAAAGGTGGGGATCTTGCGGCGCTTGGCGGGCAGCACTGAGATACAGCTGTTGGTATCACCCAGCACCAGCATGGCGTCCGGCTTCTCCTCGGCCAGCACCTGATCGACCGCAATCACCACCTTGCCGATGGTCTCGGCACCGGTTGCGCCGGCCGCGTTGAGGAAGTGATCGGGCTTACGCACGCCCAGATCTTCAAAAAAGATCTGGTTCAGCTCGTAGTCGTAGTTCTGGCCTGTGTGCACCAGCACGTGTTCGCAATAGTCATCCAGCTTTGCCAGCACGCGGGAAAGCCGGATGATCTCGGGACGGGTGCCGACAACCGACACCACCTTCAGCTTCTTCATTGCTTCACCTTGTTGGCAAACGTATCGGGCTTTTCGCGGTCGAAGATCTCGTTTGCCCACAGCATGATGATCATCTCGTCATCACCGATGTTGGTAATGTTGTGCGTCCAGCCCGGCACCGTTTCAACGATCCGGCCCTCACCACCCTTGGTAACCAGCTCGTAGTGCTCGCCGGTGACGATATGGCGGAAGCCGAAATGCGCCGTGCCCTTGAGGACCATGAACTTCTCGGTCTTGGTGTGGTGATAGTGCTCGCCACGGGTGACGCCAGGATGCGACGTAAAGTACGAGAACTGGCCGCAATCCGGGGTCTTGAGCATCTCGACAAAATCGCCGCGCGGATCGGAATGCTTGACCACGCTGTAAGCAAACGACTCGGTGGGCAGGAAGCTTAGATAGGTGGAATACAGCGCTCGCACCAGGCCCGTGCCCACACGATCAGTAATCATCGATGCGCGGCTGGCCGCAAACCCACGGATCGTATCGGCCACCTGGCCAACGGTGGAGTCGTATTCCGGGCCGGCGGGCACAAAGCCGCTGGGCGTGCCGGGCGACTGCAGCAGGCCAACAAAGGCCTCGACCACATCGTCGATGTACACCAGCTTGAGCGCCGCGCTAGGATCATTCACCTTGATCTCCAGCCCGCGAGCGATGTTGTGGCAAAAGGTGGCCACCGCCGAGTTGTAATTGGGCTGCGACCACTTGCCAAACACATTGGTCAGGCGGAACACATAGGCCGGCGAGCCGTTCTTTTCGCCGTGCGCAAAGACGGAGTCTTCGGCCGCACGCTTGCTGACACCGTAAGGGTTATCGAGCGCGGCCTGGGTGGACGACGACAGGACCACCGGCGCCTTGTTGCCGTACTCGGCCAGCAGACTGCATACGGTTTCGGTAAGGCCGGCATTGCCGGTGGCAAACTCGCTCACATCCTTGGGGCGATTGATGCCCGCCAGGTGATAAACGAAATCCGCCCCCTTGAGCGCAGCCTTCAGATCATCATCGGACGAATCGAGGGTGATACGCGCAATATCGGTATGCCCAAGCTCGCCCAGGCGAACGGATAGGTTGCGGCCGATGAAACCGTCGGCGCCGGTAATCACGATACGCATGGCGGCTTAGTCCTGCGCCTCGGCCTTTTCGCCGCGGGCGATCTTCTGCATGAAATCCAGCTTGAGCAGCAGCTGCGTCATGCCATCCACGTCCAGGCGTTCGGTGTTATGGGAGGTGTACTCGACAGCCTCGGTAATCTTCTGCTCGCCCTCTTCCACAAACTTGTCGTAGTTGAGATCGCGGCCGTCGGCCGGCACACGGAAGTAACCCGGCAAGTCCTGAGCGCAGGCGCGCTCTTCGCGGCTCAGCAGCGCTTCGTAAAGCTTTTCGCCGTGGCGGGTACCGATGATGCGGACTTCGTGCTCCGGCTTGTTCATCAGGCCAAGAATTGCCTTGGTGAGCACATCCACCGTGGCAGCCGGCGCCTTCTGAACGAAGATGTCGCCGTTGTTGCCGT
This sequence comes from Zoogloea sp., assembly GCF_041911615.1. Classification (GTDB taxonomy): domain Bacteria; phylum Pseudomonadota; class Gammaproteobacteria; order Burkholderiales; family Rhodocyclaceae; genus Zoogloea. The sequence goes on along the minus strand of NZ_JAYROR010000095.1, from coordinate 28,939 downwards.
TCTGGAAGGCATAAAGCACCAGATCCACCGCATCGTCCAGCGTCATCATGAAGCGCGTCATGTTGGGATCGGTGATGGTGATGGGCTTGCCATTGAGCACCTGATCCACGAACAGCGGAATCACCGAGCCCCGCGAGGCCATCACGTTGCCGTAGCGGGTGCCGCACACCACGGTGCCGGTACCTTCGAGATTCCGGGACGCAGCAACCATCACCTTCTCCATCATCGCCTTCGAGATACCCATGGCGTTGATCGGATACACCGCCTTATCGGTGGACAGGCACACAACGCGCTTCACCTTGTTGGCGATTGCAGCCTCGATCATGTTCTCGGTGCCAAGCACATTGGTGCGCACCGCCTGCATCGGGTGGAATTCGCAGGAAGGAACCTGCTTGAGCGCGGCCGCGTGGAACACGTAATCAACACCACGCATGGCGGCAGCAATCGACTGCGGATCGCGCACATCGCCAATGTAGAACTTCAACTTGCGGTTGTTGTAGAGCTTCCGCATGTCGTCCTGCTTTTTCTCGTCGCGGGAGAAAATGCGGATTTCACCGATATCGGTGTTGAGGAAGCGACGGAGGACAGCATTACCGAAAGAGCCTGTTCCGCCGGTAATAAGAAGCGTTTTTCCAGCAAAAGACATAAAACCCCCAACAAATCAATTCAAGGAACGAAGGAAGCGCACCAAGCTTGCCCCGTGGACAGATTCGGACGCGGCATGAAATACAAACTCACGGGCAGATTTAGCCCTTAAGACCCGATCACGCAATGGAAGTGCTGCAACACCCTCGATGGACTTCCTCAACCCCTCGGCACTTTCATCATCGATCAAATACATTTGTTCAAGATAGCTATCAGGAATCCCTGGAAGCCTAGTTGTAAGCACCGGCACACCTAGTGCCAGATATTCAATCAACTTCGAAGGAAAGGAATGCCTTACAAAATCTTGGTCCGACGGACGGGGATTCACAAGGAGATCGGACGACTGCAATAGCGCAACAAGATCCTTGGGGGCAACCACGCCACCATATCTGACACGCGGGTTACTAGTTGCAACCTCCTTAATCCTCGACTCCAAATCCCCTTTCCCATAAATCGTCAACCTAACATTGACCCCACGTACATTAAGGACAGCGTCCAACAAACGTCCAACTCCGTACTGCTCAAAAAGTCCACCGGCATATGCGATATCAAAAACTGGCTTCTCGCTAAGACTTGGCATATTCGACTGCTCGAGGTGCCGATCCATAAACCCAGGTAGAACTATTCCACGGACCATCGGGGAGTAGTCGTCAATCAACGCCTGCGTCAAAGCGACCACACCGTCCACACGTGAAAGGGCGCTTTTGACGATAGTACGATCTAGCTTCTTAAGAAACCGGACAAGAATGCCATCCCGTGCAAGAACGACCCCAGGGGGATCCGTTACTACCACCACGACCTTGCGATCCTTTCGTCTCAATAAAAGTGAGAACCAAAGAAACGGGCTATGAACTCCATGAACGACAATAAACTGAGCACGATGGCGCACGATCTCTCGCCAACCAGGCAATAAACACGCTACGGTGCGAGTCACGTGCTTCAATACCACTGCGTTCACAAACCCGAGGGTACGCCCACGAAAACCATCGTGGCAAAAAAAACGCCCCCCAAACCAGAGCTTCGGCATTACTGGGTAGTTTGAAACGGGAAGAGCCGAGAGCAGTTCCACCGCGGCCCCCCCATCTCTCAGCGCGCGCGCCAAGCTCCAAGCAAATTTATGAGTTTGAAGAGGAAGATTCTGATCCTTTTCAAGGATTTCTTGAAGCATTGAGTCCGGAACAGTAAAACCCAGCAAAGTAACGCGGATCGGCGTATTCAATTCGCGCCCCCTCAGTTCAGGACGTTTCTATAAACATCAAACATGCGATTCACCATCAGATTCATCGAAAAACAGCGGCCGACACGTTCCTTTGCCGACGCCGCATCCTCCCGTCTAAAAACATCATCTTCGATATAACGAAAAATGGCGCGAGAAAACGAATCGACATCCCCCGGAACAATCAATCCTGACAGATCATTACCAAGAACTTCTGTATTCCCGCCCACGGAAAATGCGACTGGAGGCAGACCAAAACTCATACCTTCTAAAAGCGCATTCGACAGATTCTCATGGAGAGACGGAAACACAAACATATCCCCCCCCTGCAAGAACCGGCCCACGTCGTTACGATGCCCCAAGAAACGCACACACACATCATCTCGTCGCGGCATTGCGGCTTCGATTTCCGCCCTATCTGGGCCATCTCCGACGACCCACACATGGAGCATTTTGCTAAGCCGGGGAAGTCTGATAAGCGCATCCGCCAGCGCAAAATAACCTTTTTCTTTAGTAATTCTCGAAACGGATATTGAAACAACATCCCTATCGCCAACACCAAACTCAGACCTAACTTGATTCCTTAAGTCACTATCAAACACTGGAAGATCAACGCCGTTACGTACGACACCAACAAACTTATTTGAGTACGGGGAAAGAAATTTCCGCTTAGCGGCGTAATCGCATACGGTCATAACATGCGTTGCCATCCGCAACGTCGCTGGCTCCAGCACATTACGTACAAATGCATTACGAGCTCTATTCTTTGGAAAAAGCAGATCGCGCACAGTCCCATGCACTGAGACTAGAACCTTTGGCACGCCCGCCAACCTCGCAGCGAACACACCGTGGAACCCCTCGTTTCCTAAACCTCGCACATGAATCATGTCTGGCTTGATCACTTTTAACTCTTGAACAAAGTGCCGTAACAGATCAATGCTAAGTCCTCCCGCAGCCCGCGATTGCACAAGTCGATGAAATTGAAACTCCCCACCTGTATTGGCTGCCATCAATCTATCCAGTGCAACAACGGGCCCACCGCTGTTCGAAGTACCAAACACGTGCTGAACAATTTTATAAGCCATTACTTCACCCCAAGTTCACTGCCCACTTACCCTCACACCTTGCAACCACCAATGGCCCTGGACTGACAACGACAGAAATAGCCCCAAAAAACTATCGAAAGAAAAATCGGAGTCTCGATCACGGAAAAAGAGAAACCCAGAACAATCATTACAACAAAGAGCACAAATCCAGCACGGCCGCCCGCACGCGCAGCGACGGCCTTAGAGGAGGCAGCCAAAACCAACAAAAACGGCAGCATCAAAAACATTCCGTACGTAGCCACCATATTTCCTATTCCCGATGTAGGATTCGCATCAATCCCCATCCGAGAAACCCACGTCGACTCTCTATTCGCCCCGACCCCCAAAATAGGATTATCAAGAAAATCGATTGCCAATATATATATCGACTGAAAACGGCCCAAGCCTTTCTCGTGCTCGCTGGCATCAATCATCAGCACCTGCTCAGCCAAATCTTCTGAAAGCTGTTCCTCAATCTTATCCAACTGCTCGGGCAAAACAACCGCTAATGGAAGAGCTATCAACAGGGCAAAGATCATGTACTTTCCCCTCGACTCTCTTCTTAAATTCAATAGGTAACCCACGAAGACAACGAGAGCTCCGGTAAGCCCGGTAGTTGATTGTGTAGTAAGCAGGGCTATAAAAAACACCAAGTAACGCAACTTACTGCGATCAACTTTATAAGAATCGCAGACAAGCTGAAAGTAGATAGCCATTACAATAAAACACGAAAAAACTCCCGGCTCCCAACAAAAACCGGCGTTTCGAGGAACACCTTTACTAACATCTCTAAACTGATGAATCGTATAGAATAAAGTGTGTGCGTAATAAGTATACGGCTTATCAAAAAGGCTACCCGACATATCAAACGCGGACCAAATTGAATACATCGCATCAACACTCAACAACTGAAATCCAAACAAGAAAAGACTATATGCACTTACGTAGTACATAACAGAGGAGTAAACCCGAAAAAAATCCTCTCCATAAAACCTAACAACAGCAAAGACAATCGTCAAATTACAGAAATACAAGAACGGCCAAAAATAATTCTCACCCGGATATTTAATATAAGAAAAAACAACATAGGAAAACCAAACAAAACACGCTATTAAGTACCTCTTATCAAAAACACTATTTTTTCTTAACAAATATGCAAACGAAAACGCAAAAAGCACTAGCGTCACCTCGACGCCGCGAAATAGCCGAGTCGCCAGCCCTGACAGCAGGATCAGCACCGCCATTAAGATCGAGCCAAATAACGAGTTCATTGCTGCCAATACCCCACCGCTCGCACAAGAGCTTGATAAAACTTCAAATCGCTTTCCTACTTCAGCAGGAATTCTATTAAATCGTCTGCATAGCTTTCGACGCTAAAAACATCACTAGCTAAACACTTACCCGCAGCGCCGACAGTGCGAACAAATTCAGGCGAAGACCATACAACACGCATCAAATCCGCCAGGTGTCGCACATCTGCAGGCTGAGCAAGAAAACAGTTCTTCGAATCCTCAAGATAATTTGACACCTCTCCAGCCGCGGTAGCTATGACAGGATTGCCAGTCGCAAGGTATTCACCCAATTTAGTTGGGAACCCCCCTGACACATACTCACGAGGGGTCGTGATAAGTGCGATTGCACTCGTTAAAAAAGACGGAACTTCTGTCGCCACGACCGTACCAAGAAACTCAACGCGCGCCCGATATTCAGAAGACTCGTACACACGCAAAACTTCGTCACGCCCAGCGAGACTCTCTATATCACCAATCAACTTCAATCTAACATCCGAAGTAGGATGCTCACTACAAAACAGATAGAACGCCTTTATCGTATCCGCAATGCAGTCCCTATTGTGAACCCCAAAAACGCATCCAAAGTACGGACCAACACCGTCGATCTTCCTTGCAGAAGAGAATCGCGACAAATCGACACTCATTGGCAGCAAAAACAACTCACACTGCTTTTGTTTGATGGAAGAATAGAAGCTCTTCAACTCTTCGGTCATCACCAAAATACCATCAAACAGCCGGAATGTTTTAAGGTACAGAGATCGATATAGCGACTTCCTGCGCCTATAGACAACCGGGTACTCCGATTTATCAATGACGTAGCGAAATCTCACAAGTCGAGCCACAAAGCCAAACAAGGCCATATACAGCAAGTCGTTCGTATAAAGAATTACCGACGAGGGGCGCTCCTTGGCCAAACACTGCACAGCCCTAACAATTCCAAAAAAATACAACACCGCTTTTTTCCACTGAGGGGCTTTCGTATTCCATGTCGAATCCCTTGACATATATTCATAGCGAACGCCTTCGAAAACCCCTAATCTGTTCTTGTTAATCGGTGAGGCCGGGTCTTCCGTTCCCTTAAGAATCAAAACCTTAACATCACAACCTCGCGATGCAAGCACCTTAGCATATGTTGAAAACCGATTCGTTGCGACATTTCCAACAGGAAAAGGATTAGACGTTAGAATAAAAACTCTACGTCTCGTACTTTTGGTTTTCTGGGTTGAAGATTGCATTTACACGATTTTCTCAAGCTTAGGCAGTGGATATCTGCTTTTTGTAGAAGACAACCATACAAACAATGTAAGCAACACCAGCAGCGACCCTCGCATAGGCTGCCCCGATACCCCCATACTGATCGACCAAGGTAAAGGTAGATACAATCAAAACTATACCAACAATGAAAGAACTATTTCGTAAAGCAGGCCCGTTTCCCTTTGCTGCCAAGAAACGGTTTATAAGATCTGACAGTGCGTACAGCACAAAAGCGGCAGTGAGCATATAAACATACTCGCTGACCTTGAAGTAATTACCGCCCCACAGCATCTCTACGACATAATCCGAAAGTCCGCACAACACAACAGCAGCCAGAATGGATATCGAAGCGGTAGCTATAAACAACCCTTTAGAAATACAGTTCAAATTCGTAAAACCGCTAAAGCTCGCAGTCACGAGCGCTGCAGGCAGGATGCTTAGTGGCGCGCAAAGGCTGGTAGCAAGCGCGTAGTAGCCAACATCGGCACGACTATCACTAAGGAGTCCAATAGCGACGCCGGTTAATGCCGTCCCCCCGACGGAGAATATGGAACCTAGATACACATGAATGCCGTAGGTCCTGCTCTCACGAAAGAAGCTTTTGAACTCTTTATCGCCACCTCGAAAGTCTGGGCGGATCTCTATTGAAAAAATGGAATAGCAAATAAAAGACGCCAAAAAATAAAAAAACAACAACTCAAAGGCGCCCTTAACCCAGGGAATATCTAGATAATACGCCCCAACTACAATCAACCCATACAGCATTTTTGGATACAACCTGGCTTTGGCTATCAAACCTAACCTGTTATCCGCCGGGAGCACCACTTCAAAATATGAATTAAGCAATGTAACCAAAGCGCCGAGTGGGGCAAGCAGAATTAACGGACGTACAGACTCATCAACCAATCCTGTATCAAAGAAATACGCCAAAAGCAGCAATATGCTGATAAAAACTGACAAAGCCAATGTTAGCTTGAGCGATACACCATGAAGCCTTCTCACGGACAAATTACAACCCGCCAGTAAAATTAGCCTACTTGTCGTATAAAACGCTCCGAAAGAAAGAAAGACGCAAGCCGATGCAATAAGATTAATGGCGTAATAATACCCCCCGTAATCTTCAGGGGATATCATCTTTGCTATAAAATGACTAATCAAAACCCCTGCCAGTACATTGAACGCGCTGGACCCGACAAGAGATGCCACGCCTACGACCTTTTCTTTTGGCAAGGATTTTATATAATCAATCACTAAATTGACGTCCTTATCGAGAACAAAGAACCAGACATACTTTCATATTTAATTGGGGGTTTTACTTTTTTGTCAGCGCACCTTCGCGACCGATGTACCACTCCATAGCCTCTCGTAGCCCGTCCTTGATTCTGTGGCTCGGCATATAGCCGAGAAGGCGCTCAGCCTTTCCGACGTCCGCGAGCGAGTGCCGAACATCCCCCGCACGGAAATCCCTGAAAATTGGTTGCGCGCTCTTTAGTTCAGTGCGACTTTCTGCCAATAGATTACGGATCGCTTCGAAAAGCACGACCAGCTCGGTCCTATCACCCACAGCGACGTTATATATCTGATTTCCAGCCTCCGGTCGAACCGCTGTCGCCGCGAGAAGATTAGCCTGAACAGCATTGGCTACATAGCAAAAATCCCGACTCGTCTTGCCATCTCCATTGATGTACACAGGCTCACCCGAAAGCAGCGCAGCAAACCACTTCGGAATGACCGCTGCGTAGGCGCCATTTGGGTCCTGACGAGGACCAAAAACGTTGAAATAACGCAAACCGATGGTGCTGAGTCCGTAGGTCTTACCAAACACGTCGGCGTAGAGTTCATTGACATACTTGGTAACAGCATACGGGGAGAGCGGCTTCCCGATCACGTCCTCAACCTTGGGTAGCCCAGGGTGATCGCCGTATGTGGAGCTACTGGCAGCGTAGACGAAGCGCTTTACCCCGCTGTCACGGGCGGCAACCAGCATATTCAGGAACCCATCCACATTTGCCTTGTTGCTGGTGATTGGGTCGTTGATGGAGCGTGGAACGGAACCGAGCGCAGCTTGATGAAGCACGTAGTCCACGCCCTCGGTTACCTGGCGACATTTTTCAATATCACAGATATCACCTTCCACGAACCGGAAGCGCGCCCACTGCTCGGCACTTACAAGACCTTTGACTTCATCGAGATTGCGTTGATGGCCCGTAGCGAAATTGTCCAATCCAACTACTGTCTGACCAAGCCCCAGCAGTGTCTCAAGAAGATTGCTACCAATAAAACCGGCCACACCAGTAATCAACCAGACATGAGGTATTTCAGCCAGGGATTGCTTGGTTAGATCGAAATGGGTTGCTACTGTTCGCGAGACTTTATTTGCGTTTGTCATATTATAAATTAAAAATCCTCTATGCGTGACGAAAAGCCTGGACCGGTCCGGATGTAGCCTAGAACACGCTCTAGCAGGGTGATGCAAAAGTAAAAATCCGGACCCGAAAAAATATGACGACCTCTCAGAACGGCCCGTATGCGATTTTTTTCGAGGCGGCAGGGGTGACGAGACCCCCGAAAACAACGTTTATGACGGCACTAAATAGTTTTGCATCACCCTGCTAGACCTAATTCTTGTACGAATAGCGATAGACGTAGCCCTTGTAGCCATACCGATAGCGTTGGCGATCCGTGTTCAGGTCGTTGAACACGAACCCTTTCACGTACACCCCAGCGTGATTCAGACGCTTTACAGCCTGCTCGAGCTCAGAAACGGGGTGATGACCCGCTCGCGCAACCATTAGCGTAGCACCCGCCATACGTCCAATGATGGCAGCATCGGATACAGCAAGGATCGGCGGCGCATCGATGATAAGCGTGTCGAACTGCTCGCCAAGCTGTTGCAGCAACTGCTCAAAGCGCAGATGCATGAGCAGTTCAGAAGGGTTAGGTGGGATCTGGCCTGTGGTAACAACCCAAAGATTAGGCACAGAGGTCGGCTTGACGATATCTTCAAGAGCAGTAGTGCCTGCCACGTATTCGGAAACACCGACCTCACGACGCAAACCAAATTCTTTGTTTATGTGCCCTCGGCGCAAATCGGCATCGATGATGACAATACGGGCGCCGGTTTGAGCCAGCACTGCCCCGAGATTTTTTGAAATGAAGCTCTTACCGAGATCAGGGCTGGAGCCCGTGATCAGGATCGAGTTGTGAGTAGCGTCCATTAGCGCAAAGTGAATCGTTGTGCGCAAGCCACGCAAACTCTCAATGGCGTCGTCTTCGGGATTACGGATCGCAAGTAATTCCCCCGTTGCCCTACCGCCCTTCGAGCGGCGGACAATTGCCGCCTCTTCCGGGCTGTGGGGGATCGTCGCGTAAACCGGCAGGCCCAGCTCGGATTCAATGGTCTCAGGATCTTCGACGACGACGCGAAGGGAACGGATGATCCATACAACCCCCAGGCTGGTGATGAGGCCCAACAGGGCCGCCACAACGAGCACCGCTGGCGCTTTCATGCCTACCGGCTGACGGGAAACGGCGGCCTGATCGAGGATCCGAACATCGCCTACGGTACCCGCCTTGGACACCTTGAGCTGCTGGGCGGTATTGAGCAGATCGGTGTAGAGGGTTGTGGAGACCTCGACGTCGCGGGCGAGGCGCAGCACCTTTTGCTGGGTGTCAGGCAGCTTGTTAACATCTGAATCGAACTGACTACGGCGCTCCTTCAGGCGCTGCAGGCGCTGGTCCACTGCCTGAACGCGGGGATGCTCGGCAGTGAAGCTCTGGCGCAACTCGTCCCGCTCCTGCTTGAGGGCGACGATCTGGTTATCCACCTCTACAAGGGACTGCAGCACGCTCTGGGTTTCGAGGTTCAGATCGAGGCTGCCGCGGCTCTGGCGGTAGGCGTTGTAGGCGGCCTCTGCGGCGTCCATCTCGCGCTTGAGTGCGGGGAGCTGGGTTTCGAGGAACTTGAGGGTGTTCTCGGCCTCGGCGGAGCGGCGCTCCACGTTCTGCCGCACATAGGTCTTGAGGATGTCGTCGAGGACGACGCCAATCTTTTCCTGGTCCCGGCCGGTGAGGCTTACCTCAAGGATGCCGGATTTCTTGCCACGCTCCTTGACGGCAAACTCCTTGCGCAGCAGTTCAACCGCGGACTCCATGGAGCGACGAACAAGCACGAAGCGGGTGCCCGGGCGGGCGACCATGTGGGACACGAAGATCGAGAACTTGCCGGCGGTAGCACGGTTGCCGACAGCCCCCTTTACGACACTCTCGCCGTCCTCGTCGAAGAGTTCGAAGCTGCCGTTTTCGCCGGCGGCAAGGATCAGTGGCTTGTCCTCGGCGCTGCGGGGAACATCGAGCGCCTCCACCTGCAGCGTCTCGCCGCCCCAGGCGTAACTGGAAAGGCCCAGCAGCGGGCTACTGGGTTCTTCGCCCTTGTAGCGGCGGGCAAGCGCGGAACCGATGATCGGGAAGGTCTTGGGCTGGACTTCGATGTCGAGCTTGAGGCGGTTGATGACCCGGCCCAGGACCATGCGGGAGGTAAGGATCTCCTGCTCAGCCGAAACCGTGGTGCTGTCGCCAAGCAACGGCTGGAGATCCTTGAGGGCAGCCGACATGCCGCCGCCGCCCTTTTCTTCGACCTGCAGCAAGCCATCGGCCTTATAAACGGGCTTGGCGATGAAGATGTAGGCGACACCCAGCAGGATGGAAAAAGCGGTGATGGCTGCGATCAGCCAGCGGTGCTCCATGACCACGGCGACGATTTCGCCAACAGCCAGGCCTTCACCTTCTTCGTTTGCGGACCTTATCTGCTGGTTGGGGATGGCCGGAGCGGGTTTGAGGTTTTCGGTTTCCATGGGCGTGTGGATTGGGCTTGTCTGGTTATGGGCCGAAGGTTTGGGTTCTGGTCAGCCGTTGGGGCTGGGGTGTTTGGCGGCTATGTGGGGGCGACTTCAGTCGGCCTGGGGGCGGCGATACACGGGTTGGGCCCCTGTTTGCCGTCCGCATGCGGCTGAAGCCGTACCTACAGGAGGGGGGGCGTAGCGGCCGGCTGGGGTGGTTATGCGGCTGAATTGGCGTAGTTCGGTGGGCATCTGCGCGCGAACAAGTTCGCACCTACAGAAACCGAGACCAGGACGCGAGGTTGTTTGCGCGGCCGGCGGCAAACCCGTCCCCTGCCCTACCCTTGCGAGGGGTGGGCGGGTGGTCTGGGTTTGCGGGCGGGCGGCGGTCATGCGCTTACTGACGCCCACCAAACAGCGGGTAGCGGGTCAAGCTGGTTTGGTACAGGGTTGTCGCCGTCGGCAGGATGTTGGAAATCACGCGGTTCCAGCGCACCACGTCGGCCGCATCGACATAGACGATGTCGCGCGGCTTAAGCGTGAAACGATCGGCAAGGAGCATCGAATCGGGGGAGCTGCCGTCCAGGTGGAACAGCTCGGGCACATCCGAATCGCCGCGCATGACGTAGATCCACTTGGGGTTGGCCTGATCCTGGGCAATGTAGCCAGCGTCCGCCAGAGCTTCGGCCAAGGTCGAGCGCTTCTTGCTCATGACCAGCGAACCGGGCTTCTGCACAGCCCCCAGCACGAACACCTTATTGAAGCTGCGATCCTGCACGTTGAGGATGTCGCCGGGTTCGAGCAGGGTGTTTTGTTCGGTGGCGCCGGCTTCGTACATGGCCTGGATGTCCACCCGATAGGTCACGCCCTTGCGGGTGAGCAGCACGCGGCTGTGGTCGGCTTCGGGGCCGAAACCGCCGGCGCGGTTCACCGCTTCGAGCACGGTCATCGGGATGTCGGTGACTTCCTGCAGGCCCGGCTTGTTCACTTCGCCCACCACATACACGCGCTTGCTGCGGAAGGCGGCCATACGCACGTCGAGCTGAACCTTCTCGATGTACTTGGAGAGCTTGCCGGCGATCATGTCGCGGACCTGACGCGTGGTCTTGCCCGAAACCTGCAGCGTACCCACGTAGGGGTAGTAGATGGTGCCGTCTTCATTGACGACGGTGCCCGCCTGGTCGGCGGAACGGTACTGGCCGGCCGGCGTGGTGAGTTCGGGGTGATCCCAGACGATGATGCTGAGGATGTCGCCCGGGCCGATCTTGTAGTCGGGGGCGGTTTGCTGCGCAGTGGCGCGGCTCGACGCGGTGGTGAGGTTGTCGGAGGTGGCCTTGGGGCGCGCCGGCGCGGCGGCCTTGAGCTGCTCGATGATCAGTTCGGCGGTGATCGGCTTGATCGCGACGTTGTCGGGCACCGGTTCGGCGGCGTCGGCCGTCTTGACCGGCAGCTTGACGGAGGACTGCTGGTCGCGCAGGGAATAGGCCTTGTCGCCGGGCACGACCGCGCAGGCACCGAGGGAGGCGCACAGCGCGGCAAGCAGCAAACCACGGAACGGCGCGACCCGCCTGCTACCCGGATGACACATGACCAACGTATGGGGCGCCCGAGCGCGCCCTTCAATAACCTGCTTCATGAATACCCTGCTTCTGGAAAGAGGACGATGCCCAGAATGATAATTGACAATGCATTACAACCAAGGGAGTAGGACACGAACTGCTGTAAAGCCCGTGATCTGCCACACAAACTCGCCATGGAACCCGAATTTAGAGGCGCTGGACCCACGCCGCGACGCCGTCGTCGATGCGCTGCAGCGCGTCGTCCCATACTGCTTTGGAGCGCTTGTAGGGGTCGGGCACATCCTGCTTCTGCCAGTGCCCGAGGAGAAAGGTCTTGCCGCGCACGGCGGGGTCGATGTCGCCCAGCGCCTCGCGGTGGTGCGGCTCCATGACCAGCACCAGCTCGGCCCAGCGGCAAAGGGAAACATTGGCCTGCTTGGCACGATGCGAAGAAAGATCGAGCCCCCGGTTTTGCATCAATTCGATCGCCATGTCTTCGGCGGGATGATCGACCAGCGCACCGACCCCGGCCGAACGCACGTCGGGCTGCTTGCCGGCCCGGGTGAGCGCATCGCGCAGGACGATTTCGGCGATCGGGCTGCGGCAAATGTTGCCCGTGCAGACCACGAGGATACGTTCGTACAAAAGGGGCTCCTGCTGTCAGCCGTGTTTGGCGAGCGCCGTGGATTCGCCGGCGGCGCTTTCGAGACGGTAGATCTGGGTGGGCTTGCCGGTCGAGCGGCGGTCGGCCATGCGGCGGTCGCCACGGCGGTCTTTCCGGGCCAGGCGGCGGTCGTGATTGGCGTTGCGTTCGACGAACTGACGGATCTTCACGCCAGCTTCGCCGCGGACTTCGCGCCGCAGCGTGGCGATGATCCGACTGATCAAGGCCTGGGTGAGTTCCTGATCGTCGCCAACCAGCTGGATGATGCCGTAGCAGAACGGCCGCCCTTCGGACTCGGAGCGGAAGACCCGGAAGCGGAAATCGGCATGTGGCCCGATGGCGCGATTGAGGATGTCGGAGAAGGCCGCGATACGATCTTCCTTGAGGCCGGCCACATGCACGCCCACCGCATGCACCGAGGTGAGCCCGAGCAGACGATGGATGCGCCGCAGCAGCGGCACCAGGCGCCACGGGCGCAGCACGATGAAGAAGCAGACGGCAAACACCCCGATGAAGGCCAGCAGCATGGCCCATTCATCGACGCCGGCGTACATGCCGCCGAGGCCCACCGCGCCGAAGCACAGCTGGACGAAAGCCAGCACCATCACCGCGTCCTGCACCCGGAAACCGGCGCGCAGGAAGAGATGGTGAAGGTGATTGCGGTCGGCGTGGAAGGGAGAACGCCCCATCCACATGCGACGCAGCATCACGCACAGGGTGTCGATCAACGGCACGGCAAACAGCCACAGGGTGGTGATCGGGGTGATCGCGCGGGCGGTATCGTTGGCCTGGGAAAGATCGGTGAGCAGCCAGGCAAAGACGAAGCCCAGCTGCATGCTGCCGTTGTCGCCCAGGAAGCAGCGCGCGCGGCGACGCCCGAGATAGCGCAGATTGAAGTACAGGAAGCCGGCCACGCCGCCGGCGATGATGACCACGAGCGAGAAGTAGGCCAGCTCGCCCGACATATACACGGCGGAAGCGATCAGCAGCAGGCTGACGATGGACAAGGAACCGGACAGGCCGTCGATGCCATCGATCATGTTGAGGGCGTTGATTGAACCGATGGTCGCCAGCATGGTGAGCGGCACGCCGATGTAGCCGAGCGCGACGAGATGGCCGTCGAGACCGAGATCGCCCAGATCGGCGAGCACCACACCGCCCCACAGGGCCATGAGCAGCGCCACCCCCGCCTGCACGACGAAGCGGATCTTGTAGTTGAGATGCAGGATGTCGTCGGCGAATCCGGTCACGAACATCACCACCACACCGAACACGAAGGCGTGCAGCCGCTCGCCGAAGACCGGGTAGAACTGGCTGATGACCGCCACCGCGCTGAGAATGGCGACGAGCACCCCCACGCCGCCGACAAAGGGCGTGACAGTATCGTGCGCCTTGTGACCACCCGGCTTGTCCACGATGCCGAAGCGGTGGGAAGCAAGGATGCCGTAGTGGATTGCCACCCCGGACACGACCAGACCCAGCAGGAACAGCGCTAGCGAAAACATTTTTCACCCCCAACCGCCGAAAACCGGAACGGCTGTACAAGCATTCAATGACGGACCATCGCCCCCGGCACCCGAAAACGGCACGAACGGCGGGCTGTATTGTCCATGAAAATCCGGAGCTTTCGCCCAGCTTTCATTTTACAAAATATTGCAGTCGCGTAACCAGCAACCTGCGGCTTTTGTGACCGAAATCACGACGAAAAAATATCCCAAAAGCCTTAATAAATTCTTAAAAAGGCAGGAACTTCCGAGAACGTGACATCTCCTTACACCCAAAGTGCATAAAAAAAGGCCGCAAGGAAGCGGCCTTTTTTGTGCACTGCACTGCGGCAATATGTCGCCGCAGCCCTGAACGATCAGGCGTTACGACGACGCAGATAGGCGCCAGCCAGGCCGAGACCCAGCAGGGACAGCACGCCGGGTTCCGGCACGTTGCGGCTGACTTCGTAGTTGCCGGAGAACGAACCATCGGCGGAAGCAACGTTGGACGCGGTGGCGTTGAAGCCGTACATGTAGGTGGTGACGCCGTTGTAGGTGACCTTCACGACTTCACTGGCTTGCGCGTCCTTCGGCACCGCCGGGGCACCCGGATAACCGGCAACCAGGGAGCCCAGGAAGGTGGAGGCGTCCAGGAAGCCAGCCAGGCCGACCTTGAGGTCGGAGTTGTCGAGCAGCACGTAGGAGATGTTGGGGTCGCTCACGCGCTGGTAGGCGTTGGTCGAGAAGAACAGGGTGCGAGCGGTGGGCAGCAGCGCGCCGATGGAAGTGCCGTAGGCGGCGGTCCAGGCGGAGCTGATGTAGGCGTCGGCCAGGGCGTTGGAGTTGGCGGTCCAGTCGGCCAGGGTCAGGCTGCTCAGCGTGACGGCATTGCCGTTCAGGGTGCCGGTCAGGGTGGTGACCGGGGTGCCGGCATACTTGTTCAGTTCGACGTTGCCACCGGGAGCGGCGGCGCTGCCGGCCAGAATGCTCGCCAGGGAGGCGGACGCATCGACGGTCAGCACGCCCGGGGTGTTTTCGGCGTACTGGGTGTTCAGACCGGTGACGGTAGCACCGCTGATCGAGTAGACGGCGGCGTTGGCACCGGTGGAACCGGCGGCGAGAGCCACCAGAATCATCGCACTGAGCTTGGAAAACTTAGCCATATTGGACTCCTGAAATTTTGGAAGCGGGACTGCACTACAAAGTCGTTCGACGCCCGGTTGAAAGCAACAGGGAGCATGAGACGGGCTCCTTTGACAACCGGACATTCACGGAATGACTGAGAGCAAAAAGCAGGCCAGAAAAATAAAATTGCTAAAAATCAGGAGGCTAGGGCTCAACGGCCAGCCGATTTTAAAACACTGTAAAAAAACCCGACATCCCAGCATGGGCGCGGCCGCGCGGGCTGTTGACTGCTCATTTTGGGCCGAAGTTCCAGTCGGCCCGAAAATATTCAAATGGCAAATTTATCAAAAACTGGCGGCGCACCGTTGTGCTGCGTGGCGTAAAGGCACGGGGTCCGCGCGGCCGGGAGGCCTTGCCACTGCAAGGCTCCCGCAAGATTGGCGCAAGGCGCCAGGCCGCGCCGGACGTGGTCAGAGCGCCCGGTCAAGACGCGCGAGAACCAGGTCGCGCCCCATGGTTTCGAGCACCGCGTCGATGGACGGCGACTGCGGCTGCCCCAGCAGGACGACGCGCAACGGGATCGCCACCTGCGGCATTTTCATGCCGAAAGCATTACAGGTTTCCTTGATCGCGGCGGACAGGGCGGCCTTTTCCCAGGCGCAATCGGCGAGCTTGCCGCGCAAGGTCTGCAGTGCCGATCGGGCGGCATCGGTGAGATGCTGGGCCAGCAGCTCGGGCGAGGCATGCAAATCAATGTAAAAAGATTCGACAGCATCGGCCAGCTCGTTGAGCGTTGCGACGCGGTCCTTGTAAAGCGCGATGAGCGCTTCGAGGGACGGGCCGCGCTCGGGATCGACGCCGCGACGCGCCAGGCGACGGGACACGTCGGCGGCCAGGCGGGCGTTGTCGGCCTGCTTGATGTAATGGGCGTTGAGCCAGTTGAGCTTCTCGGTGTTGAACTGCGCCGCAGACGGGGTGATGTGGTCGAGGTCGAACCACTCCACCAGTTGCTCGCGGGAGAAGATCTCGTCGTCGCCGTGGCTCCAGCCCAGGCGGGCCAGGTAGTTGATGACGGCCTCGGGCAGGTAGCCGTCGTCGTCGTACTGGGTGACGCTCACCGCGCCGTGGCGCTTGGAGAGCTTCTGGCCGTCGTCGCCGAGGATCATCGACAGGTGGGCGTACTGCGGCACCACCGCGCCCAGCGCCTTGAGGATGTTGATCTGACGCGGCGTGTTGTTCACGTGGTCGTCGCCACGGATGACCTGGGTGATGCCCATGTCCCAGTCGTCCACCACCACGCAGAAGTTGTAGGTGGGCGTGCCGTCGGCGCGGGCGATGATGAGGTCGTCCATCTCGGCGTTGGCGATCTCGATGCGGCCCTTGACCAGATCGTCCCAGGCCACGATGCCCTCAAGCGGGTTCTTGAAGCGGATGACGGGCTGCACGCCGGCCGGCGGTTCGGGCAGCACCTTGCCCGGCTCGGGGCGCCAGCGGCCGTCGTAGCGCGGCTTCTCGCCGCGGGCGCGCTGGGCTTCGCGCAGGGCGTCGAGTTCTTCGGGCGGCATGTAGCACGGGTAGGCGGTGCCGGCGGCGAGCATCTGCTGGATGACTTCCTTGTAGCGGTCCATCCGCTGCATCTGGTAGAACGGGCCCTCGTCCCAGTTCAGGTCGAGCCAGCTCATGCCGTCGAGGATGGCCTGGACGGCCTCGGGCGTGGAGCGGGCCACATCGGTGTCCTCGATGCGCAGCACGAAGGTGCCGCCATGGCGCCGGGCGTAGGCCCACGAGAACAGCGCCGTGCGCGCCCCCCCGATGTGCAGGTAGCCGGTGGGGCTGGGGGCGAAACGGGTGCGGACGGTAGAGGCCATGAGGTGAATCCGGGTGAATGCGAAAGCCGCGATTCTACCAAATGCCTCCCACCCCTCCCCTGTGGGTGCGAATTCATTCGCACACCACGCCTATCAGCGTCTCGAGGGCTGCGGTTGGGTTTCGAGGTAAGCGAAGGCGGCCATCCCGAGCACGGTGGCGAGCCACAGGGTTGCAAGACGGATGCCGACGGCCGCCAGACTGGCCGGCGCGAGGGCCGCCCCGGCCGCGGCCAGCAATGCGACCAGGGTAGCCTCGGTCGATCCCAGGCCGCCGGGCAGCATCGACGCCGCGCCCGCCAGCATCGCCACCGGGAACAACGCCAGCGCCTTGAAACCGGTGAGCACGATGCCCAGGGACGCCAGCAGATAGACGAAGGACCAGGACGTGACCAGCCAGGCGCCGAGCCCGGCGACGAGCGAGATCAGCATGTCCGGCAGCGTCGCCCACAGGCGGATGTGCGCCAGCCCGGCCGTGACGGCGCGGGCCGCCCGGGCCAGGCGCAACATGCCGGCCCGACGGAACGTCACCACGAGACGCTGGCCAAGACGTGGCCGTGCCGCCATCACGCCCACGGCGGCGAACACCAGCGCGACGAAACTCGCCGCCACGCCGAAGACGTGGAACTCCGCCGCCGCCGGCAAGGCGATGAGCAGGACGGCGGCCAGATCGAACAGGCGCTCATAGACGAAGGCGCCTACCACCCGCGACGCCGGCACACCGGCCGTGACGAGGTAGCGCACCCGTAGCAGCTCGCCCACCTTGCCTGGCGTGGCGGTGAAGGCGAAGCCGGCCACGTAGGCAAGCAGGCTCCGCCCCGCCGGCACGCGATACCCGGCACGGCGCAGCAGCCAGTGCCAGCGGGCGAAGCGCAGGGCGATGGAGGCCAGGGTGGCGGACACCACCACCGGCAGCATCGGCACCAGCTCCGGCAGCCGGCGCAGTACGCCGGTTTTGGAATCGGCCCACAGCAGCGCCACGAAATAAAGCCCGGCGACGATGCTCCAGCCACCGACGGCGCGTCGGATCTTCATAGCACCTAGCGGAAGGAGAAGCGCTTGTGGCCGATGTAGCTGGTGAACACCGGAAAAATCACCCCGGCAGCGTGGGCAATCTCGGGCACGAAGCGGGTGACGCCCAGCCAAGGCAGCAGGTAGTAGGCGAGGCCCATGCTGATGAGCCAGGTCTGCACCACCGCCACCCCATTGACCAGGCAGAACCACAGGGCCGAGTGATGGACGGACTGGGTGCTCTCCTTGAACACGAAGAGCTTGGCCAGCACAAAGGCAGTGACCATGCCGGTGAGGTAGGCCAGCACCACCGCCACGGAGAAATCCGTCCACTGGTTGTAGACGATGCGGCTGCCGAAGTTGACCGCGGCGGCAAAGCCGCCGGTCAGCAGGAAGACCAGAAACTGGCGCGACGCGAAGTGACGGATCACGCCGCCGCCTGCTTCGCCAGATTACGGCCGAAGCCGATGCTCTCGGAGATACCCCGGTCTTCGGGGTAGTAGTAGGAGGTATCGGCCACCCACAGGCCCTTCACTGGCAGCGCCACCGGCGGCAGGCTGTCGAGGAAGGACGGCTGGCAGATGGGCTGGGCGTAGCGGTAGCGGCTGGCGCGGATGTCGATGAAATCGTCGTTCTTGAGCCCCGGGTTGATCTCCTGCAGGTAGCGCTTCACCTTGGCCAGGAAAGCCTCGTCGGGCTCCTGGAACTTGGGATGCTCGCCCGGCACGTAATAGGGCACATACACGATGTGGTGATCCAGCGGGCGCAGGTTGGTGTATTCCACCAACCCGGGGATGTCCATCGCGGGATCATTCACGTTGAGCCAGAAGTTGTCGGTGAGCGGCTTCTTGAGCTTGCAGATCACGCACACCACGGCGATGTTCTTCTGGGCCTTGTACTTGGCCAGCACGTCGGCCGGCAGGTCGGGCATCACGCCGGGCACGTAGGGCAGCGGGATGGTGCTCACCACGCGGTCGAAGGCCTCGAAGCCCTGGGCCGTCTCGACGCCCTTCACCGCGCCGCCTTCCATGCGCACGCGGGTGACGGCCTGCTTGAAGCGGAACTCGCCGCCGCGGGCCTCGATGTCGGCCTTCATGGCCGACAGGAAGGTGTTGGAGCCGCCCTCCAGGTAGCCCAGCTTCTCTTTGAAGAGGTTGTAGCGGGAGCGGCCGATGCGGCGGATGCGGCTCCAGATCCACGCGGCAGACAGATTGCCCACGTGGTCGTAGAACTTGTAGTCGAACAGCCGGCGCCACAGCACCTCGTAGGCCTCGGCGCCCACCCAGCGGCGGATCCACGCGGAGGCTTCCAGGTTGTCCAGCGGCTTCCAGTCGTCGCGCTTGACCGACAGGAAGGCGTGCAGCGCGTAGCGGAACTTGGCCACCAGGCTGAGCCCCGGGAACTTGAGCAGCGCCACCGGGTTGCCCCAGGGCACCACCTTGTCCCGGTAGTAGTAGCCCATCTTGGTGGACACCCAGCGCATCTTGTCGGCGAGCTTCAGCTCGTCGAGCACCTGGAAGAAGGCGGTGTCGGAGGTGCAGTGGAAGTGGTAGTAGCGCTCGATGTCGAGGCCGCCGAAATCGAAGGTGGCGGTCATCCCGCCGACCCGGTCGTCGGCTTCAAAGACGATCGGCTGATGGCCGTCGCGGGCCAGCTGGTAGGCCACCGCCAGCCCCATCGGGCCGGCGCCGAGCACGGCGATGCGTTGTTTGGCCATGGCTCAGAACTCCAGCACGACCGAGCCGTATTCGGGGTCGTTGTAGGTTTCGTCGATGGCCTTGGCAAACGGCGTAGCCTTGACCTGGAAGATGCCCGGCCAGTCGATCACCTCGAACACATCCCGGGCCACCAGCGCGGCGAGCTGCTGGGTGGTGAAGGGCGGCTTCTTGTCGAACAGTGCCCAGGTGGCGAGCAGCGCGTGGAAGAGGCCGTAGGGAATCTTGACGATCCAGCAGCCGGCCTTGGTGGCCTTCTTGATCTCTCGGATGATGTCGATGTAATCGACTTCCTCGAGCCCCGAGATGTTGTAGACGCCCTGGGTGCGGTGCTCGATGCTGCTGATGATGACGCGGCAGAAATCGCCCACGTAGAGCGGCTGGCGCAGATAGCGGCCATGGCCGGGGATGGGGAACACCGGCACCTTCTGCATGAAGCGCGACAGCCAGCCCAGGTGCTTGCGGTCGAACCAGCCGAACATCAGCGTCGGGCGCAGCACCACCAGCGGGAAGCCGCTGGCAAGCGCGATCTCTTCCTGGGCCTTCTTGGTGTTGGTGTACCAGTCGTCCGCCACCGATTCGACCACCGACGAGCTGATCTGCACGTAGTACGGCACGTTATGGGCGCGCATCGCCTCGATGACGTTCTTGGTCGAGGTGATGTTGTTGCGCTCGAACTCGCTGTAGTCGGTGCCGCCGATCTGGGCCTGGAGCATCACCACCACTTCGGCGCCGGCGAGGTGCTTCTCCCAGTCGCCGCGGTCGGCCAGATCGACCAGCTCGGCGACGATGTCGGGGTGCATCTTGCGCAGGATGCCCAGGTTGGTGACGTGCTTGTCGAGCACCACCAGATTGGTATAGCCCTGGCGCTTGAGCTGCGCAACGAGGTTCTGGCCCACCAGGCCAGCCCCGCCGGGCAGGACGATCTTCGAGTTCTTGTTCATGGCTTGCGGCTCGGAATGCTGCGTTTCGGAATTCGGGAAGGCGGGCCGGCGCGCGTCACAGGCTCATCTTGCGGAAGATGCGATCCGGGATGTGGATAATGATGAGCATGATGTAGCGCCAGAACCAGCGGGTGTAGAGCGTGCCCTTGCCGGCGTCGAGGGCCTTGGCGATGTCGGCGGCCACCTGCTCGGGCGTCGCCACCAGCGGCGCCGGCAGCGGCAGGCCCTTGGTCATCGGGGTATCGACGAAGCCCGGCTTGATGGTGGTGAGATTGACGCCCGCCTTGAACAGCCGCGCCCGCAGGCCGCCGCAGAAGGCCGTCACCGCGCTCTTGGCGGAGCCGTACAGGTAGTTGGACGGCCGGCCACGGTCGCCCGCGACGGACGAGATCACGCCGATGCTGCCGCAGCCCTGGGCTTCCATCGGGTTAGCCAGATGGGTGAGCAGGCTGATGACCGACAGGCCGTTGCTGGTGAATTCGCGGATCGCCAGTTCGGCGTCCTGCTCGCAGGCTTTCTGGTCGGGCAAGGTACCGTGGGCGATCAGGGCGATGTCGACCCGGCCCAGCCACGCGAAGGCGTCCTGAACCAGGCGGGCGTGATGTTCGAGCCGGTTCATGTCGAGTTCGAAGGCGTGCACCTCGGCGCCGCGACCAGCGAGATCGTCCGCCACCTGGCGGAGCTTGTCGGGACTGCGGCCGACCAGGAAGAAACGCGCGCCGCCCGCGCACCAGTGGCGGGCACAGGCTGCGGCAATGGCGGACGTGGCGCCGACGATCAGGATGTTTTTCATGCTTGGGTGACGCGTTGCCAGAATCGGGAGAGGAGTGCCGGATCGCGCAGGGCGTCGAGCTCGGCCCAGCGCGGATAGCTGGCGCGGAAGAACTCGCCGCCCAGGTGGGCGTCCTTGGCAGGGTAGATGCGCCCGCCGGCCTCGCGCACGATGGCGTCGAGGGTGGCGAAGAGGCGCGCGGTACGCTCGCCCTGCTCGGGGAAATCCAGCGCCAGCGTGGCGCCGGGCGCCGGGAAGGAGAGCAGCCCCGGCGAGGCGACCTCGCCGAAGCGCTTGAGCACCGCCAGGAAGGAACCGCTGCGGGCCGCCGCGATGGCGTCGAGCATGGCGCCGATGGCGACGCCACCGGCGGACTCGGGGATCACGCACTGGTATTGCTGGAAGCCCTTCGGCCCGTAGATGCGGTTCCAGTGCAGGATGCGGTCGAGGGGATAGAAGTACGGCTCGTAGCCCACCCGCCCCGGATGCCGGCCCGGCCGGGCGGCGTTGTAGTAGACATGATTGAAGAGGCGCAGCGACACTCCGTTGATCGCCGAGATCGGCGGCACCAGCGGTACGCTGAGCTTGGGCTTGTCGTCGTAGACGAGGCCGCCGTCCGGCGCGTGGTCGCCCACCATGTAGATGCCGCGCCCCGCCGATGCACCGCGCGCCGCGCAGTCGATCCAGGCCACGGCGTATTCGTGCTGGCCGTCGAGTTCCCGCGACAGGGCGAAGAACTCGTCCAGCGAGTCGAAGCGGATGTTCACCACATCGACCAGGCTGCTCTTGATGGGCATGAGCTGCAGCTCGGCCCAGTCGATGACGCCGGTGAGCCCCAGGCCGCCCACCGTCGCGGCAAACAGCCCGTCGGCGTCGCCCGGAGCGAGTTCGAGCCGGCCCCGATCGGAGCGCACCAGCCCGAAGCGGCGCACATGGCAGCCGAAGGTGCCGCGCACGTGGTGGTTCTTGCCGTGCACGTCGTTGGCGATCGCGCCGCCCAGCGTGGCGAACTTGGTGCCCGGCGTGACGGGCAGGAACCAGCCGCGCGGAATCGCCAGACGCAACACCTCGTCGAGCGTCATGCCGGCTTCGGCGCGGATCACGCCCGTCTGCCAGTCGGCGGCGATCACACGGTCGAGGGGGCGCAGGTGCAGCACCTGGTCGGACACCGCGAGGCAGCTGTCGCCATAGCTGCGGCCATTGCCGAAGGGCAGCAGCGCACCGTGCCCGGCCGCCAGCCGCGCCAGCTCGCCCGGCAGGTCAGCCCGCCAGGCCACGCCGTGGCCGGTCTGCGCAAAACGCGGATAACGCCCCCAGGAGCTCAGGGCCCCGACGGTCATCGGGCCACCCAGAAGATCACGCCGAACAGCACCCCCACCACCAGGCTCACCCGATCCTTGATCGCGAAGACGACCGGGTCGTCGTGCATCTCGCCGCGATGGGTGAGCATCCAGGTGCGCGACACCCAGAACAGCAGCAGCGGGCAGCTCAACCAGATGAACTCGGGGTGGCGGTACAGGGCGATCGTGCGCGCGTCCTGGATGTAGAGCGCCAGCACCATCACCGCCAGGTAGCCGGCGGCCGCGCCGAGGGACGACAGCATCTCGAGGTCGGACGGGTAGTAGCCGCGACCTGGGGCCTTGGTCTCCCGGCCCTTGCGCCGCGCCTCGACCAGCTCGGCGTAGCGCTTGACCAGCGCGAGGCTCAGGAAGATGAACATCGAGAAGGCCAGAATCCAGAACGTGAGCGCCAGCCCGAAAGCGAAGGCGCCCCCGACGATGCGGATGGTGTACAGCATCCCCAGCGCGATCACATCCACCACCATGATGCGCTTGAGCACCAGCGAATAGGCCAGCGTCAGCACGTAATAGCCCGCCAGCGTGGCGGTGAATTTCCATGGCAGCAAGCACGCCGCCCCACCGAACGCCGCGACCAGCAACAGCGGCGCCGCCGCCAGCCCGGAGAACACCGACAGCCGCCCGGCCGCGAAGGGGCGGTTGCGCTTGGAGGGATGACGGCGGTCGTCGGGCAGATCGAGCAGGTCGTTGAGCACGTAGACGCTCGACGCACACAGGCCAAACACCAGGAAGGTGACGATGCCCCGCAGCACCAGATCGAGATCGCCCACCTGATGGGCCGCCAGCAACGGCGCAAAGACCAGCAGGTTCTTCATCCACTGGTGGAAGCGCAGCGCCTTGGCCCAGGTGACGAGCGGGCGGCCACGGGTATCGATCACCTCGGCCACGTTGCCCTGCCCCTCGGCAAGGCGCGCGACCGCCTTCGGCGCATTGACCACGTAGGCGCGCCGGGCGTGCTTCCAGACCGGCAGATCGACCGCGGCGTTGCCCATGTAGTCGAAGCCCTTGTCGCCGTAGTCGGCGATCAGGCGCTCGGCCTTGCGGCGCGACGACAGATTGACGTCCTCGGTGCCCAGCACCCGGTCGAATACCTGCAGGTGCTCGGCGATCCGCCGGGCGTAGCTCACGTGACTGGCGGTGGCGAGGACGATCTGCCGCCCCTTGGCCTTCTCCGCCTCGATCAGAGCAAGCACCGCCTGGTTGTACGGCAGACAGCTCACGTCCAGATCCACCTCGGCGGCGATGCGCGCCTTCAGCCCGACCTTTCCACCGGAAGCCAGCCAGCCCACCGGCGCCAGCGCCCGCAGCGGATTGGTGCGGACAAAGGCCAGCCCCGCCTCGACCAGCAGGTCGGAATCGAGCAGCGTGCCGTCGAGGTCGACGCACAGGGGGATGTTCGCGTCGTCGGCGGCATCCGTTCGCGCCACCGCCTCGTCGTGCAGCGATGCAATCATTACAGTGCCGCCACGAGTTCTTCCCGAGTGACGACGGCCGTTCCGAGCTTGCCGACCACGATGCCGGCCGCCACGTTGGCGATCCGGCTGGCCTCGACCCAGTCGATGCCCCGGGCACGCATCACGGCGAGCGTCGCGATCACCGTGTCGCCCGCGCCGGACACGTCGAACACCTCGCGCACCTGGGCCTTGTGGGTCACGATGTCGTCGGCGGTGAACAGCGTCATGCCCTCCTCGCTGCGCGTCACCAGCAAGGCCTCGATGCCCAGCGACTCGCGCAGCTGCCGCGACTTGGCGATCAGCGCCTCCTCCGACGACCAGCCGCCCACCACCTGGCGCAATTCGGCGCGGTTCGGGGTGATCACCGTGGCGCCGGCATACTTGCTGAAGTCGTCGCCCTTCGGATCGACCAGCACCGGCTTGCCGGCGGCCCGCGCCAGCCGGATCATCTCGCCGATGTGGGCGAGGCCGCCCTTGCCGTAGTCGGACAGGATCACCACGTCGCAATCGCTCACCCGCTCGGCAAATTCGGCCAGTTTGGCGGCCAGCACCTCGTGGGACGGCGCGGTTTCGAAATCGATGCGCAGCAACTGCTGCTGCCGGCTGATCACCCGCAGCTTGACGATGGTGTCGAAGGCCTCGTCCTCGTGCAGGGAGGCATCGATGCCCCCTTCCGCCATCAGACGCCGCAGACTGTCGCCCGCCTCGTCGTGCCCGACCACCGACAGCAGGCTCATCCGCGCCCCCAGCGCCGCGGCATTGCGCGCCACGTTCGCCGCGCCGCCCGGCCGTTCCTCGGTGCGGGACACCCGCACCACCGGCACCGGCGCCTCCGGCGAGATCCGATTGACGTCGCCGAACCAGTAACGGTCGAGCATGACGTCGCCGACGACGAGAATCTTCACGTGCGTGTCGTCGTCCAGCGAAAAATTCAATTCTTCTGACTGCATCCGCGATCCAGACCCCCTCCGCCTCTCGACGCCCGGGCGCAGGGTGTTTGACTTAAATGAAAAAACTGCGACCGCACCGACATGCGCTGCCAGGACCGACAGCGACACAACGTCAGGCACACGTCGAAGATAAAACAGACTACCACAGCAAAAAGGTTCATAACGCCCTACCCGCTTGTACTTAACGCCCAATCGAATAGAACACGGACATTTTTTCGATTCATCGATCAATCCGTCACGGGAGCGACGAACACGGTCACGCGGAGAACTCGAATTGAGTCATCCATTACAGAAACGCCTCATCGACGCCGACCCAAATAATGGCGCAGCGTCATGACGACAAGAAAGGTATTCGTCCCGCCCCGGGGCGCGAGCGGCCAATATGGGTCGTCGGCAGTGATATGCAGCCGACAGCGGACGCGCTTTTGACGAAGCCCCCGGGCATCGAGGACGATCAAAATCCGCTGCAGCCTGTAAATACGAACAATCGATGCGGCCCTCGTTTCAATCGTCCGATCAGGCGCCGCCAAGCCAGCACAGCATCGCGTTACCATTAGCGCCCGATCGGCCCGCCAATCATCCCCATGTCGCCCCAACATTCGCCTGTCGTTCCTGCCCAATTTGTGCTCAAAGCCGATCACACCCCCTATTCCCCGACTTTCGACGACGTCTATCACACTGCGGATGGCGGCCTCGGTCAGGCGCGGCACGTTTTCCTCGGCGGGAACGATCTGCCTGCGCGCTGGCGGAATCGCGCGCGTTTCACCATTCTCGAGACCGGCTTCGGACTCGGCCTCAATTTTCTCGCCACCTGGGCGGCATGGCGCGACGATCCACAGCGCAGCACTCGGCTCGATTTCATCTCGGTCGAGAAACACCCGTTCCACGCGACCGATCTCGCGCACCTCCATGCCGCCTGGCCCGAACTCGCGCCGCTGGCGGCTGCCCTGCAGCGCCAGTGGCCAGCGCTCACACCCGGTTTTCACCGGCTGCACCTCGATGGCGGACACGTCACGCTCACGCTGATCTTCGGCGACGCCCTCGACGCGCTTCCCCAACTGGACGCACAGGCGGACGCCTTTTACCTGGACGGCTTCTCACCCGCCCGCAACCCGGCGCTCTGGTCGCCTGCGGTATTCGCGCAGCTCGCCCGACTCGCCACCCCCGACGCGACCCTCGCCACCTGGTCGGTGAGCGGCAACGTGCGCAGAGGACTCATCGACTGCGGCTTCGCACTCGAACGTCGCCCCGGCTTCGGCGGCAAGCGCGAGATGCTCTCCGGCCACAAGCAGGGCGAACAGCCGTCACCAGCCCACCCCACCCGCGCCGCCGCGTCGGAGCGCACGGCCATCGTCGTCGGCGCCGGTGTTGCCGGCACTGCCGTCGCAGAACGCCTTGCCGCGCGGGGCTGGCGGATCACGCTGATCGACGAGGCCGACGGCCCCGGACACGGTGCGTCCGGCAATCGGGCCGGCGTCTTTCGCCCTTTGCCCAGCCTCGACGACAACCGCCTCGCGCGCATCACCCGCGCCGGATTCCTGTACGGCCGCCAACATTTCGCCCAGCTCGCCGAAGCCGGTCATCCGGTCCGCTGGTCCCCCTGCGGCGTGCTGCACCTCGCCCGCGACGCCAAGCAGGAAGGCAAGATGCGCGCTGTTGTCGATGCCCGCCACTACCCCGACGATCTGCTCCGCTTCGTCGATCGCGAGGAAGCCAGCCGGCTCGCCGACTGGCCGCTGGCTCAAGGGGGCTGGTGGTTTCCCGAGGGCGGCTGGATTCAACCGCCTTCGCTGTGCGCCGCAAACATCGCCGCTGCCGGCGAGCGGATTACCACGCGTTTCGGCTGCCGCCTGGCACGACTCGAGCGACACGCCGGGCAGTGGCTGGCGCACGCAGCCGACGGCCGCGAGATCGCCCGCGCGCCCGTCCTCATTCTTGCCAACGGTGTCGGGATCCGTGCCGTACCGGAAGCAGCGCCACTGCCGGTGCGTCCTGCGCGCGGCCAGGTTTCCCACCTGCCCGCCGAAGCGGGCAGCGCACCCAATGTGGTCGTCTGCCGGCTCGGCTACGTGAGCCCGGAGGTGGACGGCCTGCGCTGCGCGGGCGCCACCTTCATCGCCGACGACGACAGCATCGCGCTGCGTGAATCCGAGCATCGCGAAAACCTCACCAAGCTCGATTTCATCCTGCCGGGCTACGCCACCCCCTTCGATCCAGCCACGCTCGACGGCCGGGTGGGCTTCCGCCCGGCGTCCCCCGACCGCCTGCCGATGGTCGGCGCAGTTCCGGCTGTATCGCATTGCCCACGCGACACGGCGCTCGCCGACATCCCGCGCCAGCCGGGCCTGTACGCCGCCTCCGGCTTTGGCGCCCGCGGCCTCGTCTGGGCCAGCCTTGCCGGCGAACTCCTGGCCAGCCTCGTCGACGGTGGCCCGCTCCCACTGGAGCACGAACTGGTCGATGCCATGGACCCCGCGCGCTACCTCCTGAAGCCGCCCCGCCCCAGCCAGAGGAGCGACGAGTAGCGCCATGCCCGCTCTCGACGGAGCGGGGGTGATTTTGTAAGCGTCCATTGCCATCGTCGGCCCAGAGTCCGGCAGCGCGTTATGCTTCTTCAGCATTGGAGGAGAATGACCATGAATACCCCCGCGCCCCGCACCGGGCTGCACCCCATGCTCTGGGTTGCAGCCGCATCCGTGACCGCCGTCAGCCTCGCCGGCGTCGCCAAGCTCACCGGCGTCCTGCCCGACTTCGGCAAGCCCGCCCAGACCGAGACCGCCGTCGTCGCCGCTCCGGCAGTCCCCGCACCAGCCATGCCGGAACGCCCTGCCGCTACCCCGCCCCTCGTCGCCACAGCGCCGAGCCCGCCGGCCGTCGAGCCGTCCGCCCCCCGCCACGAGGCGGCCAAACCCGCAGCCTCGACACCGCACCCGAAGCCCGCCCCCCATCGGAGCCCACCCGCCGTCGCCGAGCGCACGCCGCCACCGGCGGACGCCATCCCCGCCCCACCCGACTCCCCCGCTCCCGCCGAGTCCCGCGCTTCGCGGCGTGTCGTCGACGCGCCACCGCCGATCTGCCGCGACTGTGGCGTCATCGAAAACATCGAGGCGATCCAGCAGAAGGGCGAAGGCAGCGGAATCGGCGCGGTGGGCGGCGCGATCCTCGGCGGCGTGCTGGGCCACCAAGTGGGCGAAGGCTCCGGCAAGCAGCTCGCCCGCATCGGCGGGGCCGTACTGGGCGGCCTTGCCGGCAACGAAGCCGAGCGGCGCTATCGCTCCGTCAGCCACTATCAGATCACGGTACGCCTAGAGGACGGCACCCGACGCGTCATCGAGCAGACCAACGCACCGGCGTGGCGAGTGGGTGATCCGGTACGCATACAAAACGGCCAGATCGTGGCAGGCGCGGACGCTCCGCGGCAGAATCGGCGAAGTACGGATTTTTAGGGCCAATTCGCGCGGTCGGATTGCACGACGCGATTCGACCACGCTTCGCGACTGGCACACGCCAAAACAAAAAAGCCGTCCAGCAGACGCTGGACGGCTTTTGAATGCTTTACCTGAAAATATGGCGGAGTGGACGGGACTCGAACCCGCGACCCCCGGCGTGACAGGCCGGTATTCTAACCGACTGAACTACCACTCCGCGCTTTGACTGCCATCTCAGCCAGGTCTTAGCTGAGACTGCCTGCGTTACCGCAGGACTCTT